>CAYWRP010000032.1:0-33944 GCA_964460955.1 uncultured Rhodospirillaceae bacterium | reverse complement strand
CGAGGGTGATGCGGGTATCGTCCCAGACCTGCTTGCCGATGGGCACCCGACGGTCTTCCCCCATAAGATCGGGCACCAGCCGAGAAGCGACCGTCAACGTGCGGTCGCTCTCGGTGCCGCGGACGAAGGCAAGGAGATTGTCGGCCCGCGTGCCCACCGCCGTCGCTGGCGCATAGTCGCCGTCGGCGAACAGGGCCGGTTTTTCCCGCCTGAGCGACAACAGCCGCCAAGTGACGAACATCTTGACCGCGCCATCCGGCCAGCTCGCCAGCAGCTCTCCCGGCAGCGACGCCGGATCTTCGGAGAATGCCGCCTGCACCGCCGCGAGCTGCTCGCCGTGGCGGTCGAAATCCACCGGCCGCCGGTTATCGGGATCGACAAGACTGAGATCCCACGACTCGCAGCCCTGGTAGATGTCGGGCACGCCCGGCGCGGTCAGTTTGAGAACCACCTGCGCCAGCCCGTTGATCATGCCGATCTCGGCGATTCGCCGCTGAAAGCCGAGGAAATCGTCCCAGAAGGCATCGCGACGGTGGATGTCGAGCACCTTGTCGATGAAGCCGAGCAACGCCGCCTCGTATTCCTCGTCAGTGTTGAGCCAACTCGATTCCGTTTTCGCCTCGCGCACCGCCTTGATCATGTAGTCTCGGACGCGCTCGCGGAAGGCGGCGACATCCGCTTCCGGCGGGCTTTCCGCCGTGTGCAGCGCCGCCGGCCAGGCGCTGACCAGGGTTTGATACAAAAGGTATTCGTCGTTAGCGCTCGGCGCGTGGCGGCCGTTGACCATCTTCTTGCGCCGCTGATTGAGCACCGCCCATCGCCGCACCCGCCGCGTCCATTCCAGCGGCAGTTCGGAGAGCACGTTGAGGCGTGCCCGCACGTCCTCTCCGCGCTTGGTGTCGTGAGTGGCGGTGGACAGCATGCCGTGGCGGAAGGTACCGGCCTGGCGCAGGCTGGCGGCGTGGAAGCCCTCGACGCTGGTGCCGAAAACGTCCGGCTCGCCGCCGACCTCATTGAGGGAGACCAGGCGGTTGAAGCGGTAGAACGTCGTGTCCTCGAAGCCCTTCGCCATCACCGGACCGGTATACTGCTGGAACTTCTGCGCCAGCCGCTGAACCTCGGCCCGGTTGAACAGGCTGTTCTTGCCGCGCGCCGAATCGGTGGTCAGCATGCTATGGATGAAATCGAACACCGACTTGTCGGCGCGCGTGCTGCGCCGCCGGCCCATCGCCACCGCGGCGTCGATCTCGGCGCGGTCCTCGTCCTGGCACAGCCGGCCGTCGACATACGTGCGATAGACGGGAAAACAGGCCACTACCTCGCGCAGCGCCTGGCGCAGGCCGACCAGGGTGAAATCACGCGTCAGCCAGTTGGACTCCGTCAGCCGGTTGAACTCGTTGGCGAGAACCCGCAGTTCGCTGGCCAGTTCGTGGTCCATCGCCTCCTTCTTCGCCTCGTACATGATCTCCGTAAGCGGCTTCGTGACGCCGGTGAACTTCTCGTAGAACTGGGTCAGCGGCGTCTCGCCGCGCGGATCGACGAACAGGCCATTGACGTGGGCAAGGAAGTCGTAACCGGTGGTGCCGGCGATCGGCCATTCCTCGCGCAGGTGTTCATGCGGCGCCAGGATCTTCTCGACGACGATATAGAAGGGTTCCGGCGCCAGCGGCACCGTTTCGCCGCCGGGCGGCGATGCCGCCTCGTCCGAAACATCCACCCCATGCGCCGTGACATCGGCGATTTTCGATTGCAGGCGCAGGAGATAGCCGCGCGGATCGAACAGGCCGTCGATGTGGTCGATGCGAAGGCCCTGGATTTTGCCCTCGCTGATCAACGTCAGGATCAAACGGTGGACGTGGTCGAAGACGGCCGGCTCCTCGATCCGGATGCCGGCGAGGTCGTTGATCTGGAAGAACCGCCGGTAGTTGATCTCCTCCGCCGCCACCCGCCAGTAGGCAAGCCGGTAGTGCTGCGCTTCCAAAAGTTTGTGAAGCCATTCCGGCTCGCCCGGCGAGTCCTCGCCGCGATTAATGACCGCGAGGATGGCTTCGGTCGCCTCGATGACCACCGGTTCCTTGCGGCACAGTTCGACGATCTGGCGCTTCAGCCGCTCGGCCTTGGCGCGGCGCGTCGACTTGCCGCGCGCCGACCGCGGCGCCTGGCGCAGGTCGCGGAAGCCAGAGATGACCAGTTCCAACTCGACGAGAACCCCGGCCGGCACCATCTCGCGCGACTCCATGTCGTCGCGAACGCGCTTCAGGATGCGGCCGTATTCGCCAGGGGTGATGGGAAAGCGGTGTTCGTAATACCAGACGCTGAAGGTGCCGCCGTGCGGATCGAACGCCAGCTTGAGTTCGCCCGCCTCGAGGATGGCGCCGTAATGGTCGCCGAGAAACGGCACCAGCACCTTGCCGCGCAACTCCGGTTTCGCCGGGTCCCAGTCAATGTCGAAATAATTGACATAGACCGAATCGCGCCCCCACTCGAGGACGTCCAGCCACCACGAATTATCGGCGCGGCCGATCCCCATGTGGTTGGGGACGAAATCGAGGATCTGGCCCATGTCGTGCCGATCGAGTTCGCCGCAAAGCTGGGAAAAGCTCGTTTCGTCGCCGATGTCGGGATTGAAGGCGTTATGGTCGGCGATGTCGTAGCCGTGCGAACTGCCCTCGCGCGCCTTCAGATAGGGCGACAGGTAAACGTGACTGATGCCGAGGGAATCCAGATAGGGCAGGACACGCGCGGTATCGGCGAAGGTGAACCTGCCGCCAAGCTGTAGGCGATAGGTGGCACGCGGAATGTGGGGGTCGGCCATGGGATCAGTGTGACCCGACGACCGTGCGCCGATCGTCGACGGGCCGGCACCGGCCGTCGCGACCGGATCGGATGGGGGACGGCGGCGTCACCATTGAAGCTCCTCCCGAGTCAGTCATTGGTCGCATGGCGCATGCCCGCCGTCGGTGGAAGCGGCGTCACCGCGAACGTGGTGGGCGGTGACGGGCTCGAACCGCCGACATCCACGGTGTAAACGTGGCGCTCTTCCAGCTGAGCTAACCGCCCTCCGGGCCGTTTTGTTCCATGCAACTACGCGAACGCCACCCGCAACGCAAGCCCTGTCGATTGGAAAGCCGGCGCGGCGGCCGGCTCGTTAAGACGATGACCCGATGGTGGATTAGTTAAGGGCGTCTTTCAGGCCCTTGCCGGCCTTGAATTTCGGTTGGTTGGCGGCGCTGATTTCGATGATCTCGCCGGTGCGGGGGTTGCGACCCTGCCCCGCCTCACGCTTGCTGACGCTGAAGGTGCCGAAGCCGAGGATCTTCACTTCCGCACCGCTCTTGAGGGCATCAGTGATGGCCGAGAACACGCAGTCCACGGCCTTTGTCGCGTCCTTTTTAGGCAGATCGGCTGTCTCGGCAACGATATCGATCAGTTCGGTTTTGTTCACGTTTTTTTCCCCCAATGCTGATTGCTTATCCATGAGATCTCTCGCGACCCCTTTCGACGTTGTGAAAAGCATCCTATTCGTCGGACGTATGCGAGTTTACGAGCCCTAACCGACTGCAGTCAAACGATGTTCTGCATTCATCCGGAGAAAACTCGGGATAAACAAGGCAAGGCGCGGGTTTTCGCATGTCACGCGAAAGTGTTTACCGCGTTACGATCTTAAGCGCGCGCCCGCACCCGGAAAGCGGCGGGTCTCAATGGGTGACGACCCCGCCGACTTCCTCTTCATCCTCGACAGGCTTCGAATCGGGGGCGTCTGGCAAGAGGTCTTCGTCCGACTCGATCCAGTCGAGCGGCGCCAACTCCTTGGCCAGCGCGTGGCTCAGCACCTCGTCGACCGTCGTCACCACGACGATATCCAGGCCCCGTTTGATATTGTCGGGGATTTCCGGCAGGTCACGCTCGTTGTCGCGCGGGATCAGCACCTTCTTCAGGCCGCCCCGGTGCGCGGCGAGCAGCTTTTCCTTCAACCCACCGATCGGCAGCACCCGCCCCCGCAGCGTCAACTCGCCGGTCATGGCGACGTCCTTGCGGATCGGCGTACCGGTTAGCACGGAAACGATGCTGGTCACCATGGCCACGCCGGCCGACGGCCCATCCTTCGGTGTCGCCCCCTCGGGCACATGGACGTGGATATCGCGCCTGCTGAACGCCTTCGGCGAGATCCCGAACTGGATCGCCCGCGACTGGACGAACGATTTGGCGGCGCGGATGGATTCCTGCATCACGTCGCCGAGCTTTCCGGTATACGTCACCCGCCCGCGCCCCGGCACCATCACCGCCTCGATGGACAGCAATTCGCCGCCGACCTCGGTCCAGGCCAAGCCGGTGACAACCCCCACCCGGTCCTCCTGCTCCGTCTCGCCGAAGCGGTAGCGGCGGACACCGGCATACTTGTCGAGATTGCGCACCGTCACCTGAACCGACTTCGACTCGCCGATCATGATTTCCTTGATCGCCTTGCGCGTCAGGTTGGCCAGTTCGCGCTCCAGGTTGCGGACGCCGGCCTCCCGCGTGTAGTAGCGGACCAAATCGCGCAAGCCGCCGTCGGAGATCGCCCATTCCCCGTCCTTCAACCCGTGCGCCTCGATCTGTTTGGGGATCAGATGCCGCTTGGCAATCTCGATCTTTTCGTCCTCGGTATAGCCCGACAGGCGAATGATCTCCATGCGGTCGAGGAGTGGCGGCGGCATGTTCATCGTGTTCGCCGTGGTGACGAACAGCACGTCCGAAAGATCGTAGTCAACCTCGAGATAGTGATCGTTGAAGGTGGAATTCTGCTCGGGATCGAGAACTTCGAGCAGCGCCGAGGCGGGATCGCCGCGCCAGTCGTTGCCCATCTTGTCCACTTCGTCGAGCAGGAACAGCGGGTTCGAGGTCTTCCCCTTCTTCATGCCCTGGATGACCTTGCCGGGCATCGAACCGATGTAGGTCCGCCGGTGGCCGCGGATTTCCGATTCGTCACGGACGCCGCCCAGCGACATGCGCACAAAATTGCGTCCGGTCGCCCGGGCGATGGATTTGCCGAGCGACGTCTTGCCGACGCCGGGCGGCCCGACCAGGCACAAAATCGGACCCTTCAGTTTGTTGGTCCGCTGCTGCACGGCGAGATATTCGAGAATGCGTTCCTTGACCTTGGCCAGCCCGTAGTGATCGGCGTCCAGGACCTCCTGGGCCAGCTTGATATCCTTCTTGACGCGGGAGCGCTTCTTCCACGGGATGCTCAACATCCAGTCGAGATAGTTGCGCACCACCGTCGCTTCCGCCGACATCGGGCTCATCGATTTGAGCTTCTTCAACTCGGCGAGCGCCTTCTCGCGCGCCTCCTTGCTCAGCGCCGTCTTCTTGATGCGCTCCTCGAACTCGCCCGCCTCGTCGCGGCCGTCCTCGGACTCGCCGAGTTCTTTCTGGATCGCCTTCAGTTGCTCGTTAAGGTAGTATTCGCGCTGCGTCTTCTCCATCTGGCGCTTGACGCGGCTGCGGATGCGTTTCTCCACCTGGAGGACGCCGATCTCCGATTCCATGAACGAGTAGATGCGCTCCAGGCGCTCGGAGACAGTGGCGCTCTCCAGAAGCTCCTGCTTGTCGGCGATCTTCAGCGCCAAGTGCGACGCCACCGTGTCGGCGAGCTTGCTCGGCTCGTCGATCTGGTTGATGGATACCAGAACTTCCGGCGGGATCTTCTTGTTGAGTTTGATGTACTGCTCGAACTGGCCGATCACAGAGCGCCCGAGGGCTTCCAATTCGCTTTGGTCGCCGTCCTCGTCGGGGAACGGGTTCGCCTCCGCCTCGAAGAATTCCTCCCGGTCGGTGAAGCGCGTCACCGTGGCCCGCTGCCCGCCCTCGACCAGCACCTTCACCGTGCCATCCGGCAGTTTCAACAGCTGCAGCACCGTCGAGATGGTGCCGACGGCGAAGATATCTTCATGGCCAGGGTCATCCTGAGAGGCGTTTTTCTGCGCAACCAGGAGGATCTGCCGGTCGTCCTTCATGACATCCTCGAGTGCCCGCACGGACTTCTCGCGACCGACGAACAGCGGCACGATCATGTGCGGAAACACGACGATGTCACGCAGGGGAAGCACCGGATAGATATTGCTCGGAGTGGTCACGCCTCAGCCACCTTTCGTTTCACTCTGATTGGACTTCGTCGCCGGACCGGCGATGGAGTCGCCTCAATCGGCTACTTACGTTAAGTGGTCGGCGCGCCAGCGCCCGTCAAGCCGGACAGCCAACGGGTCAGGCGCTGTTGCCGACGTCGCCGCGCCGGTCAGCATAGATGAAAAGCGGTTTGGCCTGCTCTTCGGCGACCTCGCGGTTGATGACCACTTCCTCGACACCTTCGAGGCCCGGCAGGTCGTACATCGTGTCAAGCAGAATGCTCTCCATGATCGACCGCAACCCGCGCGCTCCGGTACGCCGCGCCACCGCGCGCTGGGAGACACTCTCCAGCGCCCCCTCGGTGAACTCGAGGCGAACGCCTTCCATCTCGAACAGGCGCTGATACTGCTTGACGAGCGCGTTCTTCGGCTTCGTCAAGATCTCGATCAGCGCCGCCTCGTCGAGATCGTTGAGGGTCGCGATGACCGGCAAGCGACCGATGAATTCCGGAATGAGGCCGAACTTGAGCAGATCCTCAGGCTCGACATCCTTGACGATCTCCCCGGTCTGCCGCTCGTCCGGGGCGCGAACGTCGGCGCCGAAGCCGATGGTCGTGCCCTTGGTGCGCGCCGAGATGATCTTGTCGAGGCCGGAGAACGCGCCGCCACAGATGAAGAGGATGTTGGTCGTGTCGACCTGCAGGAACTCCTGCTGCGGATGCTTGCGCCCGCCCTGCGGCGGCACACTGGCGACGGTGCCCTCCATCAGCTTCAGAAGCGCCTGCTGCACACCTTCGCCCGAGACGTCGCGGGTGATCGACGGATTGTCTGACTTGCGCGAAATCTTATCCACCTCGTCGATGTAGACGATGCCACGCTGGGCCCGTTCGACGTTGTAGTCAGAGGCCTGCAGGAGCTTGAGGATGATGTTTTCGACATCCTCGCCGACATAGCCGGCTTCCGTCAGCGTCGTCGCGTCGGCCATCGTGAACGGAACATCGATGATCCGCGCGAGTGTCTGCGCCAGAAGCGTCTTACCGCACCCGGTGGGACCGATCAGCAGGATATTCGACTTGGCGAGCTCGACGTCGTTGTTTTTCGTCGCGTGGCCAATCCGTTTATAGTGGTTATGCACCGCGACCGAGAGGATGCGTTTGGCCCGTCCTTGACCGATCACGTAGTCGTCGAGCACCTTGGAGATCTCCATCGGTGTCGGGACGCCCTCGGACGACTTCACCAAGCCCGTTTTGTGCTCTTCCCGGATGATGTCCATGCAAAGCTCGACGCATTCGTCGCAGATGAACACCGTCGGCCCGGCGATCAGCTTGCGTACTTCGTGCTGGCTCTTTCCGCAAAAAGAACAATAGAGGGTGTTTTTGGAATCACCACCCGAGGATTTGGTCATTCATCAATCTCTCAGTCCAGCCCATCACCTCAGAGGCATGTTAGCCATTGGGGGAGGCGTCTTACAATGCAAAAAATCATTCCCTCCCATTGATTTGCGATCGCGAGAGATTCCTTCAAGGGACAAACGCGAGGCCGGCCGGCCCGCCGCCGGTCCCGGGAGTGGTGTCCGGTAAGTCGCGTCAACCTTTTTTGCCGCCACCGGCGCCTTCCTCATCGTCCGCCTTCGGCCGGCTCTCGACAACTTCGTCGACGATTCCGAACTCCTTGGCCTCCAGCGGGGTCATGAAACGGTCGCGCTCCACAGCCTGTTCGATCACGTCCAATGTCTGGCCGGTGTGCTTGACGTAGATTTGATTGAGCCTCGCCTTGAGGGCGAGGATCTCCCGCGCCTGGATCTCGATGTCCGACGCCTGCCCCTGGGCACCGCCGGACGGTTGGTGAACCATGATCCGCGCGTTGGGCAGGGCGTAGCGTTTGCCTTCCGCTCCGGCGGCGAGCAACAGAGACCCCATGGAGGCGGCTTGGCCGATACAAACCGTCGATACATCGGGTTTAATGTACTGCATGGTGTCGTAGATCGCCAGCCCCGAGGTGACGAGCCCGCCCGGCGAGTTGATGTAGAAGGCGATGTCCTTGTTGGGATTCTCCGATTCCAGAAACAGCAACTGGGCGCAGATGAGGCTGGAAACAGGGTCGTTGACGCCGCCGGTGAGGAAAATGATCCGCTCCTTGAGCAGGCGGGAATAGATGTCGTAGGCGCGCTCGCCTCGGTTGGTCGTCTCGACGACCATTGGAACGAGGGTATTCATGTGGGGCTCGAGGGGAAATGACATTGACGGTTCAGGCCCTGAAAATCCAAGAGGTGAAATTTGCCGCCGCGGATCGCCCGCCGTCCTCGCGGTGCTGATCCGCTGTCGGATCGGAAACCTTCTTCGCGCGGCTACCCGGCCGCCGGCGCGGACTCCCGGTTGGCCGCCTCCTCTTCAGTGGTAGCTTCGTCTTCGTCATCGCGCAACAATGCGTCGACGGAGACCGGATGGTCTGTGATGGAAACCATCTCGAGGATGAAATCCACCACCTTGTCTTCGAGTACGGGGGCCGCCAGCGCTTCCCGCGCTTGCGCATTGTCGCGGAAGTAGTCGAGGATCATCTTCTCCTGGCCCGGGTATTTGCGCGCCTCGGCCAACGCGGCCTTGTTGATTTCCTCCGGCGCCACCTTGAGATTGTTGATCTTGCCGATCTCGGCAAGGACGATCCCCAGCCGCACCCGCCGTTCGGCCAACTGCCGGTACTCTTCCCGGTCGGCATCCGACAGCCGATCGACGCCCGCCTTGATCGCCTGGCGTCCGGCCCCGTGGTCATGATCGTGTTCATGTTCATGTTCATGTTCATGATCATGGCTGTGCTCGTGCGTGTGATCATGGTCGTGTTCATGCGCATGATCATGGTCGTGTTCATGCGAATGATCATGGTCGCCGGCGCTGGCCGCTTCGGCGCCCTCCTCGGACTCTTCCGCCGGCGGCGCCAGTTGCTGGACGATGCGCTCGAACTCCCGTTCGACCAGGGTCGGTGGCGCCTCGAAGGTGTACATCTCCGCCAAGCGGTCGAGGAGCGCCCGTTTGGCCTTCGAACGCGAGATGCTTTTCAGCTCTTCTTCCTGCTGCTCGCGAATGCGCGTCTTCAGCGACTCGAGGTTTTCATAGCCGACCCGCTGCGCCACGGCGTCATCGAGTTCCGGCAACGTGACCGCCTTGATCGCCTTGACGGCGATGTCGTAGGTCTGTTGCGTGCCGGCGACCTCAGGCACCTGGAAGTCGTCCGGGAAGGTCACCGTGATCTGCTTGCTGTCGCCCACCGCGACGCCGACCAGCTGTTCGGAGAGGCCCGGCAACAAGCCCTCGGCACCGATCTCGACGGAGACGTCGGTGCCCTGATCGCCGTCGAAAAGCGCGCGATCCTCGGGTCCGACGACATCGAACACGACCATGTCGCCTTCCGCCGCCGGTCGTGGCTCGGCCAGGTCCTCGGCGGTCTTCAGGTTGCTGCGGAGGCGTTGCAGCGTCTTGTCGATCTCCGCGTCGGTGACCTCGGCGACCTGGCGGTCGAGCGTTATTTGCGCGTAGTCGGGTGGCGTCACCTCGGGCAGCACCTCGACCGCCATCTTGTAGGCGAGGCTTTCGTCGACGCCGAATGACTTGAGCTCGATCTTCGGCGACAGCGCCGGCCGCAGGCCGTGTTTCGAGACCACCGATGACGACGTATCCTTGATCGTCTCCTCGAGAACTTCGCCGCGCACCGCGTCACCGTAGCGCTTGCGCACCAGGGACAAGGGCACCTTTCCGGGCCGAAAGCCAGACAGGCGGACCGTGGGCGCCAGTTGTTCGAGGCGTTGGGTGATTTTGTCTTCGATCTCCGCCGCCGGGATGACGACGTCGAATTCGTGGATTAGACCGTCTGTTTTTACTGCTGTTACGTCCATGACCGTCTTGTCTGCTTGGGCCGCGATGCGAGGCGAACGCGGCCGCGACGTGTGACTGTGTTCCCGCCCGCCAATGCCTGCGCGCCATCCAGAAGCATGGTGCGGGCGGAGGGACTCGAACCCCCACGACTTGCGTCACAGGTACCTAAAACCTGCGTGTCTACCAGTTTCACCACGCCCGCCGAGGTCCGCCCGTTCGAATCGGAAGCGCCAAGACTGTAATGGCGGTCGGGTTCGTGTCAATCATCTTGGCCGACGCGACGCGTGCCGCCGCCTCAGTCATTGAGCCATCCTTTTACCGCGCCGGATACCGCGCGCTTGCCGCCGGCGCGGTATTCCTCGTGGTTGTCGTCGATCTTCGCCAGATCGTAGCGATAGTTGATCATCATCCCCGCCGACTGCTTGAGGCCGCGCGGCGAGCGGTCGCCCATCCAGTTGAGGCGTTCCATGCGGGCGCCGTTGCTGAGATGGAAATGCGCCACCGGATCCAGCGCGACGCCCGGCCGCCGCTCCTCCTTGATCAGGTATCGCGCGCACAGCCGCATGAGGATCGGCCGCAGGGTCTTGCTCGAGGATTCGTCCTCCACCCAATCCATTCCCTCGAGCGTTTCCTTGAGCCAGCCCTTGGCGCCCTTGGCGACCCCGGCGCTCGCCAGCAGCTTGCGCTCCGACGGCAACAGCAGTCCCTGTTCGCCCGCCCCCACCGCGTCGCCCAGCCAGCGCAGGAAGCCCGGGATCGGCGACAGGGTGGCGAAGATCTTCAGCTTCGGAAACTCCGCCGTCAACCGGTCGACGACCCGCTTGATCAGGAAGTTACCGAAGCTGATCCCGGCGAGGCCAGGCTGGGCGTTGGAAATGGAGTAGAAGATCGCCGTGTCGGCCTCTTGCGGGTCGTGCAGCGGCGCCTTGGGATCGAGCAGCGCCTGCACGTTGTCGGCGATGCCGTTGACAAGCGCCACCTCGACGAAAATCAGCGGCTCATCCGGCATCCGCGGGTGGAAATAGGCGAAGTAACGGCGGTCGAAATCGAGGCGGTTCTTCAGGTCGTCCCAGCTTTCGATGGGATGCACCGCCTCGTAGGCGATCAGCTTTTCCAACAGCGCGCCGGATGCCGTCTCCCAGGTGATGCGCCGCAGTTCGAGAAAATCGACGTCGAACCAGGTGCTCAGCAGTCCACGCAGGTCGGTATCCAGCCTTTGTAACGTCGGATCGTTGCGAGCGAACGAGAGCAACTCGCCACGGAGATTAACCAGAAACTTAATTCCTTCCGGCAGCCCATTGAACTGCGTTAAAAGTTTGATCCGCGGCGCCTCCAGGGTGAGGCGCAATTTTTGTTGCGCCGAGCGCCGCTGTTCGGGGGTCTCGGCGGCATGCAGTTCTGCCATCGCCGCATCGACGGCTTCGTCGCGGACGTCGAAATCCTCCGCCAGGATGCGCAGGAAGCGTTCCCGCCCCGTCGAGTCGAGGGCCAGATAGGCATGTCCCAGGGCGGCGGCGCGGGCACGCGCGGTGACCTCGCCACCACGCGCCTCGAGGCACGCCTGCATCTGCTTGCGCAACCGGTCGGCGTCGGCCTCCGGCAGATCCGGCCGCGTGCTCGCCGCGTCGGCGTCGTATTCGCCGCCGGCGATCGCCTGCCATCGGTAACGCAAGGTCTTCAGAGCCTGGCTCAGCAGGCCACCCGGTTCGGTCCGCCGCTCCAGCTCGCTATCCGGCATGGTCTCCTCGCAATACGTCAACGCTGATGAATAAGGAGGATCGAAAACGATCCTCAAGCCCTGTCATTCAGGACTTAACATGACATGTCCGGATGCTGGCGCAAGGCCGCGAGACCGGCAGGCAGGCCGTCGATCAGGTCCTCGGCGATGAGCCCGGGCCCGATACCGGCGGCAATCGTCCCATGCAGCCATACCGCCGCGCAGGCGGCCTCGAAAGCCGGCATGCCCTGGGCCAGCAGGCCCAGGCACATTCCGGAGAGGACGTCGCCGGTGCCGGCCGACGCCAGCGTCGGCGGCGCCGTCGCGTTGATCGCCGCCCGCCCGTCGGGAGCGGCGATGACCGTGTCCGCCCCCTTGAGAACCACCACCGTACCGGCGCGCCTCGCCGCCTTGCGTGTCCGCGCCAGCTTGTCGGCCTCTTCCGTTTCGAACAGGCGGCGGAACTCGCCTTCGTGCGGCGTCATGATGCAGGGTGCGCGGATCGCCGAGAACAGCAGTTCGGGCGGTTCCGCGAAAACCGTCAATGCGTCGGCGTCGAGGACCAGCGCCTTGCCGGCTTCCGCCGCCGTCAGCACGCGCCGCCGCGTCGCGCCGGTGATGCCGGCGCCGGGACCGATCAGGAAGGCGTTGCGCCGCGCGTCGTCCAAATAGCTCCGCAATGCGTCAATATCGGCGACGGCGTGGACGATGGTGCCGGGCGCGCCGGCGGCATAGATGGGCCGCGCCGCCGCCTCGCAGGCGATGCTGACCAAGCCGGCGCCTTGACGCCGCGCCGCCTCCGCCGCCAAGCGCGCCGCGCCGGTCATTTCGCCCCCCCAGACGACGGCATGGCCGCGCGTGTACTTGTTGCCCGCCGCGTCCGGCCATGGCATCGCCGCCCGCCACAACGCGGGGGCGTTGGCGTGCGTCGCCGGTCCGATGTCCTCGAGGACGGACGCGGGAATGCCGATATCGGCGACGACGAGATCGCCGCACAGGCCACGCCCCGGATACAGCAGGTGTCCCGGTTTGGGGCGGAAGAACGTCACCGTTGTCGCGCAAGCTGGCGCGACGCCAAGGACGGCGCCGCTATCGCCCTGCACGCCACTGGGCACGTCGACACCGACGCAATCGAGGCTGGCCTCGTTGATCGCCTCGATCAGCGTCCGCGCCGGCCCTTCCGGCGGTCGGGTCAGCCCGGCGCCGAACAGGGCATCGACGATCAGCGGCCGGGCGCTGAGATCCACCACATTCAGCGACTCGATGGCGCCCGGCCAGCGCTCGGCGTTGACGGCGGCATCGCCCTTCAGCTTGCCGGGATCGCCCAACAAATGGACGCGCACCGGCCAGCCCTCGCGGCGCAGCAGGCGCGCGACGACAAGCCCGTCGCCGCCGTTGTTGCCGGGACCGCAAAGCACGACGACGGGACGCGGCCGCCAACGCCGGCGAATGGCGCGGGCGATCGCCGTACCAGCCGCCTCCATCAGCGTGAGCCCGGCAACGCCACCCGAGATGGTCAGCCGATCCGCCCGATACATCTCGTCGACGGTCAGAAGCGCGGTGTCGGTCATGGGATCGCCAATATCGCGGACAAAGCGGAAAACACACCGCCGATCATATCGGACATGGGCTCTGGCGCAAGATGGCCGACATTCCTATACAACACACACCAAGTAGCATCCGGTGCCGTCGCGGCGCCGGCAGGGATCAATCCGAGCGAGGGTCCGTGCACGTTGTCGTTCTCGGCGCCGGGGTGATCGGCGTCGCCACCGCCTATTATCTCCGCCGCCATGGCGCCGCCGTCACCGTCATCGAGCGTCGCCCGGGCCCCGCGCTGGAGGCCAGCTTCGCCAATGGTGGGCAGGTCTCCGTCAACCACGCCACCCCCTGGGCGGCGCCCGGCACGCCTTGGAAGGCCTTGAAATGGCTGGGCAGGGTCGACGCGCCGCTGTTGTTTCATCCGCGCTTCGATCCGCCGCTGTTCGCCTGGCTGGTGCGTTTTCTCGCCAACTGCACGCGTGCCCGTCAGCAGGTCAACCTCGGCCGCGCCGTGCGGCTCGCCCTCTACAGCCGCCAAAGCTTGAAGGCGCTGCGCGAGGAGACGGGGATTACCTATGACGAGAAAACACGCGGCATCCTGCATGTCTTCCGCGATGCCAAGGAATACGCCGAAGCCCTCCCCCTGGTGCCGGCGATGGCGGAATTCGGCCTGCCGCGCGAAACGCTCGATCCAGACGCCTGCGTCGCGCTGGAGCCGGCGCTCGTGGCGTCGCGCGGCGATCTCGTCGGCGGCATCTACAGCCGCGAGGACGAAAGCGGCGACGCGCATCTGTTCACCGAGCGTCTCGCCGCCGTATGCGCCGAGGCGGGCGTCGCCTTCCGGTTCGACGCGACGCTGAAATCCTGGCGGCGCGACGGCCGACGCCTCGTCGCCGCGGTGACCGACCGGGGGGAGATCGCCGCCGACGCCTTCGTCGCCGCCGCCGGCAGCATCACGCCGACGCTCCTCAAACCGCTCGGCCTGCGCGCGCCGATCTATCCGGCCAAGGGCTACTCGGTGACCATTCCGGTCACCAATCCGGCGGCCGCACCGGAGGTCAGTATCATCGACGACGAGGTGAAGATGGTCTACAGCCGCCTCGGCGACCGGTTGCGCGCCGCCGGCACCGCCGAGTTCAGTGGCTACGACGAAACGGTGACGCCGGCCCGCGCCCGCTTCCTGCTCGACAAGGCGATGGGATTGTTTCCGGGCTGCGGCGATCCCAAGCGGGCGGAGCTGTGGGCCGGGTTGCGGCCGTCGACCCCGGATGGCGTGCCGATCCTGGGCGCCACGCCGATCGACAATCTCTACCTCAACAGCGGCCACGGCACGCTGGGGTGGACCATGGCCTGCGGCTCGGGCCGCGCCCTTGCCGACGTCGTCTGCGGTCTGCCGCCGGAACTTTCGCTCGACGGCTTGACCCTGGACCGCTTTTCCTAGCCGGCTGCCGCCGAGGCGACTTGCGGCCCGGACATCGACCGGATCCGTTCGAGCAGATCCTCGACCTCGTCCTTCGAGAAATAGGAAACGGCACCGCAGGCATGCGCCTCGATGATGTCGTTGACATCGGTCGACGATGACAAGACGAAAACCGGAATTTGCCTGTTGGGGTTGACCGTGGGCAGCGACTTCAGGAAATCGAAGCCATCGAAACCCGGCATCCGGAGATCGAGAACGATCAGGTCCGGCGTGTCCGCGTCGTCGATTAGTCGAAGAAGATCGACGGCGGTCTGCGCGTCATCGAACGGCTGAATGACGACACGCAGCTGACGGCGCCGGCAGAAGATTTGGAACAGCCGCCGGAAAACGTCTTCATCGTCGATATGCCAGACATGGAAGGGTCGCATGCTTCGCTCCTGCGTTTTAAGCCGATCCTTGGCTCAATCACAGATTGCAGGAAAAGGATTTAGACCGGGTTAACAAGACCACCTTCTCTCACGGTATGAGAATTCTGAAGCGGGCGCCGCCCAATATCGGGTCGCTGTCGCAGCGGATCATGCCGCCGCGCAGCTGCAAAAGCTTGTCGACCAGCGCCAAGCCGACGCCGTTGCCATCCCGGTCCGCGTTTGCCGGGCCGAGCGTCTCGAAGGGTCGCATGATGCGCTGCCGCGCCTGCGTCGGCACGCCGCGGCCATCGTCGGCGACGTCGAGCAGGATCGAGGCTTGCTCGCGGCGGATCCGCACCGCGATGGTGGACAGCGTCGGACCGCCGTGCGCCAGCGCGTTGTCGACCAACTCCTCGACGATGGCGCGAACGATCCCCGCCTCGAGGCGGGCACTGTCGATGTCGATCGCCGTTTGCAGGGTGATGGCCGACGGTGCATCGCGGGTCTGCCAGACCGCGTGAACGAGGGCCTTGAAATCCACCGGCACGGCGTCCTCGCGGCGGTCCTCCAGCCGGTTCAGTTCGACGAAGGCATGCAGGCGGCCGAGGATGCGCCGCGCGGCGGCACCAATTTCGGCGACCAGCGCGCGCGCCTGATCGCTGTCGGTTGTTTCCATTTCCTCGGCCAGCACGCGGGTGCTGAGTTCGATGGCATTGGCCGGCGTTCGCAGGTCGTGGGAGGCCAGGAAGACGATCGTCTGAAGGTTCGCCTTCGCCGCCATCAGGTCGGCGGTGCGCGCGGCGACGCGGTCTTCCAGCAATTCGCGTTCCCGCGCCAGCGCCAGGGTGGCGGCGCGTACGTCTTCCTCCAGTGATTGCCGTTCCGCCGTCTCGAAGTCGAGGGCCCGGATCGCTGGCGGGGCCGAAAGCGCCATCATCAGGATCGGCGTGTTGATGGCAAGAACCAGGTCAAGCGCCCGTCGTCCCCGCGGGTCGACAAGACTGGCCTCTAGGTCGCCATGGACCGCCGTCAAGGCCTGCAGGCAGCCGGCGGTATCCTCCCGTTTCAGGAGTGCGGCGACGATGGCGCTGGCCGCGTGCAGATCGGCTTCCGCGCCGGTCGTCAAATAGCCGAGAAGGGCGTCGCGAAAGGACGGGCTTCGCTTTTCCGACGCCGGCAGCCCGCATGCGATGCGGTCCGCCGGCGGTTCGCTCAAGGACTTTGCCATTTGACGACTCGCACCCAGGTCCCCTCGCCGGGCTTGGAGGCGATCTCGAACTCATCGACGATGCGCCGGGTTCCGGCGAGACCGAAGCCGAGCCGATCGTGGGTGGAGAAGCCGTCCTCGAGGGCTTTTTCGATATTGTCGATGCCGGGGCCGCGATCGGTGGCGGTGACGCGGATGCCGCGGCACCGGCCTTCGGTGACGACACTGATGTGAACCTCGCCTCTCCGCGCGTGGAGCAGGATGTTCTGCGCCAGTTCGGAGATCGCGGTGGCGATCAGCGCCTGATCGGTGCGCCCGAGACCGATCGCCTCGGCCATCGACCGGCCGTGCTGGCGCGCCGAGATCACGTCACGGTCGGCGGCGATGAAGACCAGGCAGTCGCTTTCCAGCATGTCCCTCGGGCCAGCATGTTCGGTGCATCGTCTTGCCGGGCGCGGGCATCCATGCGCCGCCGCGAAGCCCGTGCTGCCAGGGTCTCTTATCACCAGCCCGGTTAAGGTTGTTTTAAGCGGTGTCGACGCCGATTGGCCGCCCCTTGACGGCGGGAGAAATCCGACGCAATATGGAACATAACAAGAACAACTGTTGTTTCCGGTTTTCGTTTTCGAAGGTGTTCCGATGCCCGCCACCGTCCGCCGCCCGCCATCGCCCGATCCGGCCCTGCTGGACGATCTGCGCGCCCAGATCGCCCGCCTCGAGGGGGGCGGCGCCGAAGGGGCGCGTTCGGCCGGCCTCTCCCTCGATGGCGGCGCCATCGATGCCGCCCTGCCGGCGGGGGGGCTGCCGCGCATCGGCCTGCATGAGATCCGGGCGGGCGATACGGGCGCCGCGGCGGCCGGCTTCGCGGCGGTCCTGGCCGCCCGCCTCGCCGGCGCGACGGGAACGGTCGTCTGGGGGCGTTGCCGGCGCGGTCTCCACGCGCCCGGCCTGCGCGCCTTCGGCCTCGACCCCGACCGGCTGATCGCCGTCTTCCCGCGCACCGAGACGGACCTCTACTGGGCGATGGAGGAGGCGCTGAAAAGCGGCGCCGCCGCCGCCGTCCTCGGCGAGGTGGCGAAGGCGGAACCGGTGCACCTGCGCCGCCTGCAGCTGGCCGCCGAAGCCGGTGGCGCGGGCGCCCTGCTGCTGCGCCCTTTCGGCGCCGCCAGCGCCGCCGGGCCGGCGGTCAGCCGCTGGCGAGTCGCCTCCGCCCCGCGCCCGGCGCCGCCCCCCTTTCCTTCCGATCAGGACCCGGAGGAAACCTCCGCCGACCCCTTCGCCCGTCCGCCGGCCCGCTGGCGGGTAGACCTTCTTCGCTGCAAGGCCGGCGCGCCGGCCGCTTGGATCGTGGAGTGGACCGATGAGACGAATCATCTCCGTGTGGCTGCCGACGTTCCCGACGGACCGGCTGTCGAGATCCCACCCCCCTCGCCAGGGGCCGCGCCGGGGGCGCCGCCAACCGCCCCTGGCGACGGTGGTCAAGGAAGCCGGCGGCCTGCGGCTGGCGGCGGTCAATGAGACGGCGCGGGCGGCCGGCCTCTACGCCGGCGCCTCCCTCGCCGACGCGCGCGCCCTCCTGCCCAACCTGGCGGTGCATCCCGCCGATCCGCTGACCGACCGCCGCGCGCTCGACAAGCTCACCGACTGGTGCGGACGCTACACGCCATGGACGGCCGCCGAACGGCGCGGACTGAGCGAGCCCGAGGGCGAGGACTATCACGCGCCGGCTGGCGCCGGGCTATGGCTCGACGTCAGCGGCTGCGCCCACCTGTTCGGCGGCGAACAGGCACTCCTAAAGGCTATCGCCGGGCGCCTTGCCGGCCTCGGCTTCGCTGCCCGCGCCGGCCTCGCCGAGACCCCCGGCGCCGCCTGGGCCGTCGCCCGTCACGACACCGGTGAGGCGACGACGGCGCTCGTTCCGCCCAACGCGCTGAAGGCGGCCCTGGCGCCATTGCCGGTAAGCGCGCTGCGGCTGCCGCGGCCGCTGGTCGAATCCCTGGCGCGGATGGGTCTGAAGCGGATCGGCGACCTGATCGCCTTGCCGCGCGCGCCGCTCGCCGCCCGCTTCGGCGAGATCCTGCTGACCCGCCTCGACCAGGCGCTGGGCGCCGCCGACGAACCGTTGTCGCCACGGATGCCGGTACCGGCGATGCTGGCCAGCCTCTCCTTCGCCGAACCCATCGGCGACATGGAGAATATCGGCCGGGCGACCGATCATTTGCTCGCCGACCTGTGCGCCCGCCTGGAGGAGGCGCATTTGGGCGCCCGGCGCCTGGTCCTGCGCGCCTACCGGACCGACGGCCACGTCGACCGCCTCATCGTCGGCACCAGCCGCCCGGTACGCGCGCCCGCCCACCTGAGGCGCCTGTTCGCCGAAAAGCTGGCCGAGATCGATCCCGGCTTCGGCGTCGAGGCGATGACCCTGGCGGCGACCATCGTCGAGCCGCTGGCGCCCGAGCAGGCCGGCATGGACTTCGCCGCCAACCGCCGCGACACCGACCTCGCCCCCCTGGTCGACCGCCTCAGCAACCGGATCGGCGCCGGCGATGTCGTCCGCCTGCGCGATTACGCCAGCCACCTGCCGGAGCGCGCCTGCCGCGAGGTCGCGGCGCTGGCCGCCCCGAAGGCGACAGCCGACCCGCTATTGGAGGCGACAGCCCATCCGCTGCCAGAAGAGAGGGCGGACCACCACCGCTCCCGCCAGCCGCGGCCGATCCATCTGTTGCCGGCGCCGGAGCCGGTCGACGTCATCGCCGCCGTGCCGGACGGACCGCCGGCGATGGTGCGCTGGCGCCGCGTCCAGCACCGCATCGTCGCCGCCGACGGCCCGGAGCGCATCGGCCCGGAATGGTGGCGGCAGGCGGACGGCCACGCGCCGGAGACCCTGGCGCGCAACCGCGACTACTACCGGGTCGAGGACGCCGAGGGGCGCCGGCTGTGGCTCTACCGGGAGGGCCTCTACCGCCCCGACCGGCAGCCCCGCTGGTACCTGCATGGACTGTTCGCCTGATACAACATCGTTGACCCCTGCCCGCTACGCCGAACTGCAGGTCAGCTCCAATTTCAGCTTCCTGCGCGGTGCCTCGCATCCGGAGGAACTGGTCGCCACCGCCGCCAGCTTGGGCCTCGACGCGGTGGCGATCACCGACCGCGACACCCTGGCCGGCGTCGTCCGCGCCCATGTCGCCGCCCGTCAGGCCGGCATCCGCCTCATCGTCGGCGCCCGCCTCGATCTCGAGGACGCGCCGAGCCTGCTCTGCTGGCCGACCGACCGCGCGGCGTACGGCCGCCTCGCCCGGCTGATCACGCTCGGCCGGCGGCGGGCGCCGAAGGGCGACTGCCGGCTCCGCCTCGCCGACGTCGCCGCCCACGGCGAAGGCCAGATCCTCGCCGTGCTGCCACCGGCGGTGCCCGACGCCGCCTTCGCCGGGCCCCTCAGAAGCCTCAGAAATACATTCAAGAAAGACCTCTACCTGGTTATCCAAAAACTATATTCCGGCGAAGACGACCGCCGCCTGGCGGGCCTCGCGCGCCTCGCCGCCGAGACCGGCGTGCCCCTCGTCGCGACCAATGACGTGCACGCCCACACGCCCGACCGGCGACCGCTGCAGGACGTGCTGACCTGCATCCGCGAGCGCTGTAGCATCGACGAGGCCGGCTTTCGCCTCGCCGCCAACGCCGAGCGCCACCTCAAGCCGGCGGCGGAAATGGCCCGCCTGTTCGACGCCCATCCCGAGGCGATCGCCAACACCCTCACCATCGCTGAACGCGCCGCCTTTTCCCTCGATGAACTCCGCTACGACTATCCCGTCGACCCGACGCCGCCGGGCCGGACGCCGGACAACGAACTGGCCCGCCTCGCCCGTGCCGGGGCGAAAGAGCGCTATCCCGACGGCGTGCCGGCGAAGGTGGCGGCGCAGATCGACTACGAACTCCGCCTCATCGCCGAACTCGGCTTCGCCCCCTACTTCCTCACCGTGCACGACATCGTCCGCTTCGCGCGCGGCCGTGGCATCCTCTGCCAGGGGCGCGGCTCGGCGGCCAACTCGGCCGTCTGCTTCTGCCTCGGCATCACCGCCGTCGACCCGGCGCGCATCGATCTGTTGTTCGAACGCTTCGTCAGCGCCGCGCGCAACGAGCCGCCGGACATCGACGTCGATTTCGAGCACGAACGGCGCGAGGAGGTGATCCAGTACGTCTACGAAAAGTATGGCCGCGAGCGGGCGGGCATGACGGCGACGGTGATCTCCTACCGCTTCAAGAGTGCCTTGCGCGAGGTCAGCACCGCCCTGGGCCTCTCCGACGACACCATCGTCGCCCTGCAGGATGCCTTCTGGCGCCGCGCCTGGCACGAGGTCGACGCCGCGCGAATCCGCGAGGTTGGCCTCGATCCCGCCGATCCCACCCTGCGCATGGCCATCGACCTCGCCGGCGCCATCCGCGGCTTCCCGCGCCACCTCTCGCAACACACCGGCGGCATGGTGATCACCGCCGGCCCGCTGTCGGAGCTGGTGCCGATCCAGAACGCGGCGATGGACGCGCGCACCGTCGTTGAATGGGACAAGGACGATCTCGACGCGCTCGGCATCCTGAAGATCGACATCCTCGGCATCGGCATGCTCACCTGCGTTCAAAAGGCATTCCGCCTCATCGAGCGCCACCACGGCCGCCGGCTGACCTTCGCCACCGTCCCGGCGGAGGACCCGGCGGTCTACGACATGCTGTGCCAGGCGGACTCCGTCGGCGTGTTCCAGGTCGAAAGCCGGGCCCAGATGACCATGCTGCCGCGCCTGCAGCCGCGCGCCTTCTACGATCTGGTGATCGAGGTGGCGATCGTCCGCCCCGGCCCCATTCAAGGCGACATGGTCCACCCCTACCTGCGGCGGCGGCGCGGCGAGGAGGCGGTGGAATTCCCGTCGGAGGAGCTGCGCGCCGTGCTCGGCAAAACCCTCGGCGTGCCGCTATTCCAGGAACAGGCGATGAAGATCGCCATCGTCGCCGCCGGCTTCGCGCCCTCGGAGGCCGACGGTCTCCGGCGGGCGATGGCGACCTTCCGCCGGTCAGGCAGCATCGGCCATTTCCGCGACACCTTCATCCAGGGCATGATCGGCCGCGGCTACCAACCGGACTTTGCCGAGCGCTGTTTCAAGCAGATCGAGGGTTTCGCCGACTATGGATTCCCGGAGAGCCACGCCGCCAGCTTCGCGCTGATCGTCTATGTTTCGGCGTGGCTGAAACGCCATTATCCGGCGGCGTTCGCCTGCGCGCTGCTCAACAGCCAGCCGATGGGCTTCTACGCGCCGGCGCAGATCGTCGGCGACGCCAGGCGGCACGGCGTCGCGGTGCGCGCCGTCGACGTCAACCACAGCGGTTGGGACTGCACCCTGGAGCCCCGCGCGCCGGCCGCCGTCGAGGTCGGCCACGCCGACGGCGGCGTCGCGCTGCGCTTAGGACTCCGCCAGGTCAAGGGGTTGGCGCGGCGGGACGCCGAGGCCCTCGCCGCCGCGCGGGGGACGGGCTATGCCAGCGTCGCCGAGATCGCCCGCCGCGCCGGGCTCGGCCCCGCCGCCCTGCGCACGCTGACCGACGCCGACGCCTTCGCCTCGCTGGGGTTGAGCCGGCGGCGCGCCCTGTGGGCGATCCGCGGCCTCGACCGGGCGTCGCCGCTGCCGCTGTTCGACGCCGCCGAAACGCACGGCCCCGGGCCGCTGCGCCGCGAGCCCGCCGTTGCCCTGCCCAAGCCGACGCTCGGCGAGGAGGTGGCCGACGACTACCGGGCGACATCCCTGTCGCTGAAGGCGCACCCGGTGGCGCTGCTGCGCCCCCTGCTCAAGCCGCGCGGCTTCCTCGCCGCGGCGGCGCTGGCCGGGCGCGCGCACGGCGACCGGGTCAAGGCGGCCGGCGTGGTGACCGCCCGCCAACGGCCGGGCAGCGCCAACGGCGTCATCTTCATCACGCTGGAGGACGAGACCGGCACCGCCAACCTGATCGTCTGGCCGGCCGTGTTCGAGCGCTTCCGCCGCACCGTGCTGCAGGCCTCGATGATCGGCGTCGAGGGGCCGCTGCAGCGCCAGGGCGCGGTCATCCACGTCCTCGCCGACCGACTCTACAATTACGATCCCCTGCTCGGCCGCCTGGCGCCGGACGTCCAGCCGCGCCGCGCCGCCGACGAAGCCAAGTTCGACATCCCCTCGCGCGACTTCCATTAGGCGGCGGGGTTAAGGGATTGTATTCGCGGCGCTTGCGCGTACGATGGTCACAGTTAGCATTCGTCGCCGACCGTCCCGCCCTGCCCCGTCGTGAGGAGCCCCACCGATGACCGCGAAAATCATCACCGTCGCGCAACAGAAGGGAGGCGCCGGCAAGACCACCCTGGTCGCCAACCTGAGCGTCGCCTTCGCCGTCGCCGGCCGGCGGGTGGCGGCGATCGACGTCGACCCGCAGGGCAGCCTCACCGCCTGGTCGGTGGCGCGCGCCGCGGCGCCGCAGCGCCTGCGCGCCGAGGTCGCCTGCCGGGAGATCGCCGGCTGGCGGGTCGGCACCGAGGTCGGCAAACTGGCGCGCGAGCACGACCTGATTCTCATCGACAGCCCGCCGCACGCCGAAACCGAGGCCAAGGCCGCCGTGCGCGCCGCCGACCTGGTGCTGATTCCGGTGCAGCCGAGCCCGATGGACGTCTGGGCCACCGGCGCCACCCTGGCGCTGGCCGGCGATGCGCGCACCGCGCTGCTGGTCGTCCTCAACCGAATGCCGGCGCGCGGCAACGTCGTCGCCTGGATCCGCGACCGGATGAACGAAAAGGAGTTGCCGGTGGCGGCGACGGCGATCGGCAACCGGGTCGGCTTCGCCGCCAGCATGATCGAGGGCCGCTCGGTGATCGAGACCGCGCCCCGCAGCGCCGCCGCCACCGAGATCCGTGCCCTGGTCGAGGAGATCGGCGGTCGTCTTTAGGAGCGCGGCGGCGGCACCTATCCCTTGCCCCGTGCCGAACCGTCGAAGGCGACGACGGTATGCGCGTGATTGAGCGGCCCCTGGCCACCGCCGAGCCCTGGCGCGCTGCGGATCGCCGCCAACACGTAGGCATGCCCCCGCCGTACCGCCGCTTCCATCGCCATTCCCTGCGCCAGGCCGCAGGCAATCGCCGACGCCAGCGTGCAGCCGGTGCCGTGCGTGTGCGGCGTGTCGATACGCCGCGCTTCGTAGATGCGGGGCGCCTGGCCCGGTTGCAGCAAAATGTCGGAGACAATCTCGCCACCGGCATGCCCACCCTTGAGCAGCACCGCTTGCGGGCCGAGGGCCAGCACCGACCGCGCCAGTTCCACCCCGTCGCCTCCCGCGACGTCATCGGTCGGCCCGCACGCCCTGGTCTCCTCGTCGGTCGTCGTGCCCGCTTCCGACTGTTTTCCGGTCAGCGCACGCGCTTCCGGCTGTTCGGTGGTCAGCGCACGCGCTTCCGGCTGTTCGGTGGTCAGCGCGCGCGCTTCGATGTTTTTCGTGGTCAGCGCGCGCGCTTCCGGCAGATTCGGCGTCAGCAGCGCGGCGCGCGGCACCAGGCGATCGCGCAGCGCCGCCATCGCCTCGTCGGCGAGGAGCGAGGCGCCGCCCTTGGCCACCATCACGGGATCGACGACGAGGGGAATGCCCGGCGCGCACGCGCCCAGGGAGTCGGCCACCGCCTCGACGATGTCGGCACGGTGCAGCATGCCGATCTTGACGACGTCGGCACCGATATCCTCCATCACCCGGCGGATCTGTTCGGCGACGAACGCCGGCGGCACGTCGTGAATGGCGAACACGCCTTGCGTGTTCTGTGCGGTGAGCGCGGTGATCGCCGTCATCGCGTAACCGCCGAGGCAGGTCACCGTTTTCAGGTCGGCCTGAATGCCGGCGCCGCCGCCGGAGTCCGAGCCGGCGACGATAAGGACGCGGCCCCGCATGCGGCGGGCCGCCTTTAAGCTGCGTGGCGCGTAGCAGCCGCCGTCACCGCCTCGCAGATTTCGTCCACCACGGCTCGGATCATGCCCTCCTCGTCGCCCTCCGCCATGACGCGGATCAGCGGCTCGGTGCCCGACTTGCGGATCAGCAGGCGGCCCTCGGTCCCGAGGCGGCGGCGAGCGCCATCGATGGTCTTCTGCACCGCTTCGTCCTCCAGGGGGTCGCCGTCGACGTAAGGCACGTTACGCAGCAACTGCGGCAGCGGCTCGAACACGCTGCACACCTCGCTCGCCGGCTTGCCCGAGCCGACCACGACCGCCAGCACCTGCAGGGCGGCGATGAGGCCATCGCCGGTGGTCGTGTAGTCGCTGAGCACGATGTGTCCCGACTGCTCGCCGCCGACATTGTAGCCGTGCCGGCGCATGTGCTCGACGACGTACCGGTCGCCCACCTTGGTGCGGATCAGGTCGACGCCCAGCCCCGCCAGGTAGCGTTCGAGGCCCATGTTCGACATCACCGTGGCGACGAGGCCATTGTTGGACAAAAGGTCTTGCTGTTTCCAATGTCGGGCGATCACCGCCATGAGCTGGTCGCCGTCGATGAGGCGGCCCTTCTCATCGGCGATCTGACAGCGGTCGGCGTCGCCATCGAGGGCAATACCGAAGTCGGCCCGGTAGTCCTCCACGGCGCGGCACATCCCTTCCGGCGCCGTCGATCCGCAGCCGGCGTTGATGTTGGTCCCATCCGGCGACACCCCGAGCGGGATCACCTCCGCGCCCAATTCCCACAACACCTCGGGCGCAACGATATAGGACGCGCCGTTGGCGCAGTCGAGAACGATGCGAAGCCCGCTCAACGTGCTGCCCTTGGGGAACGTGTGCTTGACGAATTCCGTGTAGCGGCCCTGAACATCGTTAAGCCGCTTCAGCCGGCCCACTCGGTCGGGCCTTGCCAGGTGGTTGGAGAGGCCGTTGGCGACGTGCGCTTCGATCTTCGCCTCGTCTTCGTCGGACAACTTGTAGCCGTCCGGACCAAACAGCTTGATGCCGTTGTCGACGAACGGATTGTGGGAGGCGGACAACATCACGCCGAGATCGCAGCGCATGGACTTGGTCAGCGCGCCGACCGCCGGTGTCGGCATCGGACCGACGACAATGACGTCCATCCCCATGGATAGAAAACCGGCGGTCAGCGCGGCTTCCAGCATGTAGCAGGAAACCCGCGTGTCCTTGCCAATCAGCACCCGATGACGATGCCGCCCGCGGCGAAAATGCAGCCCCGCCGCCATGCCCACGCGAAGCGCCGTTTCCGCCGTCATCGGCTCGATGTTCGCGGTTCCCCGAATGCCGTCCGTTCCGAAAAGCTGATATGTCACCGTATTGACCTCGCTACCCCTCGAGCATCCTTCGAGTTTGCCCCAATCGCCGCCCCGCTTCAGTGACCTGGATTACACGGCACACCGGCAAGGATTGTTTCGGACGTCATCCCGATCGGCCGTTGATCAACCGGTTTGTTGTTGGGCTCGCGAACGCTCTTCCCGACTAGCGAGAAGGCCGCACCGCCCGCCATAAAGCGACTGCCTGCGCCGTTTCCGCGACGTCGTGTACGCGGAGGATCGCGGCGCCGCCGTCCAGCGCCGCCAGCGCGGCGGCGATCGAACCGCCGAGCCGTTCCCGCGCCGGCCGACCATCCGTGACCGCACCGATGAACGACTTCCGCGATGCCCCGATACAAACAGGTTGACGCAGAGCCACATAAACACGAATAGCGCGGATTATGTCAATATTATGCTCAACGGTCTTGCCGAATCCGATCCCCGGATCGATGGCGATATTCTCCGGTCGAATACCGGCCGCGACGCACGCCCCGACCCGCTCGCCGAGCCAGGCGGCGATATCGGTTACCACGTCCGTGTAGCGGGGCGCCCGTTGCATCGTTTGCGGCGTGCCCTGCATGTGCATCAGGACGACCGCCGCTCGCGCCGCCGCGACGACGCCGAGGGCGCGCGGATCGCTGCTAAGCGCGGTGACATCGTTGACGATGCGCGCTCCCGCCGAGAGGGCGGCTTGCATCACCTCGGCCCGCCGGGTGTCGACGGAAACGACGCACCCATCGCCGGCCAATGCGTCGACCACCGGCAGCACGCGGCGCATCTCCTCGGCGACCGGCACCGGTTCGGCGCCGGGGCGCGTCGATTCGCCGCCGACATCGACGATATCCGCCCCATCGGCGACCAAACGGCGGCCGCGGGCGATGGCCGTCTCGGGGGCCGCCGCTTCGCCGCCGTCCGAAAAGCTGTCGGGAGTGACGTTGACGATGCCCATGATCAGCGGGCGCTCGAGCGACAGGCCGGCGAAACGGCGCGTCTGCGGCGGATGGTCCGCCGAGGCGCCGGCGAGCGTTGCGAGGGAACTGGTCATGACCCGCTGTCCGTCAGCCGCCGAGGTGCGGCTCCGGTCCGAGAGGCCCCTCGCGCGGCGGCCGGCCGACCTTGGGTCCGCTGCTCGGCACCGATGTCCGCCGCCCGCTATCTTGATGCGATCCGCTATCGGGCGAAGGCCGCACGATCGGCTCCCCGCGAAGGATCGCCTGCACTTCCTCGCCGGACAGCGTCTCGTATTCGAGAAGGGCCTCGGCCAGTTTATCGAGGTCCGCCTGCCGTTCCTCGAGGATACGGCGGGCCTTCTGTTCCGCCGCATCGACGAGCTGGCGAACCTCCTTGTCGATCAGGCGCGCGGTGGCGTCCGAAAGGTGCTGCTGCTGGGTCACCGAGTGGCCGAGGAAAATCTCCTCCTGGTTGTCGGTGTAGCGCAGCGGTCCGAGCCCCGAACTGAAGCCGAATTCGGTGACCATGCGGCGCGCCATTTCGGTCGCCTGCTTGATGTCGTTGCCGGCGCCGGTGGTAACGTTGTCCGGCCCGAAAACGAGTTCCTCGGCGATGCGGCCGCCGTACATCACGGCAAGCTTGGATTCCAGCTCACGCTTGGAATAGCTGTAGCGGTCGCGCTCCGGCAGCGACATCGTCACGCCGAGCGCGCGGCCGCGCGGAATGATCGTCACCTTGTGCAGCGGATCGTGGCTGGGAACGCTGAGGCCGACCAGGGCGTGGCCGGCTTCGTGGTAAGCGGTGAGGCGTTTCTCGTCCTCGGTCATGACCATCGACCGCCGCTCGACGCCCATCAGCACCTTGTCCTTGGCCGCCTCGAAATCCGCCATGGTCACCAGCCGCTTGCCGGACCGCGCGGCGAGCAGCGCCGCCTCGTTGACCAGATTGGCGAGATCGGCGCCGGAAAAGCCCGGCGTGCCGCGGGCGATCACCCGCGCGTCGACATCCGGCGCAACCTGCACCTGGCGCATGTGCACCTTCAAGATCTGCTCGCGACCGAGCACGTCCGGGTTCGGCACCACCACTTGGCGGTCGAAGCGGCCGGGGCGCAGCAGCGCCGGGTCGAGCACATCGGGCCGGTTGGTGGCGGCGATGAGGATGACGCCTTCGTTGGACTCGAAGCCGTCCATCTCGACGAGGAGCTGGTTCAAGGTCTGTTCGCGTTCATCGTTGCCGCCGCCAAGCCCGGCCCCCCGGTGGCGGCCGACGGCGTCGATTTCGTCGATGAAGATGATGCAAGGCGCGTTCTTCTTGCCCTGCTCGAACATGTCGCGCACCCGCGACGCGCCGACGCCGACGAACATCTCGACGAAATCCGAGCCGGAGATGGTGAAGAACGGCACATTGGCCTCGCCGGCGATGGCGCGCGCGAGCAGCGTCTTGCCGGTGCCCGGCGGGCCGACGAGCAGACATCCTTTGGGGATCTTGCCGCCGAGGCGCCGGAATTTCTGCGGGTCCTTGAGGAACTCGACGATTTCCTCCAACTCCTGCTTCGCTTCCTCGATGCCGGCGACATCATCGAAGGTGACACGGCCGGTCTTTTCGGTGAGCAGGCGCGCCTTCGACTTGCCGAACCCCATCGCCTTGCCGCCGCCGCCCTGCATCTGGCGCATGAAGAAAATCCACACCGCGATGAGAAGCAGCATGGGGAACCAGGAAACGAAGATGCTCCACAGAGACGGCGAGTCGTCCGCGGTCGGCTGGGCGGAGATGCGCACGCCATTTTGTTCGAGCTTGCCGATCAAGCTGGTGTCGCGCGGCGCGTAGGTCGAAAACTGGCGCCCGTCTTGGAAGACGCCTTGGATTTCCGACCCCTTGATCGTCACCTGCTGGACGGCGCCGCTTTGCACTTGGCTGATGAATTCGGAGTAAGCGATGGACGTCTGCGCCGTTCGTGTGCTGGTGCCCTGGAACACATTGAACAAGGCGAAGATTAACAGGGCAATGATGATCCAAAGCGCGAAATTCTTGCTCAAGGCTCGCTATCCATTCCAGACGCACGGTCAAGGGCGGCGCCGAATTGCGCCCGACCACGCGTAGTGACCCGTCCACCCCATGAGCCAACGGACCGCAAACACGGGCTATCCAACTCGATCGCTCACATAATAGCCCCATTGTCGCCCGCAAGGAAATAACCGTATCCGGACAACGTCAAGGATGGCTCGAAAATCGCTTCCAGGAACGGTTGTTCGGCGGTCGGCGGTTGCTCCGCGATCGCCGGATAGAGCCAGGCGACGGCGCGAACGCGGCCGGAGGGCGTGGTCAACGCCGGCAGGGTCATCCGCGCCGGGTGGGGGATCGCCGAACGCCGCAGGCAGGGTTCGGTCGTCACCAGGCGGCGCCAGGCAGTCGGCCCCAACGGCGTCAACCACCCCGCCGCGTTGGTTCGGACGCGAAACCGGCCATCCCAATGCAGCCCCTGCCCGGCGGCCACCCACAGCGGCGCCGGCAACGCGCGCTGCTCGCGGCAGAGCACGATGCTCTCGCCCTGGCGGTGGAGACGGCATCGGGACAGCGTCGCGGCGCGCCCCGGCGGCGTGAGGCCGCGCACCAATGGCAACACGCGCTCCACCGCCGCCAGGGCCGGTGGCCAGCGGGCGCCGCCGACCGCCGCCAGCACGGCCGCCAAGGCCCGGGCGGCGATCTCGTCCGGTGCCGCGCGCATCGCCGCACAGTCGATCCGGCAGAAGCCAGCCGAATGCGGCGCCACGCCGCGGGCAATCAGGCCAGCGGCCGCCCGTCGCAGATCCGCCCGCGCGACGCGAAAGATGGCGGCGGCCTCGGCGAACGGTCGGGGATCGAGGCCGCCCCGCCGTTGCCCCGCCAGCGTGGCGCGCACCCGCACGCGGGCGAAGGCGCCATCGCGGTTGCTGGGATCGCTCAGCCACGGCTGCTCCTCGCGGCGCAGCAGCGCCTCCAGGCGGGCGCGGCGAAACGCCAGGAGCGGCCGCAACAGCCGGACGTGGCCGGTTTCGCGCACCGGGTCCATGGCGCTCAAGCCATCGATCCCACTGCCGGCGGCGAGCCGCAGCACGACGGTCTCCGCCTGATCGTCATTGTGGTGGCCGAGCAGCAAGTGGAGGACGCCGTGCGCGCGGCACCAGCCTTCCAACAGCGCATACCGATGGGCGCGCGCCGTCGCCTGGATGCCGGTCGCCGGCTTGGCGGCGTGCCAGGTCAGGATGGTATGCGGGATGCCGCGCGCCGCCAGCCATTTGCCGACCCGCCGGGCTTCCGCCGTCGATGCGGCGCGCAGGCGATGGTCGACGGTGAGCGCGGAGAGGCGGCCGCCGCGCCGGCGGGCCCACCGGTCGGCGAGCAGGACCAGGGCCAGACTGTCGCCGCCGCCGGAGACCGCCGCCGCGATGTGCGGACGGTGCTCGAACGGCGCCAGAGTTGACATCGCCGCGTCGAACTCGCGCTCGGTCAGCGCCTCTTCGCCATCGGCGATGCCGTCGGTCACCGGCAGCCGGCGCGCCGGCGCTCCTCGGCCATCTTGTCCAGGATCGCCGGCGCCGCTTGCGGGAACGCCCGGGAGAGTTCGGCGAAGGTCGCGCAAGCTTCGCTGGTCTTGCCGAGACTGGTCAGCGCCATGCCCAACTTGAGCAGCGAATCGGGGGCCTTCTGGCCGGTCTTGTTGGCTTCGTAACTGGCGAGAAAGCCTTGTGCCGCCGCCGCGTGGTCGCCACGGACATAGAACGTTTCCGCCCGCCAATAGCGGGCATTGTCGGTAAGCGCGTTGTCCGGGTGCGCGGCGATGAAGGCGGCGAACGCCTGCTCCGCTTCCGCGTATTGCGCCTTGCGCAACAGATCGAAGGCGTAGGCGTACTGCTCGCGCGGGCTTCCCGCCGGCAAGGCGGCGACCGCCTCGGTGCCCTCCACCGGTGCCGCGCCAGCGTCCGGAGCCGACGCTGCTTCCGGCGCCTGACCCGCGTCATCGGTGTCCGGAATCTCGCCCAGCATCCGCGGCCCACCACCTTCGCGCGCCGAGGTCGGGCCGGCGTCATCGATCGCCGAGGCGGCGGTGGCGTCGGATGGCGCCGGTGCTGTCGCCGCCCCAGGCGGCGGTGGCGCGTCGCCCTCCAGCCGGCCAAGCCGAAACTCGACATCGCTTTTCAGCGTCTCGAGTTGTTGCTGCGTCTCGCGGGCCTCGAACTCAAGCTGCTCCAGCCGGCCGGTGAGCGCGCGGAGTTCCTGCTCCAGGGCGACCAGCCTGGAATCAAGGACGGCATAGGCGGATGGCTGTTGCTGCGCCGCGCCCGGTTTCGGCTGCGCGCGACGCAACTGGTCGATGTCGCGCTCCAACCGCTCGATCCGGCCCTTCATGGAGGTGATTTCCAACTCGCTCAACTGTGCCCGCGCCACGTTTCCGGTGGTCGCCAACACGGCCCCGGCGATGATGCAAGTGGCGAGAAGGATGCCGACGCGCCGTGATCGTGCGCGCGCCGGCTCGGCGTTCCAGCCCATGGCTTCTCTCAATCGGTTTCTCGTTTGTAATCGGCGGCGGCGCCCGGCGGCCAACCGCCGGGACAGGCCGTTTCCGGTTGCCGCCCGGTCAACGCGTGGGCCGGTGGCGCCTAGCTGGCCGGCGCCCCGGTAATGACGGTTACCGCCCGCCGGTTCTGCCGGAACGCCGCCTCGGTGGCGCCGATCACCTCGGGCCGCTCCTCGCCGTAGGTAACGGTGTCGATCCTGGCCGGCGAAATGCCGTTGGCGATCAGGAAGTCACGCACCGACGCGGCGCGACGGGCGCCGAGCGCGAGGTTGTAATCGCCCGTTCCCCGCTCGTCGGCGTGGCCCTCGATGACCACGTTGACCGTCGGCGCCCGCTCCAACAAGGCGGCTTGGTCCTGCAGTGTATCCTGTGCTGCGGGCGTCAGGGTGAACTGATCGAAGTCGAAGAAGACGCGATCGCCGACGGCGACCAACTCGCGCGCCGCCGCCGTCGGGCTGAGTTGGCGCCCCTCCACCGGCGTCAGCGGCGCCGTCGATGACTGCGAGGTCGAGGCAGAGCCGGGCGCCGACGCCTGCGTCGGATCCGTCGAGGATGTGCCACACGCGGCGACGGTGACGGCGAGAACAACGGCGCCGAGAATACGCGTCAACATGGTCTACTCCTTAAATCCAGCGATCCGGTCGTCGCGCCGGAACCAATGCGGTCATTATGATGCGGTCATTATGTCTAAAAGAATAACGCTGTCATTATGTCGGAAAGACGAACCGGATAGCGATAAGACACGGCGCGCCGCCGCGTCACCACCGGTCAGGGATGCAGCGGCGACCACGAGGGATCCGACGCGTCGAGCGGCGTCTCGATCTCGCGTTCGTTGCGCCCCGTCAGGTCGACAACGAATAGCCGGGATCGTCCGCCACTGCCATCGGCTTGTACCGGATCCTGGCGATAAAACATCAAAACCCGGCCGTTTGGCGCCCAGGTCGGCCCCTCGACGTGATAGCCCTCGACCAACAGGCGCTCGCCGGAGCCGTCGGGGCGCAGGACACCGATGGAGAATCGGTTGTTGGCGATCTTGGTAAAGGCGATCAGGTCGCCGCGTGGCGACCATACCGGCGTCGCGTAACGGCCGTCGCCGAAACTGATTCGCCGCGGATTGGCGCCGTCGCTGTCCATGACATAGAGCTGCTGCGAGCCGCCACGGTCCGAATTAAAGACGATCTGCCGGCCGTCGGGAGCGTAGCTGGGCGAGGTGTCGATCGCCGAGCTTGAGGTCAGCCGACGCTTTTCGCGGGTGCGCAGGTCGACGGTGTAGATGTCCGTGTTGCCGCCTTCGGCGAGGCTGAGGATCAGCTTTTCGCCGTCCGGCGAGAAACGCGGCGCGAAGGTCATCCCGGGAAACGCGCCAAGCACTTCCTGGCGGCCGATATCGATGTCGCGGACGTAGACCCGTGGCCGGCCGCTGGCGTAGGACAGGTAGGTAATCTCCTGCAGCGACGGCGAAAACCGTGGCGTGAGCACCAGCGACGAGCCGTCCGTCAGGTAACGATGGTTGGCGCCGTCCTGATCCATGATCGCGAGCCGCTTGATTCGCCGGTCGAACGGACCGCTTTCGGCGACATAGACGATGCGGGTGTCGAAATAGCCGTTCTCGCCGGTAATGCGCTTGTAGACCGCGTCGGCGACGATATGGCTGATGCGCCGCCAGTTGTCCGGCGCGGTGACGTAGGCCAGGCCCTCCATATGCTGTTCGGCGAACACGTCCCATAGGCGGAACTCCACCTGCAGACGGCCGTCCGGGAGAAAGGTCGACCGGCCTTGGACCAGCGCCTGCGCATTGATCAGGCGCCAGTCGGCGAAGCGCGGCAGTTCGTTAACCGACGCCTCCGCGTCGATGAAGGCCTGCCGGTCGAGCGGGCGGAACAGGCCCGAGCCGCGCAGATCGTTCTCGATCACCTCGGTGATCTGCGCGCCGATCTGGGCGTCTTGCGGGGTTTCGCCGGTGAACGGAATAATGGCGATCGGCAGCGGTTCGACGACGCCGCGCGTGATATCGATCATCAGTTCGGCGCGGGCCACCGAAACGGCGGCGGCGAGAACGCCGAGCACGAGAAGCGCCCGCGCGCAAAGCCGATTGACGATGGCGTTGCTTATCATATTCCGAACATCTCCTTGGGGTCGAAAACCACCGTCATCGTACGCCAGCGATCGTATTTCTCGGCCGGCAGCTTGAACGGGTGGCAGCGCGGATTGAGCACGGCGCGCAGGGCGCTCTCGGCGGCGGCGCGGTAAAAGGGATCGCTCCGCAGCCGCGCCTGATCCTTGATCACCGCGTTGCGCGGCGTCCCGTCACGGTTCATGTCGACCCGCACCGCCACCGCCATGTTCTGCATGTCCTTGGCGCCGGCGGGGACGTTCCAGCAACGCTCGATCTGCCGGCGCACGAGGTCGACCTCGGTCATCGTCACCGGCCGATCCGGGTTGCTCGGCGACCTGGCGCCAGGCGCGGCGGCGGGCGGGGTCGGCGGCGCCGCTTCTTCCTGTCGTTCCTTGTTCAGCGCGGCAACGGTGTCGAGGACGGAGGCGAAATCGCTCGCGGGCTCCTCAGTCTCGGCCGGTGTCGTCTCGGCGGGGATCGTTTCCGCCGGGGCAGGCTTCGCCGGCGGCGCCGGCTTGACCTTCGGCTTCAATGACAGCAATGCCGGCGGCACCGGCGATAGCGGTTCCGGTTCGGGCGGCGGCGCCGCGACGTCGGTCTCCGGCTCCGGCTCCGGCTCGGGGAGTGGTTCCGCCTCCGGCAACGGCTCGGCGATTTCCGGCTCGGCCGGCGGCGCGGCAACCTCGGGTTCCGGCGGCGGCGCGGCGATTTCCGGCTCGGCCGGCGGCGCCGGTGCCGGGTCGGGCGGCGGC
>CAYWRP010000031.1:0-34835 GCA_964460955.1 uncultured Rhodospirillaceae bacterium | reverse complement strand
CGGCTGGTCCGACAACTTCGCAAGATCCATCATCGGCCAAATGCGATAGCCCTGGTCCTTGGATGCCGCGATGTTGACAAGCCGCGAGACGGGTGGGTACAAACCATCGTTTAGGGCGTGAGCGCCCGGTGTCAATTCAGGATCAGAACACGTGAAGATCAGGAACTCGATCAAATCCGCTCGTGTGCGCGAGCGCAGCTGCGTCGTTGTCCGTCGCCGCGGCCGGCTTTACGTGATCAATAAGAAACAGCCGAAGTTCAAGACCCGCCAGGGCTGAACACCCCGGGATCAAGGGCGGGCACTTCCAATCGTCCCCCGCGAAATCTTGTTGAGCCGCCTCGTTCGGTACTAGGCAATCGTCCGCAACTGGAGCCGTCTGCAACGGCGTCGATCAACGGTTGGTTGAAAGGCGCCGATATGAACGGCTTGGCTCCTGACGACGGAGACGATCAGCCAGACGAGGTCGGGCTCGAACGCCATGCACAGATCGGTCGGCGATGGGTCGCTCGGCTGATCCGGGTGGGAATGATAGTGGCCGACGATCCGCGATGATGTCCCCTCAAGCGACCGCATCAGGTCGAAACGGACCTTCGGGTCAACCTCGAAGCGGTTGATGGAAGATTGCGCCGCGACATTCCGACTTGGGGTGGCGTTGTCGATGAGTATCCGCCGAGAGGTTCGCCGGCCGACGAGGAGGCCGCACGCTTCTTCCGGGTACGCGGCTTCCGCGGCGTCGACTACCGCTTTGACGACGGCCAGCGGGCTGACGATCATGGTCCCGGACGGACGCTAGTGACGATCGCGTTACTTTTGGTATCGATGACGAAAATGCGTTGACAAACAGGCTCGTCGCCAGTTCGGACGAGCAGGCGTCGGCCATCCATCACTGCCTCGACAATGCGGCAGCCGCCGCCGATGGGCAGGACGATTCCCGAAAGTTGACCCGGCCGATCAGGCTCTTGGTATTCTGTATCCACTTGACGATCCGCGACGCCTGCATAGAAGCCGTAGACGATCAGCCCCATGCTGGCGGCGATGAGCAGACCGAGAACGGTGACAAGAGCTTTGATCGCCAGCATTGTGATGCCCCGAAATGTGGACTGAAACACTCCCCACTTACACCGTCATCGTCACCGCGAACAAGCTATGTGACGGTGATCGCCTGGATCGCGTATTGAGCGTTGAATTGCCCGAGCTGTCTCGGACACGGATCCAGGAATTGATCAGCGCAGGAAAAGTGGAAAGAGCCGGATGGGGCACGCTGCTGGACTCGGATATTCGCGTTAAGCAGGGAGACATTTTGCACGTCAATGTTCCGCCATCGGTTTCCGCGGCACCGGAGCCGGAACCTATCCCGCTGACGATTGTTTTCGAGGATCGATCCGTCGTTGTTATCGACAAACCGCCGAAGCTGGTCGTCCATCCTGGATCCGGGAACTGGCGCGGCACGCTCGTCAACGCGGCGGCGGCGCGATACGCGAGAGGATTGCCGGCGATCAAGGGGCGCGACCGACCCGGCATCGTCCACCGGTTGGACAAGGATACCAGCGGCTTGATGGTGCTTGCTAAGACGGAGAAGGCTTTTCATCATTTGGCGGAGCAGTTTGCAACTCACACCATCGAACGCTTGTATCTGGCGGTTACCTGGGGTCATCCAACACCGACAACAGGGCGTATTTATTCAAGATTAGGCAGATCTGATAAAGACCGGCATCTTATGGCAAATGTCCCGGCGGGCGGCAAGCAGGCTGAAACATGTTACGACACGGTTCGATTACTCGGCACCACCGGCGCGGTGATCGCGTGCCGGCCGGCAACCGGACGCACCCATCAAATCCGGGTCCATCTCGCCTCGATCGGCTGCCCCATCGTCGGAGATGAACTCTATGGCCGCGGGCGCAACGGGCGCCTCGAGGAATACGTGAAGAGAGGCTCGTTCGACGCCCGCCACCTACGTCAGGCACTTCACGCGCACGTGATCGGTTTTCGTCATCCAAACACGCATGCCTTGGTTCGTTTTACGTCAATTTTTCCAACTGATATCAATAGCGTATGCAATGCTTTAGAAGACATGTAAAAAGCTATACTTGACTAAAATAGTTTGTTAATATGCCGTCAAGCATGGCGCGATCCGGTATGATCGATGGCAGCGGCAACAAAACCAATGGTAGCGAGTAGGGAAGCGACTATGAACGGAGCCAAGATCGATCTCAACATGGCCCCTGAGCGGAACCTAGGCCGTTATCTCCAGCACATCCGCAAGTATCCGATGCTGACGGCCGAGGAAGAATACCGGTTGGCCAAACGATGGGTAGAGGCACAAGATCTATCCGCCGCGCATGCGTTGGTGACAAGCCACCTCCGGCTTGTCGCGAAGATCGCCATGGGTTACCGCGGATACGGGCTGCCGCTCGGCGAACTGGTTTCGGAAGGCAACGTCGGGATGATGCAAGCGGTGATGCGCTTCGATCCCGAACGGGGATTTCGTCTCGCGACCTACGCGATGTGGTGGATCCGGGCCGCCATCCAGGAATACATCTTGCATTCGTGGTCTCTTGTCAAAATGGGCACCACAGCGGCACAGAAAAAGCTTTTCTTCAATCTGCGCAAGCTGAAAGGGCAGATGCAGGCGGTTGAAGAAGGAGATCTATCGCCGGAACATGTTACGGCGATCGCCGATCGGCTTAATGTCGCCGAAACGGACGTCATCCAGATGAATCGCCGAATTAGCAATCCAGACTCGTCGCTGAACGCGCCATTACGCGAGGAGGGCGATGGGGAATGGCAGGATTGGCTGATCGACGAGGGCGACAGCCAGGAAAATCGTCTAGGCGAATTCGAGGAATTCGCCGGCCGACGGGAACTCTTGGCGGTCGCCATGGATACGCTAAGCGATCGCGAACGCCAAATCCTGTCCGAACGACGGCTGAAGGAAAGCCCGACGACCTTGGAGAACCTTAGTCAACGGTACGGGATTTCCCGCGAACGCGTGCGGCAGATCGAAGTCCGCGCATTCGAAAAGCTTCAAAAATCCGTGCGCAACGCTGTCATCGATCAATGGGTAACGCATTAGCATGCGGCGCGGCTTACTAAGCCATAAGGCGCTCGCGACGTTACGGGTCCCGCGCCCCCGTCGACCATCGAACCGGTGGAACGACACTCAACCGACAAACGGGTCATGGACGACGATTACATCCTCGCGTTCCGGACTTGTTGACAGGAGATGCACCGGCGCGCCAATCAACTCCTCGATGCGGCGGACATACTTCACGGCTGTTGCCGGCAGCGTCGCCCAAGAGCGCGCCGAACGGGTACTCGTCGCCCACCCTTCGAGCGTCTCGTAAACAGGTTCTACCTTTGCCTGAAGGGCCGCCGAAGCTGGCAATCGATCGTAGTCCTCGCCGTCTATTCGATAGCCGACGCACACCTTCACTTCGTCGGCGCCATCCAGCACATCGAGCTTGGTCAAGGCGATACCCGTCATCCCGTTGATCGTCACCGCCTGGCGGACCAATACGGCATCAAACCAGCCGCAGCGGCGCGCGCGGCCGGTTACGGTGCCGAACTCATGGCCGCGTTCGCCCAATCGACGACCGACGTCGTCGAAAAGTTCCGTCGGGAATGGCCCACTGCCGACCCGGGTGGTGTAGGCTTTCGTGATGCCGAGAACGCTGTTGACGGCGCCGAGGCCCAGACCCGACCCGGCCGCCGCCTGGCCGGCGACCGTGTTCGACGAGGTTACGAACGGATAGGTTCCGTGGTCGACATCGAGCATGGTCCCTTGCGCTCCCTCGAACAGGATGCGGCGCCCGGCGCGGCGTTCCGCGTCGAGGATCGCCCACACGGGAGCGGCATAAGGAAGCAAGCGAGGCGCGACAGCAGCAAGGCTATCGATAAGGGCCTTGCGGTCGATCTCCGGTTGACCGTACCCACGCAGCAAGGCGTTATGGTGCACGAGAAGGCCGTCAACTTTCTCGGCGACCACGGTCGTATCGGCGAGATCGCCGACGCGAAGGGCCCGGCGGGCGACCTTGTCCTCGTAAGCCGGGCCGATGCCCCTTCCCGTCGTTCCGATCCGCGCCGTGCCCAGGGCGAGTTCCCGAGCCTTATCCAGATTGCGGTGCAGCGGCAGGATCAGCGGTGCGTTTTCGGCAATCCTCAACACGTCCGGCGTCACGCTAATTCCCTGTCGGCCGAGGATCTCAATCTCGTCGAAGAGGGCCCATGGGTCGATGACGACACCGTTGCCGATGACCGAAAGCTTGCCTGGGCGGACAATCGAGGACGGCAAAAGGCTGAGCTTGTAGGTAATGCCGTCAATAACAAGCGTATGTCCCGCATTGTGGCCACCCTGGAAGCGGACAACCACATCGGCGCGTTCAGATAGCCAGTCGACGATTTTTCCCTTGCCCTCATCGCCCCACTGGCTGCCGACGACAACCACATTCGCCATGGTGTTATCCTTTGCTCGCTTCCGCCGGTCGCGGAAGGCTCAATTCATCGGGACGCCCGTCCCGCCAAACATGTGTGCAACCATGGCGGCTCGCCTCCGCGAGGTCACCGTGCTCGCTCGGCTCCAGGGCGGCAAGGGTCGTCCACCCGGTCTCACGCAAGTCTCTTGCGTCACCCGGTTTCGTTCCCAACGGCAGATAAATGCGACGCACCGTGGTCGGTGCCGCGAGAAGACTCAAGATCGTGTTGGTGTATAAGGTGATGCCGGTTCCGGGTTCGCCGGCGGCGCTGACGTATCGGCCACCGCGGCCGAGCTCGCGTCCGATATGCCGCGAGAAAAAGGCGTATTTGATTTCCGTATGATACTCGTGGCCACGCCGCTCGACGGGCTCCATCGTCAACGAGACCGCCGGTACGGCAGCCGCTAGTTCGGTCGCGATCGCCATGAACCGCTGCCGGGCCCGGGCCGCCGGAGCCGGCAACTTAAGCCGCTCGAGCACAGGCATCGCGTCGCTCACCGGCCCCGTCGCCCGCACCAGCTGGGTTAATGCATCGACGGTCGAATGCCCGAGCTCGGCGGCCAGCGCCTCGATCGCCGACGTGTCCTTGCGGTCAAGTGCCTCGCGCAGAGCGCCGGAGGTATCTTCCGAAAGCGCCGCTTCGTGGATCAACGCGGGTACGATCCACGGCGCACCGAGATCGACGCTCAAGTCCGTGACACCAAGCGCCAGCAAGGCTTCGGTCGTCATCGTGATCACCTCGACATCGCCAGCGACCGTATCGGTTCCAACGAGTTCGGCCCCGACATGGCCGAACTGCCTCTCGGATCGAAGCTGCGAACTGCGTACGCGCAAAATTTCCCCGGCGTAGCTCAACCGAAGGGGGCGTGGTAGCGCGGCCAGCCTTGAGGCGGCGACCCGCGCCACTTGCATCGTCATGTCTGGCCTTAATGCCAGCATCCGTTGCGACATCGGATCCATCAGTCTGAACGCTTGCCCGGCCAGTGCCGCACCGCCGTCGGCAAGTAACGTATTTTCATACTCCATCAGCGGCGGTTTGACCCTCTCGTAGCCAAAACTTGCGAAGGTCTTCAGGATTCTCTCTACCGCGTTCGCCTCGAATGCCGCGTCGGGTGGCAAAATATCGATCAATCCTGCTGGCAGCAGAGCCTTGTTCGGGGGCAGCGTCATGGTGTCCTGCTCGAAGGTGGGAAGATGCGCAGCCCGTCAAAGGCAGCCTTGGCATCGGTGCGTCGTGTTCGCGGGGCGTCCGACTTGGATGACAAGCCACGTTTGGGGCTGGTGCGCGTGCTGACGGCCAACATAATCACATACGCTGCGGCTGCTCACAAGGTGATTGCCCAGCGAAGTCGATTGACAGCCTTTTGGCGAGTGGATAGTCAGCCTGGCAATGGAATGGCCCTCGATACGATGACCACCGTCGCCACTACAAACCGGGGAGCCATTGCCGGCGGTCATCCCGCCACGGTGGATGCGGCCGCCGTCGCATTGGAAGTCGGCGGGAATGCCGTCGATGCGGCGCTTGCGGGGATGTGCGCCGCCTGCGTCGCCGAACCGGTTCTGGCTTCGCTCGGCGGCGGCGGGTTCCTGATGGTCTCGATGGAGACTGGCGCATATGCCGGTCAGCCGATCGCGTGCGACTTCTTCGTCGACACGCCGCGGCGCCGCCGGCCAATCGGGGAACTCGATTTCCGGTCCGTGATGGCGGATTTCGGAACCACGCAACAGGAGTTTCATATTGGTCTCGGTGCCATGGCCACACCGGGAGTAGTGGCCGGCTTGTTCGAGACTCACCGGCGTTTCGGGCGGCTGCCGATGCGCGAAGTGGTCGCGCCGGCGGTACACCTTGCCCGAACCGGCGCCGTTGTTACCGACATGCAAGCGCGGATCATGGGCATTGTCGGGGCCATTCTTCGTGCCGATGCCGATACGGCGTCAATGTTCGCGAGCCGGCGGCGGTCTGGCGCCCTGTTGAGTGCCGGCGAGGTCATGTTCAGGCCGCGGTTCGCGGATTTTTTGGAGGTGCTGTCGATTGAGGGCCCGGATCTGTTCTATCGCGGGGAGATCGCCGCGCGCATTGCCGCCGATTGCCGCGCGGGTGGCGGCTATCTCACCGGCGACGACTTTGCCGGATATCAAGTCAAGATGGTGGCGCCGCTGCGCCGGCGCGGCTTCGAAACCGAGATATTCTTTATGCCGCTGCCCTCGCTTGGCGGCTTGCTCGTGGCGTTCTCGCTTGCCCTATTGGAAGCAGCTGACATTGGAAAAACCTCCTTCGGGGGGAGCGACCATCTTTGGCTGCTGACGCGAGGGATGCGGCTGGCCGCCGAGGCACGGGTCACGCTGGCCGTCGACGACCGTTCCGTCGCCGATCGTGCGGACCGCCTCTTCGCGGCTTCGACCCTGGCACCCTACCGGGAGGCGATGCGGGCCCGCATTCCCGTCGCCCGGGGCACGACGCATATCAGTGTCGTCGACGGCCACGGTAACGCCGCCAGCTTGTCGATTTCCAACGGCGAAGGGGCCGCCTATGTGGTGCCGGAGGCTGGGATTATCATGAACAACATGCTGGGAGAGGCGGACATCAACCCCCATGGCTTCCATGTCTGGCCCACGGGCAGCCGACTGCATTCGATGATGACCCCCTGCGTTGCGATCGGATCGGCTGGGGATATCGCGGTGCTCGGATCGGGCGGCTCGAACCGCATCCGATCCGCCATCCTGCAGGTTCTGCTGAACACGCTCGGATTCGGCATGCCAATCGGTCGAGCCGTCTCCGCGCCGCGTGTTCACTACGAGAATGGCCGGATTGATCTTGAGCCCGGTTTCGGCGCGCCAGCCATCGCCGCCCTCGAAGAGCGCGCCGTCAGCGTGCACAACTGGGATCAGCCAAGCATGTTTTTCGGCGGCGTTCATGCCGTGCGCCGGGAGGCAACCGGACACCTCGAAGCAGTCGGCGACGTGCGCCGGGGAGGCGCCGCGCGGATCCTTTAGACGGCAACGAAGTTTCTGCGGCGACTCCCCACAGGATCGCATGACGGCACGCCGAGGAGCTGAGACTACCCCTTAAAGAGGTATTAAAAAGTTTTTTCTCGCAAAAAGGGTATTTGTGAGGTATATCCATGGTTGTCCAAACGAGTTCGTGTTCGTATTTAGCGGGAGAAAAGCCGTATGATCCAAGCCAAGTCGCAAGCCATGCCGATGCACCCCAAAGCCGAGCGGCCGGGTCATGATTGTCTCCTATCAAGCACCGAACTGTTTGTTGGATTTCCCGCGGACAAACTTGCCGCCATAGAGCAATCTTGCCGATACCGTCGGTTCGCGCCGCATGAAGTCATCGTCGACCGCGACAGTACCGGTCACGATGTGTTCCTTGTCATGCGTGGCCGGGTGCGGGTCGTCAACTATTCCATCTCCGGCCGCGAGATCACGTTAGACGATCTGGAAGAGGGCACGTATTTCGGCGAGATGGCGGCGCTGGATGGCGAACCACGCTCGGCCAGCGTCGTTGCTCTCACGGAGACCGTCATTGTCGCACTGCCCCGGCGCGTCTTTCTCGACGTTTTGGGTACTAATCCGGAAATCGCCTTGCGGGTAATGGCAAGGCTGACATCAATCATCCGTAGCGCCGACGAACGGATCATGGATCTGAGTACGCTGGCGGCCAACAATCGCGTTCAAGCCGAACTCCTGCGTCAAGCCCGGCGTCATCTCCATGGCGACAACAAGGCGGTGATTGCGCCAATCCCCGTTCACAGCGACATCGCCAGCCGCGTCAGCACGACACGGGAGACAGTCGCGCGCGTCTTGAGCGATCTCGCCCGCCGCGGCATCGTGGAGCGAACCAAGAAGGCCCTGGTGGTGCACGACCTGGAATTACTCGAGGACATGGTTGACGAAGTGCGCGGCTGATCCCGGGGCGAGCCCGCCGGCGACCGGAAAAACGGCTATTTGATCTTGGCTTCCTTGAACAGGACGTGCTTGCGGGCGCGCGGGTCGTATTTTTTCATTTCCAGTTTGTTGGTCATCGTGCGGGGGTTCTTTTTCGCAACGTAGAAGTAGCCCGTATCCGCCGTACTGACCAACCGCACCAGGATTGTATTTGGCTTCGCCATTGCTGAAACTTTCGACTGATTGACGCCCGAAGCAAGCGAAGAGGATACGGATCCCCTCGCTGCTGTCAAGCCAGGGCTTTAACAGGTTGTCCCGCCTGAAATCCTTGCGCGAAGGGCATGTTCAATCGTCCCCCGGAGAGGCCGAACGCGGATCCATTTCGGGCCAGGCGCCGTCGACAAACGGCCGCGCGTCGAGATGCGTCGGGTCGAAGCAGACGTATCGAATGCGACGTCGATTCCAGGTATAGGCGATGTGAACTTGCCCGTCGGCTCCCTGAATCACCGCCGGATACGAAAACTCCCCCGGCTCGTTCTCCAACACCAACGCCGCCTGCCACGTCTCACCGTCCATCGATACGCCGACATTGAGGGGACTGCGTCCCATCGACGAATGGTTGTAGACGAGAAGAAAGTCTCCCCCCTGAAGCGTCACCACGTCGATCCCGCTGTCTGGGTTCGGCAGCATCGTCGCCGCCATGGGCGACCAGGCGAACGGATCGCCGGGGCTGCGGCTCCTGAGAATCGCGCCTTGCCGTGAACGACACAACAATGTCAACGAGCCATCCAGATGGCGCAGGATGCACGGCTGGATGGCCCCGACGGCGCGCGGATCGTTGAGGGGATCGCTAAGCCGCCATGTCTCGCCGCCGTCGCGGCTTACTTCGACATGCACGCGCCAGCCGCGATCCTCCGTGCTCGATGGCGAGACGATGCAGCCTTTTGTCGGTTCGATCGGCTTGTTCTTGATGGGGCCGAGGACACCGTCCGGCAGGCGCAGTGGCGGCGACCAACTCTCTCCTTCGTCATCCGATCGCATGACCATGCCCCACCAACGGCTGGGGCTCGAACCAACCTTGTAGTACAGTGTAAGCGGGCCCTCGTTCGGGCGGAAAAGCACAGGATTCCAACACGGAAAGCGCCTCCAGCGGCCCCAGTGGCCGGTCGCCACGCGGTTCGGCGACGACCAACCCCGATCCGTGCGCCGGGCGGTCCAGATCGAGACGTCTCTAAACCCCTCCCGGAGCCCACCGAACCAGGTGGCGAGGACGCCATCCGTTGTTTCGACAAGGCTCGCCGCATGCACGGATCGTGTCGGCGGCGTCTCGGTGATGAACTCGCGACGGATTACCATCCGGCGGATGTCATCGTTTACGTCCCTTTCCACCGCCGCCGCGCCCTTTCGCCGTTGGCTTGCCGCGTTTGCGGGGCGCTTTCCGGGCAGTGGCGCCCTTGATGCCGAGCAAACTGCAGACAAGGCCGCCCGTTTCCGCTCGCGATTCCTCCAGGCGCGCCGTGACCGGCATGCCCAGCGTAAATCGAACCCGGCTGTACCGGCCGACTAGCGCCTGGGTCTCGGCCTCATGCACGTAGTAATCGTCCGGCAGCAGCGAGACGGGGACCAACGCATCGGCCCCTGTTTCGTCGAGGGTGATAAACAGCCCGAAGCGGGCGACGCCGCTAATCCGAGCCGCAAACTCGGCGCCGACGTGATGCGCGTGGTACGCGGCCACGTATCGGGCCAGCGCGTCGCGTTCGGCGGCGACCGCGCGCCGTTCCGTCATCGAGATGTGCTCGGCAATCGGCGCAAGGGGACGCTCGGCGAGCGCGGCGCCCTGCGCCTCACGATCGACGGCGGCGAGCAGGGCGCGGTGGACCACCAAGTCGGCATAACGGCGGATCGGCGACGTGAAATGGCAGTAACGCTTCAAAGCCAATCCAAAATGACCAATGTTCTCCGGACTGTACTCGGCCTGAGCCTGCGATCGCAGCACGACTTCGTGCAGCACCCTGGTCTCGGGGCGGTTTTGGTTTTTTTCCAGCAGGCGGTTCAGGTCCTTGGCGCGAATGAGACCCTGCCGGGGCAACGATACACCAAGAGTATCCAGGAACTGCCGCAGCGACTCGATCTTGTCCTTCGATGGCTCGTCGTGTACGCGGTAGAGGCAAGGCAGCTGATGGCGTTCCAGCGTTTCCGCCGCCGCGACGTTGGCGGCGATCATGAATTCCTCGATCAGCCGATGACTGGCGAGGCGCTGCCGGGGAACGATGCGGTCTATAGTCCCGTCCTCCTTGAAGGATACTTGCCGTTCGGGAACATCGATCTCCAGAACGCCTCGCGCCTGCCGCGCCCGCGCCAAGGCCTCGTAGGCGCCATACAAGGGACCGAGAATCTTCGTCATCGCCGGGTCTTGCGAGGGATCGTCCGCCAACGCCTGCACGGCCTCGTATGTCAACCGCGCCCGCGATCGCATAAGAGCGCGTTCGAACCGGTGACGACGAATCTCGCCGTCGGCATCGAGCCAGATGTGCGCCGCCAGGCATGGACGGTCTTCTTCCGGCTTCAGTGAACACCATCCGTTGGACAGCGCTTCGGGAAGCATGGGCAAAACACGGTCCGGAAAGTAGACGGAGTTGCCCCTGAGGTAAGCCGCCTGATCGAGCGCCCCATCGATCCGCACATACCAGGCAACATCGGCGATGGCGACGACGATATGCCAACCGCCAGCATTGTCCTGGTCCGGATCGGCTTCCGCCCATACCGCGTCATCGAAATCCCGGGCATCGGCACCATCGATGGTGACCAGCGAGAGGTGACGCAGATCGGTTCGCCGATCGAGGGGCGCCACCGAAGCCGCGTTCGCCTCGGCCAGCGCCGCGGCCGGAAACTCGATGGGAAGGTCGTGGTCATAGGCGGTAATGATACTGAATGTCTTTGGTTCGAATTTCTGTCCGATGCGTTCGACCACCTCGGCCTGACGCAGCCCCAGCCGCGGCTTGGCGCGGACCTTGATGCGGACCACCTCGCCGATCTCGGCGCCGAGGGTATCGGTCGGCGCGACGACACATTCGTCCCGGCTCCGGCGGCTCAGCGGCGTGACCCGAAGCTCCTTGCCAACCTGCGTGAGGACACCCAGGGCACTGGGGAGCGTGGCCGAAAGCCGCCGAATAACCCTGGCTTCGAAACCGTCGCCGGTCAGTCGCTTGAGCCTGGCGAGGACCTTGTCGCCCGGGGCAAGCGCTCCTTGGGTGGGGTCGGGAACAATGTGGATGCGCGGCGGCGCGCCGTACTCGGCGGGCTTCGCCGGCCGGGCGAGGATCTCCGCATCGTCGCTGACACGATCGACGATCAGGACGGCGACATCCGGCAGGTGACCGGGCGGATAGTAGTGGCGACCCTTCTCGCGCTCGATCGCCCCCTCGCTCTCGAGTTCACGTAACAGCCGCCGAAGGTCGGCTCGCTTATCCGGGCCGATATTGAAGGCACGGGCCAGTTCCCGTTTGCCGATACGCTTCTCCTGGGCGTGGATGTAGCGGAGAATCTCGTCCTTATCGGGAAACGGCGTCGGGTTTCGTTTGGCCGTCATCGCCGCGCCCTTGATCGATCTATTGCCCTTCGATTCTCAGGCCGATCGGTCACTTCTTGGCCCGGGCCGATGTCTTGCCGGTGCTCGCCTTGCGGCCTTTCGATTTGCCTGAGGTCTGGCCTGACTTGGCGGCGAGCAGTGCCACGGCCTGGTCGATGTCGATCTTCTCGGCCTCGACGGACTTCGGCAAGGTCGCCCGCGTCTTGTTATGTTCCACATAAGGGCCGTAGCGCCCGCTCTTCACCGTCACGGGCTTACCGTCCTCGGGGTGTGGGCCAAGTGCGCGGGACGGCGGCTTTTTCTTGGCTGTCTCGGCCAGCAGATCGACGGCGCGGTTGATACCGATCTCCAACACATCGTCATCGCCTTTCAGCGATACATACGTATCGCCTTGGCGCACGTAGGGGCCGAACCGGCCAATGCCGGCGGCGATCATTTCGCCGGTTTCCGGATGCGTACCGATCTCGCGCGGCAACGAAAGCAGGCCAAGCGCGCGGATAAGATTGATGGTTTCCGGATCATACTGAGGCGGTATGGAGGCTCGAACGGGCTTTTTCTTGCCGCCTTTTTCGCCCGAAGACTCTTCTCCCAACTGCAGGTAATGCCCGTACGGGCCGCGTTTGACGATCACCGGCAATTGGCTGTTGGGATCGATACCAAGGACCTTGCCGTTGACATCCGGCTGTCCCGGCGTCTCTGTTTCATCGCCCTTCAGGGGGATAAGCGGACGGGTATACTTGCATTCAGGATAATTGGAGCATCCGACAAAGGCGCCGAACTTTCCAAGCTTTAGGGAAAGGCGGCCATCCTCGCAGGAGGGGCACTTGCGCGGATCGGCTCCATCCTCGCCGGCGCGGAAAAAGTGCGGACCAAGCCGCTCGTCGAGCGCATCAAGAACTTCCTTCACGCGAAGGTCCTTAGTCTCCTCCACGGCCGCGCTGAAGTCCCGCCAAAACGCATCGAGGACATAGCGCCAGTCGATTTCGCCGCCAGAAACGTGGTCGAGTTTCTCCTCCATCTCGGCGGTGAAGCCATAGGCGACATAGCGTTCGAAGAAGCTCGTCAGGAACGCGGTGACGAGACGTCCGCGGTCTTCGGGACGGAAGCGGCGCTGTTCCAACTGGACATAGTCACGATCCTGCAGGACCGAGATGATCGAGGCGTAGGTAGATGGCCGGCCGATGCCCAATTCCTCAAGCTTTTTGACCAGACTGGCCTCGGTGAAACGGGGCGGCGGTTGCGTGAAATGCTCTTCCGGCTCAACGGACCGGCGATCGACCGCCTCGCCTTTCTCGAGCCGAGGAAGCAGTTTCTCGCTGGCTTCCGCCGGCTCCGGCCCGGCATCCGGGCTTTCCGGCTCGTCACGCCCTTCATGGTAGACGCGGAGAAACCCATCGAAGTGGATGACCGAACCGGTTGCCCGAAACACGACCTGCTGATCCGGCGACGCGATGTCGATCGCCACCTGATCGAGCACCGCCGACGCCATCTGGCTGGCAATGGTGCGTTTCCAGATCAAGGCATAGAGTTTCAGTTGACGGGCGTCGAGGTAGCGTTCGACATCACTCGGTTTCCGGGCGATCTCGGTTGGACGGATCGCTTCGTGCGCTTCCTGGGCGTTCTTGGCTTTGGCCTTATAAATTCGGGGTTTTTCTGGGACGTAAGCGGCGCCGAATTCATGCTCGACGAGGTTACGACAAGCGCTGACGGCTTCCGCCGCCATGTTGACCCCGTCGGTCCGCATATAGGTGATCAGTCCAACGGTTTCGCCGCCAATGCTCACCCCTTCATAAAGCTGTTGGGCGGTACGCATCGTTTGTGTCGCCGTGAAGCCCAGCTTGCGCGATGCTTCCTGTTGCAGGGTCGAGGTGATGAACGGCGGCGCCGGATTGCGTTTGACCTGCTTGTGTTCGACATTGGCCACCGCGTATTCGCGGGCTTCAATCTCGGTGACGGCCCGGTCGGCGTCCTCTCGCGTCGCCAGATCGAACTTGTCGAGCTTTTGCCCGCCCAAGGTCGTCAGCTGAGCGGTCACCTCGTCGCCCCGCTGGTTCCGAAAAATTGCCTTAATGGTCCAATAAGCGCGCGAGACGAATTGCTCGACTTCCGTTTCGCGCTCGCAGATCAAGCGCAAAGCCACCGACTGGACCCGGCCGGCGGAACGACTGCCCGGCAGCTTGCGCCAAAGCACGGGCGATAGCGTGAAGCCGACGAGGTAGTCAAGCGCGCGGCGGGCAAGGTAGGCGGAGATCAGTTCGCGGTCGAGCGGGCGCGGATTGGCGAACGCATCCTCGATCGCCCGCTGGGTGATTTCATTGAAGGCGACGCGCTGTACGTTGACACCCTTGAGCGCCTTTTGCTGGTCGAGGACCTCTTGCACGTGCCACGAAATCGCCTCGCCTTCGCGGTCGGGGTCGGTCGCGAGGTACAAATGGTCGGCGCCTCGCAGCGCATCGGCAATCGCCTTGATATGTTTTTTCGACCGCTCGTCGACTTCCCACTCCATAGCGAAATCCGCATCCGGCCGAACCGACCCATTTTTTGCGGGCAGATCCCGCACATGGCCGTAACTTGCCACGACCTTGTAATCCGGGCCCAAATATTTGTTGATGGTTTTCGCCTTCGCCGGCGATTCCACGACGACGACGTTCATGCTGACCTTATTGTTCAGGGCGCACTGCGACGAGCGCAACCTTGTTTCCGGGGTGCCGCTCGACCCGACCGGCGAGTTCCCATTCGAGGAGGCAGGTCATGACGGAGGCTGGCGACAATTGGCAGGTGCGGATGACTTCGTCAACCGCTACCGGAATCGGCGACAGTGTTTCCTCTATCTGACTCCGGATGTCGTCGCTCGCTTCCGCGTCGGCAAGGTCTTGCTCTTGTGGCCCGTCGGCGAAGGTCTCCCGCCGAGGCACAATGGCCGACGAAGGTTCGAGCACGTTGAGGATGTCGTGCGGCGTTTCGACGAGAATGGCGCCCTGCCGCAGCAGATCGTTGCAGCCGCGCCCGCGCGGATCCATCGGCGATCCCGGGACCGCGAATACCTCCCGCCCCTGCTCGAGCGCCATGCGCGCCGTGATCAGCGAGCCGGACCGCAGCGTCGCCTCGATGACGACGACACCGCGGGAAAGACCGGAAATGATCCGATTACGGCGCGGGAAATGTCGCGCTTGCGGGTGCATGCCAAAGGGCATCTCCGACACAATGGCGCCGCTGTCGGCGATCGCATGATAGAGATCGGTGTTTTCCTTCGGATAAATGATATCGATGCCGCCCGCGACGACGGCGATGGTCCCTGTCTGAAGCGAGCCCTGATGGACGGCGGCGTCAATGCCGCGAGCCAGACCGGAAGCGGTCGCAAAACCCGCCTTGCCAATCTCGGCGGCCAACCGGAAAGCGAAACGCCGGCCATTCGAAGACGCGTTGCGGCTGCCAACCATCGCAAGCGTCGGTCGATTAAGCATCTCGGCATTGCCAAATACGGCAAGGACCGGCGGAGCGTCCTCCAAACATCCCAAAGCCAGCGGGTAAGCGTCGTCGCCATGGAACACGAGGCGCGCCCCAAGACGCTGAATTGCGCCCATTTCTCGTTCCGCCTCTTCCGGCGGGCAGACCGTGAAGTCCCCCGTCCGACCGCCACGCCGGGCGAGTTCGGGAAGCCGTTGCAAGGCCGCGGACGCCGAACCGAAGCGCTCAAGAATGCGCCAGAACGTCAATGGTCCGACATTCTGCGATCGAATCAGGCGCAACTGATCAAGACGATCTTGCTCGGAAAAAGACGACTCGAACTTCGAGAGCATGAGCGACACGTTATGGGAGCCACCACTGTCAATCAATGCGATTTCCGCCAGGGCTGTTCCGGCGTCGTGGATCCGTAACTTTGTGACCAGAAACCAACCCATGCCGCAACGCAACAATCCAAAACCTGCTTTCTTGGAAATTTTATTATGGACACACCCGCTAGATTTGCGATATTTATAATGATGACCATGATGCGCATCCGTAACTGATGTGGACAGCCAACATACGGTCCGGATCCTCGCGGGTTATGTAAGCGCAGCATGTAACCAAATATTCATATGGTTCTGTTAGATATTCTATATGGCACCGTGGGAGGAATTGATGGACGGACCTTATCCTCAAGTTATTGAAGATAACGCGGATGAAGGCGGAGAACATTTAGTGGTCCGTGGCCGCGCGTTTTCTTCAAGTAACGATACGGGCAACACGCGCGGCGGTGATCCGCACCCCCAACTCTATGATCAGGCATCCTATCTAGATTTCCTGACCGGCACCGACTAGAGCGTTCCGTTGTTGGGATGACGCATATCCGGCTTTTTCGAAGTAAGGTCGGCATCCTTGTGCTTTGAAGCCGTCGAGCGGGTCGGCGATGGCGTCGCAGATGGCTTCGACACGGGTGGTTTTTCACGCAGCGGTGTTTTACGCTTTGCAACGACCTGCTCGATGGGTTGGGGGTCGGAGGAATACCTGGGCAAGAAGATTGGATGCGCGCCAGCGTTTCGGATGGCTTGGCGCACGGCTTTGTCCTTGTGGGAACTCAGCTTGCCGCGGGAAAAGCGGCTAAAACTGCCCCTACTCGGCCCTCACGCCCCGCCCGGCGGCAAGGCGCGCGCCCAGCGCGGCCAGCGTGTTGTCGGGTTGCGCTGCCCGAGCCGCCTGCAGAGGGTCGCGATGTGGCGCCGGAACGGACGGGGGATGGTCGCCCGCGCCCACCGGCGTGCGCCGGCCCGTCTCGCGGTGATGCCGCAGCCCGTTGATCACCGAACCGTCACTCACACCAAACCGGCGCGCCGCCGCCCGGCGGCTCATCCCTCCGCGCTCCACCACGTCATTTACTCTGCCGCGTAGATCCCGCGAAAGGATCGCACCATCAAACCGTGGGATCAAACACCTAAAGCGCAAAAGCATCCGGTGTCGTCTTGCAGGGCAAGGGGGACGGAAGAAGGCTATTGTCACGTCGGATAAGCGGGCACTGCCGTTTCTCGACACGCTACAAGGCTTCTTGGTGAAACCGCTGTCGCGGGGGGCACGTGAAAATCGCGGCGCTGGGCGAGTTGTTATTTGCATCAAAACGCATGAGAGCGTCGAGGCGTTGCAGGCGGAGCTCGGCGCCTGCCTCGTCCATTACACCACCGAGCGGCTCCACCTCGGATATCGACATTGGGGTGGAAGATCCATCGGACATCAACCCGATCACAATCCAAGGTTGTTAAGGGGGCCCTTTCTACAAGATTGTCGTTGCTTGGCGTGGCGGAGAGTGGCGCGCCCGGCAGGATTCGAACCTGCGACCCCAGGATTAGGAATCCTGTGCTCTATCCTGCTGAGCTACGGGCGCACTTATCGGTTAAACCAATCGTTAAGCCAAGCCTGCGGCGAGGCGTCGTGAATTCGAAGTCCACCAAACCTTCACCAACACACACGCTGATGCTACAGGGAATGCGCCATTTTCGAAACCCAACTGAACGAGATCGATCCGGGAAAATGCGCGGTTCTCCATCCTGCCGCGCGGCGTTTTCAAAACGCAACAACGTGGCAACGAGCGGCGAGATCGTCGTCGATGCGCAACGGGATTTCTGGCTGAATCGCTGCCCGGTGATCTCGGAATGTTACGAAAACCGCCTCTTACCAGTAAAGCGTGAGTTCGTCGCCGCGAACCTCGAAGCCGTCCAATCGGTTCAGGAACGTCATGCCGAGTAACGAAATGCCTTCGAGCCGTTCGACGACGTGAGCATCCAGGTTGTGCAGCCGGATATCGCCAACCTCAACTCGGGCCAGGGTGACGGGCGCGGCCCGAACAATGCCACCAGCGGTATGCGAAGTCATTGTGTAATCGGCACCCCGCAGATGCCAGCCAAGCCGGGCCGCGACATCCGCCGCAAGCGCGATGCCGGTGGCGCCCGTGTCGATGAGGAAATCGACGCGGCGTCCGTCAACCTCGGCGATGACACGGAAGTGGCCGTCGCGCGAGGCGCGGATGGTCATTTCGCGACCGTTACCGGGCGCCTGATACCGTTCCACAGGAGTTTCACGAGCCGCTGTGACAGCCTCGATGGACCGGACGTCTGAGGCGGGCCGATGGGTCAGTAGAACGAAGGCAACCGACCCGATCGCGGTCCAGATGAACAACTGTTTGATCGCCCAACCCAGCATGCGACGTGTCCCTAGCTACTTGCGGCCAAACAGCCGCTCAAGATCATCGAGACGCAGCTGGACGAACGTCGGCCGGCCATGGCTGCACTGCCCCGAGTGAGGGGTTTGTTCCATGCTGCGAAGGAGGCTGTTCATTTCCTCGATCGACAGCGTTCGCCCAGCGCGCACGCTATGATGACACGCCATGCGGGCATAGACCGCACCCAACCGCTGCCGCAACGCGAGGGCATCCTCGAACACCGCCAAGTCGTCGGCGATGTCCTGGATCAATTGGCGGATATTGCTCGCGCCCAGCATCGCCGGAATTTCCCGCACGATCACCGAACCGGCGCCGAACCCTTCCACCACCAGGCCCAGGCTTCGCAGGTCGTCCGACCGCTCGATCAACCGAGCGGCCGCGTCGTCGCCTAAATCTACGACTTCCGGGATCAAAAGGCTTTGACGAGCGACACACCCCCGTGTCATGGAAGCCATGATCTGTTCCTGAACCAAGCGTTCGTGCGCCGCGTGCTGGTCGACGATAATCAGGCCATCCCGGTTCTGGGCGACGATATAGGTTTTGTGAACTTGCGCCTTGGCGATACCGAGCGGGCGGTCCGTTTCTTCCTCCGCTTCGATGGCCGTCGCTGTCTCGCCGCCGTCGCTTGTGTAAGCCGCCGTCGGCTCGGCTATGCGCAGTGGCAATCGTCCATTCGGCGAGTTCGCCGCCCGCGGAGTGGTCGACCCGCGTGTCGATGGCGCCTCCGGGAACGCATTCGACCAAGGCGTGGCGTTACGCGTCGAGGGCAAATCCAACCGGGTTGCCGTTTGTCCCGCTGTCAATCCACCCAAGACCGCCTTCACGCCGCCGATCAGCAGGCTGCGCACCCGGTCCGCTTCCCGGAACCGCACCTCGGACTTCATCGGATGCACGTTGACGTCGACGTCGGAGGCGGGCACCGACAAGAACAAGACGGCATAAGGATGGCGGTCGGTGGCGATCAACCCCTGGTAGGCGACGCGGATAACGGTATACAGAACGGGATCTTGAATTGGCCGGTCGTTGACGAACAGCATCTGATTGGCGCGCTGTCGGCGGTGCACGGTGGGCGGGCTGATGAAGCCCGACAGGCGCATGTTGTCCCGCTCGGCGCTGACTGGGAGAGCGGACTGGGCAAACTCGTTGCCGAACACGGTGCCGAGGCGGGCCAGCAGGCCACTTTGAGCGTCCGCGCCATTGGCCGGAAATCGGCAGATAGTGCGCTGGTCATCGGTCAAGCTGAATGCCCGGTCGGGGTACGCGATGGCCAATCGTTGAACGACCTGGACGATGTGCCGCATCTCTGTTGACGGCGATTTCATGAACTTCAGCCGCGCCGGCGTGGCAAAAAAAAGATCGCGAATGTCAATTGTTGTGCCGACCGCGCCGGCGGCCGGCTGCAAGGCGCGTTTGACGCCGCCGTCGACCTGGATCTTCCAGGCTTCCGGCGAATTAGGGGTTCGTGAGGTAATGGTGAGCCGAGAGACGGCGGCGATCGAGGGCAGTGCCTCGCCGCGGAAGCCGAGGGTTCGGATATCTGTCAGATCCTCGCCGTCGAGCTTGGATGTGGCGTGCCGCTCGACGCAGAGGTCGAGTTCGTCTCGCGTCATGCCGCACCCGTCGTCGACAACCCGGATCAAGCTTTGCCCGCCGTTACGGACCACGATATCGATGCGGCGCGCGCCGGCATCGAGGCTGTTCTCCAGCAACTCCTTTACCGCCGAGGCGGGACGCTCGACAACCTCTCCCGCGGCAATCCGGTTAACGACGGTTTCGGGAAGTCGCCGCAGCATGCCCTGTTCAGCTCTGCCGCATCCGCTTGAAGGCGTTGATCAAGGCGTTGGTCGAGCCGTCGTGGGTCGTCGTTTCGCCGTCGGCCTGGAGGTCCGAGAGGACGGACTTTGCGAGCTGTTTGCCGAGTTCGACGCCCCACTGGTCGAAGGAATTGATGCCCCAGATGACGCCTTGGGTGAAGATCTTGTGTTCGTAGAGCGCGATGAGCATGCCGAGCGTGTAGGGGTCGATCCGACGGACCAAGAGTGAATTGGTCGGCCTGTTGCCAGTGAACACCTTGTGCGGGACCACCGCTTCGACTTCGGCATCGCTTAAGCCCTGGCTGCCGAGTTCGGCGCGTGCCTCGTCGGCGGTCTTACCGCGCATCAGGGCCTCGGTTTGCGCGAAGAAGTTGGATACGAGGAGCGTGTGGTGGTCGCCGATTGGATTGTGGGTGTGCGCCGGGGCGATGAAATCAGACACCACGAGGCGTGGGCTCTGATGGATCAGCTGATAGAAGGAGTGCTGGCCGTTGGTTCCGGGTTCGCCGAACAGGACCGGACCGGTGACATAAGGCACCCTGTGGCCCTCGCGGGTCACTCCCTTGCCGTTGCTTTCCATGTCCGATTGCTGGAGGAAGGCGGGGAAGCGGTGCAGATACTGATCGTAGGGCAGGATGGCGATGGTTTCGGCGCCGAGGAAGTTTGTGTTCCAGATGCCGATCAGGCCCATCAGCACCGGCGCGTTTTTTTCCAGCGGCGCGGTGCGGAAATGCTCATCCATCGCGCGACCCCCGGCCAGCAATTCCTCGAACCGATCCATCCCGAGGGCCACGGCGATCGGCAAGCCGATCGCCGACCACAGGGAATAGCGCCCGCCAACCCAGTCCCAGAACTCGAACATGTTGGCGGCGTCAATCCCGAACTCGGTGACCGCCGGCGTATTGGTCGACAGCGCCACGAAATGCTTGGCGATCGCTGCCTCGCCGAGCGCGTCGACCAGCCACGCGCGCGCCGATTTGGCGTTGGCGATGGTTTCCTGGGTGGTGAAAGTTTTCGAGGCGACAATGAACAGCGTGGTTTCCGGGTCCAGTGTCTTGAGCGTTTCGGCAATATGGGTTCCGTCGACGTTGGAGACGAACAGGACGCGGAGATCTGGATGGTGGTAGGGCTTCAGCGCCTCCGTGACCATGACCGGGCCGAGATCGGATCCGCCGATGCCGATATTGACCACGGCCTTGATCGCCTGTCCCGTATGGCCTCGCCACGTTCCGTTGCGGACGGATTCGGAGAATTCCCGCATATGCGCCAGCACGGCGTGGACGCCCGGCATGACGTCCTCGCCGTCGACGTGGATCGGCCGGTCGGGAAGATTGCGCAAGGCGACATGCAGCACGGCACGGTTTTCCGTGTTGTTGATCTTTTCACCGCCGAACATCCGCTCCCGCCACGCCTCCAGGTCTGCCGCTTTCGCGAGATCGATGAGCAGCGAGATCGTTTCCTCGGTGACCCGATTCTTCGAGTAGTCGAACAAGAGGTCGCCGAGCCGCAACGAAAACCTGCCAAAGCGGTCCGCGTCGGCGGCGAACAACTCACGCATGTGAACGTTGGCCAAAGTGTCCCTGTGCCGCTCCAATGCCTTCCATTCCGTCGAAGTGTCGATCAGTGTCATGGGTCTGTCCTCGATTGACTTTTTCTGAAGGTCGGGCGGCACGTTCTTACGACCGTGTGGCATGTTAACAGACAGGGCGAGACGTGGCCACGCGCGGGCAACAGCCAGCACCTGATTACCGTTTCAGGCTTCCCTTGATTTCTGAGCGGATCGCCAGCAGCGCGGGGACGACCAGCAGCACGAGAAACGTCGCGATCATCAAGCCGAAAACGATGGTCACCGCCATGGGGATCAGGAAGCGCGCCTGAAGGCTGGTTTCGAACATCATCGGCGTCAGGCCTGCTATGGTTGTCAGCGAGGTCAACAAGATTGCCCGCAGGCGCCTCGACGTGCCGCGAACGATGCTATCCAAAGTCAGCTTTTCCGAGCTCCCCTCGCTTTCGATGGTCCGAACGAGGATGATTGAGTCGTTGACGACGATTCCACTTAACCCCAAGGTCGCGACCAAGCTGAGAATGGTCAGATTATAGCCGAGTAACAGATGGCCGAGGATGACCCCTACCAAGCTAAGCGGAATGATCGACATGATAATTATCGGTGTCGAATAGCTTTTAAAGAACCAAGCCAAAACCGAGAAAATCAACACGAGCGCAATGATGGCGCCGATCTTCATATCGGCCAAGGTATTTTCCGTTTCTTCGGATTTGCCGGCGAATACGAAGTCGACACCATGCCGTTTAACGATTTCCGGTAACGGTCCGCCCTGCAAAAGATCGGTTAATTGGTCCAGCTTGAGCAACGCTGGATCGATATCACCGGTGATGGCGATTTGCCGACGGCCATTTTCACGCTGGATGCGCGCGAGCGCGGTTTTCGTGTCGAATCTGACGATGTCCTGCAGCGCGACTTCCTTATTTTCGTCAGTGCGGATGTAGATCGCATTCAGAGCATTCGGCGTTCGGTAAGATTCGTCAAGAAGTACGCGAACGGTCACTTCCTCGTCGCCGCGGGCGACTCGCTGCGCGATGGCACCTTCGAAGGCATGACGTACCTGCTGGCCGACCATTTCGGTGTCGAACCCAAGCGCGCGGCCCGCCGCCGTCACCTCAAGCAGGATTTCCGGCCGACCATAGATCAGGTCATCCTCGATGGCGCCCAGACCGGGGATCCCCTCCAGGACGGCCAGGAGTTCATCGGTGGCCGCGCTCATCGCATCGAGGTCGCTTCCTACGATGCGGATATCGAGGTCGCGACCCGGCGGTCCGCCGATGGCGGGTGTTATGGTGACGGTCTCAACCCCGGGCGGGCGGCCGAACACCTCTGACCAAGTATCAATGAACGCCCGCGTGCGGACTGATCGCGTCTCCGATTCAATGAGTTCGATTGTGATACCGCCGACATTGTCGCCTGCCAGCGGAACGGACCCATCGGCGCGACCGACGGAAACCCCGACCTTGGTCAGTGCGAAACGGATCACGGGGTCGCCGCCATCCGTGAGTTGCCGTTCGGCGCCAACAGCGGCTTCCATCAACCTTTCAAGGGCGCGTATCGTCTCGTCCCTGGGCGTTCCGGCGACCATCCGGACGTTTGCATAGACGCGATCGGCCTCGGGCGAGGGGAAAAAGACGAAACCGACGCGGCCACCCACGATCAGGCCTATCACGACAATAAATGCGGCCATCGCCGTCGTCACCGTCAAGTATTTTTGGCGGACGGCGCGTGTGACAATGGGTTCGAAAACCTGCGATCGGAACCGCATGAAGCTGCAATCGAGGAATTCCCGGACCCGGCCCGGATGGCTCGGCGTGCTGGCTAGCGCCCCACGCAGATGGCCCGGCAGAATGACAAAGCATTCAAAAAGGCTGGCGATGACCGCGAAAATCACCGTTAGAGGGATCTCACGGATGATCTCACCGATGATATCCGAGATGAGCAGCAGGGGTATCAGTGCCGCGACAGTCGTCAGCGACGAACTGAGCACCGGTCCCGTCATGCGCGACGCCCCAACGACGGCCGCTTCCTCGGCCGGAAGCCCATTGCGCCTTTGCGTCTCCGTCTCTTCGGCGACCACGATGGCGTCGTCGACGATGAGCCCGAGCGCGAGAATCAACCCGAACAAGCTAACCATGTTGACGGAACGGCCGAGCAGAAGCATGACGATGATCGCCGTCAACAATGCGATGGGAATGCCAGCGGCGACCCAAAAGGCGATGCGGCTATTCAAAAACAAGAATAGGACGATGATGACGAGGACGAAGCCGGTCGCGCCATTGGTCAGCAGTAGATTGATGCGATCGCGAATGACGTTCGCGCTGATATTGTATGCGTGCAGCCGAAGCATCGCCGGGAGCGTGGGCCCCAGTTCGGCCACATAACGATCGACCGTGTTCGCCACGCTCAAGGCGTCCGCGGTAAGCGACCTTTGGACATGAAGTTCGATGGCGCGATAGCCATCCATCCACAGCTCCGTGCCTCCCTCCTCCCAGGTATCGGAAACGGTGGCGACGTCCTCAAGAACGATTTTCTCGCCTGTCTGTAATGTGCGTATGTCGATCTTGGCATAATCGCCCGCGTCATAGTCGCGACCAATCGTCCGGATCTGCAGTTCCTGTTCGCTTTGGGTGTCGCCCGAGGGAATGTCCGTCGACGAACCGGCGATGGTGTCGGCGATCGCCTTCAGCGTAATATCCAATGCGACCAGGGTCTCGGGAGCAAGTTCCACCCAGACCTCTTCGTCCCGAGCCCCCACCAAATCGATCTTGTCAACGCCCAGCGCGAGGAGATCATCGCGCATTCGTTTGGCGATCGATTTCAGCTCCTTTTCTGGAAATGGCCCCGAGATCACGAGGCGGGTAATCGTATCGTAACGCGTAATCCGGCTGACCTTCGGCCGCTCGCTCTCTTCGGGGAGCGTTCGCACATTCGCGACGGCCGTCTCGACTTCCGACAACGCTGACTGCATGTCGGTGCCAGCGAGGAACTCAATGAAGATCGTCGCGAGGTTTTCTTGCGAGGTCGATCGGACTTTCTTGACGCCGTCGAGGAACCTGACCTCCGGTTCTATCGCGTCGACAATGTTGAGGTCGATGTCTTCCGCGCTGGCGCCAGGCCAATCGACGGTAACGCTGATGGCGTCAATGCCGAAATTGGGAAAAAACTGTGTGTTGATGCGGTCGAGGGCAAAAAGGCCCACGAACAAGACCAACGCGGTGAGAATGGTGGACGCGACAGGATGTCGCGCGAACGTACCAACGAATGTCATTCAGGCGTGCTTACGGGGTAGCCGAGTTTTCGGCGGCCACGACTTTCATGTCCGCGGCCATGCCAGGAAAACGGGACGTTGCGACCATTTCCCCCGGTTTCAGCCCTGTCACCAAGAACTCATCGCCGGTGTTTCCGACGGTGTCGATAGCGCGTTTCTCAAGGCGGTTGTCGTTCACGACAAACACGAACTTACCGTCATGAATCGCCGTGCTCGGTACTTGCGCGACGCGCTCGGCGCTTCCTAGTTCGAGGCGGACCTCGACGAACGCGCCCGGCCGCAGAATTGGTTTCATAGCGCCGCCATCGATGCTCGAAAACAACTGGACCCCGCCGAGTGTCGGATCGATTTCGGCGATCTGGCGTTTCACCTTGCCGGAGAAGACCCATTCCGTGTCGCCGGCCCGCCAGACGATCTCCGTCGGGGTATCGATGATCGGTCCAAGTTCGGCCAATCGAGGGAATGTCGCCAGTGGAACATGAAAACGGACCTCTAGGCTGTCGGCCTCGATCAAGGTCGCTATCGGATCGCCCAAGCGAACGTAGCGGCCGACAGCTGTTTGGGTTTCGGCAACGAACGCATCGTAGGGCGCTCGGACGGTGGCCCGCTGAAGATCCTTCTCGCGCCGGGACAAGAGCGCTTCAAGTTGTGCAATGCGTGCTTTTTGCTGTTCCAGTTGCGCTTGCATCTGATGCAGGTCACGTTCCCGCGAGAGGGCAACCAGTTGATATTCCTTAAAAGTCAGGCGCGCATCATCCAACGCTTTTTCCGAACCCACCGAGCGTTCCTGCAGAGCGGCGCGACGTTCGACATCGCGCTGGGCAAGCTTAGTTTTTTCCCGCTCGATAGCCAGGATCCGCCGATCGTCTTTGATCTGCGCCTCGATCTCATCCAATTTTGACCGAGCCTGCGCCAGTTCGGCCCGTTGAATTGTGATCTCCGTTTGAAAGTCAAAAGGATCGATCTGGATGAGGAGGTCGCCGTCGCGAACCGTCCCGCCCGCAATGAGATTCGGGCTGATGTCGATGACCTGTCCCGCGACAAGCGGAGTCAAATCAACTGTGCGGGATGCGACGACGGTGCCGAAAACCTCGACGCCAATCGATTGCGGCCCCGGCTCCGCCCGAGTGACCGCCACCTGCCAGACCCGCTCCGTCGGTGTTTCGGCTTCGACGTTGGGTTTGGTGGCGTACAAAAAACCGGCCATTCCCGCCGACAAGGCGATAATGACGATCGGGAGAATGATCCGGAGGGATTTCAATTCAGCACTGCAGACAAGGATCTTGATAAAGGTTCGCCAGTGGACCCGTTAGGCATCGTTCGATTTCCGACACTTTTCGCTAAAGCCAACGGTTCGGATGTTCCTGGATTTAAGTTACCGTTTTTCACCGGTCAAGCGCGCGCCCTCCGATGTCCCGCCGGTAAAACCCCTGTGGCCAGGAGATTTTCGAGATGCCGGCATAGGCGACATCACGCGCTTCGACAAGCGTCGGCGCGACCGCTGAGACCGAAAGAACCCGACCGCCGTTGGCTAAGATCTTGTTCCCCTCTCTTTTCGTCCCCGAATGAAATACTGTCAGGCCTTGAAGGTCGCTTAGCGGCGCTAGTCCGTTGATTTCGGATCCCCGCGCGTACGGCCCGGGGTAACCGTGGGTTGCCATAACAACCACAATCGCGTGTTCGTCACCCCATGTCAGCTTGACATCGCCCAGTCGTCCCTCGGCAACGCTCAGCATCGCCTGCAAGAGGTCACCTCTCAGTCGAAGCACAATTGCCTGGCATTCCGGGTCCCCGAAGCGGGCATTATATTCCAAGAGTTTCGGGCCCGCCGAGGTCAGAACCAAACCGGCGAACAAAACGCCGGAGTACGGTGTCTTTCTATCGGCGAGTGCTTCGACCGTTGGCTGAACAATGCGCTCCATAATGGTATTTTGCAAAGCTTGCGTCACGAGCGGCGACGGAGAATAAGCCCCCATGCCGCCGGTGTTCGGTCCCTCATCGCCATCGAAGGCGGCCTTATGATCCTGCGCGGTCGCTAGAGGAATGGCCGTACGACCGTGCACGAGGGCAAAGAAGCTGACTTCGTCGCCTTGCAGGTAATCCTCGACGATGACGCACTTCCCGGCCTCCCCAAAAGCGTTCTCGATTAGGATGTGGTCAATCGCTGCGAATGCCTCATTCTGATTGTGGCAGACAAATGCTCCTTTCCCGGCAGCCAAGCCATCGGCTTTGACAACGATTGGCGCGCCATGGCGATGGATATACTCCTTTGCTTCCTCGGGTTCCTCGAAGCGGCCATATGCGGCGGTGGGAATGTCCTTTTGAACACACAGTTCCTTCATAAGAGCCTTGGAGCCTTCAATCTTGGCGGCACCGGCTTTTGGCCCAAAACTCAAGATATTTTTCGCGACGAGCGCGTCGACCAGCCCTTTCGCAAGCGGCTCCTCGGGCCCAACCACCACGAAGTCGATATCATGATCAACGCAATAGGCGACGATCCGATCGATGTTCGACACGGCGATGTCGACACATTTGGCGATTTCGGCGATACCGGCGTTACCGGGAGCACACGTCAATGACGCGCAAAGCGGCGATTTGACGATTGCCCAGCACAACGCGTGTTCGCGCCCACCTCCGCCAACGACCAGAACGTTTCTTCCCATACCTGCCCCGTGATCAACTATCGTTTTCGTGCGGCCGATCGGCCGTTAATATTCTAAGCATGAATCGGCTGCCTGACATACCCCCTAACCATAATCAAACCATCCTGACGGTTTCGGAACTCAGTGCCGCGCTTAAAGCGCACATCGAGGAGCGTTTCGACTATGTCCGCATTCGCGGCGAAATCTCCGGTCTCCACCGCGCGGGTTCCGGGCACATCTACTTTTCTCTCAAGGACGACAGGGCCTTGCTGGAGGCGGCCTGTTGGCGCCCGATCGCCGCGAGGCTTCCGCGCGAAGTGGAGGATGGAGCGGATGTCATTGTCACGGGGCGACTTACAACTTATGCGAGTCGATCGCGGTATCAGGTCATTGTCGAGTCGGTAGAACTCGCAGGCATTGGCGCGCTTCTCAAGCTGCTCGAGGAACGAAAGCGGAAGCTGACCGAAGAAGGTCTTTTTGCCGAGGCGCGCAAACGACCGCTGCCATACCTGCCGGAGTGTATCGGCATTGTCACCTCGCCGACCGGCGCCGTCATCCGCGACATCCTGCACAGGCTTCGGGATCGTTTCCCGCGACACGTTTTGCTTTGGCCGGTGGCGGTTCAGGGGCGGGAAGCGGCAGAGCAGATTGCCGCGGCGATACGCGGGTTCAATGCTCTCGACGAGCGATCCGCGGTCGCGCGGCCGGATTTGTTGATCATCGCCCGAGGAGGTGGCAGCCTTGAGGACCTGTGGGCATTCAACGAGGAGGTTTTGGTCCGGGCGACCGCCGGATCAAACATCCCAACCATTTCCGCGGTCGGTCACGAAACGGATACGACCTTGATCGATTACGCCGCCGATGTACGCGCGCCAACGCCGACGGCGGCGGCGGAGCTAGCGGTGCCGGTGCGACAAGAGTTGCTGGTCGATGTCCTCACGCATCAAAAGCGACTTATTCAATCGACCAATCGCATGATTGTCGACCGGCGTTTCAGGCTCGATATCGCGGCGAAGGGGGTGATCCGGGCAGCCCGACTACCCGCCGAACTGCAGCAACAACTCGATCAGTGGAGCGACCGGCTACGTCATTCGCCTCGCCTTTTGCTCAACAAGGCGGCCCAAGCGCTTGCCGCCGCCGGACAACGGCTGGTGGAACCGAACCGGCTCGTTCTGCCTCTTATCCATCGCTTGGCGTGGCATTCGCGCGCCCTGGAGACGAATTTCCACACGTTCATGGCGCGCAAACACCATGCTCTGCGGTTGGCTGGAAGCTTGCTCGAAAGCTACTCACACAAGAAAACGTTGGCCCGCGGGTTCACCATCGTCGACGACGGCGGCGGGCGGCTGATCACCTCCGCCGAATTCCTCCGAAATGGAGACCGGATCCGAATTCAATTCGTCGATGGGACTCGCCACGCGACCGTCGATGATCGCGCTTCAACTCGCCGCTCGGCAAGGTCCAGCAAGGCTCGGCAGGATTACAAACAGGGAAGCTTGCTATGACGAGAGCCCGATTTTTCTGGCGGATTGCGGCTATCTGCCTGCTTGTTTTTCCAACGGCGGCGAACGCCGCCGCCGAGCGGATTGCCTTCTCTGGAGAATGGATACAAGGCGGCCTCATTATCGGCAGAACGGTGCCCGCCAGCAGGATTACATTCGGCGACGCGCCAGTGAGGGTCTCGGCTGATGGTTGGTTCGTCGGCGGCATTGGTCGTGATGCCCCTCCCAAGGTCACGATCGGCGCCATATTCCCCGATGGTTCAAGGAAAAGCTATCGAATGGCCGTTGCGCGGCGAACGTACGACATCCAGCGGATCGATGGCCTGCCGCAGCGAAAGGTGACGCCCGGCGAAAGCGATTTGCGCTGGATCCGGTCCGATGCGACACGCATCCGTACGGTTCGAAAGATCGACTCGCCGGCACCCTATTTCATGTCTGGATTCGTGCTGCCGGTTGACGGCCGCGTTTCGGGCGTTTTCGGCAGCCAGCGCATTCTTAACGGCGAACCGCGTCGCCCACATCGCGGCGTGGATATCGCCGCCCCGAAAGGGACCCCGGTCGTCGCCTGCGCCGATGGGATTGTGGCGCTGACGGATCCCAAGATGTATTTCACCGGTCAAACTGTCATGGTCGACCACGGCCATGGACTAACCAGTGTTTACGCGCACTTGAGCGCGATCAGCGTCGAAGAGGGGGATTTTGTGCGCAAGGGCGAGGTGATCGGTCGCGTCGGCATGTCGGGAAGGGCGACGGGACCCCACTTACACTGGGGCGTAACTGTCTTCGGGACGCATGTGGACCCGCTCAAGGTGACCGATTTGGCGATCGACAAATTAAGCAACCGTTGAACTCTCGCGAAAGGACGGCGTTTCGGCTAAAGGCATTATCGAAAAACTGCGAGATTGGAGAGGAATTGGTCGACACTAGCGCGCCACGAGAAACGTTCGGCATGCGCCCGGCAAACGTCGGGGGAAATGCTGAGCGCGTTCCTTGCGGCTGTCAGCAGATCCTCGTGCAGGCTTCCGGCGTTCGACTCGCCGATCACATCCGTTGGGCCGGGCACCGGGAACGCGGCGACCGGAACCCCCGAAGCCAATGCTTCGACCATCACGAGACCGAAGGTGTCGGTTTTACTCGGGAAAACGAATACGTCGGCGTCGGCATAGTGCCGCGCGAGCTCTTCGCCTTTTTTCACGCCGACAAACACGGTCTCGGGATAGGTCTGCCGCAATGCCGGCAACGCCGGCCCATCGCCGACGATTACCTTGGTGCCCTCGAGAGGCAAAGACAAAAACGCGTCGATGTTTTTCTCCACGGCGACCCGGCCGACATAAAGTTGAATCGGCCGTGGGTAGGGAAGGAAGCCTTTCGCTCTGGGGCGAAACAACTGCGTGTCGACACCACGCGACCAACGCGTCAAATTGCGGAAGCCTCGTCCTTGCAGGTGCTGTTCGATGGATGGCGTGGCGACCATGGTTCGCACGGCGGCGGCGTGGAAACGACGCAAAACACCGTATGACCAGTCGACCGGGACGCGCCACCGTGCGTGAACATATTCCGGAAACAGGGTATGGAAGGATGTGGTGAACGGAAACCCGCGTTTCCGACAGTAGGCGCGCGCGGCAAGTCCAAGCGGACCTTCCGTCGCGATGTGGATTGCCGACGGCGACGCCTTGTCCAGGGCGTTGATTACACCTTGTCCCGGAAACACGGAAAGGCGGATTTCCGGATAGCTTGGGCAAGGAACGGTGCGGAACGCGCTCGGCTCGAGGACCGAAACGCGGTATCCAAGATCGCTTAACTGCGATTTCAGTGTGTCGAACGTTCGGACAACGCCGTTGACTTGGGGAAACCAGGCGTCTGTGACAACGGCGATGTCCATTCATTCGCTCCAACTTGACCGTCGCCAACCACGTGGGGCATCTCTGCCCATTTGAGAATTTCGAGCCGACCGTCGAGATGCTCGACCAACGCCGTGCAACTTTCGACCCAATCGCCGTCGTTGCAATACAAAATCCCATCGATTTCACGAATCTCCGCCGTATGGATATGGCCACAAATGACCCCATCGACCTTGCGCTTCCTCGCTTCCGAAACGATGGCATGCTCGTAGTTGCTGATGTACTCGACGGCATTCTTCACTTTGTGTTTGAGAAACGCCGACAAAGACCAGTAGGAGAAGCCAAGTTTTCGCCTGACGACGTTTACCCAATAATTGACTGTGAGAGCGGTGTTATAAGCGCGGTCGCCCAGATAAGCTAACCATTTGGCATATTTGACGATTCCATCGAACTGGTCGCCATGGAGAACAAGGAATTTGCGGCCATCCAGCATCAGGTGGGTCGTCTCGTTGAGGATCGAGACACGACCGAACCGATGGCGGGCGAAATCGCGGAAATTTTCGTCATGATTGCCGGGAATGTAAATAATGCGCGTTCCCTTGCGCGCTTTTCGCAATATTTTCTGGAGCACATCGTTATGAGCCTGGCTCCAATACCAAGCCTTCTTCATCCGCCAAAAATCTATGATGTCACCGACAAGGTAGAGATAATCGGATTCGGTGCGGCGGAGAAAATCCAGCAGCAACTCAGCATTGCAACCGCGAGTCCCCAGATGCACATCGGAAATCCAGATCGATCGAAAGCGTCCTGTCGGGATTTGTGAGCCGTCCATACTGGCAAATTCCACATCTCGCGTTGCAACAGAGCCGGCACATTAACAGGATTCGCAAGCGCATCACCACCAGGAGAACGCACGGATCATAATTTTGTAATCAAAAATTTCTTCAACCGTAAAGAATTCGTCATTTTTATCCAATGTTCGTAATCGGCAGGGATGGCATTTTCCTGCTTACCGTCCGCGGGAGCGGAGGAAGATCGAGAACCGGCATCTCGCGAGGTCCAGCCGCCACGTGACGACGAGAATCACCGGGCAAAAGCCCGCCGCTGTCTCTTGCGACCTCCACGGCAAACCAAGGCTGACCGGGCAGCCCGTTACTGGCCGGCGACGGTCATGCCTTCGACGCGCACTGTCGGGGAGTCCGTTCCCGCGTTGAATTCAAGGTCATTTGCCGGCTGTAGGCTGGCGAACATATCGATGAGATTTCCGGAAATGGTAATCTCGCTCACGGGATAGGCAATCTCCCCGTTCTCAATCCAGAACCCGCTGGCGCCCCGGCTATAATCGCCGGTGACGTTGTTGACGCCAAATCCAATCAGCTCCGTCGCATAGAAGCCTTCTCGAATGTCTCGGATCAGATCCGAGACCGAGAGCTCGCTAGGACAAAGGTACGCATTGGTTGCCGCCGGAGAAGGAGTCCCGGAAAGAGATCGCGCGGCATGCGCTGTCGTCGCCAATCCGAGTTTGCGGGAAGAGCGCAGGTCCAAGATCCATGTGTCGAGAATTCCCCGATCAACAAGCGCTCGCGTCGCCGTCGGGATTCCCTCGTCGTCGAAGGCGCGCGAGCGCAGGCCGCGTTGTCGCAACGGATCATCGACAATTCGGATGGAAGAGCGGAATACGGATTGGCCCAACCTGTCTTTGAGGAACGACGTCCCACGCGCGATGGCGCTACCATTGATCGCCGTCAGGAGGTGACCAACCAGGCTGCGGGCGACCCGACTGTCGAAAACCACTGGGACCTGGACTGTTGCCTTTTTCCGGGGATGCAGCCGCCGCAGCGCACGCTGCGCGGCCGTCGTGCCAACCGTTTGCGGATCGAGCAGATCCGAAGCATAAACGGCATGCGTGTAATCGTAGTCGCGCTCCATCTCTGCGCCGGTGCCCGCCACGACGGAGACGGACAGAACGCTCGACGAACGGGATCGTTGCTTGCGCAAACCGTTGGAACCGACGATCGTGAATTCGCTGCGGCTCCATGATGTCTCGGCGCCATCCGAATTCGTGATACCGCTCATCGACAGGGCGCTCGTTTCAGCGGCCAGCGCCCGGTCTTTGAGAACCGCCACCTCGGGTCGTCCGCCCTCATCGGTGTCTAAAGCGGCGGCACCGTTGTTCAACTGTGCAGGGTGCGCCAGTCCGCAGTGAGGATCGAGGGGCACAGTCTTCGCCATCGCGCTCGCGCGTTCGACCAACGCGTCGATCGATGCTTCCGTCAGATCGGCGGTGGAGACGATCGCCTGTCGCCGCCCTGAGATAAACCGGAGCCCCACCTTACCGGCTTTTTGCTCTTCGACCGTCTCGATTTTTTCGAGACGGCATCTGGCCGAAAGGGCGTGCTGATGGACCATGATCGCATCGGCCTCGTCGGCGCCGCGGCGCAATGCATTCTCGACAAGGGCGTCCAACATCGAAAGCGTGTCAGAAGTCGTTTCCACGAAGTGCCAAACCTCTCGTTAATTCTGTCCGGTAGTGCGAACGTCTTGATCAGGGTTCGCGATCACGCAGATGACCGCGCGGTCGCTAGCATCGAAATCTTTATATATGACCTGACAAACAGGCTTCGAAAGTCCATTTCGACGGAGCGGGGCGTGACATTGAGCGACGTAAAGCCTAGTTCTCCAGGATAACCGGAGGTATCGCGAAGTTCGATGTTTTCCGCCAATTCAAAAGGCGTGGAATCGCGGAACGAGGTCGCCGCAGATCTCTCAACGAGATGGTCACGGGTCTCGCCCGAGTCCGGGGGCGGCATATGCACTAGTCCCATCGTCGCCGAACATGCTCATCGTCTGGCTTTCGATAACGCTTGAAGGGAGATTACCGCATGAGCGAAAGCACGTATGCAGGAGACATCACCGAGACGGAGGCGTGGCGACGTCTATCGGAAGATCCCTCGGCCGTACTGATTGATGTGCGGACGCCGGCGGAATGGGCTTACGTCGGTATTCCGGATACCCGCGGTCTCGGAAAGAAAGTCATTTTCATCCCCTGGCTTCATTTCCCGACCATGGAACTCAATGCGCAGTTCGCGGAACAACTGGAGCAAACGGGGGTCGCAGCCGATCAGCAACTCTTCTTTATATGCAGGTCCGGCGTGCGCTCGAAAGCGGCGGCGCAAGAAATGACGCGGCGCGGCTTCTCGTCGTGTTTCAATCTGCTTGATGGCTTTGAGGGTAACCTCGACTCACACCGCCATCGCGGCAGCATCGGCGGCTGGAAAGCGGCTGGATTGCCTTGGGTGCAGAGCTAGGTGTCTACTCCCGGCATCTGGTGGACTGGGGTGAACAATGAATCTGTCTGGCTCCGAAGTCCAGACCTAACATTCAGCCCCCTATCCTCGTCCGAGCGGCTCCGCCGGGCAGCGGAAAGCGCGAAGAGCGACGGCCATAAACATATTCCGCCGCAGGCGGATTGGCTCGACGGCGTTATTGATTTGGTTAAACCTTTGCGTGGTGAACGCGTCGGTCTTGGCGGAGAAGGAAAGCAAGCGAACGGAGTCGTCGAAGCGATCCCCGGCGGCGTCTTACATGCCCGGGTCCAGGGGGGAATTCACACTCACCATGGCGCCCGTAAAGCGGCTCCAGGAAAAGGGGATTACCTGTCTCGCCGCCACCACCGAAAGGCGGCCGAAGATTGCCGCGGACGGCCGCAAGCTATCCCAGTTCAATCTCGCCCGCTTCCAGTCAGTCTACCCGCCGATCGGTGCATACACCAGATGGGCAGAGGAAACTTCGCCGCCGCACCGAACGTCTCCGGCCACCTTTTGTGGACGATCACCGGAGAACACCATCCCTTGTAACCGTGTCGGTTACAAATCCCGCGAGGGGATCAATACGAACTTGGCGCGGCTCGAGGACAGACCCGACCAGGGGCGGGCCGCAAGATTAGGCGCCCTCAATGCGCCAACTGCACATCGGCTTATGTGCTTACCCGGCAACATAAACGCCGAAAGGCTTATCCCTTTGCTTCTGGCGCGACCAACATAGGGTAGGTGATCGGCCCTT
>CAYWRP010000030.1:0-35566 GCA_964460955.1 uncultured Rhodospirillaceae bacterium | reverse complement strand
GCGGCGCAGGGGGCGCGCATGGGGAAGTGGGCGACGGAGAGGAGGGCCTGGATCTCGGGGCGGTTGGCGAGATCGGCGGGCAGGGTAGGCGGCTCCCCGTCGGCGGTGGCGGGGAGCAGGCGGGCGGTCAGCGCGCGGGCGATGGCCTGGGCTTCGTCGGGGCTTAAGGTGCGGATCGTCTCGGTGAGGATCGAGGCGGAGGCCAGCGAGATGGCGCAGCCGTCGCCCTCGAACGCGGCATCGGCAATCCGCACCTCGCCGTCTTCCGCCACGTAGACCGTCACCCGGTCGCCGCACAGCGGGTTGTCGCGCTGCGCGTGGGCCGTCACCGGGTCGGGGCGGCGGCGGTTGCGCGGCGCCTTGGCGTGGTCGAGGATGATCGACTGGTAGAGCTTGGTCAGGTCGTCCGGTGTCATGCTTTCGGGTCCCCCGCTCATCGGAACAGCCGCGCCGTCTCGGCCAGCCCGTCGGCCAACACGTCGAGGTCGTCGAGATCATTGTAGACGCCGAACGAGACGCGGCAGGTGCCGGCCAGCCCTAGCCGGTGCATCAGCGGCTGCGCGCAGTGGTGGCCGCCGCGAATGGCGACCCGGTGGGCGTCGAGCACCGTGCAGACGTCGTGCGGATGGATGCCCTTCAGATTGAAACTGACCAGCGCCGCCGCGCTCTCGGCCGGGCCGACGATCCCGACACCGTCGATGTCCTTGAGCCGCGCCCGGCAGGCGTCCACCAACGCCCGCTCGTGCGCCGCGATGGCCTCGAAGCCGATCGCGTCCAAGTAATCGATCGCCGCCGACAGCGCCGCCGCCTCGGCTACCGGCGGCGTGCCGGGCTCATAGCGGTGCGGCGGCGGCTTGAAGGTGACGCCGTGCTCGGTCACGCTGGCGATCGCTCCGCCGCCGCCGAGATAGGGCGGCAGGTCGCGCAATATCTCCTCGCGCGCATAGAGGACGCCGATGCCGCCGCCGGCATACATCTTGTGGCCGGAAAAGACGTAGAAGTCGGCGCCCAACGCCTGGACATCAACCGGCATATGCGCCACCGCTTGCGCGCCGTCGACGACAACCAGGGCGCCCGCCGCGTGCGCCAGGTCCGCCGCCGCGCGGACGGGGAAATGGCTCCCGAGCACGTTGGAGACATGGGTCAGCGCCACCACCTTGGTGCGCCGACCGATCAGCCCGGCGAGGCGGTCGAGGTCCAGGGTCAGATCGTCGGCCAGCGGCGCGAATTTGACCTCGATGCCGCGCTCCGCCGCCAGCAGCTGCCAGGGGACGATGTTGGCGTGATGCTCGGCCTGGGTGAGGATCACCTCGTCGCCGCGTTGCAGCCGCGCCCGCCCCAGCACGTGGGCGACCAGGTTGAGGCCTTCCGTCGCGCTCTTGACGAAGACGATCTCCCGCGCCGACCGGGCGCCGACGAACCGCGCCACCTTCGCCCGCGCCGCCTCGAAAGTGCGCGTCGCCGCCGAGCCGGCCCCATGCGCCGACCGGTGGACGGGGCCGTAAGTCCGCGCGTAACAGTCGGTAATCGCCGCCAGCACCGGCGTCGGCACCTGCGCCGTCGCCGCCGAGTCGAGATAGATCAGCCGCCCGCCATCCGCCGCCTGAGCCAGGATCGGGAAATCGTCCCGCGCCGGCGGGCGGGAGGAGGCGGGATCGGCGGCGGCGTTAAGCGGCAAGCGGCTGGGCGCGCTCGAGCACCTGCAGCGCGTCCGGCCGCACGTGCTTGAGTTCCATTTCCTGGCGGATCAGATCCTCGGTGACGATCCCCTTGTCGAGGCACTCGCGCAGCAGGCCGAAGAAGAACTTCTCCTGGTTCGGATCCGGGTGTTTTACGTAGGAGCCGAGGAAGGTGTAGTAGCCGAACAGGCTGCGCCGCAGGCGGTGCAGGGCGCCGAGCAGCGGGATGCCGGCCGGCTTCTCCGGCGGCGTGAAGTCCACCGGCAGCCCGGTCTTCCAAGGCTGGGTGCGCCGCTTGGTGTTGTGCAGCATCCGCGTCTCGGGCGTCAGCCGGTCGAAGTCGTTCCACTCCTTCTCCAGCCGGCCGATGGTCTCCGGCGCCTCGTACTGCAGGCAGATCCACTTGGCGTAGTCGCGCTTGAACTCGAACAAAGCGTTGAAGTCGCGCTCGACGTTCCAGTGGGTGAGCTTGGCGCAGTCGAGCAGCATCACACTTGTCGCATGGCAGCCGCGCTTTTCCTTCGAGCCCGAGCGCAGGCGGCACATCACGGCGTGGCCCTGCATGTCGCGGTCCAAGAGCTCCCAGACGTCGCGGACGGCGAACACGTCGGGGTCGATGACGATGGCGCGGCCCTCGTAGTTCATCAATTCCGGCGGCATGAAGCGCAGCGGCGTGAACGACTGCAGGTCCTCGTTGTACCACGGCCGCTTGACGCCATCACGCAGGTAGACCTGCCCCTCGCGCGCCTTGAGGACCGCGTGATCCTCGGTGCGGATGAACTTGACGTCGAACTGGTCGGCGTGCCGGGAGTTGCGTTTGAGAGAATACTCGGAGACGAGGGCGCCAACGATCTGCTTGTTATTGGTATGAATGAAGACAGTCGGTTTCACGGTTCCAACCTCATGAGTGTTGCCATTTAGATCAGGCCGAACGTCAGGAAATGCCAGTCCGTCATGCGTCAGACCGGGCGCGCCGGCATCGCCAACGCCGCGTCCGCCGGGGCGAAAAGGGCGCGGACGCGGGCGGCGATCTCGGTCAAGTCGTCGTCGAAGGCGGCGGCGGGGCGGGCGAAACCGTCGCCCAGCATCGCCGCCGCGCCGTGGTCGATGAGCGTCTGATAGAGGCGGTCGAATTCGCGGGCGTAGCCGAAGACGCCGGAATCGGCGATCCGGTCGCCGAGCCATTCCAGCGGCGCCCGCGCGCCGCCCTTGGGGCGCTCCGGCACGAACAGGTCGGACATCAGGCGACGGGCGCGCAGCAGCCCCGGCGAGGCAATGGGCAGCGGGAAGATCGCCAGCGGCTTGCCGAGCCTCGCCGCCTCGACCATCATCGAGACGCTGTCGCCGGTCACCGCCACCCGGTCGGCGAGGCCGAGCAGTCCGAGGTAGGGGTTGTCCTGGCCGGTCGGCGACCAGCGGTAGACGATGGCGTTGTCGGGCAGGTGGCGCTCCAGGGCGTCCGCCACCTCGGTCGGCGTGCGCCGGCTGGTGGAGACGAAGATCGTCCCCTCACCGCCGGTGCTTTTCGCCAGCAGGTCGGCCATCCGCTTGGCAACGGTGGCGTCGAAGCGGAACGGCTTGGTGGGGCCGCCGACGAGGACGGCGGTCAGCGGGCGCGGCAGGTCGCGCCAGCGCTTGGTCCAGTACTGTTTGGCGGCCTCGACGGCGTCCTGGTCGACGAACAGCAGCGGCAGCGGCGGCCGCAGGACGTTGGCGCGTTCCGGCAACAGGTATTGCGGCGGCGCCAGGACGAGGTCGAAGCTTTCCAGCATTCGCCGTGGCCGGCCGACCAGGACCACCTTCGCCGCGCCGGCCGACTGCTCCTTCACCCACAGCGCCGCCATCGAGGGGCGCCGCCCGACGGTGAGGACGAGATCCGGCCACGGCGGCTCGAGTGGTGCCGACCGGGCGAGATCGATGTGATAGAGGGAGGCCTTGAACGGCGGCTTGCCGGTGACATACTGCGGCTGGAAGACGAGGCGCCGGGTTTCCACCGGCCAGCCCAGCGCGCCAGCGACGGCGTTGACCTGCGCGTTGTCGCCGAGCTTGTCGCCGACGACCAGCCACACCCGCTTCGCCTCGCCGGCCGAAACGGTTTCCTTGTCGAGCGGTGCCATCGTTCGTTGCGCCGTTATCGTTGCCGCGTCGGGCTCAAGCGACGGTTCGAGCATCGATCCCGACCCGGCACGCGCCAGCCGGCGCCTTTTGGTAAGCAATCATCGGTCGAAGATGCCATGATGTCGATCATGCAAGAAGTAAACGTCGGTTACAAAGTGTTGTTTTTTCGCCGACCGGGGCGCCACGCCGGCGGCGGCCGATGAGCCGGCTCGACAGCTTCATCCGCCGGCTGGAGGCGCAGCGGGCCTGCCTGGACGCGGCGGCGGCGCGCATCGCCGGCCGGCCGGGGCCGGTGCTGGAACTCGGCCTCGGCAACGGGCGCACCTTTGATCACTTGCGGCAATTGTTGCCGGGGCGGGAGATCTTCGTCTTCGAGCGCGGCATCGCCGCCCACCCGGCCTGCGTGCCCGATGCGCGGCATCTCATCCTCGGCGACATCCGCGAGACGCTGCCCACGGCGGCGGCGCGGATCGCCGCCAAGGCGGTCCTGGCGCACACCGACATCGGCAGCGGCGACGCCGAGTCCAACCGCGCGCTGGCCGCCTTCCTTGCCCACGCGCTGCCGCCGCTGATGGCGCCGGGCGCGCTGATCGTCTCCGACCAGGAGTTGCGGCCGCGAGGTTGGTACCCCGTCGCCCTGCCGCCGGGGGTGCCCGAGGGCCGCTATTTCATCGTCGAAAACGCGGGGTAGCGGCGGCGACCGTGTGGCGGCGCAAAAACACGAGACCGCTACGCCGGAACTCGCTGCCGGCGTAGCGGCCAAGCAAAACTCCGCGTCCCTGTTTTTCAGCGACCCATCCGCACGAAGGGCCGCGAATGGATCGAGACAGGGCTTTCCTTAAACGGCGATGATGATGAAAATGGCGAACAGGGCGATGAAGGCGGCGGCCACGGCAGCCCCCATCTTGTCGGCACCTTCCATGGTCTCTCTCCCTTTTTCCCGAAAAAAACCACTTGGAAATTTAGGGTACTATCCCGGGGCTTGTTGGTCAAGGACCTGGAAATCAACTGATCGTGCTTGGGCGACCCGAAGCACGTGAACCGTCTTGTTCGGCAGCCAAAGCTGGTTCTCCGTCGCGGTCCAGCGAGCGGGCGCCAACGGCTGGCCGAGCGCACCCCGCGGACGAGAGACCTCGCCACAACAGTCCGCCGCCCCGGTGTCACTCAATTTGGGCATCGAGAGTGGCCGTGGAATACGATCACCAAGAAAAAAAGCAAAGTCGTTGGGATATGGTGCCCAGGGGCGGATTCGAACCACCGACACGCGGATTTTCAGTCCGCTGCTCTACCAACTGAGCTACCTGGGCTTGGCATGGGGAAACGCGCAGCGTTGCGCGGCGCGTCGGGCCCGATTTCATAGCAGTCTTCGTCGCGGCTTGTCCAGTCACCCGATCGGCCGGTCAATCGAGGGCGCGACGCCCGACCGGGCGAGCGGCCCGGCCAAGATCGCCAGCACGTCACCGCCGTCGCGCCCTCGGCGGTCACGGGCGGTCGTCGGCGTCCTCATCCGGCCCGGGCTCGCCGGCGCTTTCGTCCTCCTCGACCACCGGAATGCGATATTCCTCGCCGAGCCAGCGGGCGAGGTCGATGTCGGCGCAGCGCTGCGAACAGAAGGGGCGGTAGGCCGAATCGGTCGGCTTGCCGCAGATCGGGCAGTCGCTTTTACGGCTCTTTCGCGTCGCGCGTCCACTCATGACGCCGTTTTCGCGCCTTCGCCGCCGCTGTCAAGGGCAAACCCGTCGAAGGCGGGATCCACCGCCTCGATCAGTGTCACCGGCCGCGCCAGCCGGCGTTCCACCGCCGCCAGCGGCGCCCCCCGCAGCCGTTGCGCGACGGCCGGCGCGCAGCGTAGCGCCGGCCGCCAGGCGGGTCGGCGGCGCGTTTCCGCCAGCAGGGCGGCGAGGGCGCGGCGGGCGGTGACCGCCGGTGCCTCGACGCGCCCGCCGCCGTCGCAGGTCGGACAGGCGCGGGTCAGCCGCTGGCCCAGCGAGGGGCCGGTGCGCTCGCGGACGAGATCGATCAGGCCGGTGCGCGAGAAGCCGCCGACGGTGACCCGCCGGTCATCCTCCGCCAGCGCCCGGCGCAGCGCCGCCAGCACCGCGCGGCGGTCGGCCTCCTGGCGCATCGGCACCGGGTCGATGACGATCCGCCCGCCGAGCTCGCGCAGCCGGATCGCCCGGCCGATGGCGGCGACCGCTTCCAGGTTGACCGCCGCCGCCGTTGCCGCCGCGCTCCCCGCTTCAGCCGCGCCGCTGTCGACGTCGATGGCGACCAGGGCCGGCGTCTCGGTCACCCACAGCCGCCCGCCGCCGGCGAGATCGATCGACGGTGCCAGCGCCGCCTCCAGCTGTGCCTCGGCGTCGTGCGTGGAAAACAGCGGTTCCGGCCCATGATGCAGCCGCAGCCGGTCGCGCGCGTCGGCGTAGCGGGCGGCGAGGCGGTCCCAGGTCTCCCCGTCGTCGATACTCAGACGGGCCGTTTGGGGCGCCAGCGCCTCGTCGAGCACCACCTCGGCGGCATCGCGTCCGTGCCGCAGCAGACGGGGCGCGCCGCCACTACCGGCCGCGTCGCCCAGCCGCGTCCACTCCGCCAGCAGGGCGGCGGCCTCCGCCTCGCATGTCTCGGCGGAAGCGAGACCGGCGGAGTGGCGAGCGACCCAGCCGCCGCCGTCGGCGGGCAGGCGGGCGAGGCGGGCGGTGACATCGGCGCGCGGCGCCGCGCCGCGCAGCCGCCGCGACAGATGCGCGCCCCGGCCGTGCGGCGCATACACGAGATGGCGGCCGATCAGCCTCGGCCGCATGGTCAGCTTCGCCCCCTTGGCCGCTTCCGCCGGCCGCGTCACCTGCACCAGCACCGCCGCCCCTTCGCCCGGCAGGCCGTCGGCCGGGGCGTCCTCGCGCATCAGCAGGCCGTCCCCGGCGAGGCCGATGTCGACGAAGGCGGCGTCGAGGCCGGTGGGGCGGCGCCGCACTAGGCCGAGGAAGATGTCGTCGCGGCGCCCCGGCGCGTCGTCGGTGGTCTCGGCATAGCGGATCAGCGTCTCGTCCTCGAAGCAGGCGACGCGCAGCCAGGGGCCGACGCTGGCGACGAGGATCTCATCGGCCGGCATCGGCGGTGTCCGTGTGCGGCGTTGGCGTCAGGCCGAGGCCGCCCAGCAGCTGGGCGGTTTCGAACAACGGCAGGCCGACGACGTTGGAATAGGAGCCGTTCAGCGCGCGCACGAACGCCGCCGCCAAGCCCTGGATGGCATAGCCGCCCGCCTTGCCGCGCCATTCGCCGCTCGCGAGATAACGCTCGATCTCGGTCTCGCTCAGGCGCTTGAAGGCGACCTGGGTGGTGACCAGGCGGGCCAGGCGGCGGCCGTCGGGCGCGGCGCAGACGAGGCCGCCGTGCACGCGGTGGCGGGCGCCGGACAACAGCGACAGGCAGGTGCGCGCCTGCTCGGCCGTCTCCGCTTTCGGCAGGGCGCGGCGGCCGCGCGCCACCACCGTGTCGCAGGCGATGATCACCGCGTCGGCGTTGTCGGCGGCGACCGCGTCGGCCTTGGCGGCGGCCAAGCGGGCGGCCAGCGCCGGCGGCAGTTCGCCCGGCTTCGGCGTCTCGTCGACGGCCGGCGGCACGACGCGGTCCGGCGGGAAACCGATCTGGCGCAGAAGGTCGAGGCGGCGCGGCGAGGCGGAGGCGAGGATCAGGGGCAAGGCGGCTATCCGGGCGGGGGCGACGGCTTTTGAAGGCGCGGCGCGCCGGCGGCGACGCCGTTACTTGTAGCGGAAGGTGATGCGCCCCTTGGTCAGGTCGTAGGGGGTGATCTCGACGTTGACCCGGTCGCCGGCGAGCACGCGGATGCGGTTCTTGCGCATCTTGCCGGCGGTATGAGCGAGAATTTCGTGCTCGTTTTCGAGCTTGACGCGGAACATCGCGTTGGGCAGCAGTTCGGTGACCACGCCCTGGAATTCGAGAACCTCTTCTTTGGCCATTGCGGCTCCTTGCATTGTTGACGGTGTCCGTTAGATGACGGGCATTCGCTGGCGGGTCAAGGCCTAACCCGGGCCGAGGCGCCGGCGATGGCCCGGACCAGGGATTTTAGGTGAACACCACCGTCTTGCCGTCGTTGAGCAGGATGCGGTGCTCGAGATGCCACTTCACGGCGTGCGCCAGGACCAAGGCCTCGATGTCGCGGCCGATGCGGATCAGGTCGTCCGGCGCATGGGCGTGGCTGACCCGCTCGGCGTACTGCTCGATGATCGGCCCCTCGTCGAGGTCGGCGGTGACGTAGTGGGCGGTGGCGCCGATCAGCTTGACGCCGCGCCGGTGCGCCTGATGGTACGGCTTGGCGCCCTTGAAGCTGGGCAGGAACGAGTGGTGGATGTTGATGACGCGGCCCGACAGCGCGCGCGCCGTCGGTTCCGACAGGATCTGCATGTAGCGGGCCAGGATGACGAGGTCGACCCGCTCGACCTCGATCAGGCGGCGGATCTTCGCTTCCTGCTCCGGCTTGCTGTCCGGCGTCACCGGCCAGTGGAAGTAGGGCAGGCCCGCCGCCTCGACGATCGGCCGCGCGGTGTCGTGGTTGGAGACGACGGCGACGAGGTCCATCGGCAGATCGTTGGTGCGCCAGCGATAAAGCAGGTCGTTGAGGCAATGGTCGAGCTTGGAGACCAGGATCAGCACCCGCCCGCGCCGGTCCTCCGGTACCAGGCACCAGTCCATGGCGAACCGCTCGGCGACCGGCTTCAGCGCCGCCTCGAACGCCGCGTGGCCGGCTTGGCCGAGGCAGGCGAAGCGGATGCGCATGAAGAACCGCCCCGTCGCCATGTCGCCGAACTGGGCGCTTTCGAGGATATTGCCGTCGTTTTGGGCGATCTGGCTGGCGACCGCGGCGACGATGCCGGGCCGGTCCGGACAGCTCAGTTTAAGGATCAGCGTCTGATGGCCGTTCACGGTTTCTTTATTCCCCTGTCGCGTCGCCGGCGCAGCACCAACCGACGGCGCCAAGGGTTAGCATCCGCCGCATCCACAACCAAGCCCCAGATGCGGTTGCCGGTCTTGAATGGCTCCGAATGCCGGCTTTCGTTTTCATGCGGCGTTGCCAAGCAATTAGAATGAAGTGAACACCGGGTGCGTTGCGTCGGGCAGGGAAACCGGCTATGTTCTATCTACGTTCCGCTTGAGGATGGCTTGCGTCCGGCCATCCACGGGGATCCCTGTTTGTCGGGATGACGGCAAAGGTACTCGCGATAGCGGGGCGTTTTGACGACATTTGACGACAAATGACGACATCGGGGGCCAAGAATGACGACATTTGACGACATCGCCGATGCAACGAAATCAAGCACTTAACGGCGGTTTTGACGACATTTGACGACAAATGACGACATTCTTCACCGCTACCGAGCGCGCCACATTAACTTAGTCAGTTAATACTATGATATTAAGGTAAAAACCGCGCCGCCGGCCGAATGCTGGGGCGGCGCGGCCGGCGGCGCCGGGGTCTCACGCGAAGGCGGCTTCCTCGCCGGCGATCCAGCGCTCGAGGATGGCGACGTGTTCGGCTTCCTCCTTGACGAATTCCTTGGCCATGGCGCGGATCGCCGGGTCCTTGTTGGTCTCGGCGACGTGCAGGTAGAACTCATAGCCGGCGCGCTCGCCCGCCATCGCGGCGCGCAGCGCGTCGCTCTTCGACAGTTCCGGGTCGCCGGCCCACAGCTCGGTGCGCTCCGGCGTCTCGAGGTCCGGCCAGACGTGGTCGCCCGGCATCATTGGCGTCAGGTCGACGTCGCCGGCGCGTGCCTTGGCCTCGTTGAGGTGGAGGCGGGCATAATCGCCGAGCTTGCGGAACAGGTCGGCGACGGGACCGTTGGCGCAGGCGTCCATCTTGTCGGCCAGGTCGTCGAAATGCTCCGCCGCCTCCAGCTCGATGCTCACCGAATAGGCGAGGAACTGCTCGATGCTGGTGATCACCTGGCCGCCCTTGAAGACGCCGGCGGCGATGGACAGGGCCGGCGCCGGTTCCGGCAACACCTCGTCGCCGCCGAAGGCGACCAGGATGTCCTCGTCGCGGATGAACATCTGGCAGGCGAGGCGATGCTTCGGCGGCATGTCGCTGGTCTCCGCCGCCTCGATCTCCTGCGGCGTGATCTTGCCGAGCTGGCGCAGGCGCTCCTTTTCCTCCTCGGTCATCGCCAGGCCCATGCGCGGCTTGCCGGTCGACAGGTGCTTGACCTCGACCAGGCACGACCCGCAGTCGCCATCCTGACAGTCGAAGGGGATGGGGATCTTGTGCGCCTTGGCGACCGCCAGCAGGGTGCCGCGGTGGCCGGCCACCGCGTACACGGTGAACGGCTTGCGCATCTTCGGCGACGAAAAGGTGATGTTGGCCATGGTTCTTGCTCCTTCAATCAATAACGGTCGAGGCGTGTGCGGTCCCGCGGTGCCGTCGCCGCCGTCACTCGACTGGGAAGCAAGAGCCGCGCCATTCCGCTAAGCGGCTGACGCGAAACGGCAACGCGTCCCGGCGCGGCCCGCGGCGTGTGTGCGGAGGCCGACAGCGATTGTCGGAGATGCGCCAGAGAGGCGACGGTCCCGGCCGCCGCTCAGGCCTCGGGGAGCGCGGCGCCGGCGATGGCGAGCAGCGCCTCGACCTGGTCCTCGATCTCCCGCTGGACGTTATGATCGAGGCGGGCCAGCCAGGCGTTGGGGATGCTCTTGGCGCCGTATGTGGCGCCGGCCAGCATGCCGGCGAGCGCCCCCGCGGTGTCGGCGTCGCCGCCGACGTTGACCGTGCCGATGACGCAGGACCGCACCGAGTCGGCGAGGAAGAAGTGGTGGAGGACGGTGCGCACGGTATCGACGATGTAGGCCGAGCACACCCCGTTGTACTGGTCGAAGCGGAACTTCGGATGACGGCCGATCAACCAGCGCGCCTCCTCGCGGCAGGCGTGCATGCCGCGGCCGAAGATCAGGTGCTGGACCATCCGTCCCAGCGCCAGGGTGGCGTCGTCGGACAGCGGATGGTTGTGGGTGATGTGGCACTGCTCCAGCGTCCACGCCTCGAAGCGGTCGGCGGCACCGAGGGTGGCGAGGGCGACGGGGAGGTTGCGCATGCAGGCGCCGTTGCCGGCGTCGCCCTCGTTGAACGGCGTTTGCGGGGTGCCGTCGACGATGTAGCGGCGGATCCCCCGTCGGCAGGTGTTGCCGATGTCGGCCGGCACCGTCTTCAGCCAGGCGACGAATTCGTCGGCGACGGCGCGGACATCCCAGCCGCCGGCGCGGATGATCGCCCGGCCGACGCACAGCGACATCTCGGTGTCGTCGGTGACCTGGCCGGGTTTGAGGTCCAGCCAGCCGCCGCCGGTCATCCGGTTATGGGTGCCGTACTTCTGGCGGATCTCGCCGGCGGTCATGAACTCGACCGGGCCGCCGAGGGCGTCGCCGACCGCCAGCCCCAGAAAAGCGCCAAGGGCGCGGTCCCGCGCCGCGTCATCCAGCATGTTGCTTTCCATCCCGTTCCGCCGTTGCCGGCGCTTCGATTATATATAAGTCGCCTTGACCAGGTAGTCGCCGCCGATGGCGATCACCTCCGCCTCGCCCTGCAGGGTGATGTCGTGTAGCAGGTCGCGAAAATACAGGATCTTCGACGCGGGAACATACGTCGAAAGGATGTAGTCGCCGAACCAGCTGGCGATGTCCCGCTCGGCGGTGAAGGAAACCAGGTTGTTGAGGCGGACGATCAGCGTCCGCTTGTCGATCGTCTCGACAACGTGGTGCTCCTCGAAGTCGTTGACGCCGCGAAAAAGCTGCCAATGGCGCCGCTCCGGCTCGAAGCGGCCGAGGTACCACTGGCCGAACTCGTAGACGAGGTCGAGCTGCGAGAAGATGGCGTTGTTGTGGAACCGGCTGCCCATCTTCTCCTCGACGTAAGTCATCCAGGCCGGCGAGGTGAAGCGGCTGATGCGGCTCTTGTGATAGGTGGGGATCAGCCCGAAGCGGCTCTCCACCCAGCCCTTGAGGACGGCGCCCTCGGGCCCGTTGCTGTCGTAGGCCCAGCCGCGCAGCAGCCGGTCGTAGCCGGAGCGGTAGCGCCGCCGCCCGCCGGCAATCGGCTGCGGACGGCGCTGTTCCGGGTGGACGCCGAACATCACCGCCATGTAGTTGGCGAAGATCGCCGAGGCTTCCTCCGGGGTCTCCGTCGCCTCCAGCATCGAGAACAGGCCGCGGTTCTCCTGCCGCACGCCGGCGATGTGCAGCGGCAGCGAGGCGGCGTTGAAGGCGGCGCTGGCGAGCAGCTTGCTCGGCACGCCGACGAAGTTGGTGCTGTGGCCGCGTTGCCAGGCACCCTCGGCCGGTTTCGGCGCGGCGTCGAGGTCGGCGTCCGGGGGCTCGATGACGGGATCGCTGCCTTCCATGTCCGTGTCCTTAGCAAACCGCGGTCCAAACGCGAAAGGGTTGATCTGCCCTCGCCCGCCCCTCTCCCGGCGTCGCCCGGCGGTGTGGCGGGCCGAACAATGTGTCGGCCTTTGTCGGGTTTGCAACAGCCGGCGCGGCGCCGCCCGGCGGCCGGGAAGCCGCTGAAATTTCCAGCAATTCAGCCGAAAGGCGACCACCCTCCCGACTTGGCACGACCGTTGCAGCCTCCCGGCCATCGAGCGGAAACGCTCACCCTCTTACCACGCCAAGGACAGGAGAGAATTCATGAGCGATCTGCGACAGATTGCGTTTTACGGCAAGGGGGGGATCGGCAAGTCCACCACCTCCCAGAACACGATCGCCGGCCTCGCCGAGATGGATCAGCAGATTCTCATCGTCGGCTGCGATCCGAAGGCGGACTCGACCCGGTTGATCCTCAACTCGAAGGCCCAGCAGACCGTGCTCCATCTGGCGGCGGAAGCCGGATCGGTGGAGGACCTGGAGCTGGAGGACGTGCTCCGCGTCGGCTACGGCGGCGTCCACTGCGTCGAGTCGGGCGGTCCGGAGCCGGGGGTCGGCTGCGCGGGGCGCGGCGTTATCACCTCGATCAACTTCCTCGAGGAAAACGGCGCCTACGACGGCATGAACTACATCGTCTACGACGTGCTCGGCGACGTCGTCTGCGGCGGCTTCGCGATGCCGATCCGCGAGAACAAGGCACAGGAAATCTACATCGTCATGTCCGGCGAGATGATGGCGCTCTATGCCTGCAACAACATCTCGAAGGGCGTGCTGAAATATGCCCAGTCCGGCGGCGTCCGCCTCGGCGGCCTGGTCTGCAACTCCCGTCAGACCGACCTGGAATGGGAACTGGCCGAGGCGATGGCGGCGAAGCTCTCGACCAAGCTGATCCACTTCGTTCCCCGCGACAACATCGTCCAGCACGCCGAGTTGCGCCGCCAGACGGTGATCGAGTACGCGCCGGACTCGCAACAGGCGCAAGAGTACCGGACGCTGGCGAAGAAGATCCATGAAAACAAGGGCCAGGGCGTCGTCCCGACTCCGATCACCATGGAGGAGCTCGAAGACATGCTGATGGACTTCGGCATCCTGAAGTCGGAGGAGGAGATGATCGCCGAGTTGGAGGCCAAGGAAGCCGCTGCCAAGGCCGCGCAGGCCGCCGCTCAAGCGGCCGCCGTTTAACCGCCAAAGACACGGCGGAGACGGCCGGCCGAGCCAGCCGTCTCCCTTGGGAGGGCCTCGATCGCGGGGCCTTCCGGATGGCGCGAGGAGTTTGCCATGAGCTTGGACTACGAAAACGATCGTGAATTTCACGAGCAGGTTATCGAAGAGGTGCTTTCCGCCTATCCGGAAAAGGCCCGCAAACGGCGGCAAAAGCACATCAACATCGCCCAGGACGGTGCGTCCGACTGCGGCGTGAAGTCGAATGTGAAGTCACTACCAGGCGTGATGACCGTTCGCGGCTGCGCCTATGCCGGCTCGAAGGGCGTTGTCTGGGGACCGGTCAAGGACCTGGTCCACATTTCGCACGGCCCCGTCGGCTGCGGCCAGTATTCGTGGTCGCAGCGCCGCAATTACTACACCGGCACCACCGGCATCGACACCTTCGTCACCATGCAGTTCACCTCCGACTATCAGGAGAAGGACATTGTCTTCGGCGGCGACAAGAAACTGCGTGAGATCGTCGACGAGATTGAGACCCTGTTCCCGCTCTCGAAGGGGATCACGGTGCAGTCGGAATGTCCGGTCGGCCTGATCGGTGACGACATCGAGGCGGTGGCGAAGGACAAGGCGAAGGACATCGGCAAGCCGGTCGTCCCGGTCCGCTGCGAAGGTTTTCGCGGCGTCTCGCAATCGCTCGGTCACCACATCGCCAACGACGTTATCCGCGACTGGGTGATGACCCCGGCGGAGCAGAAGGTCAACGAGTTCCAGGGCACGCCCTACGACGTGTCGATCATCGGCGACTACAACATCGGCGGCGACTGCTGGGCCTCGCGCAAGCTGCTGGAAGAGATCGGCTTGCGGGTCATCGCCCAGTGGAGCGGCGATACGACGCTGAAGGAACTGGAGCAGGCGCCGAAGGCGAAGCTCAACCTGATCCATTGCTACCGGTCGATGAACTACATCTCCCGCCACATGGAGGAGAAGTACGGCACGCCCTGGATGGAGTTCAACTTCTTCGGCCCGTCGCGGATCGAGATGTCGCTGCGCGCCATTGCCGAGCAGTTCGACGACACCATCAAGCAGAACGCCGAGAAGGTCATCGCCAAGTACCGCCCGTTGGCGGACGCGATCATCGCCCGCTACAAACCGCGCCTCGAGGGCAAGAAGGTGATGCTCTACGTCGGTGGCCTGCGCCCCCGGCACATGGTCAACGCCTACGAGGATCTCGGCATGCGGATCGTTGGTGCCGGCTACGAGTTCGCCCACAAGGACGACTATCAGCGGACCAGAAAATACATGAAGGACGGCACGCTGATCTTCGACGATGCCACCGGTTACGAGCTCGAGAAGTTCATCGAGCGCATCCGCCCGGACCTCGTCGGATCGGGGATCAAGGAGAAGTATCCGATCCAGAAAATGGGCGTACCGTTCCGCCAGGTTCACTCGTGGGATTATTCCGGCCCCTACCATGCCTACGATGGCTTCGCCGTCTTCGCCCGCGACATGGACATGGCGATCAACAATCCCGCGTGGGGCATGTTCAAGACGCCGTGGAAACAGGCGCCTGAAGCCTCGGCCGCTTAACCCCCAGGATTACGCGAGGGAGATCAATCATGCCCCAGAACGCGGATGTGATCAAAGACCACAACGAGCTGTTCCATGAGCCCGAATACAAGGAGATGCTCAAGAACAAGCAGGAACAGTTCGAGTGCCCGCATTCCGAAGCAAGGGTCACCGAGGTTCTCGACTGGACCAAGACCCAGGAGTATCGGGAGAAGAACTTCGAACGCAAGGCGCTGACCATCAATCCGGCGAAGGCCTGTCAGCCGCTTGGCGCAGTGTTCGCGGGAAGTGGTTTCGAGGACACCTTGTCCTTCGTCCACGGCAGCCAGGGCTGCGTCGCCTATTACCGGTCGCACCTGTCGCGGCACTTCAAGGAGCCGGCCTCGGTCGTCTCCTCGTCGATGACCGAGGATGCGGCGGTGTTTGGCGGCCTCAACAATCTGGTCGACGGCCTGGCCAACGCCAGCGCCCTCTACCAGCCGAAGATGATCGCCGTGTCGACCACCTGCATGGCGGAAGTCATCGGCGACGACCTGCACGCGTTTATCAGCAGTGCGAAGGAAAAAGGCTCGGTGGCGAAGGACTTCGACGTCCCGTTCGCCCACACGCCGGCCTTCCATGGCAGCCACGTCAATGGCTACGACAACATGATGCTCGGCATCCTGACCCACTTCTGGGCTAACCGGGAGCGGACGCCAGGCAACGCCATCAACATCATCCCCGGCTTCGACGGCTATTGCGTCGGCAACATCCGCGAGTTGAAGCGGATCCTCACCCTGATGGAGGTGGACTACACGATCCTCAGCGACACCTCCGACGTCTATGACACGCCGGCCGACGGCACCTTCCGCATGTATTCCGGTGGAACGAAGCTGGAAGATGCCAAGAAGGCGCAGGACGCGGCGGTGACCGTCTCGATGCAGGAAAACTGCACCAAGCGGACGCTGGCCTATTGCAAGGACCAAGGCCAGGCGGTCGAGGCCTTCAACTATCCGCTTGGCATCCAGGCGACCGACGAGTTGCTGATGAAGATCTCGGAGCTTAGCGGCAAGCCGATCCCGGATGCCCTGCAGCTCGAACGCGGCCGTCTCGTCGACGCCATCACCGATTCGATGTCGATGGTGCACGGCAAGAAGTTCGCCGTTTACGGCGATCCGGACTTCGTCTACGCGATGTGCCGGTTCCTGACCGAGCTGGGCGCCGAACCGCGCCACGCGCTCGCCACCAACGGCACCAAGCCGTGGGCGAAGAAGGTCAAGAAGATGCTGGACGAGACGCCGTACGGTCAGGACTGTCAGGTCTGGCCGGGCGCCGATCTCTGGCACATGCGTTCGCTGCTGCATACCGAGCCGGTCGATTTCCTGATCGGCAGCAGCTACGGCAAGTACCTGGAGCGGGATACCAACACGCCGCTGATCCGGCTGACCTTCCCGATCTTCGACCGCCATCATCATCACCGCTTCCCGACCTGGGGTTACCAGGGCGCCCTGCAGGTGCTGGTGCGCATCCTCGACAAGATCTTCGATACGCTGGACGATGAAACCAGCGCCCTGGGTGAGACCGACATCAGTTTCGACCTCACCCGATAATAACCGCAACCGTAAGTCCAACAGGGGGCGGCGGCGCCATCCGTCGCCGCCCCGGCTTGCGAAGAACCGGACCGGATGAGATGCTCAAGCAGAAAGTCGCCGACGCGTTTAACGAGCCGGGATGTGGCCACAACCAGGCGAAGACGGATGCCGAGCGCAAGAAGGGCTGTTCGGCCAAGGCGCTGACGCCTGGCGCCGCCGCCGGAGGCTGCGCCTTTGACGGCGCCAAGATCGCCCTGCAGCCGATAACCGACGCCGCCCATCTGGTGCATGGGCCGATCGCCTGCGAAGGCAACAGCTGGGACAGCCGGCATGCGCTTTCCAGCGGCTCGCAGCTCTACCGCACCGGTTTCACCACCGATCTTTCCGAACTCGATATCATTCACGGCGGCGAGAAGAAACTCTACAAGGCGATCACCGAGATCGCCACCGAGCGATCGCCGGCGGCCATCTTCGTCTACATCACCTGCGTGCCGTCGCTGATCGGCGACGATGTCGTCACTGTCTGCCGGGTGGCGTCGGAACGGCTCGGACTGCCGGTCATCCCCGTCGACGCGCCGGGTTTCGTCGGCTCGAAGAGCCTCGGCAACAAGCTCGCCGGCAACACCCTGCTCGACCATGTCATCGGCACCGAGGAACCCGAGCGGACGACGCTGGCCGACATCAACGTGCTCGGCGAATACAATGTCGCCGGCGATCTGTGGCAGGTACGGCCGCTTTTCGAGCGTATCGGCATCCGCGTGCTCGCCTCGATCACCGGCGATGCCCGCTACCGTGACGTTGCCTGCGCCCACCGCGCGCGGGCCAACATGGTCGTCTGCTCGCAGGCGCTGATCCAACTCGCCCGCAAGATGCGCGACCGCTATGGCATTCCCTACTACGAGGGGTCGTTCTACGGCATCGGCGATACCTCCGCGGCGCTCCGCTCGCTGGCCAGGATGCTGGTCGAGCGCGGCGCGCCGGCCAACTTGGCGGTGCGCGCCGAGGCGGTGATTGCCGAGGAAGAGGCCCGCGCCTTGGCGGCGCTGGAGCCCTACCGGGCGCGCCTCGCCGGCAAGCGGGTGCTGCTCTACACCGGCGGCGTCAAGTCGTGGTCGGTGATCGCCGCATTGCGGGAAATCGGCATGGAGGTGATCGGCACCTCGGTGCGCAAATCCACCGACGAGGACAAGGCGAGGATCAAGGGGCTGATGGGCGAGGAGGCCAACACCTTCGGCCAGCTCCCGGCCAAGGAGCTCTACCGCATGCTGAAGGCCGGCGAGGCCGACATCCTGATGTCCGGCGGCCGGTCGCAGTTCATGGCGCTGAAGACGCGCACGCCATGGCTCGATGTCAACCAGGAACGCAGCGAGGCGTATGCAGGCTACGACGGCATGGTCGCCCTCGTTCGCCGCATCGACGCCGCGCTGAATAATCCGATCTGGGCGCAGGTGCGAAAACCTGCGCCGTGGCAAGTCGGGAGGAAACCATCATGACCGCCATCCGCCCGCCGACTAAGGCCTGCGCCGTCAACCCGCTGAAGATGAGCCCCGCCCTGGGTGGCGCGCTCGCCTTCCTCGGCATCGACAAGTGCCTGCCGCTGCTACACGGCAGTCAGGGGTGTACGGCCTTCGCCCTTGTCCTGGCGGTGCGCCATTTCCGCGAGGCGATCCCCCTGCAGACGACGGCGATGAGCGAGCTCAGCACCATCCTCGGCGGCGTCGACAACCTGGAGGAGGCGATCGAGAACATCCGCCAGCGCGCCAACCCGCGCGTCATCGGGCTGTGCTCGACGGCGCTGACCGAAACCCGCGACGACGACATCGTCGGTGACCTGAAGACCATGCGAAGCCGGCGGGTGGATTGGCGGGATCTCGACGTCGTGTTCGCGCGCACTCCCGATTACGCTGGCAGCCTGGAGACGGGTTGGGCGCGGGCGGTGGAAGGGCTGATCCACAGCCTGGTTCCCGTGACACCGCTGCCGGCGGTGCGCTCGCAGATCAATATCCTCGCCGGCCAGCACCTGAGCGCCGCCGACATCGACGAGTTGCGCGACCTCACCGAAGCGTTCGGGTTGCGCGCGCTGATCATGCCGGACCTGTCGCGCTCGCTCGACGGCCACGTCCCAGACGACTTCGTCGGCACGACGCTGGGCGGCACCAGCGTCGACGAGATCCGGGCCATGGCGCGGTCGGCCTGCACCCTCGTCTGCGGCGAACACCTTCGCCCGGCGGCGGAACTCTTGGAGGCCCGCGCCGGCGTGCCGCACGTCGTCTTCGACTGCCTGACCGGCCTTGAGGCGGTCGACGGCCTGGTCAAGCTGCTCGCCGACCTGAGCGGCCGCCCGCCGTCGGAACGGATCGAACGCGAACGGTCGCGGCTGGTCGACGCCATGCTCGACGGCCACTTCTACTTCGCCGATCACCCCCTCAGCATCGCCGGCGAGGCGGACCAGATCTTCGCCCTGGCGTCGCTGTTCGCCGACATGGGCGGCACGGTGGCGCAAGCCGTCGCGGCGGCGCCATCGCCGGTGCTGGAACGCGTGCCGGCGCGCGACGTCTCGATCGGCGACTTCGCCGACGTCGAGGCGCGGCTGACCGAAGGTGGTGGCGGCGCGCGCCATCTTCTCATCGCCAACGCCCACGCGGCGCCGATCGCCGAGCGGACCGGCGTCAAGCTTATCCGCCATGGCTTCCCGGTATTCGATCGGCTCGGTGCCGCGCAGCGTCTCGGCGTCGGCTACCGGGGGACGCGGGGGCTGATCGTCGAGCTGGCCAACACGCTGATCGACATGGCGGAGGATTCACACGGCGCGCCCGCCGCGGCGGGCCGCGGGGAGGCATGGCATGACGGCGGTAACGGTGCGCAGGTTGCGTTTAGTTGACGGCGTGGCGGACGCGGGGGACGCGGCCGCTCGCGCGGAAGGAGGACAGACGATGAAGGTTGCATTCGCGACCCAGGACTTGAAGACCATGGACGCCCATTTCGGGAGCGCCCGCAACATGGCGATCTACGAGATCGACACGCAAGGTCACCGCTTCGTCGAGGCGATCCGCTTCGACGTCGCCAGTAAGCAAGACGGTGTGCACGCGGAGCCGGAGGAGGACCGCATCACACCCCGCGTCGATGCACTGGAAGGCTGCACGCTCCTGTTCGTGCTCGCCATCGGCGGCCCGGCGGCGGCACAGGTGGTCAACCGCAAGATCCATCCCGTCAAGCTGAAGGAGCCGGAACCGATTCCGCAGATCATTGACCGGCTGCAGACAATGCTCAAGGGGACGCCGCCGCCGTGGCTGCGCAAGGCCCTGGTGACGGGCGACGAGAACCGGCTGTCCTTCCTCGAGGACGGTCTCGAAAAGCAGGAGGCATAGCGATGACGACATCCGTGGCGGCGACGCCACCGAACACCGAGGCGCCGAATCCTGTCGATGCGCCGTTCACACAGACGCTGATCCGCACCCTGCGCGCCCATGACCCGAGCGGGATCTGGGACAAGCTCGGTGACGAGAAGGTGTTGGGGCCGTTTATCGTCACCCGCGAACAGCGGCGCGCGATGCCGATCATCGATAACCCCGGACCCGAGGTGATCGGGCGACTGCGGGCCTTTTACGGCTCCGTCGGCCTCGCCATCGAGCAGCAGGTAGGAGTCATGGCGTCGCCGATCATGGAGGTCTCGAGCGAGGGGTTCGGCCGCGTCGTGCTGACCGCCGGCCGGCTCGTTCTCCTCAACAAGAGCCTGCGCGACGTTCACCGCTTCGGCTTCGAAAGCTTGGAAGCGCTGGCCGCCGAGGGCGGCAGGCTGGTCGCCGACGGCGTCGCGATGATCAACGCTCACCCGGACCTGGCGCGCGCCTGAACGGTCCGAAACAAGCACAGGGAGACAATGAAAATGACCGAATTCGTGGCCTTACGGCGGGATGGGACGAGCTGGGACCCGATGTTTCTCGACGCCATCGACGACACCCTATGCATCGGCTGCGGACGCTGCTTCAAGGTCTGCAAACATGACGTCCTGGAGCTGAAGGGGATCGACGAGGACGGTGAGATGATCGACGCCGACGACGACGATGCCGAACGGATGGTGATGACCGTCTTCAAGAAAGGTAAATGCGTCGGCTGTTACGCTTGCCATCAGGTCTGCGGCTCGAAGGCGATGGCCTTTATCACCGCCGAACAGGCCTTCGCCGCCTGACCCATCGTCAAATTCAGGCAAGACTCCATGTATGAGCTGTTGCAGGCGGATGGCATCGGCGACGACTTCGACCGCCACATCTTCGCCTGCGCGGTCGCCGTCGCCATCAAGGAGACGTCTCGTCCGCTGACCCATGCGCTCGGCCTCGACCGGGCCACCCTGGCGCGGGTCTGCGAGCGTTACGTTCCGCACGCGGCGGCGGCCCTCGATGCCTTGGCGGTGGCCGATGCCGGCGCCGATGCCATCGAGGAGCCGGATCTCCGCGACCTCCTGGTCGGGAACCGGACACGCGGCATCGAGGAGGAAGCCTGGATGGCGGCGGTTATCGCCCGCCGATCGCTTCTCGCCAATCACCTCTGGCAGGATCTGGGCCTGTTCAGCCGCGGCGAATTGTCGGCGCTTCTGCTGCGCTATTTCGCGCCGTTGGCGAGCCAAAACACCCAGGACATGAAGTGGAAGAAATTCTTCTACCGCGAACTGTGCCGACGCGAGGGGGTCTTTGTTTGCAAGGCGCCCAACTGCACCGTCTGTTCCGACTACGAGCACTGCTTCGGCGAGGAGGACGGCGCGCCGCTGACGGCGTTACAGCGGCCGCTGTCGCAAACCTGACAAAGCGGACGCGATCTTGGCCGCCGACGCTGTCGGCAACCAGGCAAATCGAGACGAAACAAACGGTTACGGATTGGCATGCGGATTGCTCAACCCGTTTCACGAGGATCACCCCGGATTGGTAAGGAGTACACTTCCCATGATCGTTCTCACCGACAGCGCCGAACGCACCCTGAAACGGCTTATCGAGAATTCCGCCGATGACATTACCGGCCTGCGGATCATGGTCGAACAGGGGGGCTGTTCCGGTCTCCAGTACATGCTGGGGCTGGAGAAGGAAGCCCAGGATGGCGACCAGATAATTCACTTCGACGGCGTTCAGCTTTTCGTCGATGCCTACAGCCTGCCGGTCGTGTCGGGCATGACCATCGACTACATCGAGACGCTGGAGAAATCCGGGTTCATCTTCGAGAATCCCAACGCTCAGGACGTCTGCTCCTGCGGCAAGTCGTTCAACGCGTGACCATCGGTGGGTGAGCGGACCGGGGGAGCGTCGATGCGCGTCGCCATCCTCGACACCACGTTGCGCGACGGCGAGCAGACCGCCGGCGTGGCCTTCACCATCGCCGAGAAGATCGCCATCGCCCGGGCCCTCGACGGCGCCGGCGTCGACGAGCTTGAAGTCGGCATCCCGGCGATGGGCGAGGACGAGCGGGAGTCGATCCGCGCCGTCCTCGCCCTGAAGCTGCGCGCCACCTGCATCGGCTGGTGCCGCCTGAATGCCGCCGACATCGACGCCGCGGCGGCCAGCGGGCTCGCCGAAGTTCACCTGGCGGTGCCCGTCTCCGACCTGCATATCGACGGCAAACTGCGCCGCGATCGCGCCTGGGTGCTGGCGGAAACCGGCCGTTTGGTCCGCTACGCGTTCGAGAAACAGCTCGGCGTGACAGTCGGTGGCGAGGATGCCTCGCGAGCCGACGCCGATTTCCTCGCCCAGGTCATCGAGACAACGGAACAGGCCGGCGCGCGGCGGTTCCGGTATGCCGACACGTTGGGCGTCCTTGATCCGTTTCGCGCCCACGCGGCGTTCTCCGCCATGCGGCGGCGCACTGACCTCGACCTGGAGATCCACGCCCACGACGACCTCGGGCTGGCGACGGCGAATTCGCTGGCGGCGATGCGCGGCGGCGCCACCTGCATCGACACCACCGTCAACGGCCTCGGCGAGCGTGCGGGCAACGCGCCGCTGGAGGAGATCGCCGTCGCCGCCGGCGCGCTTTACGGTGTCGAGGCGGGCGTTTGCACGGCCGATCTGCCGGCGCTGTCGAAGCTGGTTGAGGTCGCCTCGGGACGCCCGGTCGCGGCTGGCAAGAGCATCGTCGGCGAAGCGGTGTTCACCCACGAGTCCGGCATCCACGTGCATGGATTGTTGCGCGACCGGCGGACCTACGAAGCGCTCGACCCGGCCGCGTTGGGCCGCGAACATCGTATCGTCCTCGGCAAGCATTCCGGCGTCTCGGCCGTCCAGCACGTCTTCGCCGAGTTGGGAGTGCCGCTGGACGCCGCGCAGGCCGCCGGCGTGCGCGCCGAGTTGCGGCGTCGCGCCGAGGCGATGAAAACGCTGCCAAGCACCGACCTCCTGATGGAGGTTTATCTGCAGACCTGCACCATTGAAGGAGGTGTCGCGTGAGCGCGTTGAAAGCCGAACTGGACGACCTGGAAACGGCGGAAGATTTCCTCGATTATTTCGGCATCGCCTACGAACAGTCGGTGGTCAACGTCTGCCGCCTGCACATCCTGCAGCGCGCCCATGATTACCTCCGCGGCGAGGAGAGCCAGGATCTCGACGATACTGTGCTCCGTGCCCGCTTCAAGTCGGTTCTGGAGCGCGCCTACGCCGACTTCGTCACCTCCTCTCCCTTGGAGGAACGCGTCTTCAAGATCTTGCGCGACGCCAAGCAGCCGGTGGTCGGCCCGCAAAGCAATTTCGTGCCATTGGATGCGATCACCGGGCCGATCAAGCGGGAGTGATCTCTTAAAAGGGCTCGCCGCGCCCGTCGCGGGCTTGTCGGCCGGCCCGGTATCCTCTATCTCCCGGTGCTCAACCGGCTCCTTCCCGCGCGGGGACGCTGGTTCTCGGAAACGGCACGGAGGGCTCAGGGCATGGTGGATACGCCAACCGCGATGATCGGCGGCGTCGGTCCCGGTCTCGGCGAGGTTTTGGTAAAACGACTGATCGCTGGCGGCTACCAGGTCGCTGGCTTGGCTCGCACACAAACCTCGTTGTCGCGGCTCAACGAAGAACTCAACGAGGATCCGGCGGCTCCGATGTTCAAGGGGCTGGCTTGCGATCTCACGGACGAAAAGGCGGTCGAGGACGTCGTCACCGAGGTCTGGAAGGACTGGGGCGACATCGACCTCTACATCCACAATCCGTCGGGCCTGGTTCTCAAACCATTCATGGAAACCGATCCCGAGGACTTCGAATCGCTGTGGCGGGTGTTTTGCCTCGGCGCCGTGCATGCGACGCGGGCGGTGCTGCCGTCGATGCTGAAGGCGAAATCGGGTTGCCTTCTTTACATCGGTGCCACCGCATCGGTGAAGGCGGGGCCGAAGTCGGCCGCATTCGCCTCGGCCAAGTTCGCCCTGCGCGGTCTCGCCCAGTCCCTGGCCCGCGCGCACGGTCCGCAGGGCGTGCACGTGGCGCATCTGATCATCGACGGGGTGATCTGGTCGGAACGCGCCGCCAATCGTTCCGGCATCGCCGAGGAGGATTGCCTCAATCCCGAGGCGATCGCCGAGACCTGCTTTCACATCATCACCCAGGACCGCTCCGCCTGGACCCACGAACTCGACATCCGCCCCGACACCGAGGCTTTTTGACGCGGCGGGCGGACCGTCAGATGATGGCGTGGCGCACCTTGGCGGATACCCACTCGCTGACTACCACGGTGGCGAGGATGACGATCAGGATCAGCGTCACCTGCGGCCAGGCGAGGACGTTGAGCGAAGCCTGCAACTGCAAGCCAATGCCGCCGGCGCCGACCAGGCCGAGCACCGCGCTCTCGCGAATGTTAATATCCCAGCGGAACACGGATATCCCCCAGAACGCCGGGGCGATCTGCGGCCAGAAGCCATAGTTCAGCACCTGCCCTCGGTCCGCCCCGGTGGCCTCGATCGCCTCGATCTGGCTCTTATCGGTCTCCTCGATCGCCTCGTACAGCAACTTGCCGATGAAACCGATCGACCGCAGGCCGATGGCGATGATGCCGGCAAGGATGCCCGGGCCAAAGATCGAGACCAGCAGCAGGGCCCAGATCAGCGAGTTGATGGACCGCGAGGCGACGATGATGAACAGCGCGATGGGGCGGACGATCAACGGCGACGGCGAGGTGTTGCGCGCCGCCAGGAAGGCGACCGGCGTGGCGATCGCGACGCCGAGCAGGGTGCCTAGCGTGGCGATGTTGAGGGTGTCCCATAACGGCCGCCACAATTGGTCGATGTAGGACCAGCGCGGCGGCAACATTCGACCGCCGATGTCGGCCGCTTGTCGCGGCGCGTCGGCGACGAACAGCCAGATTGTGTTCTCGGTCATCACCGTCCAGCACCAGACGGTCAAGGCCACCAGCGCCAACCAGCCGAACCAGAGCAGGAGCCGCCCGCGCGGTGTCCGCAGCCGCCACACCGGTCCGCCGTCGGTCATGATCGTCGGCATCTCACTGCACCCATTTCCGGACGTAGCTTGACGAGTACTCGGCCGCCATGACGATCAGAATGATGATCAACAGGATCGCCCCGGCGCTGTCGTATTCGTAGCGATCAATGGCGGTGTTCAGGGTGGCGCCGATGCCGCCGGCGCCGACGATGCCGATGACCGCCGATTCCCGGAAGTTGATGTCGAGGCGATAGAGGGTGAGGCCGATCAGGCGCGGCATCACCTGCGGTTGGATCGCGTAATTGATCAATTGCCACCACGAGGCGCCGGTGGCGCGGATCGCCTCGGCCTGTGCCTCGTCGATGTCCTCGATGTCCTCGGCCAGCAGCTTGGACAGAAAGCCGATGGTGGCGAAGCTAAGAGTGAGGAAACCGGCGAACGGCCCGAATCCAAACATCGCCACCAGCAGGATGGCGATGATGATTTCCTGCAACGCCCGACTGATGGCGATGATGGCGCGGCACACCAGGTAGACGGCGCGCGGGGCGACGTTGCGGGCGGCGCCGATGCCGATCGGCACCGAGATCAGGACGCCGGCGACCGTCGAGGTGATGGTCATCGTCAGGCTCTCGATGAGGCCCTGCCGGATGTCCACCCAGCGGCTGGAAAAATCCGGCTGCAGGAACCCGAGGACGAAGCGCCAACCGCGATCGAGGCCGTCCAAGACCCGCGGCCAGTTGACCTCGACCGTGCCCGCCGCGAGAACCAGGTAGACGGCGGCGCCGATCCAGATGGCATAGCGCCAGCGCGCGTCGCGGATCATTGTCGGCGGACGACGCCACGCGCGCGGATAGGTGGCGTCGCTGATTTCGCGCTGACCGCTCACACCAGGCCAGCCATGCGCTCGACGGCATCGCGCTCGGCCTCGCTGTCTTCGGCGGCGGCACGCCGCATCGCCGTCCAGTCCTCCTCGCCGTAGATCCGCGTCAATACCGTGGTGTCGAGTTCGCGCGGCGGGCCGTCGAATACCTGTTCGCCGGCCCGCAGACCAATGATCCGCGCCGCGAACTGTTGGGCGAGGACGACATCGTGAATGTTGATGATCGCCGGCAGGCCGCGTTCGTCACAGATCTCGACGATCAGTCGCATGATCTGCCGCGATGTCTTGGGATCAAGGGAAGCGGTCGGCTCGTCGATCAGCAGCAGTTCGGGATCCTGGGCCAACGCCCGGGCAATGCCGACACGTTGCCGCTGCCCGCCGGAGAGGGCGTCGGCGCGCTTGTCGGCCTGGTCCATCAGCCCCATCCGGTCGAGCAGGCGATAGGCGTTCTCGATGTCGGCGGGCGGAAAGCGGCGTAGAAAGCTGCGCCAGAACGGCACGTAGCCAAGTCGGCCGGACAACACGTTCTCCATCACCGTCAACCGCTCGACCAGGGCGAACTCCTGAAAGATCATGCCGATCCGCCGCCGCGCCCGTCGCAGTTGGGACGCCGGCAGCGCGGTGACGTTGAGCTCGTTCAGCAGCACCCGCCCGGACGTCGGCTCGACCAGCCGATTGACGCAGCGGATCAATGTCGATTTGCCGGCGCCCGAGGGGCCGATCAGGCCGACGACCTCGCCTTGCGGGACGCCGAAATTGACGTCGGTCAGCGCCCGGTCGCCGGTCGCGTAGACCTTGGTCAGATTCTCGACCCTCAACATGAGCGCCGGCGCCCGGCGGTGGGGACGGGCCGTGCGCCCGCGCCCCGCCGCTCGCTTTGTGCGGTCAATTGCAGGTGTACGAGACGCCGTTCGCCTCGTCGATGGTGCGGATAACCGCCCAATGCTCCTTGAAGGTGATCGGGACGAACTGCGCTTCGCCCGACTTGGAGAATTCCTGTTCCAGCGACGAGCCCTCCCACTCAAAAGTGGCGAAGGCCTGTTTGATCTTCTCCTGCAGCTCCGGGGTCAGGTTGTGGGCGATGCCATAACCCGTGGTCGGGAAGGTCTGCGACTTATACAGGGATACGATCTGGTCCTCGGTGACCACGTCGCGCGAGATCATTCGCCGCATCACCGAATTGGCGACGGCGGCGGCCGGATAGTCCTTGTTAGCAACGCCGAGGACCGAGTTGTCGTGTTTGCCGGAGAAGACCGCCTCGAAGTCGCGCCCGGCCTCCATGTCGAACTCGGATTTCAGCAGCGCCGATGGCGCCTTGAAGCCGGAGTTGGACGTCTCCGAGGTGAAGGCGAGGCTCTTGCCCTTGATATCCTCGATGCTCTCGATGCCCGAGCCCGGGTAGGTGATGATTTCCATTTCGTACCCGAACGAGCCGTCGGCGGCGGCCATCATCGTGAACGGCCGGAAACCGGCGCAGGCGACGGCAAGCGGGTTGGAGCCCGTATTGAAGCCAGCGATGTGCAGCCGGCCGGCGCGCATCGCCTCGATCTGCGCGGCGTTGGATTGGACCGGGAAGAATTGCACCTTCTTGCCGGTCACCGCGGCCAGGTGATCGAGAAAGTCCGACCAAGCTTCCGCGTAGACCGCCGGATCCTCGACCGGCGTGTATGCGAAGATCAGCGTGTCAGGATCGACGAGTTTCGCCGGGTCGGTGGGGATGTCGGCGATCAGGTCGCCGTCGGCATCGGTGTAGCGGGTGTCGAGCGTGAACGCGGCCGAGGCTTGGCCGGAAAATAACAGCAGCATCGCAACAAAGGCGGTGGCGAGTCGTGTCATGGCGAGCAATTCCCATTTCTTAGAGTTAACTAAATTCCCTAACAGTCCAACACTACTGAAATGTTTCTATTTCATTACATTTTGATGAAACCAGCCGCCTTCCCGCGTGGAGCGGGCGCGGCCGGCCGTCCGTATGCCACGGATGAAGTAACCTGTTGTGATGCGATGGTCCAGCAGCGAAAGCTCCGAAACAGCGCGCGTTTATCTGTCGCGTCACGGGGCATGGCGCCGCATATCGGCAATTGGCTCTTCGACCCGAATTGACATCCGAACCGGCGTTGAGTAACTGTGGAGCGCTCCATGGGGGAGTAGCCGCTTCCGGACGAAGGAAGGCCCGCGTCAACACACTTGGCTTGCAGCCGTGGCGCGGACGGCCCTTTTCAAGGCTTGGCGAGACCTGTGGCGAGCGCCGACCGGGCTTTAGGGAACGGGCCTGTCGGGCCCGCCATGCCGTCCAGCCGTTCCCCGCCGGAGTTACCGCGCATGCAGCCGCTCCTGGTTGTTTTCATCACCGTGTTCCTGGCCGAACTCGGCGACAAGACGCAACTGGCAACGCTTCTCTTCGCCACCGACCGCAACCATTCGCCGCTGATGATCTTCTGCGCCGCCGCGTTGGCGCTCCTCCTGTCGACGGCGCTCGCCGTGGCGCTCGGCACCATGGCTGAACGAACGCTGGCGGCGTTGCCGTTAAAACTCATCGCTGGAGTAGGCTTTATGTTGGTCGGCGCATGGACGCTGTGGGAGCATTTCCATGCCACTTAAGGAGAGGCAAAGGCGGTGCCGCGGACGCCGTCTCCGAGGTGTGCCGAACGGTTGAGACGACGCGAGTTACTTGACCAGGCGCAGGGGGCGATGGCGATGCTCGGGCGGTCGGCTGACGAGACGCGCGCCGGCGGCGACGATCTCGCCGTTTACGGCGACAAGACGCGGCCGCGCCAAGGGGGCGCTTTTCGGCGGGGTCGGCGCGGGAAGCGCCGGGATGTCGCGCGCCGTCATGGCGCGGTGGATGGTAGCCGGCTCCGGTGTCGCTTCGCGCCGGCGCGGCCGCGTTGACGCGTTTGTCATGGCCATGAGTTCGCTCAGCGCGTTGAGATAGAAGCTGAAAAACAGCATCGCCTGAAAGCCGCTCCCTCTTCGTGACGTTTCAATCCCTTCATTATTAACCGATGAGTACCAAGGCTACGGCGCCTAATGCAACCAAAAAGCATGACTTGGTGAAGACTCTGTTACGTTTTTATGGCCGTCGCCGCCATGGAGCGGCCGCGATTGCATCAGATTTCCAGCCCCTGCGCACGCACACGCACCAAGCATGAAAAAGCCGGGAGCGTGCTCCCGGCTTTTCGTCGTTGGCAGCTGCGGAGACCCCGAGGTTCGAGCATGCCTAAGCGGCCTTGCGGGCCTCCTCGAGAGTCGTGTGGGCACGTTCCTCGAAGGCGTCGGTCGTCGCTTGCGCGCGTTCGAGGGTCATGCCGAGGATTTTCTGCGTGTAACCGATGTAGTCCTCGATCAGGGTGCGCTGGTAGGCGGCGGCGGTGCGGATCAATTGCGGCGCCTCCCGCGTTTGCAGGCAGGCCTCGACGAGATCCTGGGCCTTGCGCGCCCGGTCGAGGCCGAGCGACGTTGTCGCCTCGCAGCAGGCCACCGCGTGCTCCATGCTGCCCTGGGCGGCGAGTGCCATCGCCTCGGCGTTGTGGCTCAGCAAGCCGCCCCAAAGCATGGGGCGGCTGAGCATTTCGAGGGGGGTGTTCGCCGCTGCCTGGTCGGCGGCGGTTGTCGTCGTGCTATCGTTGGCCATGGTGACAGTCTCCTGTTGCTCGGACGTCGCCGGGACGTCCGTTGTTGGTGGTGAAACGTGCGTGGGCATGCGTTGGTTCCTCGGTTCACGAACGGCGCCTGCCCGATCCCCCGTCGCGTCCAAGCGCCAGCACATTCGTCGATTGTTGAGGAAAATTTACCGCGCGACCGATGCCACCCCCTACCTACGCCCGAGATATCCCGGGCCGTGCGGTTCATCGCGGTTTTGTTATTGCTAAGAACCTAAAATCTTTATTGCGCGCGAGAAAGTTAAGCTTTCATGACAACCGAGGCGTGACTTTGGCGAGCGAAGAAGCCGCACCCAGGAACCCGGTTACAGCAGGTTTGGCAAGCGGCGGAGGATCCGTTTGAGCTCCGGCTCGCGGACGCGGCGACGTGCTTCGTCGACGGTCATCCACTGGCGCTTCCGCGAGTCCGCCTCCGGCCAGTCGGCGAGTTCCGCCGTCACCCGCATGCGGAATACTTCGACCGCACAGTTGCCACCCCATTTTCTGTAGGTGTAGGCGCCGATGGGGCGGCGGTCATCCACCGTGCCGGCGACGCCCGCTTCCTCGAAGGCTTCTTTGATCGCCGAGTCGGCGGCGGTCATGTCGGGTTCGACGACTCCCTTCGGCGGCACCCAGCGGCCGCTGCGGCGCGAGGTGATGAGCAGCACGCGCAAGCCTTCCGCGTCGATCTTGTATGGGATGACCGCAGACTGCGTATACATCCAAGAGGGCGTGTCGTCCATGGAATCTCCGAGTGTGACCGGCGGTATCGCGCCGACGCCGGCGCTGGCGGCAACGGCCCTTGCCGATGCCAGCCGCCAGTCCCAGTTGAGCAGGGAGGGCAGGCGCGCCGGTGGACCGTCGCGCGACCGGGCACCGCCACTGCGAGACAATGATCAAGCTCCTCATCATTCTCATAATCGTCCTTTTGGCAACCTATGCCGTATTGCCGGCACGTTATTTTGCCCTCGGGAAGGGAATGACCCGCCGGTTTCTCGACCGCATGTTGAGCCAGAGCGGCGGTGAAAGCCGCGATCCCGCCGCGCGCGCCCTGGTCGAGCGCACCGCGCGGCGTCTCTCCGAATCGGCCGGCGACGCCATGCCGGCGATCGAGTACCGGGTCGTGCGCACCCGCACCCCCAACGCGTTCGCCGTCGGCGGGCATTACATCTGCGTCACCGAGGGGCTCATTGATCTCGTCGACCGGCGCGAGGATCTTCTCGCCGCCGTCCTCGCTCACGAACTGGGCCACATCCTGCATGGCCATGCGGCAAGGAAGCTGAAGGAAAACGCCTTCATGGCCGGCGCCTGGATCCTCCTCGCGGTGGTGCTGCGCTCGCCGATGCTGACCCAGGCCTCGCGGCTGGCGCGCACCCTGGCGCTGTCCAACTTCTCGCAGTCGAAGGAACACGAGGCGGACGCCGCGGCACTGTGGCTGCTCGACTGGGCGGATTACGATCCGGCCCGCCTCGCCACGGCGTTGAGGGCCATCGACGCCTGGCACCAGGAGAATGGCGGCAGCGGTCCGGCGATGTTGACGCGGTTTTTCTCCTCCCATCCGCCGGTCGCCGACCGGGTCGCCCGGATCGAACGCCTGGCCGCCGATATCAAGGCCGGCCGGGCGTGAGCCGCGTCATTGTCGGTTGCCCACCAACCGGCGATACTCGCGGCCTCGAGACGCGATCCGGGAAGGGATGAATGCGCAGCGACGATCGGTTTGACCGCTTCGGCACCGGCGGCTCGATCGTCATCGGCGCGATCTTCGCCGGCCACCTCATGATCGGCGCCCCGGCCATGGCGTGGGCGGTCGACGGCGACCCCTGGCAGGCCTGCGCGCGGGCGATCGCCGCCGCCGAACGGACCTATTCCATTCCCGCCAAGCTCCTCCATGCCATCGCCCACGCCGAGTCGGCGCGCCGTAACGCGGCCGCCAATTCGTATGCGCCCTGGCCCTGGACGGTGATGGCGCGGGGCCAGGGACGCCATTTCGACACCAAGGGAGCCGCCATCGAGGCGGTTCGCACCCTGCGGGAAGAGGATGTGTCGAACATCGATGTCGGCTGCATGCAGGTCAATCTTGGCTACCACCCGCATGCCTTCGACGACCTCGACGCCGCGTTCGATCCGCATCGCAACGCCGCCTACGCGGCCCGCTTTCTGAAGGGGCTGTACCGCGCCTCGGGATCGTGGTTCAACGCCGTCGCCCGCTACCACTCATCGACCTACCGGCAGAACCGCCAGTACAAGATCCGCGTGCTGACGTTGTGGCGCCGGATGGGCGGCGGCCTGCGCTGACCGTCGCTCGGCGGGCGCCTTACTTGACGCGGAACACCGCGTGGCAGGAACTGCACTGCGAGGAGACCACCTGCAGCGCCTCGATGGCTTGCCGCCAGTCGTCGGCGGTCGGCGGGTCCGAGGCCGCTTCGGCGACGTCGGCGAAGTCGGCCGCAGCGCGATGCATGGCCAGGCCCATTTCCCGGAAATCGAGCGGCAGGTAACGGCCAAAGCCTTCGCCCGAGCCAACAACAAGCTCGTCGCGCGCCGCCTGCGCCGCGCCCGGAAAGTCGCCGGCGGCAAGTTCGGCCATGACGGTGTCGAAGGACATCATGTGATCGCGCATGTGCTGCAGGAACGGCGCCCGCATGTCGTCCGGCAGGGTGACCGGCGTGCGCGGGTCCGCCCTTTCGACGGCCGACGACGGGACGGCGACGCCGATCGCGGCGGTGACGCAGAAGAGCGCGGCGATGGCGAATGGTGCGACGGATGGCAAGCGGAGACACATGATGTTAAGCCCTCCTCGGTCTGGGCGGCCCGGCGGATCGGACCGCGACGATCAAGCCTAACACGCGGCGCGGAAATGATTAAGGTCGAGGTCGGCCAGATGGCCACGCTTGACCCACAGCGTACATCCCTCGGCGCGCGTCATCAGCGTCGTCGCGAAGCCGGGCGGCTGGCGCAACCAGGTGCCGGTGCGATAGATGCCGCTGCCGTCGGTGAGCTCGCCGGCGAGAACCAGGATTTCCTCGCCGCCGGGGCATAGGTAGGGCGCGACGGTGGTCTCGGCGGCAAGTCTCTCCAAGGCGACGCGTTCGTCCCATGCCTCCGGCGCGAACAGCGGCATCCGGGTGTGGCCGGGCGTTTCCGTTTCCTGCCAGGGCTCGCGCGTCGTGTCGACGACGACGGTCGACTCGTTGCCGTCGCGGCGCATCTGCCACAGCTTGACGAACAGGATGCAGCCCGGTTCCGACCGCGGCGTATGGCGGGTGCCAGGCGGATTGCGGACGTAAGTGCCGGCCCGGTGGTCGCCGTGCTCATCGGAGAACACGCCCTCGAGGACGAAGAATTCCTCGCCGCCGCCGTGCTCATGCGGGGCGAAGCGGCTGTTCGGCGCATAGCGGACGATGGAAGTGGCGCGCGCCACCTCGCCACCGACCCGATCGAGCATCCGCCGGTCGACCCCGCGCAGCGGCGAGGGGAGCCAATCCAAGGCCGGTGTCTCGATGATCACCCGGTCGGCGAAGTCGGCGTTGACGGCGGTCGGCGTCCGATAGTCCGGCGCGACGGAGTCGCGAGGCGCGCTCTCGGGTCCCAACGGGGTCACCGTTACCAGCGGATCGACGCGCGATGGCCGCCGCCGGCGACCCTTGCCTGTTTTCGCCACCTTGGAAACCTCGCGCAAGCCGATAACGATCACGGAAGACTACTGGCTCCACGCGCGACCGGCAATGGCCACCCGCGCCGGGAGTTGTCGCGAGAAAATGGCCTCCGGACTTAGTTTATGAACATGAACTGTTATTTGACCATGAACTTTTTACGAGAGGCGTCGATGGAATTGGCGCACAGTAACTTACAAGCGTTTTTTTACGGTAACCCTCTGGAATGTTTTAAATGCCTATTCTTTCATAGAAATGTAAAGTAACTTTCATTATTAAAGCACAAATTAGCCACATTTAAATCGTTTTTAACCCGCGTGTGATTAATGAGAACCAACATAATATCGCACGAGTGCTAATCTATATTTCAAAAGGGACAAACTCATGCGTCTTCGACGAATAACTCCAGCAATCTTGGCCTTGACGACGGCGATTTATGCCGCCGACGTCAAAGCCGAGGGTCTCGATATCGAAATCGGCAATGTGGTTTTCTACCATCCGGACGGATCAGGTCTCAATCACTGGACCGCGTCGCGGATGTACTGGGACGGACCGGACGGCACCTCGCAATGGGATCGTCTGCCGTGGATGGCCGTTTATCGCGGTCACATGGCGGACCGCCTGACTGGCACCTCCAACGGTGGCGCCACGGTCCACGCCTTCGGTTTCAAGGTGATCGGGCCGAATTCCTACGGCACCGATAACGGCCGGGCGATCCGCGCCCTGTCGGGATACCCGGGCTCGATTTCCCGGGAAGCCGCTAGCCTTGGTCATCCGACGGGTCTGGTCAACGACGGCGACATCGCCGGCGAGCCGGGCACCGGCGCTTTCTTCGCCGAAACCGCCACCCGCGGCCAGCCGGAAGCCCACTCGCTGCAACTGATCGCCGGCCGGCCTGGCTTCAACGGCCCGCGCACCTGCCCTGGCGACCAGGTGCTGGACGGGATCACCTTTCCGCAAAGCGACCCCAACGCGGACTGCGACGTCACCGACGGTGGGGATCCTGACCCGATCGTCATCATGGGCGGCGGCGAGCGATTCTTCCTGCCGCAAGGCACGCCCTATTGCGGCGACGCGGTGCTCACCCTGGCTGAGCCGCGCCTCGACTGCTTCGTTCACTTCGACGCCATCGGCGCCGCCGAAGACGTCCGCGACGGCATGACGCCGGAGCAGGCGATCATCGAGAACGGGCCGACCCGCGAGGACGGCCGCAACCTGCTCCAGGAAGCCGCCGCCGACGGCTATGTCGTCATCCGCACACGCGGCCAGTTCGATGAATTCGTCGAGAAATACCAGTTCAATCCGTCCGCCGCGCCGAAGGTGCTCGGCCTGTTCTCCGCCGACGATATCTTCAACGACGCGCCAGAAGAGCGGGTGCGCGCCGCCGGTCTGGTGCGCAGCCCGGAAACGCCGATCCCCGACGAGGTGCTGGATCTGCCGGTAGAAGAGGCGCTAGCGAAGATCGGCGATCTGATCATCTGGGGCACGCCGGCCGGTCCGTGGGGCCCCGCCGAGAACCCGTTCGCCTTTACCACCGCGAACTCGGTCAACCCGCCGAGCAGTCGCGAAATGGCGCGTATGGCCAACATCCTCCTCCAAGAAAGCAGCCGGCAGGTTGGCAAGCCGTATCACTTGGTTCTCGAAACCGAGTCCAACGACAACATCCCCAACAACACCAACGCGATCGGCACCTTGCGGGCGTTGAAGCGCGCCAACGACGTGATCGGTCACCTGCGGTGGGTCGCAGAGGGCCAGGGCCAATTCGCCGAGGCCGCTTTCCCGACGTTGATCCTCACCGCCGCCGACAGTGAAGCGGGCGGCATACAGGTTCTCTCCCTTAACCGGACAGAGGACGAGGACGCGCCCGTTGGCTTCGTCGCCGCCAACCGGACGGAGCTGCCAGACGAGGAAATCCTGCCGAACCCCGCCGACGGCCTCGGCGGCCGCGAGGTGTTTCCGCCGTTCAAGGCCGCGCCGGACGCGTTGTCCGAGTTCCGCCCGCTGCCGGATGGCACGGGCAGCACCGAAGACGCCATCTCTGTGAAAGAGTTGCGCTTCTCGGTGACTTGGCCGTCCAGCGCCGACGTCGCCGGCGGTATCGTGTCAAGGGCCCAAGGCCCCAACGCCAGCCAGCTGCAGTCGCGGTTCTCCAGCGGCTTCGACAGCACCGACGTCTATCGCATGCAGTATTTGACCCTGTTTGGGGAACTGCTGCCGCCGTCGATCGGTCAGTTGGCGCCTGACCGCTGAACCGAACCGAACGTTTCTTCCTCAGGCCGGTACGCACCCGCGTGCCGGCCTTTTTTCCTTCCGAGGCATGCCGCGAGAGCAAGGCGACCGGCGATCCTGCTGCCGCACGCAGCGGCATCAATTCGGCGCACAGCCGCAAACGTTACCGTATCTTACTGAAATTAGCGGGTTTTGGAGCGGGCGAAGGGATTCGAACCCTCGACTTCAACCTTGGCAAGGTTGCGCTC
>CAYWRP010000029.1:0-35811 GCA_964460955.1 uncultured Rhodospirillaceae bacterium | reverse complement strand
GAGGATTTCGTTGAGGCGAATCAGCAGATTTTTGGAAATAAGTTCCTCTTTTTTGCACCATTCTCTCGCGGACTCGACCAACAAGTTGATTTCCACCATTTTCGGCTTGAAAAACAACAGCTGCTCGTTTGTCAATTCGACTTCTCCTTTTGCGCCTTCCATCGCTGCCGGCAGCACATCGGTCAACTTTTGACGGCGCGTATCCAGTGTCTGAAAAACATCCAAGGTGGCGTTATGAACTACATCACGTGGATGAAGTTCATTAAACAAATCATCGTCTTTCAATGACAACAACATGGCCATCTCATCTGTCGAAAAATGAATGGGCGCTGGACGATTGGCAAGTGGCAAATATATTTGCCACGGCTCACCTTGGAAAGAACCCTCTTCGGCTAATTCAAATATTTCTTCCAAATGCCGACTAAAATTATGCAATTTAGAAAAAATTTTTACCATCTTAAACAAGAGCGCGTAGCCGAGCGCTTGTTTTCGCTCTTCATCCTCCTTCTTCCGCTGATTTGCCGCCGCCCTTAATACGAAAATTTGAATGGCAAAGGCGATTATTCCGCCGATCACAGCCCCCGCAGCCGCAGCCCAAAATTCATTTCCCATAAATATTCCCGAGTCTACTAAATCCAGTGCGACCCATCCTAATGCCGAAGCGGCTTTCTGGCGAATACCTCATTTGGGTCAAAAACTGCAGTATGTTAGCATGTATTGGATGTCTTGAAACGCTCAGTAAGCGGAACAAGCCTCTACCGATGTCGTGCCATGTCCGAAGGGGCTTCACGAGGGAGCCATGATGCTGGCGGAGCAGAACGTGACGACGGCGGCGGCGTCGCGGCCGGCATCGACCGCGCCTCACTCCGTCCTGAACGGTCGGGCGAGGAGGGCGGCGATTTCGGTGTCGATGTCGGCGGTGGCGTTGAGGACGGCGTCGACGGCGAAGCAGATCGGCATATCGACATCCAGGTCCCGCGCCAGCTGGCTGACCGCGGCGGCGGAGAAGGCGCCTTCGGTGACCGCCGCCCGCCCGGCGAGGACGTCCGCCGCCACCTCGCCCTTGCCGACGGCGACGCCGAAGGAGAAGTTGCGCGACTGCATGGCGTTGCAGGTCAGCACCAGGTCGCCGAGGCCGGAGAGCCCCATCAGCGTCTGCGGCCGCGCCCCCTTGGCGCGGGCGAGGCGGAACATCTCGGCCAGCCCGCGGGTGATCAGCGAGGCGCGCGCGTTGTCGCCCATGGCGCGGCCCTCGACGATGCCACACGCGATGGCGAGCACGTTCTTCACCGCGCCGCCGAGCTGGGCGCCGATCACATCGTCGGTGGCGTAGATGCGGAAATGCGTCGAGCCGAGCGCCAGCGGCACGCTCACCTGCAGCGCCGGCTCGGCGGCGGCGAAGGTGACGGCGGTCGGCAGCTGGCGCGCCACCTCGATGGCGAAGCTGGGCCCCGACAGCACGGCGGCCGGGGCCGCCGGCAGCGCGGCGTCGATCACCTCGGTCATCAGCGCGAGGGTGCCGTGTTCGATCCCCTTGGCGCAGACCACTGCCGGCACGTGGTCGCGCCAGACAGCGGCCGCCCGCTCGGCCACTTCGCGCAGATGCTGCGCCGGAATCGCGAGCAGGACGAGGTCGGCATCGGCGGCTTCGGCGAGATCGGCGGTCGCTCGGATCGCCGCGTCCAGGGTTACATTCGGCAGGCGCGGCGGATTGCGGTGTTCGGCGTTGATCGCCCGGGCCACTTCCGGACGCCGCGCCCACAGGATGACGTCGCGCCCCGCCCGATGCGCCTGACACGCCAGGGCTGTCCCCCAGGCGCCGGCGCCGATGACCCCGATCCGCTGCATCGACCCACTATCCTCCGCCGCGCCCGGTGAAGCAAGCGGCGGCTCAGGCGGCGATCTTCTCCTCGCTGGCGGCCTCGAGGATCGACCAGAAGGCGCGGAACAGCCCGTCCTCGACGCCGGCGAACTCAGGAATGCGCGCCGCCAATTTCCGGTCCATCGTCGCCAGGCGGCCGGCCATGTCGGTCAGGTGCAGTTCCTCTTCCGCCAGGATGCTTTTCAGCGAGATGCCGACGCCCCGGCGTTCCAAGACATCGCGGTAGAGTCGATAGGTCCAGATGGCGCGCACCTCGATGATCATCGAGACGTAGAGATAGGGCGCCTCCAGCGGCAGGTCGTCTTCCAGGCTCGCGCTGATCGTCGCGTCGAGGCGGCCGAAGTACATCTTCGCCGACGCCGGCGCCAGGGTGTCGCGCGGGCTGAAATCCAGCTCGCGGCCGGCTACCTTCTGCGCCGCGCGGCGGAAGAAGAAGGAATGCCGCGTCTCCTCGGCCAGGTGCTTCAGTGTGCCCTCGGCGAGCAGGCCGTGGCTCTGGCTCATCATGATCTTGCGGCTGCCGATGTGTTCCAGCAGCGCCAGCGTGTTGAGGAAGCGCGCGTGCCGGGCCGGGTCGGCGCAGAAGTCGGCCAGCCGGCCGGCGACGCGGGCCTTGAGGTCGGCGCTGGTCCGTTCAATGCCGGATAAGGTCCAGGGATTCAACGATGACATCATACACCTTGTCCAGGTCAGTGGTGGAAACGCAATAGGGCGGCAGAATGTAGACGACGTTGCCGAGCGGGCGCAGCAGCACGCCCTTAGACAGATAGAAGCGATAGAGGCGCGGTCCAAGCTCCGAAAGGTAGCCGGACTTCGGCACCTTGATCTCGAAGGTGGCGATGGTGCCGGTCTGCCGGACGTCGGCGAAGGCGCCGGTCTCGCGCATCGCCGGCAGACGCGCCGCGTGGTAGTCGGCGATCGCCTGGATGCGGTCCATCACCGGTTCCGTCTCCCAGATCTCCATGTTGGCGAGCGCGGCGACGCAGGCCAGCGCGTTGCCGGTGAACGAGGTCGAGTGGAAGAACATCTTCGACCGGTCCTCGGAATAGAAGGCGTCGTAGATGCGCCGCGTCGCCAGCGTCGCGCCCATCGGCAGGTAGCCGGCGGTCAGACCCTTAGACAGGCACACCAGGTCGGGGACGATGCCGGCCTGGTCGCAGGCGAAGCGGGTGCCGGTGCGTCCGAAGCCGGTCATCACCTCGTCGGCGATGAAGAAGACGTCGTGACGGCGGCAGAGCGCGTGCAGTTCCCTCAGCACCGCCGGCGAATACATCTTCATGCCGCCGGCGCCGAGCACCAGCGGCTCGACGATCAGCGCGGCGATCTCGGACGCCGATTCTTTCAGCAGCGCCTCGAAGCGGTCGAGGGTCGCCTGCTCGCGGCCGGCGGCCGGGAACGGCAGGTAGTCCACCTCGAACAGCATCGGCTCGTAGGCGGCGACGAAGACATCGCGCTCGCCGACCGACATGGTGCCGAAGGTATCGCCGTGGTAGGCGTGCTCCAGCGCGACGATGCGGTGACGGTCCTGACCGTTGTTGCGCCAGTAGCCGACCGCCATCTTCAGCGCCACCTCGACGGCGGTGGAGCCGGAGTCCGAGAAGAAGACGAACTCGAGCTCGTCGGCGGTCCAGGCGAGCAGCTTGTCGGCGAGTTGCCGCGCCGGGGCGTGGGTGAAGCCGGCGAAGATCACCTGTTCCAGCGTGTCGGTCTGCGCGGCGACGGCGCGGGCGATCTTAGGGTGGCAATGGCCGTGGGTGTTGATCCACCACGACGCGATGGCGTCGAGGATGGCCTCGCCGTCCGGCGTGTAGAGGTAGGCCCCCGAGGCGCGCTCGATGGCGATCGGCGGCCCCGCCGTCTTGTGCTGGGTGAAGGGGTGCCAGATGCGGGGCGGTTCAGGCGACATGCGGGCTCCCGAAATCGGCCGGATCGAAGTTGGTGTGGAAGGCGGCGCGCAAGGCGTCCGGCGTCAGTGGGTCGACCCACGGCAGCCGGCCGAGGCGCTTGGCGCCGGAGAAATCGACGATGGTGCGCTCGCTGTCCGGCACCGGATCGCCGATGAAGGCGATGCCGAGCAGCGGGATGTCGCGCCGCCGCAGGGCCTCGACGGACAGCAGGGAATGATTGATGGTGCCGAGCGCGGTGCGGGCACACAGGATCACCGGCGCCTTCCAGCGCTTGAAGACATCGATATACAGCGTCTCGCGGGTGACCGGGACGAGCAGGCCGCCGGCGCCTTCGATCACCAGCGGCCGGCCGTTGGGCCGCGCCAGCGGGGTCAATGCCTCGACGTCGATGGTGACCCCGTCCAGTTCCGCCGAGCGGTGCGGCGACAGTGGCTCGGTCAGCACGTAGCGCTCGGGCAACAGGCGGGCATCGTCGAGGCCGGTCAGCGCTTTTACCGTCGCCCGGTCGGTGCCGTCCGCGATGCCGGACTGCACCGGCTTCCAGTAATCGGCCTCGAGGCCGAGGGTCAGCGCGGCGGCGAACACCGTCTTGCCGATGCCGGTGTCGGTGCCGGAAACGATCAATGCTGTCATGCGGCGAGGTCGCGCAGATGACGCGAGAGGACGTCGGCCAGTCGGTCGATTTCGCCGGGCGTCCGGTCGACGCTCAAGGACAGGCGGAGCCGCGACGTTCCCGGCGGCACCGTCGGCGGGCGGATGGCGCGCACGTCGAAGCCGGCGGCCTGGGCGGCGGCGGCGGCGGCGACGGTGCGGTCGGCGTCGCCGAGGATGATCGGGATGATCTGCGAGCCGGCGGGAGCGGCGGCGCCCGGCAGGCGGCGGCTGAACACCTTTGCCGCGTGGTCGGTTATCGTGGCGAGCAGGGTGCGCCGCCACGGCTCCTCGTCGACCAGTCGCAACGCGCGGTGAAAGGCGGCGGCGACCACCGGCGGCGGCGCGGTGGAATAGATGAACGGGCGCGCGGCGTTGATCAGGTAGTCGATGACGACGGCCGGCGCGCAGACCAGGCCGCCGGCGGCGCCGAACGCCTTGCCGCCGGTGTGCAGGGTGATCAGGCGCGCATCGTACGTGCCTTCCGTCAAGCCGCGCCCGCCGCGCCCGAAGATGCCGCTGCCATGCGCTTCGTCGACAATGAGCATGGCGTCGAATTCGTCGGTGACGGCGCGCAGATCGTCCAGTGGGGCCAGGTCACCGTCCATGCTGTAGACGCTTTCGACGGCGATCCAGATATCTTGCGCGCCGTTGGCGCGGGCGCGGCGGGCGGCATCGCGGAAAGAGTCCGCATCGTTATGGTGCGCCTTGTAGCCGCGCGCGTCGGCGGCGCGGATGCCATCGCGGACGCTGGCGTGCACCAGGGCGTCGAAGACGATGGCGTCGCGGCGGTCGGGCAGGGTGGTGAACAGGGCGTAATTGGCGGCGAAGCCGGTGCTGAAATAGAGCGCCTTCTCGGCGCCAAAGAAGGCGGCGGCGAAGGCTTCCAGGTCGGCGTGCGCCGAATGGTGGCCGCGCAGGAGGCGCGACGCGGTGGCGCCGAGAAAACCGTCGCGGGCAAGCGTCGCCGTGGCGGCCTCGGTCAAGGCCGGGTGACGACTGAGCCCCAGATAGTCGTTGGAGGTGAAATCGATCCCGTTGGGCAGCTTAAGCGAGCGGTGCCGGTGCTCGCCCTTCAACTGATCGATTGCCTTGGCCAGTCGTCGCATCGGCATCCCGCTGTTCCGCGTTATCATCCTTGTCCGGCTCCCGCGCCGAAAGTCCGAGTTCGCGCATCAGCGCGCGGTCGAAATCGGCTTCCGGATTGGGGGTGGTCAGCAGCTTATCGCCGGTGAAGATCGAGTTGGCGCCGGCGAGGAAGGCGAGCGCCTGGGCTTCCTTCGGGATCGACAGGCGGCCGGCGCTGAGCCGCACCTTGGCCTTCGGCATCAGGATGCGCGCCACCGCGATCGCCCGGACCCAGTCGAAGGTATCCAGCGGCTCGTTATTTTCCATCGGCGTGCCGGGGACGGGAACGAGGGCGTTGATGGGGACACTTTCCGGCTGCGGATCGAGATTGGCCAGCGTCAGCAGCAGCTTCGCCCGATCAATGGTCTGTTCGCCGAGACCGAGGATGCCGCCGCTGCACACCGAGATGCCGGCCCGCGAGACATTGGCGATGGTCTCCAGGCGCTCGGCGTAGGTCCGCGTGGTGATGATTTCGCCGTAGTACTCTTCCGACGTGTCGAGGTTGTGGTTGTAGGCCGAGAGACCCGCGTCGGCGAGGCGCCGTGCCTGGTCCTCGTTCAGCATGCCGAGCGTACAGCAGGCTTCCATCCCCAGTTCGCGCACGCCGCGCACGGCGTCGAGCACACGCTCGAAGGCTCGGCCACCGGTGACGTCCCGCCAAGCGGCGCCCATGCAGAACCGTGTCGAGCCGGCCTCCTTGGCCTGCCGCGCGGCGGCGAGAATCTCGTCGACCCCCATCATCCGCCCGGTGTCGACCTCCGTCTCGTACCGGGAAGACTGCGGGCAATAGGCGCAATCCTCCGGGCAGCCGCCGGTCTTGATCGACAGCAGCGTGCACAGCTGCACTTCGCCCGCGTCGTGATGCCGGCGGTGGACCTGCGCCGCGTCGAAAACGAGGTCGAGGAGCGGCTTGTCGAACAGGGCTTGGACCGCATCGAGAGTCCAGGCTTGGGGGCGATGAAGTTCAGTCATTGCTGTCCCGTTATCCTTCCTTCGAACTGGCGACGCGATTGAGGGGGGTTCCCGGCCGCTCTTGTGTCGTTCTCATCCCGCGTTTCCGCGGCGCAGCGGGATGATCCTGCCCGCGGCCCCGGCCCACCCGCGTTCACTTTCGTGCTGCAAAGCAATAAAGGCATGCCGTTTGAAGTGCCGTCAAGCGCTTTCGGCGCCCTGCGGCGGGCATAACGCTGTCGCAAAGCGGCACGGCGTCAGTGCATTTTCTTCGGCAGGTCTTCGATGGCGGCATCGATGAGCGCGTTGGCCCGCTTCGCCGTTAACTGTTCGACGAGGAGACGGCGCGTCGCGGCGACCGATATTTCCGCCGCCTGCGCCCGGACTTCGGCGACGGCGGCGACTTCCACCTGGGCGATGCGGTCCATCGCCTGCTGCTCGCGGCGTTTCAGCGATTGTTCGAGTTCGGCGGCCGAGCGCTCGGCAAAGCGCTTCGCCTCCTGCTCGGCGTTGGCGACGATGACCTTTACCTCCTCGTCGGCTTCCGACTGGCGCTTTTGGAAGTCGGCGAAAGCGGCTTCGGCGTCCGCCGCCAAATGCTCGGCTTCGTCGATTTGCGCGCGAATCCGGTCGGCCCGCTCGTCGAGGGCGGTGGTGAGGATCTTGTAGGCGGTCCGCGCCACCGCGGCGATGAAGACAATGAAACCGACAGCGACCCAAAACGTGGCGTCGGCGTAAAATGGCGGGGACGCATGCGCCGCTTCCGCGCCGTGCTGGGCGGCTCGTTCCGCCGCCGCCGCCCAGGCCTCCATCACCGTGCCTCCTTCATCGCCGCATCGACGGAGCCCGCCACGGCGTCGGTGTCGACGGGTTCGCCGAGCAGCCGTTCGCAGGCCAGGCCGGTCGTTTCCAGGGCCATCGCGCGCAGCCCGGCGATGGCGTCCGCCTTCGCCTTTTCGATGCGCGCTTCCGCCTCGGCGATTTGCTGGCTCAACTTCTTACCGAGTTCCTCGTGCCGGGCGGCCGCCGCCGCCGTGGCCTGTTCACGCGCCTCGCGGTTCTTAGCCAGCGCTTTCGTGCGGGCCTCCTCGAGGGCGGCTTCGTAGGCCAACCGCGCCTCTTCGGCCCGGCGCTGGAGTTCCTCGGCGCGTTTGAGACTGGAGGCGACGCGCTCCTCGCGCTCGTTGAGCACCGCTTCGATGCGCGGCAGCACCTTGCGGCTCATCAGCCAATACAGGGTGATGAATGCGATGGCGAGCCAGACGATTTGCGGCGACCATACCGACGGATCGAACTGCGGCATGCGTAATCAGCCTCCGCTCATTACCAGGATGTCGGAACTTGCGAGTCTTAAGGATCGGGCTTCAGCGGCCCGATCTTAGAACACGAACATCAGCATCAGCGCGACGACGAGGGCGTACAGCGCCACCGCTTCGACGAGCGCGAAGCCGACCCACATCGGCAGCTGGATGTTGGGCTGCGCCGCCGGGTTGCGGGCGACGGCGGAAATGGTCGTCGCGAAGATCCGGCCGATGCCGGCGCCGACGCCGCCGAGACCGACGACCGCGAGGCCGGCTCCGATGAGTTTCGCTGCTTCTGCTTCCATGGTCTTATTCCCTTAAGCCATTGAGGTTACGGAAAGGAATGGTGGAGAGGGGGTGTTCTCGAGGCTGGATCCGACGGCGTTCGTCAGTGCATGTGCAGGGCGTCATTGAGATAGATACAGGAAAGGACGGCGAAGACGTAAGCCTGGAGGAAAGCGATCAGGAATTCCAGGCCGGTGACGGCGATGACGGCGATCAGCGGGATGACGCCGGCGAACAAGCCGAGACCGACCGCCATGCTGACGACGAAACCGCCGAACACCTTAAGCAATGTGTGGCCGGCCGTCATGTTGGCGAACAGCCGCAACGACAGGCTGACCGGGCGGGTGAAGTAAGACAGGATCTCGATCGGGATCAGCAGCGGCGCGATGTACCACGGCGTCCCCGCCGGCAGGAACATCTTGAAGAAGTGAACGCCATGCGTGGCGAAGCCGATGATCGTCGTGCCGATGAAGACCAGCGCGGCCATGGCGAAAGTGACGACGATATGGCTCGTGAAGGTGAAACTGTAGGGGATCATCCCCAGCATGTTGCCGACCAGAATGAAGAAGAACAGCGAGAAGATGAAGGGAAAATACTTTTCGCCGCCATGCCCGACATTGGCGCGAATCATGTTGGCGACGAATTCGTAAGCCAGTTCCGCCATCGACTGCAGGCGCGTTGGCACCACCGCGCTCGGCTTCATCGCCGAATGGAGGAACCACGTGAGGCCGGCAACGGCAATGGCCATCATCAGCGCCGAGTTGGTGAACGAGGCGTCGACGGACCCGACAGTGATCGGCACGATGGTCTTGATTTCGAATTGTTCGAGAGGACTAGCCACGGTCACGCCTCATTATCTTTTTTGCCACCCGGCGGTGCCGGACCCTTGTCAACGTTGCCGTCAGGTTCTTCCTCACCCGCGCCTGGCGTTGCGGTCTCCGCCGGCCGGTAGCCGAAAGCCATTCCATAGCGGGAGACCGTTCGATAGACGTTCAGGAAACCCGCCGCCGCGCCGAGCACGAAGAACACGATAAGGAGCGCCGGCGACGTGCCCCACCACTGATCGAGGAGATAACCGAGCCCGCCGCCGACCCCCAAGCCCGCAACCATGTGCGCCGAGATGGCGAACGCCATCCCTAATCCGGAGGTCGGTGCCACGTCCGCTTTGCGCCCGCCCGGTCTGGAGTCGGATGCGGAGCGAAGACGTTCGATGCGGGTGGCCAAGTCCTGAAACGACGGTGGTGGTTTCTCTTTTGTCACCGTGTTAGCATCCTTGCGTCCACGCGGAGCGAACCATAGTTGCCGGCGGTTCGCCGTGTCAAGGCGGAAAAACGGCCGGGGTGCGCCCTCGATTATAGCGTAACGGCTTGAATCTAATCTTATTTCGCGGCTTCCGAGCGGCTTTGTCATGCGGTTTGCCGCAGCGCCTCCGCCGCCTGGAGGTCGACGGACACCAGCTGCGAGACGCCGGGTTCGGCCATCGTCACGCCGAACAGCCGATTCATGTGCACCATTGTTGTCCGGTTGTGGGTGACAACCAGGAAGCGGGTGCCGGCCTCCGCCATTTCCCGCAATAAATCACAGAAGCGATCGACGTTGGCGTCGTCCAGCGGCGCGTCCACCTCGTCGAGAACGCAAAGCGGCGTCGGCTGGGTGAGAAACAGCGCGAAGCGAAGCGCCAACGCGGTCAGCGCCTGTTCGCCGCCGGAAAGCAGCGACATCGTCTGCAAGGTCTTGCCAGGCGGACTGGCCATGATCTCCAGCCCGGCGGTCAGCGGATCGTCGCTCTCGGTCAGCGCGAGGTGGCCCCGGCCGCCGCTGAACAGGCGGCCGAACAGGTCCTGGAAGTGGCGGTCGACCTCGGCGAAGGCGGCCAGCAGCCGCTGCCGCCCGTCGCGGTTCAGTTCCGAAATGCCGCGCCGGAGCTTGCCGATGGCCTCCGTGAGGTCGGTCCGCTGCGCCTGCATCTCGGCGATTTGCTGCGTCACCGCTTCCGCCTCCGCGTCGGCCCGCAGGTTGACGGGGCCGATCATGTCGCGTTCGCGGGTCAACCGCTCTAGGCGGCGTTCGGCCTCGGCGAGATCGGTCGCCGCGGCGTCGATCTCCGACGCGCGGCGGGCCACTTCCCGGCCGTCGAGGCCGAGACGCTCGCAGGCCTGCGCCAGGGCGGCCGCCTCGGCCTGCGTGGCATGGTCACGATTCGCTTCCGCGCGGACCCGGTCCTCGCGGCTGGCCGCCAGGGTCGCTTCGGCGGCGCGCGCGGCTTTTTCGGCGTCCGCCCCCCGCGCCTCGGCCGAGGTCAGCGCCTCGGCGGTGCGCCGCCGCACCGCGTCCGCCTGCTCTTCTTGGTCGAGGAGGGCGGCGCGTCGGTCGGCAATCGCTGCCGGCGCGGCCCGCAACTCGGCGATGGCGGTGCGTTCGGCTGCGAGGCGGTCGTCGAGCGCCGCCATCTGCTCCGTCGCCGCCCGCTGGCGGGCGTGCCAGGTTTCGCGTTCGCTGGTCAGGTTTTCCAGCCTGCGCCGCCGGCCGGCCGCCTCCCGCCGGCGCGACTCCACCGCCGACCGGCGTTCGAGTTGCGCGGCGCGAAGCTCGCCGAGTCTGGCCCGGCCGGCGTCGAGGGCGGCCCGGTCGCCGGAAGCGTCGGGCGTTGCCGCGTACTGCCCGGCGAGGGCCTCGACGCGGGCGGCCAGCGCCGCGCGTTCCTCCGCCACCGTGGTTTCCGCGTCGTCCAGACCGGCGCGCTGCGTCTCGATGCGCGCCCAGGCCTGCCCGGCCTCGGCGTCGCGGCGCCGCGCGGCGCCAACCGTCTTCTCCGCCGCTTGCGCGGCTTGGCGGGCCTCGCGCGCCGCCACCGTCGCCGCTTCCGCTTCCCGGCGCAGGCGGTCGGCCGCGTCGCGCGCCTGCTCGAAGGCCGCCGCCGCCGCCTGGCGCTCGCCTTGCAGTTCGGCGAGGCGGGTCCGTTGTTCGAGCGCCACCGCGGCGACCGACGTTTCGCCGGCGGCGATGGTCAGTCCATCCCACCGCCAGAGCGCGCCGTCACGGCTGACGAGGCGCTGGCCCGGATGCAACGCGGCCTGCAGCCGCGCGCCGTCCTCGGATGAGTTGACGATCCCGGTGGCGGCGGTCAGGCGGGCGATCGCCGGCGGGCCCGAGACGATGCCGCTCAGCGGCGTCGTTGCCGCCGGCAGCGGCGTCGGACCGAGCGGCGGCAGGGTGCGCCAACAGACCGCCGCCGCCTCGTCGACGGAGGCCAGCGCGGCGTCGCCCAAGGCAGCGGCGACGGCCCGCTCGCACCCTTTCTCGACCCGCAGCCGGTCGATCAGCGGCTGGTCGACGTCGCGGCTCTGCGCGGCGGTGAGGGCGGCGAGGGACTCCGCTTCGGCGGTCAATCGGGTGACAAGGAGCTCGGCCTGTTGGCGCGCCTCGCGGGCCGTCTCCGCGTCGGCGGCACGGACGGCTCGGGTTGCCTCGGCCGCCTCCGCCGCCGCCTGGGCATCGGCCAGCGCCGCCTCGGCGGTGGCGACGGCGTCGGCCGCCTCGGCCAATGCCGTCAGGTCGGCGGCCGTCTTGGCCAGCCGCTCCCTCTGCGAGGCGAGGTCGGCGGCGCGCTTGGCCAGTCGCCCCTCCTGGCCACGCAGCGATCGCATCTCCTGTTCCAACGCGGCGCGCGACGCTTCCCGTTCGGCGATGGCGTCCGAAAGCTCGGTGTTCCGCCGCTCAACGGCGGCAATCTCCGCCGTGACGTCGGCCAACGCCTGATCGGCCGCCGTCTGCCGCGCCTCCTCGCCCGACTGCGCGTCGATCAGGCGCCGTTCCTCGGCGGCGAGGCGGCCCAGCGTCTCGGCGGCGTCGCGGCGGCGATCCTCTTCCCGCCGGTGGTCCGTCTCCAGGTGCTGAAGCCGCGACTCGGCGGCGGCGAGATCGGCGGCAAGCCGGCGATCCTCGGCGTCCAAGGCCTCCCGTTCGGCGGCGAGGCGCCGGCATTCGGCGGCCGCATCCATCGCCGCCTGGCGGAGGTGGGGCAGTTCGATGGCAAGCGCATCCCGCTTCGCCGTGGCCGTGACGGCGGCGGCGTCGCTCTCGGTGACCCGACGCTCGGCGACGGCCAGCGCGTCGGCCGCAGACCGGGCCCGCTCGGCGGCCTGCGTCCATTTAAGGAGCAGGATCGCCGCCTCGGTCTCGCGCAGACGCTGGGCGACGGTGCGGTAGCGGGTCGCCTGGCGGGCCTGTTTTTTCAGGTTGGCCAGTTGGCCTTCCAGGGTGACAAGGACGTCGTCGAGGCGTTCGAGATTACCCTCGGCGCTTTTCAGCCGGCTTTCCGCCTCCTGGCGGCGGGCATGCAGGCCGGCAATGCCGGCCGCCTCCTCGAGGATGCGCCGCCGGTCGGCTGGTTTGGCGTTGATCAGCGCGCCGACCTGGCCTTGCGTCACCATCGCCGAGGAACGCGGGCCGGAGGCCGCGTCGGCGAACAGGAGCTGGACGTCGCGGGCTCGAACCTCGCGGCCGTTGACGCGGTAGCTGGAGCCCTTATCGCGCTCGATGCGGCGGCTGATGACCACTTCCGGCGAGTCGACAAACGCAAGGTTGATGGGCTCGACGCCGTTTTCGAGTTCAAGGGAGACTTCGGCCATGGACCGCGCGGCGCGGCCCGCGCAGCCGGAAAAGATGACGTCGTCCATCTCGCCGCCGCGCATCATCTTCGCCGAGCTTTCGCCCATCACCCAACGCAGCGCCTCGACGAGGTTGGACTTGCCGCAGCCGTTGGGGCCGACGATCCCCGTCAGCCCCGGCTCGATCAGGAGATCACTGGGTTCGACGAACGACTTAAAGCCGGTGATTCGGAGCCGATTGAACTGCCACACCTGTCGATCGCCGCTCCCGTAGTGCCTAATCCGTGCCGGACGCGGGTTGTTGCGCTTCGGCCAATTCCGCATCGATGACGCGGGCGAAATCCTCGAACGGATAGGCGCCGACGAGCTTCTGTCCGTTGATCACGAACGTCGGTGTGGAGTCGATGCCGACGGTCTGCGCCGCCCGGTCGCGCTGGTCGCTCAAGGCCTCGAACAGCCCCTCGTTCCGCAGGCAAGCGTCGAACTCCTCGGCGGACAGTCCCGCAAGGCGGGCGCGGACTTCCAATTGCCGCCGCACGTCGCCACTCGCCGCCCAGCCCTCAAGGTCGCCGTAGAGCACATCGAGGAAGCCGAAATAGCGCTCCGGATCGACGCAACGGGCGACCATCGCCGCCATCGCCGACGTCGTGTTCAGCGGAAAATCGTGATAGACGAACCGCGCTTGGCCGGTGTCGATATACGCCTCCTTGATCCGGGGCAGCGTTTCCATGTGAAACTGAGCGCAATGCGGACAGGTCAGCGAGGAATATTCGTGAATCGTCACCGGCGCCGCGGGATCACCCAGCGAGCGCTCCGCCATGAGCGTGTCGAGATCGGCCGCATCGGCGGTCAGGGCACCGAGGAAGAAACCGAGAACAGCAAGACTTTGTACCAGAAAACGCACAGGCCGTCTCCGTACCACAAGATGTTGACAAACTATAGGGACGGACGCCGAACCCGGCAAGCGCCGCGCCCGCCGGTGCGTCGCATCCCGCGCGCTGCGCCGCCGGGGCGGGCCCGTTCCTGTAACGGCAAATGGTGAAGAAATCCTTGGTGTGGGAGAGTTTATCGCGTGTTGGGGTCCGGCCGTTTGGGACGCGTGGCGGCGCCGAGGGCGCGCAGCGCCGCACGCAAACCAGGATCCTCGACGCGGGCGGTGAGGTCGTCGGCCGCGTCAACCGATTCGGTCGCCGCCGTTTCGCCGGCGTCGCGGCGGGGTGGGGTGTCCGCCGGTGGCGAGGCGTGCTGACAGTGCAACCGTTCGATCGCCCGATAGCCGAAAAAGGTGTTGATTCGTTCGACGATGGCCGGTTCGTCATGCTGGATCAATGGCGCCTTGGCCGGGTTGGTGAGGCGCAGATGCAGGACCCCGGGGCCGCCCTTTCGCGGAAATTTCACCCGCGTCGGCGCGCATACGGCGGCGAGATCGGCGCCGACGACGCGCGGCCAGGCGGCGAGCAGTTCGGCGTTGACGAACCCCCGCTCGGCGAAAATCGGTCGGGTAAGCGTGGCCACCGAGTCGCCGACGCTGCGAAAGCTGGTAGGCGATTTTTTCATTGTCGACGCGCGGCTCCCGTAAATCGTCCAGGCGCATGGTAGACTCGCCCCACCATCGCGGCAATCGGCACGCCGATGGCGAACCAGCCGTCCTGCGCGCGGCGCTGCTGGGCTGGTACGACCGGGCGCGGCGGTCGCTGCCTTGGCGGCCCGAACCCGGCGAACGGGCCGATCCCTACCGTGTGTGGATCAGCGAGATCATGCTGCAACAGACGACGGTGGCGACCGTCATCCCCTATTTCGAGCGCTTCCTTAGCCGCTGGCCGACGGTCGAGGCGCTCGCTGCCGCCGACCTCGACGCGGTGCTGCACGCGTGGCAGGGGCTGGGCTACTATGCCCGGGCTCGCAACCTGCATGCCTGCGCGCGAACCGTGGCGCGCGATCACGGCGGGCGCTTTCCCGACAGCGAAGCCGGGCTCCGCGCGCTGCCGGGCATCGGCGCCTACACCGCCGCCGCGGTGGCGGCGATCGCCTTCGGCCGGCCGGCGGTGCCGGTGGACGGCAACGTGGCGCGGGTCCTTTCCCGCCTGCATGCCGTCGACGCCGCGGGTGCGCGCGCCCAGTCCCGGCTGGCGGCGCATGCGGCGGCGCTGGCCGACGGCCATCGTGCCGGCGATTTCGCCCAGGCGATCATCGAATTGGGGGCGACGGTGTGTACGCCGCGCCGCCCGGCCTGCACCGCCTGCCCATGGTCGGCCGCCTGCCGCGGGCGCGCCGCCGGCGCCCCAGAGGTTTATCCCGTCAAGGCGCCGAAGGCGGAAAAGCCGGTCCGCCATGGGGTCGTGTTCTGGATCGAACGTGAGGACGGCGCGGTGCTTGTGCGCCGGCGGCCGGACCGCGGCCTGCTCGGCGGGATGATGGAGTTTCCCTCAACCGACTGGCGGCCTGATCAGACGTGGACGCTGGAGGACGCGCTGGCGGCGTCACCGCTCACCGGGCGAGGCGTGCCGCTGGTTCCCCGCGTCCGGCATACCTTCACCCATTTCCATCTGCAACTGACCGTCGTCCGCCTCACGCCGTCCGGCGCCAGCGAGGAGGGGATCTGGTGCCGGCCGGCCGAACTCGACCGGCTGGCATTGCCGACGGTGATGAAGAAGGTGGCGCGCGCGGTGCTGGCCGACGCGCCGGGACCGCTGGGACTTCAGGAGTCGTAGGCGACGAGCGAGGTGAACGGCAGGTCGATCTTCTCGCGCCCCTTAAGGAAGGTCAGCTCGATGATGCAGGCGGCGCCGACGACGTCCGCGCCGACGTGGCGGAACAGGCTCGTCGCCGCCGCCATGGTGCCGCCGGTGGCGAGTAAATCATCGAGGATCACCACGCGCTGACCGGGTTGCACGGCGTCGGACTGGATTTCGATGATATCGCTGCCGTACTCGAGGGCGTATTCGTACGGCACCGTCTCGCCCGGCAGTTTGCCGCGCTTGCGCACCATGACGAAACCGAGCCCGAGCTTCAGCGCCAGCGGCGCGGCGACGAGAAACCCCCGCGACTCGATGCCGGCCAGCAGGTCCGGCTGCTGGCGGCTCACCGACTTCGCCAGCCGGCCCATGGCGACGCCCCAGGCATCAGCGTGCGCGAGCAGGGTGGAGATGTCGTAGAACAGGATGCCAGGCTTCGGGAAATCGGGTACGGCGCGGATGTAGTCTTTGATGTCCATGGTCCCACCAATATTTTCTTGTCGTCGCCGCGAACGGGTGATCGTCACCGCGCCTCGATTGCACTAGAATTCGGCGTCGTGCCAGTCCGTTACCGCGTCGACACCTAGCCAGAAAGCGAACCGATGTCCATCCGAAACGCCGCCACCGCCGTTTTTCACCGATCGCTGCGGGGGACGCTGCCCGTCGCCCTGCGCGGCGAAGGGGTTTACATCGTCGACGCCGACGGCAAGCGGTATCTCGATGCGTCGGGCGGCGCCGCGGTGTCCTCGCTCGGCCATGACGATCGGCAAGTGCGGGCGGCGATCAAGGAGCAGATCGACCGCATCGCCTTCGTCCACTCGTCGTTCTTCACCTCCGAGGTGACCGAGGCGCTGGCGAACGCGCTGACCGAAGGCGCCCCCGCCGGGCTTGGCCACGCCTATTTCGTTTCCGACGGCTCCGACGCGGTGGAAACGGCGTTGAAGATGAGCCGCCAGTATTTCGTCGAAATCGGTCAGCCACGGCGCCACAAGGTGATCGCCCGCCGCCAGAGCTATCACGGCAATACGCTGGGCGCGCTCGGCGTCAGCGACAATCCCGGCCGCGCCGAGATCTTCCGGCCGATGATGGTGCCAACCCGGTTCATCGCGCCGTGCTATGCCTATCGCGAGGCGGGGCACGACGAGGACGCGGAAGCATATGGCCGCCGCGTCGCCGACGAGTTGGAGGCCGCCATCGAGGCGGCGGGGCCGGAGACCGTCGCCGCCTTCATCGCCGAGACGGTCGTCGGCGCGACGTTGGGCGCGGTCCCGGCGGTGCGCGGCTATTTCGAACGGATCCGTGAGATCTGCGACCGCCATGGCGTCCTGCTGATCCTGGACGAGGTGATGAGCGGCATGGGGCGGACCGGCACCCTGCATGCCTGCGAGCAGGAAGGGATCGCGCCGGATCTGTTGTGCCTCGCGAAGGGATTGGCCGCCGGTTACCAGCCGATCGGCGCCGTCCTCGTCGCCGACCGGGTCTACGGCGCCTTCGAGGCGGGCAGTGGCGCGTTTCGCCACGGCCACACGTATATTGCCCACGCGGCGGCCTGCGCCGCGGCACTTGCCGTCCAGCGGGCGATCCGCGACCGTCGGCTGCTGCCGCGGGTTCGCGCGCGCGGCGCGGCGCTGCGCGCCAAGCTCGATGCCGCGTTCGGCGATCATCCACACGTCGGCGACATACGCGGCCGGGGGTTGTTCTGGGGCATCGAGCTGGTCGCCGACCAGCGGACCAAGAAACCCTTCGACCCGGCCTTCATGCTCTATGCGCGGATCAAGGCGGAAGCGATGGCGCGCGGCCTCATCTGCTATCCCAACGGCGGGACGGCGGATGGCGTGGCCGGCGATCACGTCCTGCTGGCGCCGCCGTTCATCATCGAGGAGGCGCAACTGGACGAACTGGTCGATCGCCTCTCGGCCAGTGTCGATGCCGCGATCAGGGGGCTGCCGCCGCTTGGGTGAGGGATAAAATTCATCTTTCGCGGGGCGAAGGGCGAAACCTTTCTTGTCAAACGCGAAAGCGTTGATCACAGTCCAGTGTTCGTCTTCCCGATCTGGGAAGGCCATTTCCGTGAGGGGCGGCTGACGGTGCGGTCGCCTCGCCCGCGTCGCGGTCGCGAGACACCAGCGCTGGCGCGTCAACAACGAGGCAATCGCGCGGCCGGCTCCTCGACGGGACCCCATCGAGCGCCGCGCGAGGGACAGGCAAGGAGGTGCGATGCACTTCACTCGACTGACCGGGGCGCCCGAGGGCGCCGTTGCAGAGCCGACCCGGGCGCGCCGTCGGCCCGCCGCACTATCCCACCTTGGATCAAAAACCCTGGATCGTAAGCGAGAGGTATCCGACAAGATGAGAAACACATTTCTAGCGTTGATGGGCTGCGCCGCCATGATTGCCGCGGCGGGTTTTGGTGTGTCGCCGGCGGAAGCGCAGGAGCGGCGGTTCATTGCGATTGGCACCGGCGGGCCGACCGGCGTCTACTTCGCCACCGGCAACGCCATCTGCCGGCTGGTCCACAAGGAAGCGGCCGAGGGCCGTAAGGAGGGCCGCCAGCACGGTATCCGCTGTTCGGCGCCGTCGACCGGCGGATCGACCTACAACATCGGCCAGATCGCCGAGGGCGAGCTCGATTTCGGCGTCGCGCAGTCGGACTGGCAGTATCATGCCTACAACGGCTCGGCGCCCGACCGGGTCAATCCGTTCCCCGGCCTGCGCGGCGTCTTCTCCGTGCATCCGGAACCGTTCCAGATCATCGTCGCCAAGGATTCCGGCATCGAGACATTCGAGGACTTGAAAGGCAAACGGGTTAACATCGGCAACCCCGGTTCGGGCCAGCGCGGCACGATGGAAGTTCTGATGAACGCGTATGGCATGACCACCGATGATTTCGCCATTGCCACCGAGTTGACGTCCACCGAACAGTCCAGCGCGCTGTGCGACGGTAACATCGACGCCTTCGGTTATACGGTGGGCGTCCCCAACGCCGGCGTCGCCGTGGCCACCGACGGCTGCGATGCGCGGATCATCAGTCTGAACACCGAAATCGAGAAGCAACTGGTCGCCGACAACCCGTACTACGCGTTCGCGACCATCCCGGCCGGCACGTACAAGACCACCACCGAGGACGTCACCACCTTCGGCGTCATGGCGACCTTCGTCACCTCGGAAAGCCAGGACGAGCAGACCGTCTACGAGGTAACGCGCGCGGTAATGGAAAACATCGAGGATTTCCGCCAGCTCCACCCGGCGTTCGCCAACCTGCAACCGGAAAACATGATCAAGGACGGCATGTCGGCGCCGCTCCATCCCGGCGCCATGCGCTACTACAAGGAACAGGGCTGGATGTAATCCAGCCAGCCTCCGGGCGGAGAACTCGCGGCCGCATGCCGCCGCGGGTTCTCCGATCCCTTCTGTTGAGTGCCGCGTATGTCTCATCCGACGACGGGGTCCGCTGCCGGGACCGATGACGAAATCTCCCGCGAAGATCTCGCCCGCCAACTTGAAGACATCGATTACGCCGGCCACAAGCACGGCCCCCGGCTGGCCGTCATCCTCAGTCTGGTCGCCCTTGCCTGGGCGCTGTTCCAGCTATGGATCGCCTCTCCGCTGCCGTTCATGCTGGATGTCGGCCAACTGGTCGGTGTCGAAAAGCGCGGCATTCACCTCGCGTTCGCGCTGCTTCTTTGCTACCTGACGTTCCCCATCTCGCGCCGGCTCGTTTCCGACCGCATCCCCTGGTACGACGTCGTTCTCGCCTTTCTTGCCGCCGGCTCGGCGCTTTATCTCTACATCGGCTATGAAGGGCTGGTGCGCCGCCAGGGCATCCTGCTGCAAACCGAGATCCTTGGGTTAATGGTCCCGGTCGAGGCGATCATCGGCGGGATCGGCATCGTGCTGCTGCTCGAGGCGACGCGGCGCGCCATCGGCTTGCCGCTGGTCATCGTCGCGTCGATCTTCCTGATCTATTCGGTGTTCGGCCAGTCGATGCCGGACATCCTCGCCCACAAGGGCGTATCGCTGAACCGGTTGATCGGATACCAATGGCTGAGCGGCGAGGCGATTTTCGGCATCCCCCTCGATGTCTCGGTCAGCTTCGTGTTCCTGTTCGTGATGTTCGGCGCGCTGCTCGACAAGGCCGGCGCCGGCCGGTATTTTCTCGATCTCGCCTTCGCCCTCGTCGGCCGCTATCGCGGCGGCCCGGCGAAGGCGGCGATCCTCGCCTCCGGCATGACCGGGGCGATTTCCGGTTCCTCCATCGCCAACGTCGTCACCACCGGCACCTTCACCATTCCGGTGATGAAACGGATCGGCCTGCCGGCGATCAAGGCCGGCGCCATCGAGGTCGCGGCGTCGACCAACGGCCAGATCATGCCGCCGATCATGGGCGCCGCCGCCTTCATCATGGCCGAACTCATCGGCATCTCCTATTTCGAGGTGGTTAGCGCGGCGTTCATACCGGCGATCATAAGCTATCTGGCGCTCCTCTACATCTCGCACCTGGAAGCGCTGAAGCTCGGACTGCGCGGGCTGCCGAAGGCGGACATTCCCCGCCTGCGCCAGACGTTCTTCTCCGGCATCCACTTCCTCATCCCGGTGGTCGTTCTCGTCTATCTGCTGATGGTCGAGAAGTGGACGGCGGGCAGCGCCGTTTTCTACACCATCTTGCTGCTGATGATCCTGATGGTCGTCGAACCGGTGATCGTCGCCCTGCGCTCGCGCGCCATTTCGCCGATCGACGCCTTCGCGCGGGGGCTCGCCAACGTCTACGCCGGCATGGTCGCCGGGTCGCGCAACATGATCGGCATCGCCATCGCCGTCGGCACGGCCGGGATCATCGTCGGCGCCGTCTCGTCGACCGGACTCAACAACGCCCTGGTCGGCGTCGTCGAGGCGATCTCCGGCGGCAACGTCTACATCCTGCTGATCCTGACGGCTGTCTTGTGTCTCATCCTCGGCATGGGGCTGCCGACCACCGCCAACTATCTGGTCGTCGCTTCGCTGCTCGCCGGCGTCCTCGTCGAACTGGGCGGCGCCGCCGGCCTGGTGCTGCCGCTGATCGCCGTCCATCTGTTCGTTTTCTACTTCGGCCTGATGGCGGATTCGACGCCGCCGGTCTGTCTGGCCGCGTTCGCCGCCTCGGCGATCTCCCGCGCCGATCCGCTGCTGACCGGCGTGCAGTCGTTTTTCTACGATATCCGCACCGCCATCCTGCCGTTCATCTTCATCTTCAACCCGCAGCTGCTGCTGATCGGCGTCGACAGCTGGTTGCACGGCATCACGATCTTCCTTGTTTCGTTGATCGCCATCTTGTGTTTCTCCTCCGCCACGCAGGGATGGCTGCTGGTGCGCACGACGTGGTTGGAGCGGGCGCTCCTGCTCGTCGTCATGCTGGCGTTGTTCCGTCCGGGCGCCTTCATGAACCAGATCTATCCCGAATTCGTCGATGCGAAACTGCCTGCCTTCGTCGCTGGAGAGACGGCGATCGAGCCGGGACGGACGGTCCGTCTGCACGTCACCCGGGAGACGCGCTACGGCGACCGCTACAAGCTGTTTCTGTTCGAGGCGCCGCCAGCGGACGAAGCGGCGGCCGGCTCGGAAGACTATGGCCTCGTTCTCGAACCGGAACCGGACGGGCGCTACTATGTCGCCGATCTGGACTTCAACGGTCCGGCCGAACAGGCCGGCATCGAGTTCGGCGACTATGTCACCGCCGTCGATGTCGAGCAGTTGGATCGCCCGGCCAAGGAATGGGTCTGGCCGTTCGCCTTCGTGCTGCTGGGCGGAATACTGGCCGGGCAATGGCGCCGGCGGGCGCGCGATGGCCGGTCCGCCGCCGTGGCGGCATAGAGGCGGGGTGCGCCCGCTGATCGCGGCCGGCCAGAACACCAACGGGAATTGAGGAAGCAGCAGGGCGATGTATACACGAATCCTCCTCGCCATCGATCCGAGCGAGGACAGCACGTGGCGACGCGCTCTTCCGGCGGCCCTGGAACTTTGCCAGGCGCCGGAGGCGACGTTGACCGTGATATCCGTCGCGCCCAGCTTCGAGATGCCGCTGGTCGGCCAGTTCTTCCCAGAGAATTACGAGGACACGGTGAAGGACGCCCTGCACGAAAGCTTGGCCAGGTTTGTCCGCCAACGCATTCCGGACGACCTCAAGGTGCGAACAATCGTCCGCGTCGGCACCGTGTACCAGGAAATCCTCGAAGCCGCCGAGCGGATCAATGCCGACCTGATCGTCGTCGCCGCCGGCCGCGTTGATTTCAAGGATTACCTGATCGGACCGAACGCGGCGCGCGTGGTGCGCCATGCCGCGTGTTCGGTGATCGTCGTTCGCTAGGTCCGCGAGGCGTATTGCGCGTCGATCGGAGATTGCCGCGATGCGCGAACCTGAGCCGCGCGCCACGCGGCATGAGCCGACAACTTTCCTGGCTCATGCCGTTCGCGGCGCGGGGTTACTGCAGCGTCTTCAGGTAGGCGATGACGTCCTTGCGATCGTCGGAATCGGGAAGCTTGAAGGCCATCCCCGACCGCTTGTTGTCCGTTTTCTCGCGAATGAACTTGTTCGGATCGGCGATGTACTCGTAGAGGTTCTCTTCGTTCCAAACGAAGTCGACACCCTTGAGGCCGACATAGCGCTTGAAGTCCGTCGTGCCGGCTTCCCGGCCGACGACGCCATACAGCGAGGGGCCGACCTTGTGTTTGCCGGGCTCGGCCATGTGGCAGGTCATGCACCGTGTCTTGAAAACCTTTTCCCCGGCTGCCGCGTCGGCCGCGTCCGCTTGCATGGGCGTTGTGGCCAGGATACCCGCCGCTGCCAGAGCTAAGACCTTTATCTTCATTACGATTTCCTCTTTCCTTCTTTCTTAATGCCCGACTTACGCGCCGCGCCGTTCGATAGATGATCTTTCGTTAACCTGCCACGACGCGTCACGGAAGTCCAGAAACCGTCTGCGCCGGCTTGGAATGCGTTGCGCCGATCACCGTGATTGCGCCGCGGCGATTGACACCGGGCGCCTCCCCGGCAACCCTCGCCACCATGGCCGATCAAGATGATTTCTGGGTGTTCGCCTACGGCTCGCTGATGTGGCGGCCGGGGTTTTCTTTTCTCGACAAGCGGCCGGCGCTGCTGGCGGGCTATCACCGGGCTTTTTGCGTGTACTCGACCTACTACCGCGGCACCCCGGAGGCGCCGGGGCTGGTGCTCGGCCTCGACCAGGGCGGCACCTGTCGCGGCATCGCGTACCGCGTCGATCCGGCGAGCGAGGAGACGGTGCGCGCCTACCTCGACGAGCGCGAGTTGGTCTCGTACGCCTACCTGCCGCGCACGGTGACGGTCAGTCTGGAGGATGTCGAGATCGACGCCTATACCTTCGTCGCCGATCCCGGGCACCCGCAATACGCCGGCGACCTCGGGCTGGAACAATCGGCGCGAATCATCTGCGAGGCCTGCGGCAATGCCGGCCTGAACCGCGATTACCTGATCAACACGCTGCGTGAGTTGGAGGCGCACGGCTACCGGGACGAGCCCTTGCATACCCTCCTCAAGCGGGTCGAACACCTCACCGGCCTGTTGGAGGCCGGCGGCGGCATTTAGGCCAGCTGCATCGAGGGGATGAGATGTTCGCGGTCGGTTATCCGTGAAGCGACGGGGCGACGGTTGCCGGCGTGATGGTCGGAGTGAGAGGATTCGAACCTCCGGCCCCTGCCTCCCGAAGACAGTGCTCTACCAGGCTGAGCTACACTCCGTCCCGCGCATACCCTTACTCTATATCAATCCGGATCGGTGGAGGGCAAGGGAGGAGACACGGATCGCCGCCCGCGGCCGCCCTAATGCGCGCGTTCGATGCTGAAATCGACCGCCTCGATGAGGGCCCGCTGCGCCGGACTGTCCTCCATCGGCGAAAGCGCCTCGATGGCCGCGTTGCCGTACTGACGCGCCCGCTCGATGGCGTCGGTCAGCGCGCCGTGGCTGTTCATGTACCGCGTCGCCGTGGTCAGGTCGGCGTCGGTCTGCTCCATCTCCTCGATGGTGCGCCGCCAGAACGCCTTTTCCGCGTCGCCGCCGCGATTGAAGGCGAGGATCACCGGCAGGCTCACCTTGCCCTCGCGGAAGTCGTCGCCGATTGTCTTGCCGAGGGTGAGCTGCTTGGCCGAATAGTCGAGGACGTCGTCGATCAGTTGGAAGGCGACCCCGAGGTTGCGGCCGAACCGTTCGAGGGCATCCGCCTCGGCGCGCGGCCGCTCGGCGACGACGGCGCCAATGCGACAGGCGGCGGCGAACAGGGCGGCCGTCTTCGAACTGATGACGTCGAGGTAGGCTTCCTCGGTGGTTGTGATGTCGTTGGTGGTGGTCAGCTGCATCACTTCGCCCTCGGCGATCACCGACGAGGCGCGCGACAGGATCGACAGGACTTCCAGCGAGCCGTCCTCGACCATCACCTCGAAGGCGCGGCTGAACAGGTAATCGCCGACGAGGACGCTCGCCTGGTTCCCCCACACCGCGTTGGCGGAGGCCGAGCCGCGGCGCAGCGCGCTTTCGTCGACCACGTCGTCATGCAGCAGAGTGGCGGTGTGAATGAACTCGACGCAGGCGGCGAGGTCGATGTGTCGGCGCCCCTGGTAGCCGAACAGCTTGGCCGACGCCAACGTCAACATCGGGCGCAGGCGCTTGCCGCCGGCGGCGATCACATGGCCGGCTAGCTGCGGGATCAAGGCGACCGGGCTTTGCATCCGGTCGAGGATCACCGCGTTGACGGCTTCGAGGTCGTCGGCAACCAGCTGGGCGAGGGAGTCCATGGACGGGCGGCCGTATCTGTGTCGATCAAGAGTTAATGCGGCGTCCACGCGGTGTCCTCTGCTGCCATGTCGATTATCGGTCTTGACGCCTTTTCATGCTCGTCGGAGCATAGGGAGCGCCGTCACGCTGGGTCAAGTCTGCTTAGGCTGTCCAGCCGCGCGGCCAGACCATCACCAACCGCCGCCGACTCCAAAGAGCTCGCATGAAAGAACTGATCCGTACCGATGACGTTGTTCTCCTCTCTTTATTGGAGGTGAGATTGGACGATGCCGGCATCAAGTACGTCATCCTCGATCGCCACACCGCCAGCGTCTATGGCGGCGCCTTGCCGGCGGTGAACGCCCGCGTGATGGTCGACGAAGACGATCTCGACGCCTCCAAGCGGGTTCTTGCCGACATCCAATCCACGGAGGAGCCGCCGGGTGACCACTGACGCCGTCACCGAGGATGCGCTGCTCGGCGGCCGTGTCGTCCTGCGCCAACCGGCGGCCGGCTACCGGGCCGGCATCGATCCGGTGTTCCTCGCCGCGGCGGTCCCGGCCAAGGCCGGCGACAAGGTCCTCGACGTCGGCTGCGGCGTCGGCGCGGCGGCCCTGTGTCTGGCGGCGCGTGCCGGCGACGTCCAGGTGACCGGGATCGACGTCGAACCGGTGCTGATCCGCCTCGCCGCCGAAAATGCGCGGGCCAGCGGCCTCGGCGACTGCGCCGAGTTTTTTACCGGCGACCTGCGGCAACCGCCGAGCCGCCTCGCTCCGGCGGCTTTCGAACATGTCATGGCCAACCCGCCCTACATCGCCGCCGGGCAGGGGCGTTCGCCGGCCGACGCCGCCAAGGCGCGGGCGATGATGGAGGACGCGGGCGGGCTTGAGCGGTGGTTGCGGTTTTGTCTGCTGATGGTGAGGCCGAAGGGGCGGGTGACGTTGATCCACCGCGCCGATCGCTTGGATGATCTGCTGGTCTCTCTCAAGGGGCGCCTCGGCGCGTTGACGGTCATCCCGCTGTGGAGCAGCGCCGACGCCACGAAACCGGCGAAGCGCGTTATCGTGCACGGCTGCAAGGACTCCAAGGCGCCGCTGGCGTTGATGCCGGGGCTGCTGCTGCACCAGCCGGACGGCCGCTACACGCCGGCCGCCGAGCGCATCCTGCGCGACGCGGCGGCGCTCGGTTGAGCGGCGCGCCGCTGGGTCAAGGGGCTTGACCCGGGGCCGCCGCCCCTCGACATTTGCTTCAACTTCGCAAACCGACACGGTTCAGGATCAACCATGCGTCTTCGCGCCCTCTGGCGGTGGCTGCCCTTCGAGAAATTCCGCAATCCGCCGCCGATCGTGCCAGTGGTGCGGCTGAGCGGCATCATTGGCCAGATGGGGCCGCTGCGGCGCGGCCTGTCGCTGGCGACCGTCGCCGGGGCCTTGGAGCGGGCGTTTTCCATGCCGGACGCCAAGGCGGTGGCGCTTGCCGTCAACTCGCCCGGCGGCTCGCCGGTGCAGTCGGCGCTGATCACGCGGCGCATCCGCGCGCTGGCGGCGGAAAAGGAACTGCCCGTTTTCGCCTTCGCCGAGGATGTGGCGGCATCCGGCGGTTATTGGCTGCTGTCGGCCGGCGACGAGATCTTCGCCGACGAGAGTTCGATCGTCGGCTCGATCGGCGTCATCAGCCAGAGTTTCGGTTTTCCGAAGGTCCTCGAGAGGCTTGGCATCGAGCGGCGCGTCTATACGGCGGGCGAGCACAAGGGCGCGCTGGATCCGTTCCAGCCCGAAAACGCCGATGACGTCAAGCACCTCAGGGACCTCCAGGAAGACATCCACGACGCCTTCTGCCAGCAGGTACGCGATCGGCGCGGCGACAAGCTGAAGGCGGAGAACGAGGAGTTGTTCTCGGGACGGTTCTGGACCGGGCGACGTGCCGTCGAACTCGGCCTCGTCGACGGTCTTGGCGACCTACGGAGCGTCATGCGCGAACGTTTCGGCGACAAGGTGCGTTTGCGGCTCGTTGGCGAGTCGAAACCCTGGTGGCGGCGACAGCTCGGCATGGCGTATTTGAAACAGCGTGTCGGCGCGCCATCGGATATCGCCGCCGAATTAATCACCAGCGTCGAGGAAAGACTGCTGTGGTCGCGCTACGGGCTCTAAGGGGCGCGGCGGATGTCGGCTTCGCAAGCCGCTGCGACGCCGGGGGGAGACGATGTTCGGCTTGGGCCTGACGCAAATCCTCTTCACGGTGGCGGTGGCCACCCTGGTCTGGCTTATCTTCCGTTGGAACAAGCGCCTGCGGACGCTTCGCGCCCAGGATGCGGCGCGGCGGCAACGCCTCGGCGAGGGCGGTGGCCGGAAGGCGGCGGCGCAGGACGCGGCGGAGTCGTTCGTCGCCTGCCGAGTATGCGGCACTTACGTCGACCGGCGCGGCGCCACCAGCTGCGGCCGCGCCGACTGCCCCTACGCGGCTGATCGCCATCACTGATTGTCGCGCGCGAGGTCTTAGGCCCGTCAGCGGTGCCAAACAGGCCGATTGCCTGCTGTTGTTCATAACGAGGCGCATTCTCTATCTTGTGGGGCGGATCGCCGGCCCCATATCCATGATGCGGTGCAACAACGGCCATGGAGGCAAGAGATGAACCGGCACGGGACACTGAACCGACTGATGGTAGCCCTTCCCTACGCCATCGGTTTTTTCATGCTCGTGCCGTATATGGCCTGGATCCTCTTGTGGTGGCTGGTGTTTCCGGGGCCGAAGAACGGCTTCGACGATCCGGTCGGCCTCATCCTGCTTGGCGTGACGGCGCCGCTCGCAGGTTGGTTTTTCCTTCGCTCGCTGGGTGATATCAGCGGCAGCATGGCCGCCGACGACCGCCGCTCGCGCGGCATCGCCGGCCTGCCGATCCGCCTTGTCCCGCTGCTCCCTTATGCCTCGCTGGTCCTCGCCGCCGCCGGCGCCGGCTACCTCGCGTTCACCGGCGCGCCATGGCATGGCATCGCCCTGGTCGTGGTCATCGGGATCGCCGCGGCGGCGGCCATTTTCTGTGGCGAGAGCCGGCGGCTGTTCACCCAACTCACGTTCCTCGGCGGACGCGTGCCGGCGACAGGCCCTGCGGCAGGCAAGGAAGCCGCCGCGGTCAGCGACGCGGACGACGACGCGGCGGCCAATCGTTGGCTGGTTCGCTTCGCCGCCGCGCTTGCCGCCTTGCTCTTGCTGGCCTTGATGGGGGACGCCCTCCTGGTGCTGCACGTTTCCGTGCTTGTGCTGACTGGGTTGGCTTTCGTCCTTATCGTCCTGTTGCTGCCGTCGGCGCTGTGAGCGTCGAATTATGGCATCACTCATCGCGGTCACGGCTGGGTGAAACCGCTGGCCAGAAGTGGTAAACTACTTGTTTACTTTCGAGACCTCTTGGATGATCCGGCATCGATGCGGAAAACGCCCGCCGCGCAGTGGTTGTCCCTCGCCCATCACCGGCTGATCGGGCGGGCGTTACGCGCGGAACCAGACCTTGTCCAGGAGGCGGTGGCGGTGGTCGGGCGCTGGGAACGGAGCTGTCGGGAAACGCCCGCCTTCGTCACCGACTGGCGCGCGCTTCTTGCCGCGCCGATTCGCGTGATCGCCCAGACGATCGCGCGACGCGACCAGGGCTCCGAGGGCTTGCGCGGCGCTTCGCCCTTCGCGCTTATCCCCTCGCGCATCCTGACCCGCCGCCAGGCGCACCGGTTGTGGGGCGCCGCCGCGTTCCAGGCGACGCACATCCTGGACCGCGCCGACTACCCGGACTATGCGCGCCATCTTAGAATGCTCGGCCGCAAGGACCGCATTTCGCGCTTCAACCACCCGGTCAACGATGCCTGGATCGACCGCTTCGTCCTCGCCCTGCAGGCCGACCCCGACACCGTTATCATCGGCCACTACGGCGACGACCTGTTGCTCGACGGCGCGATCACCGTGTCACTCGCCGACCGCGCGGGCGAGCGATTCGCCGAGGTCGGTCTTTCGGTGGTGCCGGCGGCGCGGCGGCACGGGCTCGGCTATCACCTGTTGGAGCGCGCGCTGTTGTGGGCGCGGAACCACGCGGCGAGCCGCTACTACGCGCTGTTCGCCACCAACAACGAGATCATGTTCCGCCTCGCGCGCCAGCACCGGATGGAGGTGTCGGCGGACGACGACGGCATGCAGGGGCTCGTCTACATTCACCCCCTGACGCGGGTCTCCGTTTCCGAGGAGGTGCTCGAGGAGCAGATCGGCGATTGGGACTATCACCTCAAGGCGCATCGCCTCGCCTTCACGTTCGTCGCCGGCGGCGGCGCGGATCCGGAAATGCGCACGGATTTACGGCGACTTGTCCGCCTGGCCCGGTCGGGGCGGATCGACTTCATTGCCGCCTACATCATCGCGTTCCGATATGTCCTCGTGCGCTGCGGCTACAGCGCCGAGGATCACACGGCGTGGCTCGCCATCCTGCGGGAGAGTCTTCAGCCGCTGGTTGCCAAAGACCCGGTCCTCGGCTGTTATGTGAGCGGTCTCCCCTCGCGCGAGGACCGCGCGACGTCCCGCTACGGGGTCTGGCGGGCCGCGCTGACTCATTGACGCGAGCGCGCGGGCGGCCTCGATACAATGCATGCGGTTCGCAAAGTCGATATGAAGCCGCTTGTAGTTGACCGCATCGGCACGCATGTCCTTGATATGTCCAGCGTTGGACTCAGGATACTGGCGGACGAAGGGCTTGCGTCCAGCGCGGTCACTGACGATACTCGAGAGCAAAACGCGAACCCTGTTTCGGCAACAAAAATGGCGGGTGGATCCGTGAAGGGGAACAACGTTGAGTAACCAGGAATACTGTGAACTCATCGAGGCCGTCGCGGCGCGGCGGGACAAGCAGGCCTTCGCCCGCCTGTTCGAATACTATGCGCCGCGCTTCAAGGCCTATGCGATGCGCTTGGGCTGCGGCGCCGCCGAGGCGGAGGAGCTGACCCAGGAAGCGATGATCGCTGTTTGGCGCCGTGCCGATACGTTCGACCGTAGGAAGGCCAATGCCTCGACCTGGATGTTTACCGTCGTCCGCAACAAACGGATCGATCTCGCGCGCCGTAACAAATTCGCGTCGACCGATCTCGACGAAGTCGAGAACCGCCCGGCCGATATCGTCGATGCCGATGATGCCTACGATGCCGGCAAGGCCGGCGAGGCGATCCGCGCCGCGCTGAAGACGCTGCCGCCGGAACAACTCCTCGTGTTGCAGAAGGCGTTTTTCGAGGACAAGTCGCACAGCGCCATCGCCGAGGAACTCGACCTGCCGCTCGGTACCGTCAAATCCCGCATCCGCCTTGCGCTGACACGGCTGCAGGGCAGAGATCTGGAGGCATTCGTATGACGGCGCACAATCCGCCACTGGAGCTGCTGATGGATTATGCCGCCGGCCGTCTGCCCGAGGCGGTGCGCCTGGCCGTCGAAACCCATCTCGAGCTGTGCCCCGAATCGCGGCGGGCCGTCGGCGAGATGGAGGCGGTGGGGGGCGCGATGCTGGAGGCGTTGCAGCCGGTGGCGACGTCACCCGGGATGCTCGAAGCGATTTTCGATCGGCTGGACGTGGGTGAGGCACCGGCGGGCGCCACCGCCGAGGCGGGGTTGGACGACGCGATCGTGCCGCAAGCGCTGGCGCGCCGCGTCGGATGCCCGCTCGCCGACCTGCCGTGGCAGCGCGTCGCCGGCCTGTTCGACGAAGCGCTCCTACCGGGTTTCGCGCCCTATCGGGTTTCCCTGTTGCGCGCCAAGCGCGGCGAATGCGTGCCGATGCACGGGCACATGGGCAACGAAATGTTGGTCGTCCTCGCCGGCGGCCTGCGCGTCGGCGACGCCGGCTTCGAGCGCGGCGACTTCGCCTACATCAGTCCTCAGGACGAGCACGAGCCCGTCGTCGATAGCGACGAGGACTGCGTCTGCCTCTTGATCCTCGACGCGCCGCTCGTCTTTTCCGGCCCGCAGTCCGACGTCCTCAATGCCCACTTCCGGGTTTAGGGGCAGCGTTTAAGCAGCGCGGCCCTCGCGAATGGCCATCGCCTGTTTCGAGACCGCCAGGGCGGTGGCGAGGTCATCTGTCGTCCGCAGACCACGATCACGTTTCAGCTTTGAGATCAATTCTCTCGGCATGAGGAGATTGGCGGCGAACCGGTTAGCCTCCGTTTCCTGTCGCGGACCGATATTGAGATTGTGATATTTGCCGCCGCTGGTGCTCCGGTAGGCTCGATCATCGTCGACGCCATCACCGATTAGGCTCCGATGGAGCATATAATGGCCGAGTTCATGGGCAATTGTGAAACGTTGCCGCTCGTGGCGATCACTCGCGTTCACCGTAATGACGTACTTGCCGTCAGTGTTCCGCTCGATCATGCCGGAGAGCTGCCCGTCCAGCCATGCGCGCCGGACCCGGACGCCTAGCGCTCTGGCCAAGCCTTCAACGTCGACCGGCGCCGTTTCCATAAAGTGGTTCACTAGCGACAACTCGTCGGCGTATTTCAAGACCGGTTCTCCTCGTTCGACATGCCACCGTCCTGAGTTTGGGCAATTTCATTGGCATCCTCGTCGCTGCCCGGATCCCCTAGAAACGGTCGGTAAGCGGCCAGAATCTGTGGAAGCTCTCTTTGAATATAGTGGTTTGCCTCTTGTTCCGCGATATTCGCCGCGACTTGGCGGGCTTCTTCTCTCGCGGATTGGCGTGCTATTCGTTTGAAGTTTGCATAGGAAATCCAGGCCACGCCGACCAGGGATACGGCGATTGCCGTCAGAATGGCCGCGATCGCCGTCAGGAGGACCGCGAGCCATTCCACAAGCCCTAATCCCGCGACAGTATGTTCCGGTCCCACCTCGTGATACTCCAGAACGTGTAGTCAATAGACAGGAACTGCATATCACGGTGAAGAAACGTGTCGATAGTTGTTTCGGCGGCGACTGACCCGTTACCCCCGCCTTGACCAAGCCCGGTCCGGGGACGTATGGTCCGGGCGATTGTTGCCGGGGATACACTCGCCGGGACGCCGTCGCCCCGTTTCAAACCGTTCCATCTTAATTCCCAGTGCCGCGATCGACCGGCACGGCACTGCGTCATGGCATCTGCGAAACCGAGCTTTCAGTCCCTCATCCTGGCGTTGCAGACCTTCTGGGCCGAGCGCCAATGCGTCATCCTGCAGCCTTACGACATGGAGGTCGGCGCGGGCACCTTTCATCCGGCGACGACGCTGCGCGCGCTGGGGCCGGAGCCTTGGCGCTGCGCCTACGTCCAGCCGTCGCGCCGGCCGACCGACGGGCGCTACGGCGAGAACCCGAACCGCCTGCAGCACTACTACCAGTTCCAGGTCCTGCTGAAGCCGTCGCCGCTGGGGTCTCAAGAGCTTTACCTGGAAAGTCTGCGCCACCTCGGCATCGATCCCCTGCAACACGACATCCGCTTCGTCGAGGACGACTGGGAAAGCCCGACCTTGGGCGCCTGGGGGCTCGGCTGGGAGGTGTGGTGCGACGGCATGGAGGTCACCCAGTACACCTACTTCCAGCAGGTGGGCGGCATCGAATGCAACCCGGTGTCGGTCGAGTTGACCTACGGGCTGGAGCGCCTGGCGATGTACATCCAGGGCGTCGAGAACGTCTACGACCTCGATTTCGATGGCGCCGGCACCACCTACGGCGACGTGTTCCTGCAGAACGAGCGCGAGGGCTCGGCGTTCAATTTCGAGCACGCCAACACGGACGCGCTGTTCCGTCATTTCGCGGACGCCGAGGCACAGTGCCAGGCGCTGTTGGGGCTGGAGACGCCGCTGGCGCTGCCGGCCTACGAGCAGTGCATTAAGGCCAGTCACGTGTTCAACCTGCTGGACGCGCGCGGCGTCATCAGCGTCACCGAGCGCGCCGCCTACATCGGCCGCGTGCGGGCGCTGGCGCGCGGGTCGGCGGAAGCGTGGCTGAAAAGCCGCGGCCACGCGGTTTGAGCCGGCGATGACCGAATTCCTCCTCGAGATCCTGAGCGAAGAAATCCCGGCGCGGATGCAGGCTCGGGCCGCCGACGATCTGCAACGCCTGGTCTGCCAGCGGCTGCAGGAGGCCGGCCTCGTCTATGGCGCCGCGCAGGCGATGGCGACGCCGCGGCGGCTGATTCTCGTCGTCGACGGCCTGCCGGCGAAGCAGCCGGATGTCGTCGAGGAGCGGCGCGGCCCCCGTCTCGCCGCGCCCGACCAGGCGATGACCGGTTTTCTCGGCGCCGCCGGCATCCTGGCCGACGCGGAAACGCTGGCCCGGGTGCGCGGCCTGGAGCCGTGGCAGTCCGTGCAGATCGTCGGCGAACACGGCGCCGTCGCCGTCTCGCTGCGGCAGGAAAAGAAGGGCACCTTCTATTTCAGCCAGGTCGAGGTCTCGGGGCGGCCGACCGAGGAGGTATTGAGCGACATTACCGGCGAGACGCTGTTGGCGTTCTCGTGGCCGAAGTCCATGCGCTGGGGCGGCTTTGGCGTGCGCTGGGTGCGGCCGTTGCACAACATCCTCGCCATCTTCGACGGCCGGCCACTCCACCTTGCCTTTCCGCTCGGCGGCGGCACGGCCGACGCGGCGCTGCATGCCAACGCCCGCACCTCCGGTCACCGCTTCATGGCGCCGGAGGCCTTCGAGGTGGCCGATTTCGCCGACTATCGCGGCCGGCTGGCCGCCGCGCACGTGATGATCGAGCCGGCGGCGCGACGGGCGCTGATCGAAGCCGCCGCGGAGCGCCTCGCCGAGGCGGAAGGGCTGACCGTCAAGCCGGACCCGGCGCTGCTCGACGAAGTGACGGGGCTGGTCGAATGGCCGGTGGTGCTGATGGGCCGCATCGACGATTCCTTCATGGACGTGCCGCCGGAGGTGCTCGCCACGGCCATGCGCACCCATCAGAAGTATTTCTCGCTCCTCGATGCGACGGGGGCCCTGGCGCCACGGTTCATTTGCGTCGCCAACATGGAAACCGCCGACGGCGGGGCGGCGATCGTCGCCGGCAACGAACGGGTCCTGCGGGCGCGGCTGTCCGATGCCAAGTTCTTCTGGGACCAGGACCGCAAGCGGCCGCTGGCGGCGCGCGTCGACAAACTCGCCGAGCGGGTGTTTCACGCCAAGTTGGGCTCCGACCGCGAGCGCGTCGAACGCTTGGTCGCCCTGGCGGGCCGGCTCAGCGCGTATACGCGGGCCGAACCCGAGATCGCCGCGCGCGCCGCCTTCCTCGCCAAGGCCGACCTGACGACGGACATGGTCGGCGAGTTCCCGGAACTGCAGGGGGTGGTGGGCCGCTATTACGCCCTCCACGGCGGCGAGGACCCGCGCGTCGCCGACGCCATCGCCACCCACTATGCGCCGCAAGGACCCACCGACGCCTGCCCGACGGAACCGGTGGCGGCGACGGTGGCGCTCGCCGACAAGATCGACACCCTGACCGGCTTCTTCGCCGTCGACGAAAAGCCGACCGGCTCGCGCGACCCGTTCGCCCTGCGCCGCGCCGCGCTCGGTGTCATCCGCATCATTCTCGAGAACCGGCTGCGGGTGCCGCTGCGCCCGGTGTTCACCGCCGCGCTGGCGATCTATCCAGACGCGGTGCGACGGAACGCGCCGGCTGACCTTGCCGAGGAGTTGCTGGCCTTCTTCGCCGACCGCCTCAAGGTGCACCTGAAGGGCGAGGGCGTGCGGCATGATCTGATCAGCGCCGTGTTCGCGCGCGGCGCGCCGGATGATTTGGTGCGAATGCTGATGCAAGTCGATGCGCTTAAGGGCTTTCTCGCCACCGAGGACGGTGCTAATTTGCTGGTCGCCTTTAAGCGGGCTAGTAACATCGTCCGTATCGAAGAAACCAAGGATAACAGGGAGTACGGGGGAAAGGTCGACGAAGCCCTTCTCGAAAAAGCGGCCGAGCGGGATCTGCACGCGAGCCTCGAAAAGGCGAAGGCGCGGATCGACCGGTCCTTGGCCGCCGAGGATTTCGCACGCGCCATGGCAGAACTCGCCGAGTTGCGGGCACCGGTGGATTCGTTTTTCGACGACGTCACCGTCAATTGCCCGGATCCTGGTTTGAGAGCCAACCGGCTGCGCATGCTGTCGCAGATCCGGGCCGCTCTCGGAGGAGTTGCGGACTTTACTTTGGTTGAGGGATAGGAGCACCAGGAATGACGAAGTGGGTATACACGTTTGGCGACGGTACCGCCGAGGGGCGGTCCGACATGAAGAATTTGCTCGGCGGCAAGGGCGCCAACCTCGCCGAAATGAGCAATCTCGGCGTGCCGGTTCCGGCTGGCATGACGATCAGCACCGACTGCTGTATCTATTACACCAAGAACGAGAAATACCCCGACGAACTGCAAGAACAGGTGAACGCCGGGCTCGCGTTCATCGAGAACTCCATGAGTGCCAAGTTCGGCGCCAAGGAAGGGCCGCTGCTCCTGGTTTCCGTGCGCTCGGGCGCCCGCGCGTCAATGCCCGGCATGATGGACACCGTCCTCAACCTCGGCCTCAACGACGAGACCGTCGAAGTGTTGGCCAAGAATACCGGCGATCCCCGCTTCGCCTACGACAGCTACCGCCGCTTCATTTCCATGTACTCGAACGTCGTGCTCGGCGTCTCCGGCCACCATTTCGAAACGCTGCTGGAGGAACACAAGGAAGCCACCGGAAAGGTGCTCGACGTCGATCTGACGGCCGACGATTGGAAGGCGGTGATTGTCGGGTTCAAGACCGAGGTCAAGAAGCACCTCGGCCACTCGTTCCCACAGGACCCGCACGAACAGCTGTGGGGCGCCATCGGCGCCGTGTTCGGCAGTTGGATGAACAAACGCGCCATCACCTATCGCAAGATGTACAACATTCCCGAGGAATGGGGCACGGCGGTGAACGTGCAGGCGATGGTGTTCGGCAATATGGGCACCGACTCGGCCACCGGCGTCTGCTTCACCCGCGACCCCTCGACCGGTGAAAACGTGTTTTACGGCGAATACCTGGTCAATGCCCAGGGCGAGGACGTGGTCGCCGGCATTCGCACGCCGCAGCCCCTGAACGAGGCGGCGAAGGCCAAGCTCGGTGTCGATCTGCCGTCGATGCAAGAGTTGATGCCGCAGCTCTACAGTGAACTCGACGCCATCCGCACGAAGCTCGAGACGCACTACAAGGACATGCAGGATATGGAGTTTACCATCCAGAAGGGTAAGCTCTGGATGCTGCAGACCCGTAACGGCAAGCGGACCTCGCAATCGGCCCTGCGCGTTGCCGTCGAGATGTGCGAAGAGGGCCTGATCGACAAGAACGAGGCCATCAACCGCATCGATCCGGCGCATCTCGACCAACTCCTCCATCCCATGCTCGACCCGGCGGCGCCGAAGGAGAAGATGGGCAAGGGGTTGCCAGCGTCACCGGGCGCCGCCTCCGGTCAAATCGTCTTCACCGCCGAGGATGCCGAAAACTGGACCAAGGAAGGCAAGAAGGTCATCCTGACGCGCATCGAAACGTCGCCGGAAGACATCGGCGGCATGCATGTCGCGCAAGGCATTCTGACCACCCGCGGCGGCATGACCAGCCACGCGGCGGTGGTCGCC
>CAYWRP010000028.1:0-36430 GCA_964460955.1 uncultured Rhodospirillaceae bacterium | reverse complement strand
GACGGCGCAGATCGCCGCTCAGTCGGCGTTGACCGGCCATCTGGTGCTGTCGACGCTGCACACCAATTCCGCCGCCGCCTCGGTGACCCGGCTGCTGGACATGGGGCTGGAGGCCTATCTGCTCGGCTCGACGGTCAACGGCATCACCGCGCAGCGCCTGGTGCGCCGGCTGTGTCCCCACTGCCGCGAGCCGGACCCCAACGCGGCGACGCTGGCCGAACAGTTCTCCTTCCCGCCGCGGCCCGCCGGCGGCTGGACCGTCCACCGCCCGGTCGGCTGCGATCACTGCGGCCACACCGGCTATCGGGGACGCACCGGGATCACCGAGATCCTGGTGATGAACGACGCCATTCGCCAGCTCGTGCTGCGGCATGCCGATTCCAGCCAGATCCAGCGAACCGCCGAGGAAGCCGGCATGCGCACCCTCTATCAGGACGGCATCCGCAAGGTCTTGGCCGGCACCACCAGCCTCGAGGAAGTGCTGCGGGTGACCCGGGAAGTGTGACGTCAGGGCATGCCGACATTTCATTACCGGGCGATGAAGGGGCCGGGCGAGATCGTCGAGGGGCGCATGGAGGCGGCCAGTCAGTTGCAGGTCATCGAGAGCCTGCGCAACCAGGACCTGCTGCCGTTGTCGGCGGACGAACGCGGCCCTGCGCCGGCGATGCGCTGGCAGGGCCTCCATCCGCGCCGCCGGGGGGTGTCGCGGGGCGAAGTGACGGTGGTGCTGCGCGAGCTGGCGACCCTGCTGCAGGCCGGCCTCGCCATCGACAAGGCGCTCACGGTGATGACGTCATTCTCGACCAAGGGGCGGGCGAAGGACGTCCTGGCGGATATCCTGGCGAAGGTGCGCGACGGCATGCCGCTGTCGCAAGCGATGGCGGCGCAGGACGACACCTTCGACCGCTTTTGCATCGGCATGGTGCGCGCCGGCGAGGCGGGCGGCACCCTCGACAGCGTGCTCGACCGCACCGTGGGCCACATGGAACACGCCCAGAAGGCGAAGCAGAAACTGCGCTCGGCGATGATCTATCCGGCCGTCCTGCTGGTCTCGGCGCTGATCTCGATCCTCGTCATCATGACCGTCGTCATTCCCAGTTTCGCCGACATCTTCAACCAGGCGAACATCGAGCTGCCGCTGATCACGAAGATCGTCGTCGCGGTCGGCGATATCGCCGCGCGATTCTGGTGGCTGCCGATCGGCCTGTCGCTGGTCGGGCTGCTCGTCGTCATGCGCCTGCGCCGCGATCCCGAGCAGCGGGTGGCGTTCGACCGCTGGCTGCTGCGCGTACCCGGCCTCGGCCCGCTGCTTTTGAAGGGCGAGGTGGCGCGGATCTGCTATACCCTGGGGATGCTGTTGCGCAACCAGGTGCCGCTGCTGGCGGCGCTTGGCATCGCCCGCGAAACGCTGACCAACCGGGCCCTGGCGCGGTCGTTCGAACGCGTCGCCGGCGACGTCAAGGAAGGCAGCGCGTTGACTCAGCCATTGGCCGCGGAGGGCCTGTTTCCCGACCAGGCGACGCATCTGCTGCGCATCGGCGAGGAAAGCGCCCGCCTCGAGGAGATGCTGTTTCATCTCGCGGAAATGTACGATGACGAGGTCGACCGCGCGACGCAGCGATTTATGTCTTTGCTGCTGCCGGGACTGACAATCGTGATGGCACTGCTCATCGCCGGTATCATGGTTTCGATCCTGGTGCCGATGTTGGGCGTGCAACAACTGGCGCTGTAATGCGCAAGGGAAAGTGGGACATGACGAAGCTCGAAAGAACGGTTTCCGACCGGCACGGGCGCCCGTGCCGGCGCCGCCAAGGCGGGTTTACCCTGCTGGAGATCCTGGTCGTCCTGTTGATCGTCGCGCTGATCGCGGCGGTCGTCGTCGGCCCGGACGTGTTCAAGGTTTTCGGCACCGCCAAGACCAACGCCGCGCAAGTGCAGATCGAACGCATCGGCGCGGCGCTCGATCTCTATCGGCTGGAAGTCGGGCGCTACCCGAGCAGCAACGAGGGGCTGGAGAGCCTGGTCAGCCGGCCGACCGGTCTGGACAGTTGGAACGGCCCCTACCTGAAGAACGCGGAATCGCTGGTCGATCCGTGGGGCAACGCGTTCGTCTATCGTTTCCCCGGCCAGCATGGCGCCTACGACCTGTTCTCCCGCGGCGCCGACAACGCCGACGGCGGCGAGGGCGAGGCGGCGGACGTCACCAGCTGGTGACGCAGGTCGGCAGCCCATGACCTCCCGGGCCGGCTTTACCCTGTTCGAGGTGATCATCGCCCTGCTGCTCATAGGCCTGATCGCCGCGGTGGCGGCGCCGGTGCTGGTCGGCGGTCTCGGCGCCAGCGATCCGCGCCTCGTCGCCGGCGAGATGGCGGAAACCTTCCGCCGCGTGCGCGGCGCGGCGATCGCCGACAACGCCGAACACCTGATCGCCTTCGACCCCCGGTCGGGACGCTATTCCGTCGCCGGCGGCGCGCCGCGCTCGCTGCCGCCGGATCTCGAGGTGACGGTCGAGGGGGCGGTTTCCGAAGACGTCGAGCCCGGCATCCGGCGGGTGCGGTTCTTCGCCGACGGCACGTCGACGGGCGGCGAGGTGGTCATCGCCGACGACCGGAAGGCCTACCGGGTGGCCGTCGACTGGCTGACCGGCCGCGTGCGTATCGACGAAGCGCCGGCCGGCGCGTCCTGAGGCAACGGTGGCTATCGATGCGACGAAACCGTGGTTTCACGCTCATCGAGGTCCTGGTGGCGTTCACCCTGATGGCCTTGTTCGTTGCCATTCTGTTGCAAGGCATTGGCGGCGGCTTCCGCGCCCAGGTGGCCTCCGACCGGCACGCCCACGCGGCGATGGTCGCCCGGTCGGTGATGGCCTTCGTCGACACGCGGCCCCTGGATGCCGGCGTCTGGTCCGGCGAGAGCGCCAACGGCCTGACATGGACGGTGGCGATCGAACCGGCCGCCGTGGCGACCGACGAGGATGGCGAACCGCTTGCCCGCCTGTGGAAGGTTTCGGTCTCCGTGCGGTGGGACGAGAACAGTCCCGGCATCGATCTGCGCACGCTGCGAACGGCGGGTGTGCCGGTGGCGGAGACACCATGACCAAGCGGCGGCGGCAAGCGGGATCGCGCGGCTTCACCCTCCTGGAGGTGCTGCTGGCGATGACCATGCTGGCGGTGCTGAGCGTCATCCTGTTCGGCGGTCTGCGCTTCGGCGCCCGGGTCTGGGAAGGCGGATCGCGGACGCTCGCCATCGTCGAGGAGACGCATGCCGTGCAGATGGCGCTGCGCCGCATGGTCGGCGATGCGCGGCTGCCCCGCGCCGGCGGCGCCGGGACGCCCGCCCAGGCGCTATTCGACGGCACGCCGGAGGCGCTGACCTTCGTCGGCCTGCCGCCGGCACCGGTGATGGTCGGCGCCTTCTACCGGATGCGAGTGGCGGTGGCGCGGGAGGCCGATGCCTTGCACCTCGTGCTGTCGTGGACCTTCTTCGACGCCATGACCGAGAACACGGCGCCGTTCGCCGACGCCGCGCACCGGATCCTGTTGCAGGACATCGCGGCGGTGCGCATCGACTACTTCGGTGCCGAGGACCGCGAGGCGGAGCCCGCTTGGCTGCCGGAGTGGCGCGGCGTTGACCGGTTGCCGCAGCTGGTGCGGATCCAGGTGGACTTTCCGCCCCAGTCCGGCCGGAGCTGGCCGGAGTTGATCGTCGCCGTCCGCCGCGGCGGCGAGCGTTTCTAGGATCGGCGGTTGCGAAGGTTTGATGACAGTCTTTTGTCGTCATGGCACGTCGACTAGACTATCGTACAGCCGTAGTTTGATACGGTTATTCAGATATTAAAGGGACCATGCCGCGGACCGAACCGCCGGTCGGCGGCGGAAGAGCGGTTGGCTCATGTACGTTTTGGCTTTGCTGGCGCGAACGGTGCGCGAGTTTCTCGCCTGGTGGCTCGGCACCCTCGCCTCGATGGTGCCGCGGCGTGTCAGGAACTGGTTGGCGCCGACCGTCGCCCATCATGTCCTCGACTTTCGAGACGCCGATGTCGTCGTCTCCCGCGCCGGCCGGCGGCGCAGCGAGGTGCTGGCCCGCCTGCCGCGCTCCCCGGCCGAAGGCGGCGGCGATTGGGAGGCCACGCCTGAACTCCCCGGTGATCGGGCGGCGATCCCCAGCCTGATCCGCCTGCCGGCGTCGGTTGGTTTACGCAAGCGGCTGACCTTCCCGGCGACGATCGAGCGCGACTTGGCCCAGGCGCTGCGCTTCGACATGGATCGCTTGACCCCCTTCACCGCCGACCAGGTGATGTTCGACTACCGGGTCGGCCGGCGTGACCGCGCCGCCAAGCAAATCACCGTCGACCTGCTGGCCGTCCCGCGCGCGCTCATCGACCCCGTGGTCGAACAGGCGCGCGCGTGGGGCTTCCGGCCGGCGCGCATCGATCTGACGGAAGGCGCGCTGAACGAGGCCGATTGGCGGCTGCCGCTCGGCGTCGCGCGGCGCAAGCCGATATTTTCCTGGGCCAACGCGTCGTGGTCGCTGGCCTGCGTCGCCGTCGTCCTGGCTTTTGCCACGGCACTCTATCCGTTGCATCAAAAACACCAGCAGCTCGGCGACCTGCAACAGCAACTGGCCGACGCGCGGAAAGAGGCGGCGGTCGTCAGCGCGCTGCGGGAATCCGTCGAGCGGACCCGTCAGGATACGCGGTTCATCTTCGAAAAGAAGCTCGAGCGGCCGCCGTTTGTCCAGGTTCTCAACGAGGTAACCCGCGTCATCCCGGATCACACGTGGCTCTATCGGCTGCGCTATCAGTCGGGCGATCTGCAGGTTTTCGGGCATTCTGAGATCGCTTCCGAGTTGATCGCCAATCTCGAGGCTTCGCCGATGTTGGTCAATGCGCGGTTCAACGCGCCGACGACGCGGGATCGGCGGACCGATAAGGAACGCTTTCACATCGCCTGCCGCGTCGCGCCGGAGGCGGAGACATGAGCCAGCTGTCGCCTCGCCTGCAGCGCCTGGTGGCCATTCTCATCCTGTTGGCCCTCGTCGCGCTAATCCATTCGTTCGTCATCTCGCCAATCGTTGCCGCCTACGCGCGTTACGACGCGGAAATCGCCACCAGCCGCGACCTCCTAGAACGCTACCGCAGGATCAGCGGCTTTCGCGATGACCTGCACGCGCAGGCGGACGACCTGAGAAGCCGTTCGGAGGTTCGCGACGTCTATCTGCCGGGCGGCAGCGAATCCATGGCCGCCGCCGACCTGCAGCAGCGCATTCAGGCGATCGCGCGCCGCGCCGGCGCGACCGTCGCCAGCGTGCAAAGCCTGGGCAGCATCGGCCCTGACAACGAGCGGCGGGTGGCGCTGCGCATCAGCATGACGGCGGACACCGAGGCGCTCAAGGACGTCTTCTATGGGATCGAGCACTCGCGGCCGTTTCTGGTCATCGACGACGTCGACATCGCCGCGCGCGGGCAGCGCAGCCGCCGTCTACGCGGCGGTCGCGAGGTGGACGATGACGCGGCGGTGCTGACCGTTCGCTTCGATGTATTCGGCTACCTACGGTCCGCCTCGTGATGTCTCCCGCCGCCACGCCGTCGCGCATCGCGGCATGTATCCTGCTCGCCCTCTGTGTCGCGCTCTCCGGTCTTCTCTATCGCCAGATCGCCAAGCCGCCGGCCGCCACGCGAACCACGGCGGCGACCGGCGCGGCACCAGCGGCGGAGACACCCGCCGGCCTCGATCGAGGGGCGGAGCCATTTCCGGTGTTCGATCCGCTGATGGAGGCGGAACTCTCGGAACTCGTCGACCGCCCCTTGTTCGTCGAAACAAGACGGCCGCCGAGCCGCGACGCCGAGCACATGGGCGCGGAAAACGTCGAGATGCCGGTATTCGTCCTTCGCGGCGTGGTGTTGGCCGACCGGCGCCGCTCGGCCCTGTTGCAGCGAGAGGACGAAACCGCGTTGATCCACGTCGTCGAGGGGGAAGAGCTGTCCGGCTGGAAGGTCTCCGAGGTGCGCCGCGACATGGTCGTGTTCACCCAGGACAAAGACCGGGTGGAGATCTTTCTCGCCGAACTGGCGCCAAAGGGCGAACGAAACCGGCGATCGTCGCCCGCCGATGGCTACGACCGAAACCGCGCCATCGACGACGCCATCTACGCGCCGGAAGAAGACCAAGAGCTCGACTATTGATGCCGATGTAAAATCGACGACAGGGGACGAGAGAAAAACAATGAGGCTTGCTGAGAAATTTTCGTCGGCGGCCGCCGAACGGGCGGATGAAAACCGCGGCGGTGGCGCGGTGGGAAGTCCGAACCGACGCATTCGCAACGCTCTCGTCGTCGTCTTGCTCGTTCCGTTGACGGCGTTGCTTTCCGGATGCTGGGAGTATCTCAACCCGGCGGCCAGCCGGTCGCAGCCGCCGGCGCCGGTGGTGACCGGGCCAGCGCAACCCGGGCCAGCGCAACCCGACACGCGAAGCGGCGCGCTGGCCCTGGCGACGTCCGGGGCGCCGCCGACGGCCGCCAGCCAGTCTGCCGGCGGCGCCTTTCAAGCCCAGCCGGCGGCGCCGCCGGCATCCCAGCAACCGTCACAGATCGGCGGCACGTTTCGCGGCACCGGCGTCTTCGTTAACCAGGCGCCGACGCTGCCGCAGGTGCAAACCCAGGCCGGCGGCGGCGTCACCCTCAACTTCGTCGATACCGATATCCGCGAGGTCGTCAAGGTGATCGTCGGCGACACGTTGGGGGAAAACTTCACCATCGATCCGCGCATTCAAGGTATCGTGACGCTGCAGACGAGCCGTCCGGTTCCCCGCGACAACCTGTTGGGAACGCTGGAACAAGTCCTCGATCTCAACGGCGCCGCGCTGGTGCGCGTCAACGATCTCTACCGGGTCGTGCCGGCGAGCGACGTTATTCATTCGACGCCGTTGCCGATCAGCGAGTTCGGAAAGACGCGCGCGGCGGGAAGCGGCATCTCCGTCGTGCCGCTGAAATTCATCGCCGCCGCCGAGATGCAGAAGGTGCTGGAGCCGCTGGCACCGCCGGGGGCGGTGATCCGCGTCGATTCGCAGCGCAACGTGTTGCTGATCGCCGGATCGCGCAACGAGCGCGCCAATCTGGTCGAACTGGTTCGCCTGTTCGATCTCGACTGGATGACCGGGATGTCGTTCGCCATTTATCCTGTCCAGTCGGCGACGGCGGAGGTGGTCGCCGGCGAGTTGGAGCAGATCTTCGGCACCGAGGATGGGCCGATCGGCGATCTCGTCCGCTTCGTTCCCATCGAGCGGATCAATGCGGTAATGGTGATGTCGACCCAACCCTCCTACCTCGACCGGGCGCGCACCTGGATCAAGCGGCTCGATGTCGGCGAGGGGGCCGAGCCGCGCATCTACGTCTACTTCTGCCAGAATACCCGGGCGGTGGAACTGGCGGAAGTGCTGGGCCAGATATTCGGCAGTCCGCCGGCGACCGGATTGGGCCTGGCGGCCGCCTCGCAAAACCGGTCGCTCGCGGATCTCGGCAACACGCTCGGCAGCCGCTCGTTCAACAGAAGCGGTTTCGACAGAAGCGGTTTCGACAGAAGCGGTTTCGACAGAAGCGGTTTTAATCGGGGTCGCCGCGGATTCGGCGACGCCGGGATCAATCTGGCGGAAATCGACGAGTCTGTCTTGCAAACGCAGCTTGGCCCGCAAACCGCTCCCGGCGCCGCCGAGACGCCCGCCCAGCCGACGCAGCCGACGCGGCCCACCGCCACGCTGCCACGCCGTTCGCCGGGTGCGACGGCGGACCAGGAAGGCGGCGAGCCGGACATCAGGATCATTCCCGACCCGACCAAGAACGCTCTCGTCATCCTGGCGACGCCGGACGATTACCGGCGTGTCGAGGCGGCGCTGCGCCAGCTGGACATCCAGTCGCTGCAGGTGCTGATCGAGGCGACCTTCGTCGAGGTGGGGCTGACCGACAGCCTCGAGTTCGGCACCGAATGGGCCTTCAGCGTCGGCGGCGGTCAGGTCACGTTCAACGACTCCGACACCGGCAACGGGCCGACGGATCTCTCCCCGGTCAGCGGCTTTTTCAACTGGTTCCTGTCGACGCAGGGCGGCGACGTGCAGGTGGCGTTGCGGGCGCTGCAGCAGGTGACGGAAGTCAACCTGCTCTCGTCGCCCAATCTGCTGGTGCTCGACAACCAGACGGCGCGCATCCAAATCGGCGACGAGGTGCCGGTGTTGACGCGCACGCAAACCTCGGACGAGGGAACGGCCGTTACCTCCAACATCGAGTTTCGGGAGACCGGCACCATCTTGAGCGTTACCCCGCGCGTCAACACCAGCGGCCTGGTGACCCTGGAAATCGAGCAGGAAGTGAGTAACGTGTCGGAAAACGAGGGAGTCGAAGGCAATCCGATCTTCGTCCAGCGCACGGCGCAATCGACCATCGCGGTGCATGACGGCGAGAGCGTCGTGCTCGGTGGGCAGATTTTCGAGGACACCAGCCGGTCCGACCGGGGCGTCCCGTTCCTGTCGCAGCTGCCCATCGTCGGGTTTCTTTTTGGCACCCAGGAAACGAATTTCACCAAGCGTGAATTGCTGGTGATCCTGACGCCGCGCGTCATCCGCGATGCCGTGCAGGCGCGCGCGGTGACGGACGAATTGTCGCGGCGGATGCAACAGGTTCAGCCGGTCCTGCAGGAGTTCCGCATTCGCGCCCCGCGGACGGGGGGCTAGGCGGTGCGGCGGGGTGGTGCGACACCAGGACGCCAGCGCGGCATCGCCCTGATCATGGTGCTGTGGGGCGTCGCGGCGCTGTCGCTGGTGGCCGGCCGGTTCACCGCCGATACGACGATGCAGACCAACCTGGCGCGCAACATTGTCACCTCGGCGCAGGCGGAGGCGCTGGCCGATGCCGGCGTGCATCGCATGCTCCTCGAACTCGTCGAGCCCGACGGGCTGCGGCGGGTGCGCCTCGACGGCACCGCCTATCGATGGGCCTCCGACGCGGGCGAGGTCGTGCTCCGCGTCGAGGATGAGCGGGGAAAAATTGACCTCAACGCGGCCGCCGACGATATCCTGCGCGCTGTCTTCACGGTGGCCGGGTTGACCGGCGCCGAGGCGGCAATCCTGGTGCAGCGTGTCATCGATTTTCGCGACCCGGATGGCGAGCCGTTGGCCGATGGCGCGGAAGACGCGGATTATCGCGCCGCCGGCCTCGGATATGGGGCGAAGGATGCGCCGTTCGAGGCGACCGACGAGCTGGAATCGGTGCTCGGCATGACCGGTCCGCTCTATGCGCGCCTGGCCCCCGCCGTGACGGTGTTCTCGGGCTTCGAGGAGCCGCTGTGGGACGTCATGGCGCCAACCCTGGCGGCGCGGCTGGCGCCTTATGTCGGAGACTCGGGCGCGGCGGGCGCGTTCGACCGGCGCGCCATCGACCGGGCCGCGACGGCCGCCGGCGCGGCGGTTCCCTTCCGCCAGCTCGAGGAAGCGGTGGCCGGCGCCGACGGCGAGCCCGCGTTTCCGGTCGGCTCGGTATTCACCATTCACGCCGAGGCGCGCACGGCGGCGGGAACCTATTTCGTGCGCGATGCGGTGGTCGAAATCGTCGCCGCGCCGGACCGCCCGTTCACCATCCTCGAATGGCGGCAGGGGCGGCGCGCCCTGACGATGGAAACTCAGACCGAAGGGATCTAGGCCGGGATGCGCTGCCGAACCGCTTCCCCCGCCGCCCGCCGTTCACCACTGATGATGGTCGGCTTGGCCTTGCTTGTGCTGGGATGCGCGACGACCTCCGAGCCGACGGCGGCCGACCGCGCCCTCCTCGACGCGGCGGCGGCGGACTACCGGCGCTGTGTGTCGCAACAGCTGTCACGGTTCGCGGTGCGGGCGCCGGCCCCCCTGGCGCTGGCCGAGGCACTCGGCTCGTTCTGTCGGAAACAGCGGTCGGCGATCGATGTCGCCCTCGCGCCGTTTCCCGAGGATCAGGTCGAGATTTACCAGGCGGAAGTCGAGGCCTGGACGCTGGAACAGGTTCAGCCACGGGAGGCCCTTTAAGTGGTTCTGGCGCGGCTGCGGCGGGCAGGCGTGAGAGGCGCGGTCGTCGGCGTGTTGTGCCTGGCCGGCGCGATGCTGCCCGAGGTGGCGGCGACGGACGAGGCCGAACAGCGGCCGCTGAGCCAATTGTTGGCCGAGTTGGCGGAGGACGAGCGGATCACCATCCACGGGCTGGCGCTGATCGACAAGACCCCCGCCATTCATGCGCCCGACGGCTCGCTCGAGGGTCGCCTCAGGGCCTGGCTGCGCGGCTACAACTACATCGTCATCCATAATGATCGGGGGCGTATCCGCGAACTCAGGATCCTCGGTCACGGTGTCCCTCCGGCCGAGGCGACGACGAAGCCCAGCGTGGCCGTGAAGACCATCCGCCGCGGTGCCTATCACATGGTCAAGGCGGTGCTGGTCGCGCCCACCGGCATTCAACTGCCCGTCGACATGATCGTCGATACCGGCGCGACGACGGTGGTGCTGCCGATGTCCGTCGCCGCGCGTCTCGGCTTCGACGCGGCCGCATTGCGCGAGGCGCACGCCAACACCGCCGCCGGCCAGGTGTCGGTTCGCTTGGCGACCTTGCCGGCGGTGCGTGTCGGCGCGGCCGAAGTCGAGGGTGTGACGACGATGTTCATCGCCGACGCGGCAATCGGCGACAAGGCCCTGCTCGGCATGAGTTTCCTCAAGCATTTCCGGCTGACCATGGATGACGCCGCCGGCATGATCCATCTGCGGCCGCTTGGCGATCCCGGCGCGGCGCCTGCGGTGGCGGCCAATCGAGACACCAGGGAGGGAGACAACGATGACTGACCGGGCGCGGCGGTGGCGGATTGGTGGACTGGCCGGCGGACTGTTTTGCTTCGGGGTGGCGGCGGCGATGGCCCAGGAACGTCTGGTGGAGGAGCCGGACACTTTTCCGGCGGCGATGCTGGGCGACTGGTTCGCCGTCGGCGGCGATCCGGCGCGGACGACCTATCGCGTTCGCCTCGACGCCGACGGCACGTTCCGGCACGGTTCGGCCGCCGACTTCGGCCGCTACCGGACGCGGTGGGAGAGCGGCCGCGTGACGCTGGCCGGCCGCGAGGCGCTGACCGTGCGCTGGGCGGAGGAGGGACCCTGCACGTATTACGTGACGCTGATCAAGCATCCCGACCGGATGGAAATGATCTGGCGGCCCTTCCGCGACGAACGGGATTTCGGCGCTTACGACGGCATCATCACCCGGGCGATCATGCCCGAGGGGCCGTGCCGCGAGCGGATGTGGCACCGCCGCCCGCGGCCGGCGGGCGAAACGCCATGATTGGCGGCGCGCGTTAATCGGACCGCCGCCGATCCTCGCCGACACCGGCAACCCGGCCGCTGTCCGGCGAGCCTTGCGCGCCGTCATTTTCGGGGCGCATCGGCGGCGGATGTCAATCCCCTACCCGGGCACTCAAAAAACTTAACTTTTCTTTCATGAATGGGTCATCGCCGCGTCACTGGTCTGCTGCGAAGGTCTCGCCTCCAATTCAATACCGCCAAGACTGGTCCGCACCGCCCTCGGCCCCGCGCCGGGGCGTTTGCGCAACCTTATAGGGAGCGAGAATTTCAAAGACGCACGACAGCGATCACTCAATGGACTCCGACACCATGCTCGACACCATCGACGACGATTGCGACGTGGCCCCCGGCTTGCCGGCGCGCCCGGCGGTCGCCGAGACGTTCCAGGGCGTGCTCCGGCGGGCGATGGACCGCCGCCAGCTGTTGTTGGGGGCCGGCGCCACGGGCGCGGCGTTGGTTCTGACCCCGTCGCTGGCGCAGGCCAGAGGCACCGCCAACACCTGCGACGCGCGGCTAAACTTCGTCTCCGTCGAGCCCAACACGCTGGGTGACATCACGACGGCGGTCAACTAAGAATACGACGTCGTCGTCCGCTGGGGCGATCCGCTGTTCGCCGACGCGCCGCATTTCGACGTCGACAACCAGACGCCGGAAGCCCAGGCTCAGCAGCTCGGGTTCAATGCCGACCTGGTGCTATGGTACCCGCTGCCGCGACGGCTCAGCCGGTCCGTCAGGCTTTATGGCCGGTTGACGCCGTTCGCCGATCTCGCCATCGGTTTCTTTTATCCGACGATCAAGGATCGGTTCAGCAAGAACGCGCTGATGATCGTCAACCACGAATACACCACCGGCGGTGACATGTTCCCGAATTATGTCGGCGGGGAAGAAGGCAGTGTCACGCCGGAAGCGCAGAACCAGCGCGCCGTGGAGATCGAGGCGCACGGCTTCTCGATCGTCGAGGTCGCGCTGCGGCGGAATGGCTCCTGGGAACTGGTCAAGGGCTCGCCGTTCAACCGCCGGGTCACCGGCTCGACGTCGATCAAAGTCGCCGGTCCGCTGCGCGGCCATCCACTGATGCAGACGGCGGCCGATCCGGCGGGCGAGACGGTGCTCGGCTGCCTCAACAACTGCGCCGGTGGCAAGACGCCGTGGGGCACCATCATCACCTGCGAGGAGAACTTCGACCAGTACTTCGCCAATTACAGCGAAGAACTGGATCCGCTGAGCGCCCGCATTCCGGCGCCGGGCGAAGCCAGCCGCCGCAAGTGGGAGTTGTTCGACGACCGCTTCGACCTGTCGGAAGACCCCAACGAATACCACCGCTTCGGTTTTTGCGTCGAGGTCGACCCCTACGAGCCCAATGAGCCGCCGGTGAAGCGGACGGCGATGGGCCGCTTCAAGCACGAGGGCGCGGCGGACGTTCTCGGCGCGACGCCGATGGACCGGCCGGAAGACATCGAGGTCAACCCGAAGAGCGGTCACGTCTTCATCGCGTTGACCAACAATTCGCGGCGCGAGGTGGCCGACGAGGCCAACCCGCGGGTCGACAACGAGCACGGCCACATCATCGAGTTGATCGAGGACGGCAACGAAGCCACCTCGCTGACCTTCGCCTGGAACATCTTCGTCAAGTGCGGCCGGCCCGGCAACGAAGCGGATTACGCCCGCTTCGGCGACATCGCCGATCCGGTGGCGGCCGGGGTCAGTGTCATTTCCGACCCGGACAACCTGGTGCACGACCGCTGCGGCAACCTGTGGATTGCCACCGACGGCATGCCGTTCAACCCGCCGAGCGGCTTCGACGACTTCCCCTCGTACAACGACGGCATCTTCGCCGCGCCGACCGAGGGCCCCGACCGAGGCCTGGTGCGCCGCTTCCTTTCCGGGGTTAGCCGCAGCGAGGTCTGCGGTCCGGAATTCTCCGGCGACGAGCGGACCTTCTTCTGCGCCATCCAGCACCCGAACGATGGCGAGGCGTTCGAGAAAGTCTGGCCGGTCGGCGATCCCGACGGCGTCTCCAAGCCGGCGTTGGTTTGCGTCATGCACGTCAACGGCAAGAAGATCGGCAGCGCTTAAGACCGGCGGCCGAATTCTCGAAACCGAGCGAACGCTGGCGCCCAGCATCCCCGGCGCCAGCTCTCGTTGCCCATTGCCGCACGGCCTCACACTCGATCAACTTCCTTGCATCGGCCGACACTTTGGGGACGTATGATCGGCAACCACCGATCGCGCCCACCGATTGTCCCGCTCCAACCAGCAAGGAAGCATCACCATGCCGCGTCTCTGGCTCCTGCTCATTCTCATCGCCGTCTTCACCACCGGCGGCCCTGGCCGGGCGGCGGCGCCGCCGCCGGAAGGCGCGTTCGAACGTGAGTTAGCGGGGGTGAAGGCCCGCTACGCCTGGACGCGCGAGACATCGGAGGCCGAGGCGCCGGTTTTCGTGAACATCGAGAACGGATCGGACCAGCCGGTAACCCTGCTCGGTGGCGAGACGGAGATCGCGGTCACGGTCTCCCTGGCCCGCTTCCGGCGCGTCTATAGCCAGACAATCTTCATGGTCGAGCCGCCGGTGACGATCCCGCCTGGCGAGACCCTGAGCCTGGCGCCGGACGGGTTGGCGCTGCGCCTGACCGGCTTGCGGCGGCCGCTGCGGGAGGGGGTGACGTTCGATCTGGTCCTCGAGTTGAGCATCGGCCGGCTCGAAATCCCTGTTGCGATCGAGGACGAGGCAGCGCGGCGGCACAGCGAGGCCGAACCGGCTTCGTGACGACGGTCGCCTTTTCGCCAAACCCGGCGTCTGACCCTCCGCCGCGCCGCGCCGGCCGCGACAGGCGCATCGATCGCGGCCTCCCACCGGGGCACGTCGTCGACGACCTGGCGGCGAGGTCGAGGCGGCGGCGGGGTGTTCCGGTTCGATGTTACAACTCCATTACCAAATGATGAAAAATAATGGTAATCATCGATTGGAAAATTGACCGATTTCACCATACGGGATAGTTTCGACAAGGATTATCCGGCGGGAACGAATAATAAACGACAGCAGAGGTGTGCGAGCACTTGAGTTCTATGCTGGCGACACTCTGATTTGGTTTTTCTTTACAATTAAGTTAACACGTTAGGGTAGGGCGGTTTCTTGGTGAATATCGTTTGGCGCGAAGGCGTTGGTGGATGACGGCACGCACGGGGTGGCTGGCGGTATTGAAGGAACCGCTGGTGCATTTTCTCCTCGCCGGCGCGGTGATCTTTGCCATGGCGTTGGTGAACGTTCCCGTCGAGGACGACGCGCGGGCCATCGTCGTCGGGCCGGAGGTCGAACGCAACCTGATGCAGCAGTTCATGCGCAGCCGGGGCCGGCCGCCGACGCCGGAGGAATTCAGGGAAGTCGTCGACGGCTGGGTCATCGACGAGGTGTTGTACCGCGAGGGCCTCGCCATGGGGCTGGATTCCGGCGATCCGATGATCCGCGGCCGGGTGATGCAGAAAATGCGGCTGATCATCTTCAGCACCGTCGTCGTCGAGCCGCCGACCGAGGCGCAACTGCGGTCCTGGTTCGCGGCCAACCGCGAGAATTATGACCGGCCGACGACCTTCAGCTTCACCCTGGCGCGGCTGAACGGCGACCTCATTGTCGGCCAGGCGCGGGCACGCAACGCCGCGCTGACCATCGGCGAACAGGGGCGCGACCCCGCCGCCAGCTCTTCCAGCCTGACCCTCGACGGCGGCGAGGGCGGCCCGGGGGAGTTCCAGGTCACCGCCTTCCAGGATCGCCCGGTCGACAATGTCGCCGCGTTGTTCGGTCAATCGTTCGCCGACCAACTGGCGCGCCAGCCGTTGGGCGCCTGGCGGGCGGTCGAGGGCAAGCAGGGCTGGCATGTCGTCCGCCTGGAGCGGGTACGCGAGGCGTCGCGGGCCGATTTCGAGACCCTGCGGCCGCGCCTGGAAGCGGACTGGCTGGACGCCGAGAAACGCCGGTTGGCGCGCGAGGCATTGCAAGAGCTGCGCGAGGCGTATCCGGTGCGCCGCGAGGCGGGGACGTGATGCGCCGAAATCGCCCTCTCGTGGCGTTGCTTTTGGCCTTGTTGCTCGTCCCGTCGCTGGCGTCGGACGGCCGGGCGCATCAGGTCGACATGGCCATGCTGTCGGTTAAGGAAATGCAGCCCGGCCAGTTTCTCGTCCGCTGGACGATGACGCCGTTTGGCATGCGCACGGCACCAAGCCCGGCGTTCCCGGAGCATTGCACGGTCGATCTGCCAAGGCTCGATTGCGGCGAGAAGGGATTGACCGGGCGGCTCAGCTTCGAGGGGCTGGGGACGCAACAATCGGCGAGCGTCGTCCGCGTCACCTGGCTCGACGGCAGCGTCAGCGCCTACACGCTGACGGCGGCGCAACCGGTGGCGCGGATCGCCGCCAGGCCGGGTGCCTGGACGGAGATCGCCACGGCGTACATTTCCATCGGCTTCGACCACATCCTGCTCGGCGTCGATCACCTGCTGTTCGTGCTGGCGTTGGTGTGGATCGTCCGCTCGCACTGGATGCTGACCAAGACCATCACCGCGTTCACAGTCGCCCATAGCTTGAGCCTGGCGGCGGCGACGCTGGGCTGGATCGGCGTGCCGGAAAGCGCGGTGAACGCCGCCATCGCGCTCAGTATCGTCTTCATCGCCGTCGAGATGATCAAGATCCGGCGCGGCCAAACGACGCTGACCGCCCGCCAGCCGTGGCTGGTCGCCTTCGCCTTCGGCCTGCTGCACGGTTTCGGTTTCGCCGACGCGTTGACCAACATGGGGCTGCCGGAGGCCAGCCTTCCAACGGCGCTTCTGTTCTTCAACATCGGCGTCGAGATCGGCCAGCTCGCCTTTGTCGCGCTGGTCGTGATCATGCGGTGGGCCTACCGCCGCATGCGCGTGCAATGGCCGCGATGGGGTGAACCGATCCCCGCTTACGCCATCGGCTCCATCGCCGCCTTCTGGTTCTTCGACCGCCTGTCCATCATCGTCACCGCTTAAAGGGTCAAGGGAGAAGTGTCATGAACATCCACCGCGCGGACCTCCTTCGCCTGGTTCTTGTCAGCCTCTTCGTCGTCGCCGCAAGCCCGGCTCTGGCCCATCAACAGGTCGGCGTCGCCGGCGGCTTCGTCAGCGGCTTCACGCATCCGATCTTCGGGCCCGACCATCTCATCGCCATGGTCGCCGTCGGCCTGTGGGGCGCCCAGCTCGGCTCGCCGGCGATCTGGGTGCTGCCGATCACCTTCCCGCTGGTGATGGCGCTGGGCGGCGTGCTCGGCGTCGTCGGCGTGCCGCTGCCGATGGTCGAGATCATCATCGCCCTGTCGGCGGTGGCGCTCGGCCTCATCGTCGCCCTGCGCTGGCGGGCGCCGTTCTGGGTGGCGGCGATCATCGTCGGCCTGTTCGCCGTCTTCCACGGCCACGCGCACGGCATGGAACTGCCGCAGGCGGCCAACCCGCTCGCCTATGGCGTCGGTTTCGTCCTCGCCACCGGCCTGCTGCACCTATGCGGCATCCTGATCGGCCTGTTGGTCTCTTATCCCGTCGGCGAACGCGCGGTGCGGGTGGCCGGCGTCTTCATCGCCGTGCTCGGCGGCTACTTCCTCGCCGCGCACCTGGGGCTGATGGCGTGAGGGTCGGCTTCCGCCGCGGCCTCCTCGTCGGCGCCTGTTTCGCCCTCGTCGCGGCGCCGGCGGAGGCGCATCTCGTCGAGACCCGGTTCGGCGATTTCTATGGCGGCATGCTGCACCCGCTGACGGCGCTCGATCACGCCGTCCCGTGGCTGGCGATCGGCCTGCTCGCCGGTCTGCAGGGGGCTGTGAAAGGCCGCTGGATTCTGCTCACGTTCCCGCTGGGGCTTGTCGCCGGTGTCGCGGCGGCGGCGCTGCTGGACCCGTGGCCGGCGGTCAATGCGGTCAACATCGCCTCGTTCGTCGTCTTCGGCGTCCTGGTCGCCGCCGCCTGGCGGCCGCCGCTGTGGGCGCTGGTCGCCATCGCCGGGGTGTTCGGGGTCAGCCACGGCTACGAAAACGGCCTCGCGATGACCGACAAGACCAATGCGTCGCTGTTCATCGGCGGTGTCGCGATCGTCGGCCACATCCTGGTGGCGCTGGTCGCCGGCGCCACCGTGGCGCTCGCCGAGCGGCGACGCTGGACGCCCATCGCCGTGCGCGCGCTCGGCAGCTGGGTCGCCGCCATCGGCATCATGCTCATCGGCCTGAAGGTCGTTGCCCGCTGACGCGCCGCCCGGCCATCTGCCGCGCCGGCGGTATCGGAACCGGCCGGGCGGGCCGGGGCGCATATCGCCCCTTGCCGGGGCCATGTCCATTGGTGTGAAATGCCAGCCGGCTGACCCACGTTAAACCATGGGGGACCTGAGATTTAAGGGAAAGTACGGGAGAGACAGACATGATGAACGGTGCGAAATACGACCAGATGGCCAACAAGGGCGGTTTCATCGCCGCCCTCGACCAGAGCGGTGGCTCGACGCCGAAGGCGCTGAAGCTCTACGGGATCGAGGAGTCCGAATACTCGAGCGAAGACGAGATGTTCGAGCTGATCCACCAGATGCGCTGCCGCATCATCGCCGCGCCGCCGTTCAACGGCGAACGCGTGCTGGCGGCGATCCTGTTCGAGAAGACGATGGACGGCACCATCGAGGGCAAGCCGGTGCCAGACTTCCTGTGGAAGGACCGTGGCGTTGTGCCGATCATCAAGATCGACAAGGGCCTCGCCGAGGAAAGCGACGGCGTCAAGCTGATGAAGCCGATGCCGGACCTGCCGGACCTGCTGAAACGCGGCGTCGCCGCCGGCATGTTCGGCACCAAGGAGCGCTCGGTGATCGAGAGCGCCAATGATATGGGCATCGCGGCGATCGTCGACCAGCAGTTCGAGGTCGGCTCGATGGTCCTCGACCATGGTCTGGTGCCGATCCTCGAGCCGGAGGTCAACATCAACAGCCCCGAGAAGGCCGCCTGCGAGGAGATGCTGCGCAGGGAGATCATCAAGCACCTCGACAAGCTGCCCTCCGACCGCAAGGTGATGCTGAAGCTGAGCATCCCCAGCGAGCCGAACTTCTACAAGCCGCTGATCGACCACGACCGGGTGGTCCGCGTCGTCGCGCTTTCCGGTGGCTACAGCCGCGACGAGGCGAACGCCAAGCTGGCCGAGAACCACGGCATGATCGCCAGCTTCTCGCGCGCGCTGACCGAGGGGCTGACCGCCCAGCAGTCGGACGAGGAGTTCAACCGGACCCTCGACGCGACCATCGAGAGCATCTACCGCGCGTCGATCACGTAAGGCATCGGAAACCGGTGCCGGGATGCCGGAACGCGCCGCTTTCCGGGCGGCGGATTCCGGCCGTCGGCGGCGCGGCGTGGCGGCCGCCGACATTTAAGCGAGCGGTTCGACCGAAAGAGGGTATCAGGGCAACAGGCTCGCCGTCGGAATGCCGGAGGTCGCCAGCAGTGGCCCGAGGATGGCGAGGATCTTGACGAACCACTCGCCGAAGCCGACCTGCAGCCCGTTCTCCTCCAGCCATTTCTTACGGGTGATCCCGCCCGTGTTAACCTCGGACGAATGGTAGAGGGCGTCCGCGCGCCGGTTGAAGACGGCTTGCGGCCAACAGAAAAGGATCGCCAGGCTCATCGTCCATTTGGCGACCCAGATCAGGTTCAGTGCCTTGCCAAGCTCCAGGGCACTTTCTTGTAGATGTTCGGGCAGCAAACCCGCGCGCCAAGCAAACATGGTTTCAACGTTGGCGACACCGACGAACAGGATGGCCGAGCCGATGAACAACAGGGTTCGCAACTGGCCGGCGCACAGCGACAAGTCCGCCGCCTTGCTTGTCGCTGTTGCGGCGGGGTCGCCCTGACTAAATATCAGGGCGAAGGCGGCCAAGAATAACGCATGGAATGCTACCGCTTCCAGAATATAGATCAGGTATAGTATCTCACTCATTCGCGCCGCCGAGACCGCTCCCATGCACAGCTCGGAGCCCAACTGGAATTCGAAAAGGGATTGTAGGATCGCTGTCGTGACGGCGCTTTCGCTAATCCCAAACTCCTTGATGACGTAAACGAAGAACGCGATAACCGCCAAGATGGCGCCCAATGATACGATCCGGTAAAGCCATAATGGGGTGAATCGCAGCCAGATGCGAATGGCGACCAATGATCCCGCCGCGCACGTGAAGCAGAAGATGGCCGTTGTGACCTGCCAGGAGACATGGGTCGCGACGAATGCTTGAATGGTCGGCAACTGATCATGGTCTTGCGGATCGTCGACACGCAGGCCCGACGACTCACAGAAATCCCTGCCGCTCGGATTGACCATCGACGCCTCGATTTGCTGGCCAAACGCGTCGACCCGCGAGTGCAGCGGCCCACCGCCTGTCCAATTGATCAGAAATGCCATCGCCAGGACGGAAAGGACCGGGAACGCAAAAACGATCAAGTGCAGCAGGCGGCGATTGGCGCGACAGCGCGACTTCGCGCAAGTGAACGCTTTTCCGATGATCCCCTGACGGCTGAACACGTGAACCGCCATCTGCCTCGTCCCGCCATTGGTCGCCGGCGGACGCCGCGAGACATCCGCCAGCCGCTCGCCGACACGGCCCGGAAGTCGGCCGACGGCCCCTTTCCGGAACAGTCGGTTTCCCCAATCAGCCTATTATTTTAGCCCCAATCGCAGGCCCAAGAATCTACAAAATGGCATAAAAGCCATGCTTCTTTATCTACCTTGAGATGAGAGCCGCAGTCCCACGCGCCGTCGCCGCCGGCCCTCCGCCCGCCGCGAAAAAGGACCTCAGCAATCTGTTCAAACCCCCGTCGATCTGCGTTAGATAGACCCTCAACTTTTTTATGGGAAACGGAGGGTGGACCCATGTTGGATATCAAGGGATCGGTGGCGGTCATCACCGGCGGCGGCGGCGGCATCGGCTTTTCGCTCGCCAAGCACTGGGTCGCCAACGGCGGCAAGGTGGTGCTCGTCGACGTGATGGAAGAGGCGCTGGCGAAGGCCGAGGCGGAGCTCAAAAGCGCCGGCGGCGAGGCGGCCAGCATCAAGTGCGACGTCACCAACGAGGACGACTGCGCCAAGATGGCCGACTTCGCGATGGAGAAATTCGGGGCGATCAATCTCTGCGCGCCGTTCGCCGGCATCACCCGCGACCAGATGATGGTCAGCCCGAACAAGGAGACCGGCAAGGTCGACCGCAAGATGCCGCTCGCCGACTTCCAGAAGGTGATGGATATCAACGTCACCGGCGTCTTCCTCACCGTCCGCGAGTGCGCCGAGCGGATGATCAACAACGACTGCAAGGGGCTGATCTGCCTAGTGTCGTCGACCGGCTCGCTGGGCACGGCGGGGCAGCTCAACTATTCATCGTCGAAGGCGGCGATGTCGGTGATGCCGAAGGTGATCACCGCCGAGTTCATGCGCCGCGGCCTCGCCGACAAGATCCGCTGCGTCGCCGTCGCCCCCGGCTATGTCGCCACCGAGATGGTCAAGTCGATGAACCAGAAGGCGCTCGACAAGATCCTCGGCGATGTGCCGATCGGCCGCCTGATCGAGCCGGAGGAGGTGGCGCAGCTGGTCGGCGACATCTACCGCAACGAAGCGCTCACCGGCGAGGTCTACTTCATTCACGGCGGCCTGCGCCTAAGCTCACGCGGCTAGGGCGCGCCGTCAGCCAGCCGATGGTGCCCCGGCCTTACGCGTTATCGGAGGCCGGGGCGCGGTTGGGTCATTACTGGTCGCGGGCCGCATCTTCCTCAACGTCATTGGCCTCGCCCTGATGATCGCCGCCGCCTTGATGGGAAGGCGTAGTTAGCGGGGGGGGGGCTGCCGGTAACCCGCCGCGATATTACTCCTCCTTCGGAATCCCGGCATACGCCTGGTCGCCCCAGAGTTCCTTGACGCGGTCGTTGCGGCCGCAGGACCAGCGGTAATAGTTATACCGGACTGGGTTCTTCTCGTAATAGTCCTGGTGGTAGTCCTCCGCCGGGTAGAACGGTCCCGCCGGTTCGATGATGGTGGCGATCGGCTGACCCAGCGCCTCCGCCGCCTCCTGCTTCGTCTCCAGGGCGAGCTCCTGTTGCCTCTCGTTGAGGACGAAGATGCCGGTCCGATAGGATGAGCCGCGGTCGCAGAACTGGCCGCCGGCGTCGGTCGGGTCGACGGAATGCCAGAAAACCTCCAACAGCTCGGCGTAAGTGACGACGTCCGCGTCGTAGGTGATCCGCACCGCCTCGAAATGGCCGGTGTCGCCGCCGGTCACCTGGCGGTAGGTCGGATCCGGCACGGTGCCGCCGGTGTAGCCGGAGACCGTCTCGGTGACGCCGGGAACCTTGTCGAAGTCGGCCTCGACGCACCAGAAGCAGCCGCCGGCGAAGATCGCCGTCTTCAGGTCCTCCGCCTTCACCGTGCTTCCGGCCAGGGCGGCCAGGAAAACCGCCAAGCCGACGGTTAAACGCATCGTCATTCTCATCCTCTCGCTCCCACCCATCGCCCGGCCCCGCGCCTGGGTCTCATTAGGGACGGATCTCCCTAGAGATACGCGTCGCCGTCGCCGATGCACGGCCGGTGGCCAGTCACAAGCGCGTGCCGGCTTCGGCCGCGACGCGCCGGTGTTCCGGTGCCCGCCGCGTCATGCCGCCCGGATCGGCGCCGCTCGGGCGGGCAAACAGCGCATCGCCCGCTCGGGCGGGCCTCTGGCGCCGACGCCCTTGATGCGCGCCGCTTGTTAGGCTAGAATTCCTAACGAGGATTGGGCCGGATCGAACGGCCCGGTTCTCCGATTAAAGGCGTAAGAAATCATAGGTTTACAGGCATTATTGACGACATTTGACGACAAATGACGACATCCGGCGCCAGAAACGACGACATTTGACGACATCGGGAATTAAGGAAAATCAATGCGTTAGATGCAGAAATGACGACATTTGACGACAAATGACGACATTCTTCGCCGCCGGTCGGCCACCCGGCTAGTTTTCTCTTTATTTCAACGGGTTGGCGGAAACGGAGCGCAGCGGAGTGGGCACGCCAAAGTGGTTACGCGCCGGGCGGCGCCTAGCAGCTCGTCAACTGGTCGGTTTCGCGGATAGGCTAAGGCGGCTAGAAGCCTTCGCGTTCGATGCGCTTGCGCTCCAGCTTGCGGAAGCGGCGGACGGCTTCGGCTTTTTCCCGGGCGCGGCGCTCGGAGGGTTTCTCGTAGGAGCGGCGGAGCTTCATTTCGCGGAAGACACCCTCGCGCTGCATTTTTTTCTTGAGGGCCTTCAGGGCTTGGTCGACATTGTTGTCGCGAACGATGACTTGCACGAGAAGCTGATCTCCTTAGCTCAGGGACAGTGATGAAAGCGTTGATGGCCGTGAATGAGAAAACGGGCTTGTATCATGGAGACGTAGTCCGTGGGAAGGGTTATGTCGCCACCTCGCGGCGGCAAATCGGCCATTCCGACATCATGGCGGGGGTTTTTACATGGCGCTCCTGAAGATCGCCCGCATGGGCCATCCGGTGCTGCGCAAGCCGGCCGAGCCGGTCGAGGACGCGACCGCACCGAGCATCCACGCCCTGGTCCGCGACATGGCGGAGACGCTCGCCGACGCCGGCGGGGTCGGCCTCGCGGCGACGCAGGTGCACGTCCCCTTGCGCGTCGTCTTGTTCCGGGTGCCCAAGGAGCGGGCGCGCGATTCGGAGGCGCCGGAGGGCTCGCCGGACGGCCCGGTGCCCTTTACCGTGCTGATCAATCCGGTGATCACGCCGTTGAGCGACGAGCGGGAGTCCGACTGGGAGGCTTGCCTCTCGGTGCCGGGGCTTAGCGGCTATGTGCCGCGCTATCGCCGCATCCGCTACGCCGGCCTCGATCTGCGGGGGCATTCCATCGACCGCGAGGCGGCCGGCTTCCATGCCCGCGTCGTGCAGCACGAATGCGACCACCTCGACGGCATCCTCTATCCGCAGCGGATGACCGATCTGACGATGCTGGGCTTCCTTGAGGAAACGCGGCGCTACCCGCCGGTGCCGGCGTGGGCGGCGGCGGAACAGCGACAATAAGCCATACGGGTTTAAGGGATCAGGACGATGCAAGACGACAACACCATCACGGAAGCGCGCGATGCCATCATCGCCGCCACTCTGCCGCACATCGCCTTCGACGGGCTGACGGCGCGGGCGCTGAAGGACGGCATCGAGGATGCCGGCTATGGCGAGGACATGTACTACCGCTGCTTCCCCGACGAGATGCGCGATTTCGTTAGCTACTGGGCCGATTACGGCGACCGGCGGATGCAGGCGGCGATGGCGGCGCACGAGGACTTGGCCGTGATGGGCGAGCCGGAACGCCTCGCCGCCGCCATCCGCGCCCGCCTCGAGGTCGACGCCGCCGACAAGCACTCGGTGCGTCGCATCTCATCCTATCTCGCCCTGCCGACCAACGCGACGCTCGCCGCGCGCCTGACCTTCCGTACGGTGAATGCCATCTGGTACGCCGCCGGCGACACGTCGACGGACTTCCGCTACTACACCAAGCGGGCGACGTTGATCCCGCTGTACTCGACGACCGTGCTTTACTGGCTGAACGACGAGTCGGAAGACAGCGCCGAGACATGGGCCTTTCTCGACCGCATGCTGAGCGGCGCCGACCGCCTCGGCCATGTCACCACCTTGTTCCGGCCGCCGAATCCGTTCCGTCTTATCAGCGGCCCGTTGTCGGGTCTGCGCGACCGGGTGGCCAATCGCTTCGGCTGACCGCCGTGCGGACGGTGGCTTACGGCAGGTAGAGTTGGCGGTTGACGAAGCCCAGCAGGCCGATCGCCACCGCCAGGCCCATCAAGACATTAAAGAACAACGCCACCAAGTGTTCCTCGTCTGGCGTTCGGCTGCGAAACCACCACGAGGCGGCGAAGACGGCCGCCGCGAAGGCCGAAACGGCGTCCATCAAGTCAACGGCGGCGCGGCTTTAGCGGTGTTGCGGCGGACATCAGCCGACCGGGACCAAGCCGCGCTCGAAATCGGCCAACCAGGCGAGGCGCTGTTCGACCAGCTTGATATCGTGGTTGAGCCAGGCGGTGAGAAACCCTTCGTCATCCGAATAGCTGTCGCGCAGATCCCGCAGGCGGGACAACTCGCGCTCGCTGGCGTCCAGCAGCATCTCGATCTGCGCCAGCTGTTCCTCCGGTGGGAGGAGATGGAGAAAGCGGAACTTGAGGGCGATCACCAGCTTGTTCAGTTCGCTGCTGGCGGCGCGCACGTTGGCGGTGAGCAGGTGGCGCATCTGCGCGACCCCGTCCGGCGTCAGTCGCAGCAAGGCGTCGTCACCATCGCCTTCCACCGGTTCGGCCAGCCCCTCGTATTTCAGAAGCTCGATGGAATGCCCCATGATCTCGGTGGTGGGGCCGATGACGCGGCTGACGAAGTGGCGCAGCGAAACCGCCAACTCCCCGTAGCGCATGGGCTCGAGGGCAAGGGTGCCCAACGCGCACAGCCGCGTGGCTTCCTTCGGGGTCAGCGTCTGGTCGGAAAACATCGCCTCGCTGTCTTAATCGACACTGGCGAAACCATGCCAAATAACCGGCGGCAAGTCCAGCGCCCCCGATCCGCAGGGCAGGGCGATCGGGCGAGGGAGTTGGATGACAAAGGATGAGCGTTCCAAACCGATGGATGGCCTCGAATTCGCGGCGAAATGTCATGCGCACCCTTTCAGGGGAGGCGAAGAGGGGAACGATGTCCTGGATTTGGGCGCCGGCGGTGGCTGCCAACTGGTTGGCGGCGCGGTCGTGCCGGTGGGGCCTACCGCCCCGCCACCAGGTGGCGGTTGAGGCGTTTTTCCAGCAGGCGGTAGCCTTGCGTGAAGACGAAGGTGATGGCGAGGTAGAGGACGCCGGCGGCGAGGAAGATCTCGACCGGCATGTAGGTGCGGGCGATGATGGTGCGCGCCATGCCGGTGAGGTCCAGCAGGGTGATGGTGCTGGCCAGCGCGCTGCCCTTGAGCATCAGGATGATCTCGTTGCCGTAGGCCGGCATGCCGATGCGAAAGGCGCGCGGCAGGATAATGCGGCGCATCCGCACGCCATACGACATCCCGAACGCGCGCGCCGCCTGCACCTCGCCGGCCGGCACCGCCTCGATGGCGCCGCGCAGGATCTCCGCCGTGTAGGCGCCGGTATTCAGCGCGAAGGCGATGATGGCGCACCAATAGGGCTCGCGCAGGATCGGCCACAGCGCGCTTTGCCGGATGTAGTCGAACTGGCTGAGCCCGTAGTAGACGAGAAAGATCTGCACCAGCAGCGGCGTGCCGCGAAAGAAGAAGATGTAGGCGAAGGCCGGCGCGCGCAGCGCCAGGAACGGCGAGGCGCGCAGCAGCGCCGTCGGCACCGCCAACAGGGCGCCGAACAACAGCCCCAGCGCCACCAGCTCCAGCGTCGTCACCGCGCCCATCAACAGCTTCGGCAGGTTGTCGAGGATGACCTGGACATTCATCGCCGGGCCCTCATCCGGTGCTCTTCGGCACGCCGCGATTGGCGACGCGTTCGGCGCGGGCAAGGATCAGCATCGTCACCACGGTGATGGCGAGATAGAGGAACGCGGCGGCGAGGTAGAAGGTGAACGGCTCGCGGGTGAAGCCGGTGGCGATCGCCGAGGCGCGCATCAGTTCCTCCAGGCCGATCACCGAGACCAGCGAGGTATCCTTCAGCAGGACCAGGAACAGGTTGCCGAGGCCGGGCAGGGCGATGCGCCACATCTGCGGCATCAGGATGCGGCGGAAGGTCAGCCAGCCGCTCATCCCGAAGGCATGCGCGGCCTCCTGCTGGCCTTTGGGGATCGCCATCAGGGCGCCGCGGAACACCTCGGTGGCGTAGGCGCCGAAGGTCAGCCCGAGCGCGATGGTGCCGGCGGCGAACGGGTTGAGCTCGACGAACTGGTCGTGGCCGAACCAGCCGGCGGCGGCGGTGAGCAGGCCGGAGGAGCCGAAATAGATGATCAGCACGACGAGGAGTTCGGGGATGCCGCGGATGACGGTGGTGTAGGCGGCGGCGATCCAGCGCAAGGGCGGGATGCCGGAAAGCTTGGCGGTGGCGCCGGCGAGCCCCAGCAGCAGGCCGACGGCCAGCGAGGCCAGGGCCAGCTTGACCGTCGTCCAGGCGCCCAGCAAAAGCTGGTCGGCGAATCCGCCGAGGTCGATCATGCGGCGGCGCGCGCGGGGAGCGTCAGTAGATGTCGAATGGGAAGTACTTGGCGTTGATTTCCTGGTAGGTGCCGTCGGCGCGGATGGCGGCGATGGCGGCGTTGAGGCGGAACACCAGGTCCTCGTTGCCCTTGGCGACGGCGATGCCGATCCGGTCGTTGATGTCGATGGCGTCGCCGACGAATTCGAACTCGGCGCCTTCCTCGGAGTTCAGCCAGTCGTAGGAGACCAGGGCGTCGGCGAGCACGGCGTCGGTGCGCCCGGTGGCGAGGTCGAGGTAGGCGTTTTCCTGCGTGTCGTAGAGCTTGATGGAGACCTGGTCGGCCAGGTTGTCCTCGAGGTAGCTGGCGCTGATCGTCGCCCGCTGCGCACCGATGCTGCCGCCGGGATTTGCGGGGTCGAAGTCGGAGCCCTTCGGCGCGACGAACCGCAGCTGGTTGGACCAATAGCGATCGGTGAAGTCCACCGCCTGCTTGCGTTCCTCGGTGATCGACATGCTGGCGACGATGATGTCGTACTTGCCGGCCAGCAGCCCGGGAATGATGCCGTCCCAGTCCTGGGTGACGAAGGTGCACTCGACCTGCATCTTCTCGCACAGCGCGCGGGCGATATCGATGTCGAAGCCGACCAGCTCGCCCTCGGCGTTGATCTGGTTGAATGGCGGATAGGCGCCCTCGGTGCCGATGCGCAGGCTTTCCGCCGCCGCGAGGCCGGGGACCGCCAATGCCGCGCCGACCAGTGCCGCGAGGATGGTTTTCAGCCGCATCGAAGTAATCCTCCCTGGTTCTCTCTCGGGTTGCGAACGCATCCGCCAGCATACGGCGCCGGCGCGGATTGGCAAGCATTGTGAGACGGTTGGCTGGCGGGCAGGGGAAGGGGGTGATCCGCCTCGGAACGGTGGGCGCCGACGCCAAATCGCCATCCGCGCAACGGATCGATCAATGATCGGAAATGTTTATTCTTTATCAACATTTGATTGATTGAATGCCGGCGAGCGAAGTCGAGGGCGACGACTATTGCGAGAGATTCTTCAGCCATTCTTCTTTTAGTAGCAGGACAACCAGCATGCTCCTCTTTCCTTTCGTTTTCGAGAACGCCGACAACGGCACTTTTGTTGCCGTTTTGGGAACCACTTTCGGCGATGATGTCAGCTATCTGCTCACCAACGACGCCGATGGCCGCTTCGACATCGGCCAGACCAGCGGCGTGCTCAGCGTCGAGGACGGCTCGAAGCTCGATTTCGAAACCAATGCCCAGCATGCCATTGAGGTCTCGGTCTTCGATGCCGAAGGCAACCTGCTTTTCGTGACGGATCCGACCAACCCTCTCATCATTTTTGTCGGCGACGAAAATGAAGCACCGACGGCGGTCTCGCTCGAAAACGTCGTCGACAATATCGACGAGGACACCGACACCAGCGCGCGGGTCGAGGTGGCGGACATCGTGGTTACCGACGATGCGCTTGGCAATAACCTGCTGAGCCTGATCGGCGCCGACGCGAACAAGTTCGAGATCGATGGCGACACGCTCTACCTCAAGGCGGGGACCGTTCTCGATCACGAAGCGGATTCGGAATTCAGTGTCGTCGTCGCGGTTGACGATCCGGCGGTCGGCGGGAGTCCGGACGCCTTCGTCTCCCAGACCTTTACCATTTCCGATGTCAACGAGGCGCCGAACATCGTCGTCAACGATGTACAAATAACCGAGGACGCGCTCAACGGCATCGTCGCCGAAGACCTGAGCGCCAGCGATCCGGATAACGGCCCCGAGGATCTCACGTTTAATGTCGTCACGGTCGAGGGCGGCCGGTTCTTCCTCACCACCGACCCGGCGACTACCGTCACGTCGTTCACCCAGAAGCAGATCAACGATGGCCTTGTCGGCTTCGAGGACGATGGCGACGAGACGCCGCCGCAGGTCTCGGTGACGGTGTCGGATTTAAACCTGACGTCGGAAATCGTCGACCTGGCGATTACCTTCACGCCGGTCAATGATGCGCCGACGGCGGTTGCGCTGGAGAACGTGGTCGCCGCGCTGGCCGAGGACACCGACACCACGGCGCGCATCAAGGTCGCCGACATCGTCGTGACCGACGACGCGCTGGGCACCAATGCGCTCAGCCTGGCCGGCGCCGACGCCGACAAGTTCGAGATCGACGGCAGTGAGCTGTTCCTCAAGGCCGGCACGGTGCTCGACCACGAGGCCGACGCCGGCTTCGACATCACCGTCGCCGTCGATGACGTTGACGTCGGGATGAGCCCCGACGCCACCGTCGATCAGAGCTTCGCCGTCACCGACGTCAATGAAGCGCCGACGGCGATTTTCCTCCCCAACACGCGGGTAAACGAAAACGCGCCGACGGGAACGCTCGTCGGCGCCGCCTTCGCGTTCGACCCGGATGCCGGCGACTCGTTGACGTACGGCCTCGATGACGACGCCGGCGGCCGCTTCGTCATCGACCCGGTCACCGGGCGGATCACGGTCGCCGACGGCGCCGGCCTCGATTTCGAGGATGCGACCGACCAAGGCACCTATGAGATCACGGTCGCGGCTACCGACCTGGCCGGTCTGACGACGACGGCGGGGTTCACGATCTCGCTCGATGACCTCAACGAGGCGCCGACACGCGTCGTCCTGGACATGGCGCTGATCGGCGCCGATCCGGCGGACGGCATGGTGGTTGGCACCCTGTCGGCCGAGGATCCCGACACGACGCCCCGCAATGCGTCGGCCGAGCAATTCACCTACAGCCTGCTCGATACGGCGGAGGGCCGGTTCATGCTCGATGGCGATCAGGTCGTGGTCGCCGACGGCGATCGGATCGAGGCGGGCGATGCGCACGAGATCGTCGTGCGGGTTCGTGACAAGGGCGGGCTCAGCCATGACGAGGCGCTGACGATCACGGCGGACGCTCCGCCTTCGGGAGGGCTGCTCCTGCTCGGTGCCGATCAGAACTCGTTCCTCGTCGAGGGGCCCATCACCGCCGGCGGCGTGCTGGCCGCCGAAGCCGACACGTCTGTCGATGTCACGGTCAGCTTTGTCGGCGAGGACGCCTACTTTCGCAACATCCTCGGCTATGCCGTCGACGGCGGCGAGGAGGCCGGTATCGTCTTCGCCGACGTCGATAACGAGACATTAGCCGCCGGCACGCAGCAGGTCTTGCAGCTGTCGGCGCAGGATGCCGGCAAGCTGAAGTTCTTCCTCATCGCCGACGGCGCGCGTCAGAACGAAGACCTGCTGGCCGATCCGGCGGCGTTGGACGTCGTGGTCGAACAGGTTGATGGCTTGTGGCAAGCGCGCGACCGCAACAGCGGCGAGATCCTCGAAGGCCGCGGCGATGGGCTCTACTGGGAAAATGCCGCCGATAACGCCGACGGCCTCGACCACGCGATGCGGCACGGCGACGACCGCGACTTCACCCTGCTGTGGGAGGACTCGGTTGCCGGCGGCGATGGCGACTTCAACGACGCGATGTTCGCGGTGCGGATCGAGGGCGACGTGCCGTTTGCGTAAACGATCTCGCCGCCGCCGCCGCGGTTGGTGCCGCTGATCGATACTCCCCGGGTGGGGACGACCCGCCCGGGGCTCCTTTTCAGGGAATCCGCCCGCTCACAGGTGATCGGCGAGGAACTGGCGGCAGCGCTCGGTCTCCGGCGCGGTGAAGATCCGCGAAGGCGGGCCCTGTTCGTGGATGCGCCCCTCGTGCAGGAAAACCACCTCGGTCGAGGCCTCGGCGGCGAACCGCATCTCGTGGGTGACGACGAGCATGGTTCGCCCCTCGGCGGCGAGGCCGCGCATGACACCCAACACTTCGCCGACCAGTTCCGGATCGAGCGCCGAGGTCGGCTCGTCGAACAGCAGCACGCGGGGCTCCATCGCCAGCGCCCGGGCGATGGCGGCGCGTTGTTGCTGGCCGCCGGAAAGCTCGCCGGGGTAGGCGTGCTTGCGGTGGGCGATGCCGACTTTTTCCAGCAGCGCCTCGGCGCGGTCGATCGCCTCGGCCCGTCGCAGCCCGGCGACGTGAATGGGCGCCTCGATGACATTCTGCAGCACCGTCATGTGCGCCCACAGATTGAAGTTCTGGAAGACGAAGCCGACGCTGGCGCGGATGCGGGCGATTTGCCGGCGGTCGGCGGCGACCAGGCCGTGCCCCGGTTTGTGGCGCAGCGTGAGTTCCTCGCCGCCGACGCGGATGCGCCCCTGGTTGGGCGATTCCAGCAGGTTGATGCAGCGCAGCAGGGTGCTCTTGCCGGATCCGCTGGCGCCGATGATGGAAATGACGTCGCCGTCGCGGGCGGTCAGGGATATTCCCCGCAGCACCTCGACCGAGCCGAAGCTCTTGTGGATGTCCTCGATGTCGAGCGTCGGTGGGATCACCACTGGGTCCATTGTCCCTCGCGTCGTTATTTCTCGGACGTCGTTGCCGGGGCGTTGTCCGGCTGTGACGTGTTCAAGCGCCCGGCGCCGGCAAAGGGGGTGGACTTGGCGGCACGCTACTGAATGTTCGCTGGCGCCTCGATGTCCGGCGTGGTGCGCTTGGCGCGCTCGCGCGCCGAGGCCAGGGCTTGCTGCAGGACGGCGATCAGCCGCTGCGCGCCCTGGTGGGTCAAGGCGATCCGCTTTTGGATCGGCAGGACATTCTCGCCAGAGCCCGGATCGGTGAGGTAGCCGCTGGAGAAATTGATCACCACGTCGTCGGCGGTGACGTTGGCGAGGAACTGCGAGGCGTACTCGACGGTTGTCTCTTCATAACGGACACGGACCGGCGTGCCTTTGCGCTCCGGCGTGTCGGGTTGATCCTGTGGCATGGTCCCCTTCCGACGTGGCTGATGAGTGCGAGATCGTCTTATACGCCGACGAGAAGCCGCTGGCAAACGCGGCGGCGGGATGCGGCCGATGGCGATCGCCGCCAGCCTTCGTCGATGCGTCCCCTTGACACAGGGAAGCACGGCGACTAATTAGCACTGGTCGCGGGAGAGTGCTAACAGCGCCTTCCCCGAACCAGTTATCAGTTTAACCGTTTATTGGAGGTAACGCGATGAATTTCAGGCCTTTGCATGATCGCGTGCTCGTACGCCGTGTCGAACAGGAAGAGAAGACGTCCGGTGGGATCATCATTCCCGACACCGCGAAGGAGAAGCCGCAGGAAGGCGAGGTGATCGCCGTTGGGGCGGGCGCCCGCAAGGATGACGGGACGTTGATCGAGCCGGATGTCAAGGCCGGTGACCGCGTCCTGTTTGGCAAGTGGTCGGGCACGGAAGTCAAGATCGACGGCGAGGATCTGCTGATCATGAAGGAAAGCGACATCCTCGGCATCATCGAAGGCGCGGGCGCGCAGTCGAAGGCTGCTTGACGCGACCGGCTTTCCGGCAAGAGTCGAGCGAAAACAGTTTCATTTGAGGGAATAAGAAGACCATGGCTACAAAAGACGTACGGTTCGGCACCGATGCGCGCGCGCGTATGCTTGCTGGTGTTGATATTTTGGCCAACGCGGTGAAGGTGACGCTGGGTCCGAAGGGGCGCAACGTCGTGCTCGACAAGAGCTTCGGCGCGCCGCGTATCACCAAGGACGGGGTGACCGTCGCCAAGGAAATCGAGCTCAAGGACAAGTTCGAGAACATGGGTGCGCAGATGCTGCGCGAAGTCGCCTCGAGGACCAGCGACGAAGCCGGCGACGGTACCACCACGGCGACAGTGCTGGCGCAGGCCATCGTGCGCGAGGGCGGCAAGGCGGTCGCCGCCGGCATGAACCCGATGGACCTCAAGCGGGGCATCGATATCGCCGTCAAGTCGGTGATCGAAACACTGAAGTCGCGCGCCAAGCCGGTCTCGACCAACGAGGAAATCGCCCAGGTTGGTACCATCTCCGCCAACGGTGAGCAGGAAATCGGCGAGATGCTGGCGCGGGCGATGGAGAAGGTCGGCAAGGAAGGCGTCATCACCGCCGAAGAGGCGAAGAGCCTGACCAGCGAACTGGAAGTCGTCGAGGGGATGCAGTTCGATCGCGGCTACACCTCGCCGTACTTCATCACCAACGCTGAAAAGATGACCACAGAGCTGGACAATCCGTACATTCTCATCCACGAGAAAAAGCTCTCCAGCCTGCAGCCGCTGCTGCCGGTCCTCGAGTCCGTCGTGCAATCCAGCCGTCCGCTGCTGATCATCGCCGAGGACGTCGAGGGCGAGGCGCTGGCGACCCTGGTGGTCAACAAGCTGCGCGGGGGCCTGAAGGTCGCCGCCGTCAAGGCGCCCGGCTTCGGCGACCGCCGCAAGGCGATGATGGAAGACATCGCCATCCTGACCTCCGGGCAGGTGATCAGCGAGGATCTCGGCATCAAGCTCGAGAACGTCAACCTTGACATGCTGGGCACTGCCAAGCGGGTGATGATCACTAAGGAAGAGACGACCATCGTCGAGGGTGCCGGACGCCGCGACGACATCGAGGGCCGCTGCAACCAGATCCGGGCGCAGATCGAGGACACCACGTCCGACTATGACCGCGAGAAGCTGCAAGAGCGGCTGGCCAAGCTGGCCGGCGGCGTCGCCGTGGTCCGCGTCGGCGGTGCCACCGAGAGCGAGGTGAAGGAAAAGAAGGATCGCGTCGAGGACGCCATGCACGCGACGCGGGCAGCGGTCGAGGAGGGCATCCTGCCGGGCGGCGGTGTTTCCTTGCTTTACGCCACCTCGGCGCTGGAAGGCCTGACGGTCGCCAACGGCGATCAGCGGCATGGCCTGGACATCGTGCGCCGCGCCCTACAGGCGCCGGTGCGCCAGATCTGCGAGAACGCCGGCGTCGACGGCGCGATCATCGTCGGCAAGCTGCTCGAGGGTAACGACGTCAACCGCGGCTTCAACGCGCAGACGGAAGAGTATGTCGACATGTTCCAGGCCGGCATCATCGACCCGCTGAAGGTGGTGCGCACGGCGTTGACCGACGCCGCGTCGGTGGCTTCGTTGCTGATCACCACCGAGGCGATGGTCGCCGAGCGGCCCGAGAAGAAGGAAGGGGCCGGCATGGGCGGCGCCGACATGGGCATGGGCGGCATGGGCGGCATGGGCGGCATGGACTTCTAGGCTCCAACCGCCCCTTTCTGCCTTCCCGATTTCGGGTCGAGGGCCGCGGTTCGCCGCGGCCCTTGCTTATTGTGCGTACTCGTGAACCGGCTCACCCCTCCCGGCCGCCTTTCGCCTACACTTGCCTTACCAATCCGGAAAGCGGCGACCGCGATCTCGCCGCTTGCCACCGGGAACGGGAGCGGAAGCACGGCAGATCGGAAGTTGTCCCGGCCGCGTATAAAACCCAGAAAATAGCAGTTCAGGCTTCTGGACGTGGGTTTCGACCTGCGGCAGCCGATCCCGAGGAGAGAAGAGATGGCCAACCTGGAACACTTTCTCCGCGTCGTTTACCGTCACGATTGGAACGATCCTGGCGAATGGGCAAGCACCTTCGGCGCCCTGGCCGACCTGACGGACGCCGAGCTGAGCGCCATCGCCGCTGGCGAGCGGAAAACGCGGCAGGCTCAATAGGCCAGCCGAGCGCCGCGGTCGCCTCGACCCATCGAAGTGGCCGCGCACTCATCGCTGGCTTGGCGTTTGTCGGCCGTCTATCCTCGTGTCGGATACGCAAGGTGGTGACGCGGCAATGGAACCCGGCCAAGGCAGGCTGCCGGAGGGGCGCTCCGGCCTATTCCGCCTGTGGGAGCAGGCGGTTCCCTTAAATCGCGCGGTCGAGATGTTCGCCGGCGGCGACGATAGTCGACAACTCCGCGACGCCGTCGAACGGACGGTCGACGGCCTGCGCCGCGATCCGCGCAGCCCGCTTATCGACCGCAAGCTGGCCACCGACCGGCTGCAAGCGATCGGCCAGGCCTGGGAGCGGCAAGCGCGGATGCTGGACGCGGCGCGGCAACGCCTGCTGGCGCGGCTCGGCGCGGGCGACTTGGTCGCCATCGGCTTCGCGCGGCAAGGCGGCGCCGCCCGGCGTCTGACGGCTCTTGAAACAGACGTCTGGCTGCTGCGTCCGGCAGTGTACTGGGAGGCGGAAAGCGCTCGTCTCGACGCGGTGACGTATGAGGATCTCCGCATCCTCGCACTGCGGCGCGGTATCCCGGCGGCCGGCGTTCCCGACCGATCGCGGTGACTTAAGGTTTGGGCGGAATGGCGTCCAGGGTGACCCGGATCATAGGCCGACCTCTGCGGCGCGCGTACAGTTCGCACCACCAAGGGCTTCCTCTCTCTGTATGTACCTTGGCAAAAACATCCGGCATAGCCTCGCCGGGCCTTTAGTCAGGGCCCGGCGTTTTTTTTGGCGCGCGCCGTTGGCGGGCAGCCGCCCCAGGCTGTCGCGTGGGTTCGCCGGTCCGGGACGGCGGCGAAAAAATTAACCCAACATTGGTGTTTAAACGCGTAAAGTTTCTTGCCTTTTGGCGCCGCACCGGCAGCCGGGTCTGCGAGAAAAAAGGTAAAACGCATGGTCGCCCTTCCGGCGGTGATACGCCCCCGATCCGGGTTCCGCCGCCGCCTGGCGGCGATCGGCGCTGCTCTGCACGCCACCGTTCTCGCCGAGCGGGATCGGTGGGTGTTGTGGTCGCCGGTGCTGATCGGCCTCGGCGTCGGCGCGTACTTCGCGCTCCGCAGCGAACCGCCGGTATGGGTCGGGCCGATCATCGCCGTCGCCGGGCTGGCGATGGCCGGGCTGCTTCGGGGGCCGGCAGGCGCGCGATGGACGGCGCCGACCCTGCTGTGCGTCACCGTCACGCTGGTGGCGCTGGGCTTCTCGGCGGCCGGCGCCCGCACGGCGATCCTGGCGACGTCCGTTCTGCAGCGCGGCATCGGGCCGACGCCGGTCGAGGGAACGGTCGAGGCGGTGGAGGTGTTTCCCAACGGATCGCGGATCGTCCTCGGTGGGCTTCATTTTCCGGCGCTTGAGGCGGCGCCCAAGGTGGAACGGGTCCGCGTCCGCCTGCGCGGCGACCAGCCGGAGATCGCGCCGGGGGACCGCCTCCGGGTCCCGGCCCGGCTCAATCCGCCGCCGCCGCCGGCGGCGCCGGGCGCCTTCGACTTTCAGCGGCATGCCTATTTCAAGGGCCTCGGCGCCGTCGGCTACGCGGTTGGCATCGCCGCCGTCCTGAAGCCGGATCCGGGCACTGAGGTCGGCTTCCGTGCTACCGTCAACGCGGTGCGTTTCGCCATCGGCGAGCGGATCCGCGCCGCCAACCCCGAGACCGTCGGCGCAGTGATGGTGGCGCTGACCACCGGCGACCGGTCCGGCATTCCCGACGCGGTGATGACCGCCATCCGCCACGCCGGCCTCGCTCATCTCTTGGCGATATCCGGGCTGCACATCGGCCTCGTCGCCGGTTTCCTGTTCTTCGTCGCACGCGCCGGGCTGGCGCTGATCCCCCCCATGGCGCTCCGCTATCCGATCAAGAAATGGGCGGCGCTGATTTCGCTGGCCGGCGCCGGCGCCTACATGCTGCTGGCCGGGGCGACCATCCCCAGCCAGCGGGCCTTCACGATGGTGGCGATCGTCCTGCTGGCGATCCTCGTCGACCGCAAGGGGATCTCGATGCGGCTGGTCGCCTGGGCGGCGGCGGCGATCTTGCTGGTACGGCCGGAAGCGCTGCTCGGCGCCAGTTTCCAGCTGTCGTTCGCCGCCGTGGTCAGCCTGATCGCCGTCTACGAGGTGGTCGGCGATATGCGCCGCGCCGGCGGTGGCGTCGCCGCGTGGCCGCGCCGCGCCGCGCTTTATCTTGTCGCCATCGCCCTGACGACGGTCGTCGCCACCGTCGCCACGGCGCCGTTTTCGGCCTTTCACTTCAACCAGTTTCAGGTGTTCGGCGTGCTCGCCAATGTCGGCGCGGTGCCGATCACCGCGTCC
>CAYWRP010000027.1:0-37427 GCA_964460955.1 uncultured Rhodospirillaceae bacterium | reverse complement strand
CTTCGGCGGGCGTCAGAGCGCGGACACTTAGCGCGTGGACGCTGGTCGCCAGTTCCTCGTCGAGGACGGCGTAGACGGCGCGTTGGCGTTCGAGGCGGGATTTGCCAGCGAAGGCCTCGGCGACTATCTCTAAGTGGAAATGCGTTTCGCCGCCAGGACGCCAGCCCGAATGGCCAGCATGGCGGGCGGACTCATCAACGATGTCGAGACGGCTCGGCGTAAAAGTGGCGGTCAGTTTTTCCCGCATCTGGTCGGCGACGGACATAAAGAACGCCTTAAGCATGGTGAGTATTAGTGCCAGTCTACAGCGCCGCGTCGACTTTTATGCCCGCCGCCAGGACGCACCGATCAGCGAGATTTGTGACCAGGGAGAATAGTAATCAGAGAGCCTCGTGTCGACCCCGTTGTCGGCTTGCGTCGCGAACCGGCAGCAACCATAGTACCGTTCATGATCAAGCATGGCAAAACCGCCCGTCCACGAACGCTGGAGCGCTGTGCGAATGAGGGCGCCAAGCCCCAGGCGTGTGAATGGGAAGGATGCACCGAGGACGGCGACTACCGGGCCCCGCGCTCGCGCTACGAATTGGATTCTTATCGTTGGTTTTGCCTGCGGCACATCCGTGAGTACAACGCGCACTGGAATTTCTACGCCGGCATGACTGAAAGCGAGGTCGAGGCCGACCTGCGCCGGGATACCGTGTGGCAGCGCCCGACCTGGCCGTTCGGCCAGGCCACGCCCCGGGCCGGCTATCACCGCGCCCGATTTCGCTCCCACTTCGGCGATTTCGAGGACGAGGCGGCCGAGGACCACGCCCGGCCGCGGACGTTGGAACAGAAGGCGCGCCGCGCGCTCGGCGTTCTGGACCTTGACCCACCGGTCACCGTTTCCGATGTCAAGGCTCGATACAAGGAGCTCGTGAAACGGCATCACCCGGATGCCAACAACGGTGACAAGGCTTCCGAGGAACGCTTCAAGGAAATCAGCGAAGCCTATCGCACGGTGATGACCAGCTTTTCCTCGTGAGCAGAGGCGCTGGACAAGCCGACGCGTCGCCGCAGGGCGCGCCACACCAACACAGCAGCGGAGTCATGTCTGAAATGACCGCCACGGGAACGGAACACAAAGCGCCGGACATCAAGGTTTCGGTGAGACAGACCTTCGGACTCGATACCGACCTGGAAGTGCCGGCATTCAGTTCCGCCGATGATCACGTGCCTAGCGTCGACGAGGCCTATCGCTTCGACCGCGACACGACCTTCGCGGTGCTGGCCGGGTTCGCTCATAACCGACGGGTGCTGATACAGGGGTATCACGGTACCGGCAAATCGACGCATATCGAGCAGGTGGCGGCGCGGCTCAACTGGCCTTGCATCCGCATAAACCTCGACAGCCATATCAGCCGCATCGATCTCGTCGGGCGTGACGCCATCGTCGTCCGCGATGGCGTCCAGGTGACAGAATTCCGTGAGGGGTTGCTGCCGTGGGCGCTGCAGCGGCCGACAGCGATCGTCTTCGATGAATACGACGCCGGGCGTCCGGACGTGATGTTCGTCATCCAACGGGTCCTCGAGGTCGATGGCAAGCTGACCCTCCTCGATCAGAACCGGGTGCTGCGGCCGCACCCCTATTTCCGTCTGTTCGCCACCGCCAACACGGTCGGTCTCGGCGACACGACCGGCCTTTACCATGGCACCCAGCAGATCAATCAAGGGCAAATGGATCGCTGGAATGTCGTCGCGATGCTGAATTACCTGCCGCCCGAGGCGGAAATCGACATCGTCATCGCCAAGGTTCCCGCCTACAACTCGAAGGAAGGCCGGGAAAGGGTGGCGGCGATGGTGGAGTTGGCCGCCTTGACGCGAACAGGTTTCATCGCCGGCGACATCTCCACCGTGATGTCGCCGCGCACGGTTCTTACCTGGGCGGAAAACGCCCAGATCTTCGGTGACGTGGGTGTCGCGTTTCGCCTGACATTCCTCAACAAGTGTGACGAGGTGGAGCGGCCGACGGTGGCCGAATACTACCAGCGGTGCTTCGGCCAGGAACTCGCGGAGTCGGCGATCCGAACTCTCGCGCAATAGTAAAGGGACCTTTGCCACGGTGCGACGCGATTCAGATGTTCTAACGGTGCTGCGGCGGGCGACGGCGGCCTCGGTGCGCGCCGTCGGCGGCTGTCATGAGGCAACGGTTACCTATGGCTCTAGCGAGCCGGCGGTTACCGGGACGCAGGTGCGTCTGCCGTCGCCCTCGACACGCGCCGGTGGTGCGGATGTCGCGCGGCTGCGGGGCGCGGCCGATGCGGCGGCCCTGCTGCTCCGCTACCACGATCCGGCGTTGCATGCCCGCTCGCGGCCCGCCGGCATGCCGGCAAAGGCCATTTTCGATGCCTGCGAACAAGCCCGCGTGCAGGCGATCGGCAGCCGGCGGATGACCGGCGTCGCCACCAATCTGCGCGCCGCCCTGGAGGAGACCTGCCGCGCCAAGGGATACGGCCGCGTCACCGGGCATGACGAGACACTAGCGGCGGAGGCGATCGCACTATTGGTGCGCGAACACCTCACCGGGGACCCGGTGCCGGAAATCGCCGCGCCGCTAGTCGAGTCCTGGCGCGCCCTGTTCCGCGACCGCGCCGAGCCGCAACTGCGCCAGCTGGCGCGCTGCATCGACGATCAGGCCGCCTTCAGCGATGCGCTTGCCGACCTCGTCCGCTCGCTTGGTCTGGCGAGCCAGGACGAAATGGAAAATCGCGGCGATCCGGCCGACAGCAAGGATGCGGACGACGACGCCGACCAGCCGCAGGAGGGCGACCCCGAGGGATCCGAAGGCCGCGGCAGCACCGGCTTGGCGGCCGCCGGCGATGCGACGCCGGAAGAGGCGTCGGAGGGTGTCGAACAACTCATCGAGGGCGAGGAGCGGATGGGCGCCGGCACCCAGGCGCCGGCCGGTCCCTCGGCGCGACGCAATGCGCCGGAGGAGCACGATCCCACATCTCTTGGCGGTTACAAACCCTACTCGATCGAGTATGATCAGGAAATCGAGGCGGAGAGCCTGTGCGACGGCGATGAACTGAGCCGGCTTCGCTATCAGCTGGATCAGCAACTGGCGCACATGGACGGTGTCGTCGCCAGGCTCGCCAACCGACTGCAGCGCCGCTTGATGGCCAAGCAGACGCGCGCCTGGCAGTTCGACCTCGAGGAAGGCCTGCTCGATGCCGGCCGGCTGTCGCGCGTCGTCGTCGACCCGATGCACCCGCTGAGCTTCAAGCAGGAACGCGAGACCGATTTCCGCGACACCGTCGTCACGCTGCTGATCGACAACTCGGGCTCCATGCGCGGCCGTCCCATCTCGTTGGCGGCGATGAGCGCCGACATCCTGGCGCGCACGCTGGAGCGCTGCAGGGTCAAAGTGGAGATCCTCGGTTTTACGACGCGGGCCTGGAAAGGGGGCATGTCGCGCGAACGCTGGGTGGCCAACGGCCGGCCGAAGACTCCGGGCCGGCTCAACGATCTTCGCCACATCATCTACAAATCCGCCAACCAGCCGTGGCGGCGGGCGCGGCGCAACCTCGGCCTGATGATGCGCGAGGGCCTGCTGAAGGAGAACATCGACGGCGAGGCGCTGTTGTGGGCGCACCGGCGGCTCCTTCACCGCTCCGAGCAACGGCGCATCCTCATGGTCATCTCCGACGGCGCGCCGGTGGACGACGCGACGCTGTCTGCTAACCCGGGCAACTTCCTGGAACGCCACCTGCGGGAATCCATCCGTTTCATCGAGAACCGGTCGCCGGTGGAACTGACGGCGATTGGCATTGGCCACGACGTCACCCGCTACTACAAGCGCGCGGTCACCCTTGTCGACGCCGAGGAGCTGGGCGGCACGATGATGCGCAACCTCGAGGATCTGTTCGATGTCAACGCGAAGCCGGCGCCTTCGACAAGCACCGCCAAGCCGGGCCGCACCGGTCGCATGGCCGGTCGCCCCCGCCACTGATTCCGGCGCGCGGCGCGCCAGCCGTTTCGGCAGCCGCCTGGAACCCGCGCCGGCCTCCCTGTGTTCATAGGCGGGCGGGGTTTCGACTTTAGGGGCCGGACGCCCGCATTGAGATCACCGTCACGGAGGAGGCATTATGGAACGCATCGCAATCGGCACATCGGGTCTGGAAACCTCGCGTATCGGCCTCGGTACGTGGGCCATCGGCGGCTGGCTGTGGGGCGGCACCGACGAGGCCGACTCCATCGCCACCATCCGGTCGGCGGTCGACCGCGGCGTGACGCTGATCGATACCGCGCCGGTCTACGGCTTTGGCTTGTCGGAAGAACTTGTCGGCAAGGCGATCGCCGACGGCGGGCTGCGCGACCGGGTCGAGATCGCCACCAAGGTCGGGCTGAATTGGCGGGACGACAAACCGTTCCGCGATTGCCGGCCTGACCCCCTGCGCCGGGAACTCGAGGATTCGCTGCGGCGCCTGCGCACTGACGTCATCGACCTCTATCAGGTGCACTGGCCCGATCCCGAGGAGCCGTTCGAGGAGACGGCGCGCATCCTCGAAGAGATGCGCCAGGAGGGCAAGATCCGCGCCATCGGCGTCAGCAACTACGATCCCGACCAGATGGAAGCCTTCCGCGGCGCGGCGAAGCTGGACGCCGTGCAGCCGCCCTACAACATCTTCGAGCGCGAGATCGAGGACGACGTGCTGCCGTATGCCGAGCGCATTGGACTTCCCGTGCTTTGCTACGGGGCGTTGTGCCGCGGCCTGCTGAGCGGCCGGATGACGCCGGAGACCACCTTCGAGGGCGACGATCTGCGCACCTTCGATCCGAAATTCCAACCCGACCGCTTTCCGCAATATCTCGACGCCGTCGAGGAACTGAAGCGGTTCGCCGAGGATCGGTTCGGCAAGTCGGTGCTGGCCCTGGCGATCCGTTGGCTGCTCGATCAGGGGCCGACTATTGCCCTGTGGGGAGCCCGGCGGCCCGCCCATCTCGATCCCATCGACGAGGTGGACGGCTGGCAGCTGGACGACCAAGCGAAGACCGAGATCGACGCCATCCTCACCCGCTGCATCAGCGATCCCATCTCGCCCGCCTTCATGGCGCCGCCGACGAAGCGGCCGGCCGAAGCCGCTACAGGTTCTGGCTGAGGAAGTTAAGCGTGCGTTCCCAGGCGAGCGCGGCGTCGGCTTCGTCGTAGCGGTTGCCGGTCGGATTGGCGAAGGCGTGGTCGGCCTCGTACCAATAGATCGTCAGATCCTTGCCGGCCTCTTTCATCGCCGCTTCGAAACCTTTCACCATCTCTTCATTGATGAAGGTATCGCGGGTGGCGAAATGGCCCAGCACCGGGCTTTGCAGCGATTGCAACTGTTCGCCGGTCTTGTTGACGCGGCCATAGAAGATAACCGTCGCGTCGACCGGCGTGGCGAGCGAGGCGTTCAGCGACCAGCCGCCGCCGAAGCACCAGCCGATGGTCGCCACCTTGCCGGTGCCGGCTTCGTGCGCCTTCAGCCACTCGATCCAAGAGACCAGGGTGTCGGTCGCCGCCTCGGGCTCGACGGCCTGCATCAGGGCGCGCGCTCCCTCACGGTCGGTCGCCGTTTCGCCGCCGTAGAGGTCGACGGCGAGCGCGACATAGCCCTGCTTGGCGAATTCGGCGGCGACCACCTTGATTTGGTCATTGAGGCCCCACCATTCATGGATCAGCAGCACGGTCGGCGCCGGCGTCTCGTTGGGCAGCGCCAGCGACGCCGTGACGCCGCGTCCGCTCTCGGTGGTCAGCGAGACGGTTTCCAGGCCAGCGGCGGCGGCGCGGGTGCGGGCGGGGTTGGCGAGCACGGCGGCGAGCGGCGCCGCGGCTGCGATCGCCTGCATCACCCGGCGGCGGCTAACGGAGATCAGCATCGGGGTGGTTCCTCCCTGTTCGGTCCCTGATTACGTTCGGCACGTGGCGCGCCGTCTGGCGCCGGACAAGAGGTGCCGATCATACCATCAGCTCGAACAGCGCGCCGGCGAGGATGGCGCCGCCGAGCCCGAAGGTGAGATAGGCGATGAACACCGGCCGCCTGACTAGCGAGATGACGGCGGCCATCGCCGGAATGGAGCTGATCGCGCCGGCGACCATGAACGCCATCGCCGCGCCGGCGGTCATGCCTTGCTCCATCAGCCCGGCGAGCAGCGGCGGCGCCGCATAGCCGTTCAGGTAGGCCGGCATGCCGACCAGGGCACCGGTGACAATCGGCAGCAGTCCCGACCCGCCGACCGCCTGAGCGATCAGATCGGCCGGCACGTAGGTGACCAACAGGCCTTGGATCAGGTAGGCGAGGCCGAGCCACTTGAACAGGAATACGGCGTTGGCGAGGCCCTCTTCGCGGAAGGCGCGGCGGCGCGGCGCCTCGGTCCAGAAACGCCAAACCGGCCGGCCCTTGAACGGCGAAGGCGCGCCGCAACAGCCGCCGGCCTTGCGCGGCTTGACCGGGTCGGCGAAAGCACCTTGGCGCATCATCGCCGATAGAATGAAGCCGCCCAGCAGCCCGATGCCGACCGCCGAGAGCGCCTTGCCGATGGCGAATTCCCAGCCGAGCGCGCCGGCGGTGATGAACAGCGTCGGCGGGTCGATCAGCGGCGAGGCAAGCCAGAACGCCATCACCGCCGACAGCGGTGCGCCGACGGCCAGCAGGCCGGCGACAAAGGGGATCACCTCGCAGGAGCAGAACGGCGCCAGGCCGCCGAACAGGGCGGCGAGGACGATCATTCGCGTTTCCCGCCCCTCGAAGGCGCGGGCGATGACGGTTTCGGCGCCGCTCGCCTTCAGGTAGGCGATCAGGAGGACGGCGACGGTGATGTAGGGTAGGGTGCCGAGGAAAGCCTCGACGGCGGTGCCGACCACGGCCCCGGCGCGGCCCGGATCGACGGTGACGACGGCCAGCGGGATCAAGACGATCAGCAGCCAGACGAGGCTCAACCGGCCCAGCCCTTGTTTCAGGCCTGCATAGCCGCGCAGGGCGAGTTCGGTCATGGCTTGAAACTCCCTGTGTCATGGAGGGCGGTATGACGCGGCACGGCCCGACGCGCCTCGGCGCAGCATTCGCGCAGCAGGTACGTCGCCAGATCCTCGATCCGCGCGTAGGTCGCCCGATTGGTGACCGAGCGCCCATTCCGCTCCTGTTCGATCAGCCCGGCGGCGGCGAGAGACCGCAGATGGTGCGCCAGCGTTGATGCCGGCATCCCCAACCGCTCCTGGATCTCGCCGACGGTCAAGCCCTCGGGTCCCGATCGCACCAATGCCAGCAGCACCTCGAGACGCGGTTCCGAGCCAACCGCCGCGAACGCCTGCGCCGCTTCTCCCAACGCCAAGGACATCAATTGAATTCGTGCAACCTGTTTATAAAACTATTTTTCTGGTTATATAGCGTGAATTCCCGGGTCGCAAGGCGTTTTTCGCCGTCGTGTTCAAACCCGTAGCGACTGTGTCAAAATCGCGTTTCACGCCGATTGGGACGCGTTGTCGAGGCCTCTTCCAACGGCGATCCGACACCTGCGGCGGGACGTACTCGCAATCATGGAAACCCTGCTTCCCGCGATCGGTCTTTACACGACGGCGCTGCTGTTCGGCGCCATGGTATTTTTCTCCGGCGTCGTCGCGCCGCTGATTTTCGTCAAGCTTGACGGTCAAACGGCCGGCGGCTTCATCCGCCAGCTGTTTCCCTGGTACTACTTCGTCATCATCGTCCTCGCTGGCGCCGGTGCCTTGGCACTGATGCTGGTCAGCGAACGCGGCGCCCATTTCCTCTCCATCGTCTGCGCGCTCGGCATCATTTCGCGCCAGCTGCTGATGCCGCGCATCAACGCGGCGCGCGACGCCATGCTCGCCGGCAACAACGAGCGTGAGACGAAGTTCAATCGCCTCCACCGCGCCAGCGTCTGGATCAACGGTGTGCAGATCGTTCTGGTCGCCGTCGTCCTGTTTCAATTCGTTTAGGCGGCTGGCGCGATGCGATGGAACAGATCGCTATCGTGTGACATAGTTGCGATCCTCTGAAACGCGCAGGAACGGAAGGCACTTGGGTGATAGTTACCCGCGTAACGCTTCGTGCAATGGTCGTCGGCCTGACCGCGATCCTCCTGGTCGGCACTACCCACGCCGACGGCATCGCCGTCACGGCTGATGCCGTGACGGCGCGGCCGGTGCCGTTGGATTTCGGTAACCCCGAGGCGGCGCGGGTCGGCGCCCTGATCTATCGCGGCGGGCTGGAACTGGTCTCCGACGCCGACACGTTCGGCGGCTACTCCGGCATTCTCGTTGCGCCGGATGGGGAGACACTCAACGCGGTCTCCGACTTCGGCTACCTGCTGTCCATGGAGCTTCGGTGCGATGCGGCGGGGGATCTGCGGGGCGTCGGTGAGGCGACGCATACGCTGCTGCCCGGGCTCGCCGTTCGCCAGTCGAAGACGGGTCGTGACGCCGAGGCGATAGCGCCGGATGCCGATGGAGGCTTTCTGGTCAGCTTCGAGCAAGAGCACCGCATTTGGCATTACGGCGACGCCGCGAGCGAGCCGGTCCTGCTCGACGCGCCGGACGGTATCGATGCGGCGCTGGACAACGCCGGCATGGAGGCCCTGACCCGCCTCGCCGACGGTCGATTTCTCGTGATCACCGAGGCGCTGCACCAGGGTGACGGCGTCGCGGCTTGGGTTCGCGCGGCCGACGGCGGGCCGTGGCAGGGGCTGACCTACGCCACCTCGCAAGGCTACCGGCCGACCGGCGCGGCGACGCTGCCGGATGGCGACGTGGTGGTTGTCGAACGGCGCTTTCCGCTGATCTCGGTGCGCGTGCGGCGCGTCGCGGCGGCCGACATCGCCGCCGGCGCCACAGTCGAGGCGCGGGAGTTGGCGCGGCTGGACGGCTCGGTGATCGTCGAAAACTTCGAGGCCATCGATACGCGCCAGGGCGGGCGCGGCGAGACGCTCCTCTACCTGATGTCCGACGACAACCGCAATCCGATCCAGAAGACCTATTTGTTGATGTTCGAGTTGGCGGAATAGGGGAGTGGGGCCCCGTGCCGAGAGATGGCTTGGCGGGCGCGCTGATGCCTCCCATACGCCCTTGATGTTGCATTCCCTGTCGCCGGCTAGCCGCGTCCCGGTCGCTGCCGCATGACGCCACCACGCCCGGAAGCGCCCACCATGCCGCGTCGGCGCACCGATCTGCAGACGCTGGCGACGCTGCTGCCCTACCTGTGGCCGGCCGGGCAGTGGGACCTGCGGGCGCGGGTCATCGTCGCCGTGCTGTGTCTCGTCGCCGCCAAGGCGCTCAACGTCACGGTGCCCTATTTTTACAAGCTCGCCGTTGATGCGCTGAACGTCGACCCCGGCGAGATGATCACCATCCCGGTGCTGCTGCTGATCGCCTACGGCGGCACGCGGGTGCTCTCGCAGGCGTTCGGCGAACTGCGCGACGCCGTCTTCGCCAGGGTCGGCCAGCGCGCCATCCGCCAGGCCGGCATCGAGACCTTCCGCCACCTGCACGGGCTTAGCCTGCGCTTCCACCTCGACCGCCGCACCGGCGCCGTCAGCCGCGCCATCGAACGCGGCACCAAGGGCATCGAGTTCCTGATCAGCTTCATGCTGTTCAACATCCTGCCGACGCTGCTGGAGATCGTTCTCGTCTCGGCGATCCTGTGGTGGCTGTTCGGCGTCTGGTACGCCGCCGTGACCTTCCTCTGCCTCGGCGGCTATGTCGCCTGGACGATGATCATCACCGAGTGGCGGATCAAGTACCGGCGGATGATGAACGAGACCGACAACGAGGCGCACACCAAGGCCATCGACAGCCTGATCAACTACGAGACGGTGAAGTACTTCGGCAACGAGGCGCACGAGACGCGCCGCTTCGATACCGCCCTGCAGGGCTACGAGGAGGCGGCGGTGAAGAGCAAGGTGACGCTCAGCCTGCTCAACATCGGCCAGGGCGTCATCATCGCCATCGGCCTCGTCATCCTGATGATCATGGCGGCCGCCGGCGTGCGCAACGGCAGCATGACCATCGGCGATTTCGTCCTCGTCAACACCTACCTGATCCAGCTGTTCCTGCCGCTCAATTTCCTCGGCTTCGTCTACCGGGAGATCAAGCGCTCGCTGGTCGACATCGAGAACATGTTCCAGCTTCTCGACGAGGCGGCGGAAGTCGCCGACAAGCCGGGCGCGCGGCCGCTCGAGGTGACCCGCGGCGACATCGCATTCGACAGCGTGTCCTTCGCCTACGACAACCGGCGGCCGGTGCTGCGGGGCGTCTCGTTCACCGTGCCGGCGGGCAAGACCGCCGCCATCGTCGGTCCGTCCGGCGCCGGCAAGTCGACCCTGGCGCGGCTGATCTATCGCTTCTACGACATCACCGGCGGCGCCATCCGCATCGACGGGCAGGACATCCGCGACGTGACGCAAGACAGCTTGCGCGCCGCCATCGGCATCGTCCCGCAGGATACCGTGCTGTTCAACGACACCATCTACTACAACATCGCCTACGGCCGTCCCGGCGCGACGCCGTCGGAGGTCGAGGAGGCGGCGAAGCTGGCGCGCATCCACGACTTCATCGTGGCGCAGCCGGACGGCTACCAGGCGATGGTCGGCGAGCGGGGGCTAAAGCTCTCCGGTGGCGAGAAGCAGCGCGTCGCCATCGCCCGGACGATCCTCAAGCAGCCGGCGATCCTGCTATTCGACGAGGCAACCTCGGCGCTCGACACCCACACCGAGAAGGAGATCCAGGCCAGTCTGCGCGCCGTCTCGCGCGGCCGGACAACGCTCACCATCGCCCACCGCCTGTCGACCGTCGTCGACGCCGATGAAATTTTGGTCTTCGACCATGGTCAAATCGTCGAGCGCGGCACCCACCAGGACCTGCTCGCCCGCGAGGGCGCCTATCACGCCCTGTGGACGCGCCAGCAGCAAGCCGAGGCGGCGAGGGAAGTCCTGGCGCACGAGGATGACCTCGAAGCGCCCGATCCGGTGCTGGTCGGTGGGCGAGAGTAGGGCGAATCACAATAGTAGTATGTCAGCCGTTCTGCTTCGGTGGCACATCGTGCGTTGATGTCCGGCCCGTGGAATTTTCTTGCCAGCCCAAGCGAAAACCGGGTTGTTTTTTTTCGACCCACGGTTATTGATACCCGCCATCAGAAAATGGGTTTCTTGCGGGACGGGTCACATGATTTTCGGAATTCATCGCACCACCTGCGTCGCGATGGCGCTTGCCGTCGTCTTGGCGCCATTGGCGTTCGCCCAGGGCGGCATTCGCACCGAACGCGTCCAGTTCGCGCCGGGCGCTAACAGCGCTGTCGTCGAAGGCTCCATCACCGGTTACGAAGGCGTCGATTACGTGCTCGGCGCGCGGGCCGGGCAAACCATGAACGTCAGCATGGCGACGGACAACGGCTCGAACTACTTGAACATTCTCGCGCCCGGCGAGACCGATGCGGCGATGTTTATCGGCTCCACCGAAGGGAACCAGTTCGAGGGCACGTTGCCGGAAACCGGTGACTACCGGGTCCGTGTCTATCTGATGCGCAACGCCGCACGGCGCGACGAGACCGCCAACTATCGCCTCGAGATGATCATCGCCGCCGCCGACAGTGGGTCGGGCGCCGTAGGGGATACGTCGGCCGCGCCGTCGTCCGCCGAGCGCGCCGGCATGGGCGATTTCGACGCCACCGGCCAAATCCCGTGCGCCCAGGTCGCCGGCCAGCCGATGGGGCACTGCGATTTCGGCGTTGCCCGCGAAGGGGGCGGCGGCGCCACCGTGGTCGTAACCCGGCCGGACGGTCGCACGCGGGCGCTGTTCTTCGAGAATGGCGCGTTTCTGAGCGCCGATACCAGCCAAGCCGACGGCTACCCCGCATACAGCGCCACCAAAGAGGCCGACCTGTTCCAGGTGAAAGTCGGCGACGAGCGCTACGAAATTCCGGAGGCGGTCATCCTCGGCGGCTGACGTTGGGTCGCGCGGCCGTTTCGTTTCCAGCGTCGCGGCGCACCCCTCACGCCGCCTTGGGGCGGCTGGTATCGGCGATGAGTTTGTCGACGACGACCGAGACATCAGCGCGGTCGGCGCGGTTCCACGGCATGCGCGCCAAAAGCTTCTCCATCGCGCAGACGTTGGTCAGCGCGGCGAAGGTCAGCCCGGCGCCGACGAAGGCGGCGATCCATTTCAGCCCCGGCACGAACACGCTGAAAACGATCGACGCCAGGATGATTGTCCCCGTAATGAGACGGATCTGGCGCTCCATGCTCCACCGCGCCTGACCGCGCTTCACCTCGCCGCCGGCGGCTTCCCAGGCGCGCAGGCCGTCGGCGAGAACATGGACTTGGGTCAGCCCGGCCTCGCCGAGCGCTTCCGGCCCGCTGGCGCTCGCCTTTTCGCGCGCCTGTGTCGCCCGTTGGCCCGACAGGCAGACGAAGACGATGGGATCGCGGACGTGCTGGCGGATACGCGGCGCGTGTTCGTCGAGGGTGTTCATCGGCACGTTGTAGGAGCCGGGGATGTGCATCGATTCGAACTCCGTCGGCGACCGCACGTCGATCAGCCGGATGTCCTGATTTTCCTTGAGCCGCCGCAGCAACGTCGCCGAATCCCAGTAGACCTGCTCCGCCATGGCTTTCTCCATCTTGACGCACTCGCGAACGGCGGCATTTTAGCAGCCGCGACGCATGGGCACAAAATTATTCCGGGCATGGGCGAGGGGATTTTGGCTCTGGCGCGTGTCGGCGCGGCTCAGCCGACGACGCAGCGGTCGCGGCCGCCGGTTTTCGCCCGGTAGAGGGCGCGGTCGGCGCGGCGTAGCATCGCGCGGATATCCATGTCGGCGCGGGTGCGCACGGTCAGGCCAATGCTGACGGTAAGCGCGATCTCGTCGTCGGCGGCGGGAATGCGCAACTCGGCCACCGCCCGGCGGGTCCGCTCGGCGACCACCCGCGTCGCGTCGAGATCGCTTTCCGGCAAAAGCAGGGCGAATTCCTCGCCGCCGATGCGGCCGAAGGCGTCGGAGCCGCGCAGCATTCGGTTGCAGGTTTGCGCCAGCGCGATCAGCACGGCGTCGCCGGCCGAATGCCCATGGGTGTCGTTGATCGCCTTGAAGTGGTCGGCGTCGAGCAGGATCAGGCCAAGCGGATGATCATAGCGAATGCAGCGTTCCAGTTCGATCCGCGCCGTGCGCATGAAATGGCGGCGGTTGAGAATGCCGGTCAAGCTGTCGGTCCGCGCCTGGCGTCGCAGTTCCTCCTGCGCCTCACTCAAGGCCTGGATCTGCGCCGCCCGGCCGATCTCGAAGGCGATCCAGTGGGCGAGGAGTTGCAGCATGTCGCGGTCGCCTTCGCTGACCGGGGCGCCGTGCGGAGTCGAGGAGACGAAGCACAACACCCCATACAGGCACCAGTCGACGAATACCGGCACGCCGAGGTAACCGGCGGCGGGGTCGGTTTCCGGCGCCTCCACGGCCTCGACGAGAGCGGCGTCGGTCGTTGTGTGGGCGAGGGGCTCGTGCGCGGCGACGGTGGCCAGCAGATGCGGCCGCGCGGCGGCGAACGCGGCGTCTCCGTCGAGCCGGGTCGTCGGCGGGGCGGTGTTGCGGATCGACAGGATGCCGTTCTCGGCCCGGCACAGCATGCCGCGCTCCATGTGGAAGTAATCGGCGCCGAGTTCGAGCACACGCTCGATCTTGGCATCCAGATCGAGGGTCGGCGCGGCGGTGATTTCGTGCAGTCGCCGCAACACCCGATCGGTCTGCTTGCGGCGGCTGATGTCGTGCAGGATGCCGACGAAGGAGCGGCCGCCGTCGCCCCGGCCCGCGCCGATGGACAGCCGGACCGGCACCGGCGTGCCGTCGCGGCGGAGGATGTCCACCTCGAACTCCTGGCCGGCGGCGTGCGGCTCTTCCGCGTTCAAGTAGCGCTCGATTTCGCCGCCGGTCGCCGCGCGGTGCAGCTCCGGCATCAGCGTCACTAGATTGCTGCCGATCACCTCGCCGCCGGCATAGCCGAACAGGCGTTCGGCGGCGGCGTTGAAGCGCGCGATCCGCCCCCGCCCGTCGATGACGACGATGGCATCGGCGGCACTGTCCATCAACGCGCGAATGCCTTCGTCGGCGCCGTCGGCGAGGAAACCGCCGCGCCGCGCGCGCAGTAGCAGGGCCGCCGACCAGACGCCGGTCAGCGAGAGGGCGGCGACGAGTCCCTCTGGCGATTCCTCACCTGCGAGTGCCGCCGCCGCGTGGCCCGCGACGACGAGCAGCGTCACGGCGGCGGTGATGGCGATCAGGTGCTTCGGCCGGCAAGCGAGGCCGGCGGCGACGCAGGCTAGGACGTAGAACATCGGCGCGGCGACGGCGGAAGTGGGATCGAGATGCAGGATCACCGCGAGGGCGGCGCAGGCGGCGGCCCAACCAGCCCGCAGCGCGGCCATGGCGGTGGGCGTCGCCGCCGGTGTGGCGGCCGCTGCATCGGCAGCGGCGGTCGAGGAAGGGTCGGGTGGTCGCATGGCCAGGTGCGCCATTGGCCTAGAGGCAGATCCAGGCGTCGTCCTCGTCGCGCCGGCGGCTGCGCCAGCGCTCTATGGTGCGATCGATGAAGCCGACGTCGGCGCTGTCCTCCTGCCAGGATTCGGCGAAGGCGGCGGTGGTGGAGCGCGGCCGCTCGGTGGCCGCCAGTTCGTCGAAACGCAATCGCATCGGCAGCGAGACGCCTTCGCCGACGACAATAGCCTCGCGGTTATCCAGCGACGACAGCGCGCTCAACAGCCCGCCGGCGGCGTCGGGCAGCACGCGCTGGACGAAAGCCTGGTCGTGGACATTGGACATCCGTAGCGCGAACACCGTGTTGCACTGGGAGAGGATGGTCGTCGACAACTCGGTCGGACGCTGGCTGACGAGGCAGATCGAAACGCCGTATTTGCGGCCTTCCTTGGCGATCCGGGCAATGGCTTGGCGGGTCAGATCGAAGCCGAGGATGTCGTCATTGGGCACGTAGCGGTGCGCCTCCTCGCAGACCAGAAGAACCGGCACGCTGCGACCGTCGGCGCTCCACAAGGCGAAGTCGAAGGTCAGCCGGCACAGAAGCGAGACAACGACGTCGGTGATTTCCGCCGGCACGCCCGAAAGGTCGAGAATGGTCACCGGCTTGCCGCGCACGGGTATGCGCAGCAGCCGCGACAGCACCGCGCTCATGGTGTCGCGGACCAGCAGGCCGGCGAACATGAAGGCGAACCGGGGATCGCTGCTTAGCGACTCGATCCGATGCTGCAGTCGGGCGTAGGGGAGGGAACCCTCGGCCTTGTTCAACTGCCCTTGGGAATGGGCAATCAGGCGTTCCAACTCGCCAAGGCGAAACGGCACCGGCGTGTCGACGCTGATCAAATCGGCCGCGTCCTCGCCGGCGAACCGCCGCCGCGCCTCGAGCACGGCCTGCTTGAGAATGAGTGTTTCCGCCTGCCGGTAGGCGCCTTCCTTGGACACCAGCACACTGCACAGCTCCTCGAAATTCATCATCCAGTAGGGGAGGCTCATGGTGTCCGGGTTGAACACCTCGGCCCGGTCGCCGAAGGCGGTGGAATACTCGTTATGCGGATCGAGAATGACGATGTGGCCATTGCGGTTGGTATCGAGGATCGAGCGCAGGATCAGCGAGACCGAGCACGACTTGCCGGAACCGGTGGTGCCGAGGACGGCGAAATGCTTGCCGAGCAGGGAATCGGTCATCACGTACGCCGACAGCGCCTCCTCGGCGGAAATGGCGCCGATGCGCACGCTCGCCGCGTACGGGCGGTCATAGATCGTCGCCATGTCGTCCCGGGTCGCCGGCAGGATCTCGGCACCAAGGCGCGGATAGGCACTGACGCTGCGCCGGAAATACCAGGCATTGGTACCGCCGTTGACGTATGCCGCCTCGCCCACCAGGTCGATGCTGATCATCTTCGATCCGGTGGGGTTGGTGGGCGTCGCCTCGGCCAGCCACAATCGGCTGACCATGCCGAAAACGAAGGATGTGACGGTGCGGACCTTGAGCATGCTGCCGAAGGTGATCTCGTCGTCGACGGCGCCGCCCCGCGTATTGTGCGCCGAGCCGGACGGCGTTTCGTCAAGGATACCCGAGATCGCCGCGCCCTTCACGGATACGACACGGCCGATCGGCGGTCCGGATTGGGGCATCGATGCGCTCACTCTCGACAGGGTTGGCGACGCCATCGACGCGCGTCGCCGGCCGGCGGCGAGGGCGATGGGCAAGGCGCACTGATACCGGAGAAAGGTTAAGAACCGATGACCGCCGCCGACGGCTCGCCGACGCCGTTGGCGCTGGGCGCGGATGCCAGGCTCCCGGTCTGGCGCAGGATCCAGCCGCCGCCGAGCAGGCGCTCGCCGTCGTAGAACACACAGGCCTGGCCCGGCGCGACGGCCCCTTGCGGCTCGGCGAACACCACCGAGGCGCCGCCGCCGGCATCGCCGTGGACGGTGGCCGCCACCGGCTCCTGCGTCGAGCGCACCTTGACGGTGAGGTCGAGGCCGGCCTCGGCAAGCGGCGCGTCGCCGAGCCAGTTCACGCCGCCGACGGCGAACCGCTCGCGGCGCAGCGCCTCCTGAGGGCCGACGACGACACGGGCATGCTCGGGCTCCAGGGCGATGACATACAACGGGCGGTCGGCGGCGATACCGAGCCCGCGCCGCTGGCCGATGGTGTAGCGGGCGATGCCGTCGTGACGGCCGAGGAGGCGGCCCGTGGTATCGACAATCTCGCCCGGGTCGAAGGCGCCTGGCCGCAGCTTCGCGAGCACGTCGACGTAACGGCCTTGCGGGACGAAGCAGAGATCCTGGCTGTCGGCCTTCTCGGCGATCGTCAGGCCGAGGCGGCGGGCGTGCGCGCGCGTCTCGTCCTTGGTCAAGGTGCCGAGGGGAAAGCGCAGGAAGTCCAGCTGCTCGCGGGTGGTGGCGAACAGAAAATAACTCTGGTCGCGCGAAGCGTCCTTGCCGCGGTAGAGCCTGGGGCCGGTCGCGCCGGCTCGGCGTTCGATGTAATGGCCGGTCGCCATCGCGTCGGCGCCAAGCTCGCGCGCGGTCCGCAGCAGGTCGGTGAACTTGACCGTCTGGTTGCAGCGCACGCAGGGGATCGGCGTTTCTCCCGCCAAGTAGGTGTCGGCGAAATCGGCGATCACTTGGTCGCGGAACCGGCTCTCGTAGTCGAGGACGTAATGGTGGATGCCGAGCCGGTCGGCGACCCGGCGCGCGTCGTGGATGTCCTGCCCGGCGCAACAGCTTCCCGACCGGCCGACCGCCTGGCCGTGGTCGTAGAGCTGAAGGGTGACGCCGATCACATCGTACCCCGCTTCCGCCAGCAGGCCGGCGGTGACCGAACTGTCGACGCCGCCGGACATGGCAACGACGACGCGCATCTCGGAAGCAGGTTTGTCAAATCCCAGGCTGTTCATACCGTCCTATATAGGCGGAACGGCGCCTTCGCGGCAACCGGGCGGGCGATCTATGCGCCGCCGTCGAGGCGAGAAAGGTCGTCGGCATGACAAGAACATGACAGCATTGTTGACCGACTGGCGTCATGCGAAGATGACCTCGAATTTGTCGGCGGGGAAAAACCACTCGCCTGGCGTGCGAGGACAGTGAAAACAACGAGGGCCGGGGTCATGAACGAGCAGCGGACAGTCAAGGGCGAAGTCAGCCAGGAGGCGGTGCCGTCCCTGGACGATTCTTCGCTGTTCCTCAACCGCGAACTCAGCCTGTTGGAGTTCCAGCGCCGCGTCCTCGAGGAAGCGATGGAGGCGGACAAGCCGCTGCTGGAGCGGGTAAGCTTCATTGCCATCCTCGGCTCGAACATCGATGAGCTGTTCATGGTCCGCGTCGCCGCGTTGAAACAGCAGGTCAGCGCCGGCGTCTCCAAGCTCAGCCTCGACGGACAGACGGCGAGCCAGCAACTCGCCGCCATTCGCGACACCGTCATCGAAATCACCGAACAGGCCTATGCCACTTGGCACAAGGATCTCGTTCCGGCGCTGGCCGCGGAAGGCATCCAGATCGTCACCTACGCGATGATTGGCGAGGCCGAGAAGGCAGCGCTCAACGACTATTTCATGCGCATGCTGTATCCCGTCCTGACACCGCAGGGGGTCGACGCGGCGCGGCCGTTCCCACATGTCTCGGGGCTCAGCGTCAGTCTGGCGGCGCTGGTCAAGGACAAGAAGGGATACGAGCATCTGGCCCGGGTTAAGGTGCCGGAGCCGCTGCCGCAGCTCATCCCGGTTCCGGATGACCGGACCTCGGTCGACGGCGAGACGATCCAGCGCCACCGATTCGTCTGGACCGAGGAGGTGGTGAAGCAGAACCTGGGCGAATTGTTCCCGGGGCTGGAGATCGTCGCCGCCTATCCTTTCCGCGTCACCCGTGACGCCGAGGTGGCGATCAAGGAGATCGAGAGCCTCGATCTCCTCGAGACCATCGCCGAGGAGATCTGGAATCGCCGCTTCCGCGACGTCGTCCGTCTGCAGGTCGCCGAGGACATGCCGGACGATATGGTGTCGATGCTGGTCCACAACCTGTGGCTCGATCCGGCGGACGTCTACCGCTTCCATTCGCCGATGGCTCTCAAACGGCTGTGGCAGCTGGTCGGCCTCGACATGCCGCACCTGAAATATTCGCCGCTGGCGCCGGCGATTCCCAACCGGCTGCGCGCGGATTCCAAGTCTGACATCTTCGGTATCATCCGCGAGGGCGATGTCCTGTTGCACCATCCGTTCGAGTCGTTCCAACCGGTGGTGGACTTCCTGCAGGCAGCCGCCTTCGATCCGGACGTTCTGGCGATCAAGATCACGCTGTATCGCACCGGTCGTAAATCGCCGATCGTCGAGGCGCTATTCGAGGCGATCGAAGAGGGCAAGCAGGTGGTCGCCCTGCTCGAACTCAAGGCGCGGTTCGACGAGGAGAGCAACATCGAATGGGCGCGCCAGCTGGAAGCCAAGGGCGTGCACGTCGTCTACGGCGTCGTCGGCATGAAGGTGCATTGCAAGGCGGCGCTGGTGGTGCGCCGTGAGGGCGATACCATGCGCAAGTACGTCCACCTCGGCACCGGCAACTACAATGCGAGCACGGCGCGGCTTTACACCGATCTCGGCATGCTCACCTGCGACGAGGACATCGGCAACGACGCGGTCGCCCTGTTCGACCAACTCACCGGTTACGAGGGCGACGTGCGGTACCGCAAGCTCCTGGTGGCGCCCAACTACCTGCGCGCCCGGCTCGCCGAATTGATCGAGCGGGAGATCGCCCACGCCGAGCAGGGGCGCCCGGCGCGCATTATCGCCAAGGTCAATTCCCTTGATCATCCGAAGATGATCAAGCTGCTTTACCGCGCCTCGCAGGCCGGTGTGAAGGTGGATCTGCTGGTGCGCGGTATCTGCAGCCTGAAGCCGGGCGTGCCGGGGGTCAGCGAGAATATCACGGTGATCAGCATCATCGGCCGCTTCCTCGAACACCACCGTATCTATTGGTTCGCCAACGATGGCGCGGAAGAGGTCTACATCGGCTCGGCCGACATGATGCCGCGCAACCTGGATCACCGGGTGGAGGTCGTCTTCCCGGTTCAGGACCAGCGCCTCGTCCGCCGGCTGAAGGACGAAATCCTCGATTCCTATCTCGCCGATACCGTCAACGCGCGGCAGTTGCGTTCCGATGGCTCCTACGTCATGCGCCGGCCAGAGGATGGCGCCGAGCCCTTCGACAGCCACGCCCACTTCATCCAGATCGCCGGCGGTTAGGCGTTCGCGACGGTCGTGGCATCCTCGGCCACCCCCGAAAGCATGCCGCGAAGCAGGGGATTCGGGAAGCGCCGGGTCGCGGTCAGCGCGAAGAACGTCTCGCTGATGTCGGGCAGGTGCGCGGCGTCGACCAGCATCCCGGTGGCCAACTCGTCCTGAACGACGATCGGCGGCAACACGGCGAGGCCGACATCGGCGCGCGCCAGGACCCGCATCATCGCCATGTCGTCGACCTCGGCGGCAACGGTCGGGCGGATGCCGAGACGGTCGACCAGGGCGTCGAAGCCGCCGCGGATGCTGCTTTCCGGGGTGGGCAGGATCAGCGGTTGGCGGTTTAACAAATCTTCCAGCGCCGCTCCGCCGCCGATCCGTACCGGCGTGCCGATCAAGCCCACCGGCTGCTCGGCGATGGCGTGCGGGATCCATGGGGTCGTCGCATCGCGCGGCGGCGGGACGTTGACCAGGACGACGTCCAGATTGTGCGCCTCCAGATTGCGCAGCAACTCGGCAAGGCCGCCGGATCGCAACACCACCGAGACGTCGTCGCGGCCGAGCAAGGGCTTGAGGAATTCGAGCTGGAAGTTGCGTGACAGCGTCGCCAGCGCGCCAACCCGCAACACGCGCCGCGCATGGCCGGCGTCCTGCAACGTGCCGAGGAGTTCCTCGCCAGTAGCAAAGATGGTGTCGGCATGGTCGAGGGCGATCCGCCCGGCTTCCGTCAGCAGAAGCTGCTTGCCGCGTCGTTCGAAGAGTTCATGGCCGAGCCGCTGCTCCAGCTTCTGGATCTGGATCGACAACGCGGACTGGGAGACGTTGAGCCTGGCGGCGGCGCGCGAGAGGTTCCGTTCGTGCGCGACGGCCCAGAAATAGCGGAGGTGGTTGTAGTTCAGCTGCGCCATCAGATTGTTCTATAAAAAAGAACGATCTATTTCAAACTATGAATTTTATAAATTCAATTGAGATGGCCACTTCTTTCGACACGCCCGAGTTGTTTCGAGGAGGAGACCATGCCATCCACGCTTGCCTTGATCCCCTATCTTGCCCCGCTGCTGCTGGCCGGGGTGGCCTTCCTGGCCATTTCCCAGCCGGGAGCGCGGCCGACACGTATTCTGCTCACCAGCCGGCTGGCGACCCTCGCTGCGCTTGGCGTCGCGCTGATTTCGGCGCTCATCGTCGCCACTAACGGCGCGATGACCAGCCCGTTGATCGGCGCCGCCGGCGTTGGCCTGGCGGTTCGGCTCGACCCGCTCAGCGCGACGATGTTCGTGCTGGTCTCGTTCGTCGGCGCCATCGTCGCCCAATACAGCCGTAACTACCTGGACGGCGATACCCGGCATGGCGCGTTCCTGGGTGGCCTGTGCCTGACCCTGGCCGCCGTCTCGCTGCTCGTTCTTTCCGGTAACCTGTTCCAGTTGGCGCTCGGCTGGATCGCCACCAGCCTCGCGCTGCATCGCCTGTTGGTTTTCTATGCCGACCGGCCGGCGGCCGTCACCGCGGCGCGCAAGAAATTCATCACCGCGCGCCTCGGCGACGGCCTGCTGATCGTCGCCTTCATCCTCATCGGCACGACGTTTGGCTCGGCCGATATCGCGACCATCCTGGAGACCGCCCGCGCCGCCGCCGCTAGCGAAGGGGGCGTCGCGTTGTCCATCTACATGGGCGTATTTCTGATTGCCCTGGCGGCGTTGCTCAAGTCCGCGCAGTTCCCGACCCATGGCTGGCTGATCGAGGTGATGGAAACGCCGACTCCCGTTTCCGCGCTGTTGCACGCCGGCATCATCAACGCCGGCGGCTTCCTCGTCATCCGCTTCGCTGACGTGATGCTGATGTCGGCCGGCGCGATGCATATCCTGGCGATCGTCGGCGGGGTGACCGCCCTGTTCGGCGCCGTCGTCATGTTGACCCAGACCAGCGTCAAGGTGTCGCTCGCCTGGTCGACGGTGGCGCAGATGGGCTTCATGCTCTTGCAGTGCGGTCTCGGCGCCTTCGCGCTCGCCGTCCTGCATATCGTCGCCCATTCGCTCTACAAGGCGCACGCGTTCCTGTCCTCGGGCAGCGTCGTCGACATCGCCCGCGCGTCCTGGGTGCCGAGCGCGGCGCCGCCGCGGCCGCTCGCCATCGCCGGCGGCGTCGCCCTGGCGGTCGGCCTCTACGCGGGCCTCGGCTGGGCTTTCGGAGTGACGGTCGGCGAAGCGCCGCAGGTCCTCGCCCTGGGCACCATCCTGATCCTGGGAGTCAGCCTGCTGGTTGCCCAGAGCGCCGCCGGCAAGCCCAACCTCGACGTCATTGGCCGCACGGTGTTGATCGGCGGCGCGGTCACCACCGCCTATTTCGCGCTGCAATCGGGCACGTTCGCCCTGTTCGCATCGGTGCTGCCGCCGCTACTACAGCCGGATGCCGTTTCGGTGATCATCATGGTCCTGCTGGTCAGCGCCTTCGCCGCCATCACCATCCTGCAGATCGTCGCGCCCCGGCACACCGCGTCGCCCCTGTGGCAACGGGCGCGGGTGCATGTCGCCAACGGCTTTTACGCCAATGCTGTCTTCAACAAGTGGGTCGGCGCCTTCAAAAAGCCGACGGCCACCGCGAATTAAGGGAATAGTTCCATGAACGCACCGATGCCACTGACCGTCGCCACCGATGACACCCTGGTTGGGATCGTCACCGATCCGGCCGCGATCCACGACGCCGCCGTGCGGGCAACCCGCAAGATCGCCCCGGTATGGCCGCTGAAGCACTTCGTCGCCGTCAACCCGTTCTTCGGCCTGAGTGACCGCCGCTTTCACGAGGCCGCCGAGATCATGGCCCGCGTCGCCGGCGCCCGGATTACGATGCCGCGCGGTTACTACCTGGATGCCATCGACGCGAGGCGCATCACCGAGGACGATCTCGAAGCGGCCCTCGATGCCGCGCCGCCGGTGGACGGCATGCCGAAGAGCGTCGCCGCGCTCGTCAACCACGCGAAACGGACCACCCCCAAGACGCTCGCCGTGCTGCCGACGGTGGCGGATGTCGCCACCGAAACCACGGGCGCCGACTGGGCCCGCATCGTGACGGAGCAGGTGTCCGCGTGGGCGGCCGACTATTTCGACGACGGGCAGGCGTCGTGGCGGTCCGCCAACAAGGACGAAGGACCCTATCGCCACTGGCGGCGGGCGGCGATGATCGACCGAACGCCGGAAATTCTCGGGCTGAAAGGGTTCCGCGCCGTCGTCGCCGCGATGCCGGAAACCGCCGCCGAGGCGATTGTCGAGGCCACCAAAAGACTCGAGCTGACCCCGGACGCCATCGATGGCTATTTTCATCGCGCCTTGATGACGGTCGGCGGCTGGGCGGCTTATGCGCGTTACAAGGTCTGGGACAACGAACTCTACGGTCGAGGCGACTCCACGCTGCTCGAGTTCCTGGCCGTCCGATTGAGCTGGGATGCCGCCCTGATGTCGTTGATGAAGGACACCCCGGGCTTCGTCGACAAATGGCTTAGCGCGCAATCGGCGGCCGATGACGCGGGCGGCCGCGTCGACCTGGTTGTCGACACGGTCCTGCAGACGGCACTGGAACGCGCCTGGCAGCGCGAGGTGCTTGGCAGACTGGAACGGCCCCATACCGCTGCGTCGGCGGGCCGCAAGACCGTCCAGGCGGCGTTCTGCATCGACGTCCGTTCGGAGGTGTTTCGCCGCGCCCTGGAGGGGGTTACGCCGGATGTGGAAACGATCGGCTTCGCCGGTTTCTTCGGTTTTCCCATTGAATACGTGCCGCTCGGTCAGACCTACGGCGGCGCCCAGTGTCCCGTCCTGCTGACGCCAAAATTCACAGTCTGCGAGGCGGTGAAGGACGTCTCGCCGGACGAGGAGTCGGAAATCCTCGGCCTGCGCATCATGCGGCGGCGGGCGGCCAAGGCCTGGAAATCGTTCAAACTCGCCGCCGTGTCGTCGTTTGCCTTCGTCGAGACGATCGGCCTCTCTTATGTCGGCAAGCTGGCTACCGACGGCCTCGGCATCTCCCGCACCGTGCCGCACCCGCGCATCGACGGTATCGACGACAGTGTGCAGGCACGCCTGATGCCGCGCATCGTGCCTAAGGAACTCGACGGGCGGCAAACCGGTTTCACGGACGAGACGCGCACGGACATGGCGGAGGCGGTCCTCAACGCGATGTCCATGACAAGCAATTTCGCCCGCCTCGTGTTGCTGGCCGGGCATGGGTCGACAACGGTCAACAATCCGCACGCCACCGGCCTCGATTGTGGGGCCTGCGGCGGCTACACCGGCGAGGCCAACGCGCGGGTCACGGCGGCGATCCTCAACGACGCGGCGGTGCGGGAAGGCTTGAAAGGGCGGGGGATCACAATACCCGAGGACACGGTTTTCCTCGGCGCCCTACACGACACGACGACCGACGAGGTGAGGATCTTCGACACCGACGCGGTGCCGGAGAGCCACGCCGACGATCTTGCCAGGCTCACAGAATGGCTCGATTTGGCGGCGTTGAAGGCGCGGTCCGAACGGTCGCCGCTGCTCAACCTGGATGCCGACCGGCCGGTGACGGCGCAGATCATCGAGCGTAGCCGCGACTGGAGCCAGGTGCGGCCGGAGTGGGGCCTGGCCGGCTGCGCCGCCTTCATCGCCGCGCCGCGTCATCGCACCGCCGGCATCGATCTCGGCGGCCGCGCCTTCCTGCACAGCTACGCGTGGCGGCAGGACCGGGACTTCGCGATCCTGGAACTGATCCTCACCGCGCCGGTCGTCGTCGCCAGCTGGATCAGCCTGCAGTACTACGGATCCAGCGTCGACAACCGCGCCTTCGGCTGCGGCAACAAGGTGCTGCACAACGTCGTCGGCACCACCGTTGGCGTCCTCGAGGGCAACGGTGGCGACCTGCGCACCGGCCTGCCGTGGCAGTCGCTGCATGACGGCGAGCGACTGATCCATGAACCGCTCCGCCTCTCGGTGGTCATCGAGGCGCCGACCGAGGCGATCAACGCCGTCATTGAGCGCCACCAAATGGTTCGCGAACTGGTCGACAATGGATGGCTCCATCTGTTCGCCATTCCGGATGCGGGAGAAAAACTGCTTCGTTATCAGGGTGAGTTGAAATGGTCATAGGCGATGGAGGCTGAAACAGCTACAAGAAGCCTGCCGTTCACCGATTTTCGCGCCAGGAGCATTTTATGAACCATCTCGACATGCTGGAGAATGAAAGCATGTTCATTCTCCGCGAAGCTTACAACAAATTGGATAAGGTCGGCATGTTGTGGTCTTTGGGCAAGGACTCCAACGTGATGATCTGGCTGGCCAAGAAGGCGTTCTACGGGCACATCCCATTTCCGGTCATCCATCTGGATACGGAAGCGGAATTCCCGGAAGTCTACGCGTTCCGCGACCGCTACATCAAGGAGTGGGGATTGACGCTGATCGCCGACATCTGCCCGCCGCTGGAGCAAATGGATCCGACCCTGCCGCCGGCGACCCGCTTCGCCGCGCGGAAAAGCGCCGGACTGAAGCAGTGCTTGGTCGATTACCAGTTCGACGGTCTGATCGCCGGTATTCGTCGCGACGAGCAGTCGGTCCGTGCCAAGGAACGCGTCTTCAGCCCGCGCGACAACGATGGCAACTGGGACTTCCGGACGCAACCGGTGGAATTCTGGCACCACTATAACACGCATTTGCCCCCCGGGGCCCACTTCCGCATCCATCCGCTGCTGCATTGGACGGAAGTCGACATCTGGCGTTACATCGAGCGCGAGAACATCCCCGTCGTGCCGCTCTATTTTTCCAGGAATGGCGAACGGTTTCGCTCGCTGGGGGAAATTGGCATCACGACGCCGATCCCTTCCGACGCATCCTCCATCGAAGAGATCATCGAGGAACTCCTCGCCACCAAGACGGCGGAACGGTCCGGCCGCGTCATGGACCATGAATCCGAGGACGCGTTCGAGCGTCTCCGCTTAAGCGGCTATCTCTAAAACGGATTCAAGATTTAATGTCGACGGACGAGCCGCCGGCGCGCCTGGACAAGCTTCAAGCGCATCGGCGGCCCGCCTTGTCTCTGGTCGGATCGGCAGCAATCGGCGGATTGATTTAGCGCCCTTACTGCTCGCCCGTGCTAGGCAGTGCCCACCAGCACGGATTCCGACCACCACCGGGTGCCGCGGAACCCGGACCCATCCCCGCACCTTGACCGCGTCTCGAGCCCATGCCTTGGCCCTGACCCATCGTGCCCTGGCCCTGGCCGGGACCCATGCCGCCGCCTCCAGGACCCATCGCCCAGGTGGGACGCAGAGTGTCGTCTCGCAGCGCCATCGTCTCGCCATCCACGGTGATGGACTTCGCGACATAAGCGTCGGCCGGCATCGCATCGGTGCGGAATGCCTCGAACATGATCGGCGTCCCGGCCGGCGCCGCGTCGATCACGGGCTGAACCGCGTCACGCGGCCCCAGATGAAGGTTGACCGCGCCCTCCGTGCCAGTGCGCACCACGAGGTGGGCGCCGACCAGCGAACGACCGGTGGTAAACTCGCAGGGTCCGATCTTGACGTCCGTGACGACGCCGGAATATTCCGTCACCGTCGGTTTTATTGCTTGGCGGGCGACGCCGGTCGGCTCGCCGGTCCCTTTCTGTGCCGCCGCCGGCGCGCACATCAGCAGAACGGCGGCGATCGTCGAAACGACCATTCGCATTATTCTGATCCTCCTAAAAACCCTCGCACCTCGGCGGACGAGGCAATGCCGCCACGCCGCGCGCTTTCCACGCCGAGTTATTACCCGATTTCAGCGGCCGACGCCTTATCCCGCGTTAAGGTTCGGGCCTTTTTCAGGCAGGCAAGGTGCTGAGCTCGCCCCACCAGCGGCGTCCGACGCCTCGCCGGCGGAGGATCAATCGCGTTCGTCGAGCCAGGTCATTTGGATCGCTTCGAGGATTTTCTCGTTCGACTTGTTCGGATCGTCGTCGAAATCCGGCAACTGCTGGACCCATTGCCAAAGGTCGGTAAAGCGCAGGTTGACGACGTCGACGTCCGGATAGGTTTCTTCCAGGGCAATGGCGATATCGCGGGTATCCGTCCATCGCAGACCCATGGCTTTCGCTCCTTGTTTTTCTCCGGTGATCGTCAGCTTTTCTGGTCGACCATCATGTTGCGCGTCGCCGACGGCAGGCGCACGGTCAGGCCATCCAACTCCTCGGTCATCTTGATCTGACAGCCGAGCCGCGAGGTATGGGTCAGCCCGAAAGCGAGGTCGAGCATGTCCTCTTCCTCTTCGCGCGGCTCGTCCAGCTGGTCGAACCATTCCTGGTCGACAATCACGTGGCAGGTGGAACAGGCCAGCGAGCCCTCGCACGCGCCCTCGAGGTCGATCCCGTTGCGGTGGGCGATTTCCAGCACCGACAGCCCGAGGGGGGCCTCGACTTCCTTGGCGGTTTTTCCATCAGCGGAAAGAAATGTCATCTTTGGCATTATCGTCGGCGGGTTTTCCGCCGCTCCCTCCTGAGACCTTGACTTGATCTGGTTCATTCTTGATTGGCGTCGGCTTCGATCTTCGAGATCTCCTGGCCGTGCAGGGCGGCACGGATCCCGCGATCCATTCGCTTCTCGGCGAACGGCCGAGTCGTTTCCTCCAGGGCTTCGACGCCGGCATTGATGGCGTCGCGGTCGTCGGCCCGGCAGTGGGCTTCGACGTCCTCGATGGCGGCTTCGATGGCCGCTCTTTCGGTGTTGTCGAGCAGGTCGGCGTCGGCGCTCAGCGCGGCGCGCACGGCAGTGACTGCGCGGTCGGCCTCGACGCGTGCCTCGGCGAGGAGGCGGCGGTGCATGTCGGTCGCCGCATGGGTCATGCTGTCGTGCAGCATCATCGCCATTTCGTCCTCGCTCAGCCCGTACGACGGCTTGACCGCCACTTGCTGTTCAAGGTCGGTGGTCTGTTCGGTCGCCGAGACGGTGAGCAGCCCGTCGGCGTCGACGGCGAAGGTGACGCGGATGCGCGCCGCCCCGGCGGTCATCGGCGGAATGCCGCGCAGTTCGAACCTGGCCAGCGACCGGCAGTCGGCGGCCATCTCCCGCTCGCCCTGCAGGACGTGAAAGGCCATCGCCTGCTGCCCATCCTGGAAGGTGGTGAACTCCTGAGCGCGGGCGGTGGGGATCGGCGAATTGCGCGGAATGATCTTCTCGACCAGGCCGCCCATGGTCTCGATGCCGAGGCTGAGCGGCGTGACGTCGAGCAGCAGGGCGTCGGAGCCGACGGTGAGCGCTTCCGCCTGCAGCGCCGCGCCGAGCGCCACCACCTCGTCCGGGTCGATGTCGGCGAGCGGTTCGCGGCGGAACAACTCCGCCACCCGGCGGCGGACCAGCGGCACCCGCGTCGAGCCGCCGACCATCACGACGCCGTTGACGTCCGTCGGCCGGATGTGGGCATCGTCGATGACCGCGTGGCAGATTTCCAGCGTCCGGTCGACCAGCGGCGCGATCATCGCCTCCATTCCCTCCCGCTCCAGCCGGTGCAGCGATCGGTTGTCGGCAATTTCCAGGGTCCATTCGCCGAACGGGTGGCGGCTCAGGCACTCCTTGGCAAGCCGCGCCGAGGCGAGCGCCAGCTTGACCTCCGATGTCGAAAGCGGGCCGGCGCCGAACTGTGCCTGATGCGCCTCCAGGAACCGTTCGGCGATGGCATGGTCGAAATCGTCGCCGCCGAGGGCGGAGTCGCCGCCGGTGGCGAGAACCTGGAAAACACCCTTTTCCATCTTCAGCAGCGAGACGTCGAAGGTGCCGCCGCCGAGATCGTAAACTGCGTAGACGCCCTCGGCGCCGCTGTCGAGCCCGTAGGCGAGCGCGGCGGCGGTCGGCTCATTAACGAGACGAAGAACCTCGAGGCCGGCGAGTCGGGCGGCGTCCTTGGTGGCGGTGCGCGCCCCGTCGTCGAAGTAGGCGGGCACGGTGACCACCGCTTGGTCGACCGTCTTGCCGAGCCGTTCCTCGGCGCGTTCCTTCAAGGCGCGGAGGATGTCGGCGGAGATCTCCACCGGCGACAGGCGATGACCGGCGACGTCTAGGCGGACCAACGCGGATTCGTCCGCGTGGGCCTCGGACACGGCATGGGACAGCGTGCCGCCAAGACCTTTAAGGTCGGCGACGCCGCGGCCCATCAGCCGCTTCACCGAACTGACGACGATGTCGGGGCGATCCAACATCAACACGCGCGCCATCTGGCCGACGATCGCCGAGCCGTCGGCGGCGTAGGCGACGACCGACGGCACGAGCGACTTGCCTTCCTCGTCGCGGATGACCTCCGGCTTGCCCTCGCGGCTGACGGCGACGACGGAGTTGGTGGTGCCGAGGTCAATGCCGACCGCGACGCGGGCGTCGTCGGCGTGCGGTCCGGGCGTCTGGCCGGGTTCGTGGATCTGCAACAAGTCGGGCATGGCTCAGTGCCCCTTCGCCAACTGGGCGCGGCGCTGGTGGCATTCCTCAGCCAGCTTGCGCAGGTATTTAAGGCGTGTCGCCAGGCGGCTTGCCTGGTCGATGTCGTCGACCTCGAAGGCCGCCGCGAGCCCCTCGACGCAGCCGTCGATGTCCCGCTCGGCCCGGTTGGCCAGCGCGGCGATCTCGTCCTCGGTCTCCGAATCCGCCAGTGCCTCGCGCAATTCGATGGATTCCGTCAGCAGGTCCAGATCGTTGACCAGGTTACAGCCCTCCGTCGTCGCGCCGTCGCGTTTCAGATGGATCAAGTAGTCGGCGCGGCGGAAGGGATCCTTAAGAGTCTCGTAGGCCTCGTTCAGCGCCATCGCCTGGCGTTGCGACAGGGCGCGTTCGCGCGCCGTCTTGCGGGCAAACCGGTCCGGATGCAACAGCCGCTGCAGCCGGAAGTAGGTTTCGTCAAGCGCGCGCGCGTCGACGGCGAAGCCGACCGGAAGGCCGAGCCGCGTGAAATGGTCGTCGGCGCCTGGCGGCTGCACGGCGTTGCACGTCGGACAGAAGGTCTGGTCAGCCGCCACCGCGCCGTGACATGACCAGCAGGCGCGGTAAGCCGCCGTGTCGTCGGCCGCGCCGCCGGGTGAGCGGGGCCGCTGCGGGCGCGGTGCCTCTTCGTTCAAGGGTCAAAACTCCCGTGCGCGAGGCCGCCCGGGCGCCGCGATTGCGCGACGTCGGGCGGCCCCGTCTTGTTCTCGCGGGGCTAGGGCTTCCCGTTAGTGGCTAGATATGGAACGACTCTCCGCATCCGCACCGACCCTTTTCATTCGGATTGCGGAACACGAAACCGGATTCCAACTTGTCCTCGACGAAGTCCATCTCAGTGCCGAGGATGAACATCGCCGCCTTTGGATCGATGAAGATCGTCGTCCCCCCGACGTCCATTGCCTCGTCGAATGGGGCCTGTTCGTCGGCGAACTCCAGCGTGTAGGACAGGCCCGAACAGCCCTTCGAGCGAACGCCGATGCGCACGCCGGCGGTCGGCTTGCCGCGGGATGCGATGAGGCCCTTTACCCGCTCGAGGGCGGCGGGCGTCAAGGTCATGGGCTGCGGGCGATCGATGGCTGCCATGGCAATTCCCTCAGGCATAGCGTGGTCTTGGCAAGGGCGGTGCGCCGCCGAGTTACTCGGCGGCTTCCGACGGGGCCTCGTTGCGGGTACGATAATCGGCGACCGCCGCCTTGATCGCATCTTCGGCGAGAACCGAGCAGTGAATCTTCACTGGCGGCAGCGCCAGATGCTCGGCGATCTCCGTGTTGCGGATCGCTTGCGCCTCGTCAAGGGTCTTGCCCTTCACCCATTCGGTGACCAGCGAGCTCGACGCGATCGCCGACCCGCAACCGAAGGTCTTGAACTTGGCATCCTGGATGATGCCATCGTCCGACACCTTGATCTGCAGTTTCATGACGTCGCCGCAGGCGGGGGCGCCGACCAGGCCGGTGCCGATGGCGTCGTCACCCTTCTCGAAGGCGCCGACGTTGCGGGGGTTTTCGTAGTGATCGACAACTTTGGTGCTGTAGGCCATGGGATTACTCCTCTCCTTCGCGTGTGGTTATTGACGGTTCGTTAGTGACCGGCCCATTCGATGGACTTCAGGTCAATACCTTCCTGCGCCATCTCCCATAACGGGCTCATTTCGCGCAGACGGGTAACTTCGGCGATGATGCGGTCAGCCGCGTAGTCGATTTCCTCCGGCGTCGTGAAGCGGCCGAAGCCGATGCGCAGGCTGGTGTGAGCAAGTTCCTCGTCGACGCCAAGCGCGCGCAGCACGTAGGACGGCTCTAGCGAGGCCGAGGTGCAGGCCGAGCCCGAGGACACCGCGAGGTCCTTGATCCCCATCATCAATCCTTCGCCCTCGACGTAGGCGAAGCTGAGGTTGAGGTTGCCGGGCAGACGATGCTGCGGATCGCCGTTGAGATACACTTCGGGTAACTTGCCGTTGATCTTGTCCATGAAGCGGTCGCGCAGGGCGGTGAGCCGCTCTGCCTCGGCGGCCATTTCCTCCGACGCCAAACGGCACGCCTCGCCGAGGCCGACGCAAAGCGGCGTCGGCAGGGTGCCGGACCGCATGCCGCGCTCCTGCCCGCCGCCGCTGATCAGCGCTTCGAGGCGTACCCGCGGCCGGCGGCGGACGTACAAGGCGCCGATTCCCTTCGGCCCGTAAACCTTGTGGCCGGAGATGCTCATCAGATCGATGTTCATCGCCTCGACGTCGAGGGGGATCTTGCCGACCGCCTGCGCCGCGTCGGTGTGGAAGTAGACCTTGCGCTCGCGGCACAGCTTGCCGATCTCCGCCAGCTGCTGAATGACGCCGATCTCGTTGTTGGCCGCCATGATGGAGACCAGCACCGTCTTGTCGGTGATCGCCTCGGCCAGCTGGTCGAGATCGATTAGGCCGTTGGCCCGCACCGGCAGGTAGGTGACATCGAAACCGTCCAGTTCCAGATGCCGGCAGCTGTCGAGGACACACTTGTGCTCGGTGACGCAGGTGATGATGTGGTTCTTCTTGTCCCGATTGAACCGCGCCACCCCCTTCACCGCCAGATTATTCGACTCGGTGGCGCCGGACGTGAAGATGATCTCTTTCTCGGTGGCGCCGATGATCTTGGCGATCTCGCCGCGCGCCTTCTCCACCGCCTCCTCGGCATCCCAGCCGTACCAGTGGTTGCGGGAATGCGGATTACCGAAATGCTCGTAAAAGAAGGGCAGCATCGCCTCGACGACACGCGGATCGGTCGGCGTCGTCGCCTGGTAGTCGAGATAGATCGGCGCGTTTTCATTCGGCCGATTTATTCCGCTTAATGTCGAAATCTGGTTCATGAGTTCACCCTTGCTCTGCGTCCCGCCGCTCATCGGATCAAGCGGCCGTTACTCCCGTTAATGTATGTCCACGTGTACGCATGCAAACAGTACGCCACGCATCGATGAATCGTTCAGCGTCCTCTTCCGTGTTGGCCCAGCCGAGGCTGACGCGGATCGCCGTGTCCGCCTCGGCGTCGTCGACGCCCATCGCCTTCAGAACGTGGCTTCGATGCACCTTGCCGGACGAGCACGCTGCCCCGGCGCTGACCGAAATGCCGAGCAAATCCATGGCGATGACTTGCGTCTCGGCGGCCAGGCCCGGCATCGCGACGCAGGTCGTGTTCGGCAGCCTGGGTGCGTCCCGCCCGAAGACACGGGCGGCCGGTTCGATGGCGAGGAGAGCGTCCTCGATGCGGTCGCGCATCCGTTGTCTGCTTTGCGCCTCCTGCGGGCGAAAGCCGACATCCGCCGCCGCGCCGAACGCGGCAATTCCGACGATGTTCTCGGTCCCAGCGCGCCGGGACCGTTCCTGCCCGCCGCCGGCGAGCAACGGCGGCATCGACAGGCTTGGGTCAGCTATCAAGGCGCCGCAGCCGGGCAGGCCGCCCAGTTTGTGCGCCGACAGGGTGATCGCGTCGACGCCGAGCGCCGCCAGGTCGACCGTCATTTTTCCCGCCGCCTGCACCGCGTCGCAGTGGACGATGGCGCAATGGCGATGGGCGACTTCCGCCACCGCCGCCAGCGGTTGAACGACCCCGGTCTCGTTGTTGGCCAGCATCACCGAGACGAACGCTGGGCCCTCGGTGCCGGCGAGGGCTTTCTCGAAGGCCGCGAGGTCGACCACGCCGTCCGGGGTGACCGGGAGGAGCGTTGCCCCGGACGCCTGCGCCATGACCGATGGATGCTCCATCGCCGAAACGAACACCGAGCGCCGCGCCGCCGCTTGGAAAGCCAGGGCGTTGGCTTCCGTGCCGCCGCTGGTGAAGGTGACCCAAGCCGGGGACGCGCCAACCAGCCGAGCGACCCGCTCGCGGGCCTCCTCGATCAGCCGCCGCGCCATCTGCCCATGGCCATGCACGGAGGAGGGGTTGCCGACGGCTTCCAACGCTGCCCGCGCCACTTCTCGGGCCTCCGGACGGGCCGGTGCGGTTGCGTTGTTATCGAGATAGACGGTGCGTTTCATCGAGGTTCGGTTGCTCCACCGGTTAGCCGTAATAGACCGCTGGCCTAGGCGGTCGCGCCATTGCCATTATGCGGCGCCGCCGTCGCGGGCGTCTCCGGCTGGGCAATGGCGGCGGCGCGAATCTGGTTGAACAGGTGGCGGCTGGTGCCGAGGATCCGCTGTTCACAGACGTCTTCCAAAGTCACCGCGTTCAAGAACAGGTAGATCTGATTGCCCAGTTCCTCCCACAGATCGTGGGTCAGGCAGCGGCCGCGATGCGAATGGCAGCCATTGGGCGAACCCGGCGTGCAGCGGGTCGCCTTGAGCGGCTCGTCGACGGCGAGAATGATGTCAGCGACACGCATGTCCTTGGGCGCGCGACCGAGCCGGTATCCGCCACCTGGACCACGAACGCTCGTCACGAAACCGCCCCGGCGCAACCGGCCGAACAGCTGTTCTAAGTAGGAGAGCGAGATTTCCTGACGTTCCGCCACCTCCGCCAAGGCAACCGGTTTGCCGGTACTGTGATGCGCCAAGTCGGCCATCGCCATGACGGCATAACGTCCGCGAGTGCTGAGTTTCATTTATGTACCCTCCGATGAAGTATGCGCTGTTTGTTTCAGTTCCATTGTTCGCGACTCTTTCTAGGATCGATCCGAGGCGTGTCGCGGCGCCTCTTCGTTTTCCGCCATTTCGTATGACGCTCCGGCGCCCTGCGCCAGTGTGGGGTGTTCCGTTGTCTCGGCGCATTTATCCTGCTCGCGGGCAGAATGCCGCAGCCGCTCCACTTCGAATTGCAGCGCCGCCATCTGGGTGCGCAAATTGTCGATCGTCGCCTGTATCGGGTCCGGGCACTCGCCCTCCATCGTTCCGTATGCGGCGAACGTCGGTTCACTTTGCCGGTGTTTGGGCATCACCACGCGCCCCGGAATGCCGACCGCCGTCATGCCCGCCTCGACATCTTGCGTAATCACGGAATTGGCGCCAACTCGTGCATTCTCGCCGATGATGATCGGTCCCAGCACCTGCGCGCCGGAGCCGATGATGGCACCGGTGCGCAGCGTCGGGTGGCGCTTGACGTTGACCTGGGCTCGGGAGTTCACCGCCGGCGCGATACCGCCGAGGGTAACGCCTTGGTAAAGCGTCACATCGTCTTCGATCTCCGACGTCTCGCCGATGACGACGCCGATGCCGTGATCGATAACGACGCGGCGGCCGATCCGCGCGCCTGGATGAATTTCGATGCTGGTGAAAAAACGCCCGAAATGGGAAATCAGCCGGGCGGGCAGGTGCCACCCCCGCCACCACAACCCGTGCGCCACCCTATGCAGCAGCAATGCGTGGAAGCCCGGATAAAACAGGAAAATCTCCGTCCGCGAGCGCGCCGCTGGGTCGCGCTCCATGAACGCCCGCAGATCCTCTTTTAGCCTGTTGAAACTCATCCGAACGCGTTTATCCTCTCTACACGATTAGGCATCGAACCGCCGTCGGGAAAAAGCTATTAACAAATTCGACTAACCAGGGATATATGAAATCCGACTAACTGGGTCAAGAATTTCCGGTGTCGCTCGGGATCATTACGTGTCCTTGTCCACAATTTATTGTGTAGATCTCACCGGATCGGGCGGCACGGCCCACAGAGGAGCGAAAAACGTAAACATATGCCAGAAGTGATTTTCAACGGGACCGAGGGGCGCCTCGAGGGACGCTACCACCATTCCAAGGAAGCGGCGGCGCCCATCGCCTTGCTCCTCCATCCGCATCCGCTGCTCGGCGGCACGATGAACAATCGCATCATCTTCGCCCTCTATCAGACCTATCAGAAACGGGGATTTTCCGTCCTGCGATTCAATTTCCGTGGTGTCGGGCGGTCGCAGGGCAGGTTCGACAGCGGCCAGGGCGAACTCAACGACGCCGCGTCGGCGCTCGATTGGATGCAAACCATCAACCCCAATGCCTCCGCCTGCTGGATCGCCGGTTATTCCTTCGGCGCCTGGATCAGCATGCAACTGATGATGCGCCGCCCGGAGATCAGCGGTTTCATTTCCATAGCCCCGCCCGCCGGCACCCTCGACTTTTCGTTCCTGGCGCCGTGTCCGGCCTCCGGCCTGATCGTCCATGGCCAGCACGACGACGTGGTGCCGTCGCAGGCGGCGGCCAAACTGGCGCAGAAACTCTCCAATCAGAAGAAGGTCGTCGTCGAGTTCAAGGAGATCCCGGGTGCCGATCACACCTTCGCCAACCATCTGAAGGAACTCGTCGGCGCCGTCAACGCCTACCTCGACAAGTCGATGGCGCCCGTCGCCTGAACGAGGGCGCCACGGAGCACGCGGCGGGTGAGACCGCCGGCCGTGGGCGCGTGGCGGACGCCGCCGGTCATCGGCCACGGTACGCCGGTCGTCGACGGCAGGCTGAGCGGCAGGCCGCGCAGGGAGCGGACGGCGAGCACGGCGAAGGCCTCCGCTTCCAGGTAATCACCGCGCCAACCGACCGCCTCCACCGGCTGCACCGGCACCGGTAGCGCCGATCGCAGGCAGGTCATCAGCGTCGGATTGTGCCGCCCGCCGCCGCAGATCAGCCAACGTAGGGGCGGCGCCGGCAAGCGCGCCTCGGCGGCGGCGATGGCGTGGCAGGTAAGGGCGGTCAGGGTCGCCGCGCCGTCGGCGGGCGAGACGCCGGCAAGGTCGTCCAGGAGGGCGCGAAATTCGTCGCGGTCGAGGGATTTCGGCGGCGGCGCGCGGAAATAGTCCTTGGCCAGCCAGCTGTCCAGCAACCTGGAATCGGTGCTGCCGGCCGCCGCCAGGGCACCGTTGTGGTCGACGGGACGGCCGAGATGCCGCTCCGACCAGTCGTCGAGCAGGGCGTTGCCAGGGCCGGTATCGAAGGCGAGCAGGGGCGGCGCTTCTCCCGGTGCGTGCGGGCCGAGCCAGGTGACATTGGCGACGCCACCGATATTGACAACCGCGAGTGGCTTCTCGAGGTCGGCCGCCCGCGCGGCATGATACAGCGGCGCGAAGGGAGCGCCCTGGCCGCCGGCCGCCACGTCCGCCGCCCGGAAGTCGCCGACCACCGGACAGCCCAGCGCGTCGGCGAGCCGCTGGCCGTCGCCGATCTGCACCGTCTCCGAGGTGACCGGCCGGTGCCACACCGTCTGCCCGTGCAGGCCGACGACGTCGACGTCCGCCGCCGCCAGCCCGGCCTCGGCCAGCAGGCGCCTCACCGCATCGGCATGGCGGTCGGTAAGCTCGTCGACGATCGCCCACGTGGCCGCGTCCGGCGGATGGCCGAGCAGCGGTTTCATCCGTCGGCGGAAATCAACAGGGTAGGGCTCGGTCAACGCCGGACCGAAGTCGACGATCCGCTCGCCGTCGGTGACCAGCAGCGCCGCGTCGACGCCATCGAGCGAGGTGCCGCTCATCAGGCCGATGGCGGTCATCGGCGGCTTCGGATCAGCATCGGCGAATGGCGGCATCGGGCGCCTCCTGGCGCGGCGTTGTGAAGTAGGGGGGCGTGTGCTAGGCACGGGATCCATCCCATCCGTTCAATCAGTAGCCGCGCCAGCCCCCACATGACAAGCCGATGACATCAAGCTTTCATTCCGCCTTTCTCTCTCAGGTCGCCGCGCGCGGCTATCTGCACCAGTGCACGGACGAATCGGCGCTCGATGACCTCGCCGCCGCCGGCCCGGTGACCGCCTACATCGGCTTCGACTGCACGGCGCCCAGCCTGCATGTCGGCAGCCTGTTGCCGATCATGCTGCTGAGGATATTCCAGAAGTGCGGCCACAAGCCGATCGTGTTGATGGGCGGCGGCACCACCAAGATCGGCGATCCCTCCGGCCGCGACGAATCGCGCCGCCTGCTCACCGACGCCGACATCGCCGCCAACATGGCCGGCATCCGTCGGGTGTTCGACCGCTTCCTCGTCTTCGGCGACGGGCCCACCGACGCCGTAATGGTCAACAACGCCGACTGGCTGGACGGCCTCGCCTACATCCCGCTGCTGCGCGAGATCGGCCCGCATTTCTCCGTCAACCGGATGCTGACGTTCGATTCCGTGCGCCTGCGCCTGGAGCGCGAGCAGCCGCTCACCTTCCTCGAATTCAACTATATGCTGCTACAAGCCTATGACTTCGTTGAGCTTTACAACCGCTTTGGCTGCCGGTTGCAGATGGGCGGCTCCGACCAGTGGGGCAATATCGTGAACGGGACCGAGCTTGG
>CAYWRP010000026.1:0-40015 GCA_964460955.1 uncultured Rhodospirillaceae bacterium | reverse complement strand
ATCGATTCAGAAAATCTCCCGCCTGTCACCTGTCATATGAGTTCGCAGCCCTGGGATCGGCAAGGCGCCGATTGACCCAGCGTAACGTATAACATACTGTGTCGGCGTTCGATCGTTGGGTGTTCGAGGCTTCGGAAAATGGAACGTTGGAGGCGGCCGCGGGGATGACTCGTGCGGAGGACGGAGCAGGCGGATTGGCGGCCAATCCGCGCAAGGTGTACGCGGCGTTGAAGGGGGCGCGGCGGCCATTGACGGCGTATCAACTGATCGAGGCGTTGCGCGACGAAGGCATGACGGCGCCGCCGACCGTCTATCGGGCGCTGAACCGGCTGATGGAAGCCGGCCTGGCGCACCGCATCGAAAGCGTCAACGCCTATGTCGCCTGCGCCGTCGACCACGCGGATGCTCACGCCGGCGCCGGGTCGGTGGTGTTCACGCTATGCGAGGCGTGCGGACGGGCGCGCGAGGTCGTCGATCCCAGGCTCGGCGCCGATCTGGAACGCTGCGCCGAGGCTTCCGATTTCATTGTCGACCGCGCCACCCTGGAACTGCGCGGCCGCTGCCGCGACTGCGCCACCGGCACCCCGGCGGAGGAGCTGTCGTGAGCGCCGACGCCACCGCCATCGCCGACGCCATCCGTTTCAACGCCGACGGGCTGGTGCCGGTGATCACCCAACAGCATGATACCGGCGAAGTGTTGATGATGGCCTGGATGAACCGCGACGCGCTGGCCGAAACCTTGCGCACCGGCGAGGCCTGCTACTGGTCGCGCTCCCGCCAGGCGCTGTGGCGCAAGGGCGAGACGTCCGGCCACGTGCAGCGGCTGCGCGAGGCGCGCCTCGACTGCGACGGCGACACGCTGTTGCTCATCGTCGATCAGCAGACCGCCGCCTGTCACACCGGTACCCGCAGCTGCTTCTATCGCGCCGTCGATGCCAGCGGTACGGTCAATCCGGCGGGCGAGGCGTACTGGCCGACGGCAGCCGGCCGATGAGGGGACCGGGTGGCGCCAGCCTGCTGTTGATGGGCAGCGGCCGTCGCCTCGCCGCCGCGCTCGCCGTCTCGGCGGCGCTGTGGGCGGCGGTGTTCTGGGCGATCGGCTGAATCCGGGGGATCGCCGTGACCGCGCATATCGCTTTCGACAACCTGACGCTGGGCTACGATCGGCACCCGGCGGTGCATCACCTGACCGCGACCATCACCGAAGGCTCGCTGACGGCGCTGGTCGGCCCCAACGGCGCCGGCAAATCGACGCTCCTGAAGGGTATCGTCGGCACCCTGAAGCCGCTGGAGGGCGGCGTGCGCACCGGCACCGTGGCGCGCGAAGACATCGCCTACCTGCCGCAACTGGCCGGCGTCGACCGCGGGTTTCCGGCGCCGGTGTTCGACTTCGTCGCCATGGGCCTATGGCGGCGCATCGGCGCCTTTGGCGGCTTGAACCCCGGCATGAAAGGGGAGGTCAAGGACGCCATGAAGGCGGTGGGGCTGGCGGGCTTCGAACATCGGCCCATCGGCACGCTTTCCGGCGGTCAGATGCAGCGCGCCCTGTTCGCCCGCCTGCTTTTGCAGGACGCGCGGATCATCCTCCTCGACGAGCCGTTCACCGCCATCGATTCGAAGACCGCCGCCGACCTTCAGCACCTGATCCACCGCTGGCACGGCGAGCGGCGGAACATCCTCGCCGCCCTGCACGATTTCGACGGGGTGCGGCGGCATTTCCCGCGGACGCTGCTGCTGGGCCGCGAACTGATCGCCCACGGGCCCACCCGCGAGGTGATGACGCCGGACAACCTCACCCGCGCGCAGCGTCTCTGCGAGGCATTCGACGAGCACGCCGCCGAATGTCACCGCGACCCCTCCGGCATCGCCGCCTGAGCCGGGCCCGACCCCTATGTACGATGCCCTGATCGCGCCGTTCCTCGAATTCGCCTTCATGCGCCGGGCGCTGGTCGGCTGCCTGGCGATCGCGCTGGGGGCGACGCCGATCGGCGTGTTTTTGATGCTGCGCGGCATGAGCCTGACCGGCGGCGCCATCGCCCACGCCGTGCTGCCGGGGGCGGCGGTGGGTTTCCTGGTGGCCGGCCTGTCGCTGGGGGCGATGACCATCGGCGGCCTTATCGCCGGAATGACGGTGGCGCTGCTGGCCGGCTTCGCCACCCGCTCGACGATCCTCAAGGAGGACGCCAGCCTCGCCGCCTTCCACCTCATCGCGCTCGCTGCCGGAGTGCTGATCGTCTCCTTGCGTGGCAGTAACGTCGATCTGCTGCACGTGCTGTTCGGCACCGTCCTGGCGCTCAACGACGACGCCTTGTTCCTGCTCGCCGGTATCGCCACGACGACGTTGCTGGGGCTGGCGTTGCTCTACCGGCCGCTGGTCATGGAGTGCCTCGATCCGGCGTTTCTACGCTCGGTCAGCCGGACCAGTTCGCCGGCCCATTATGCCTTCCTGGCGCTGGCGGTACTTAACCTCGTCGGCGGCTTTCATGCCCTGGGCACGCTGATGGTCGTCGGCATCATGATCCTGCCGGCGACGGCGGCGCGGTTCTGGGCGCACGAGATCGGCGGCATGATCACGGCGGCGGTGGCCATCGCGGTGCTCGCCAGCATAACGGGCCTGCTGGTCTCCTATCACTGGGGACTGCCGTCAGGCCCGGCGATCATCCTCACCGCCGGCTTACTCTACGTCGGCTCGCTGGCCTTCGGGCGGGTGGGCAGCCTCGCCGCCGCCTACTGGCCGCGGCGCCATCTGGAAGCCTGATCATTGATTAAGGAGACTGGGACATGCTAACACGCCGAAACGCCTTCAGGGTCGTCGCCACCGGGTTGTTGGCGGCGTGGCTGCCGACCGCCGCCGCAGCCGACGAGCGGGTCGCCGCCGTCGCCACCTTTAGCGTCCTTGGCGACATGGTCGCACAGATCGGCGGTGACCGGGTCGCCGTGACCACCCTGGTTGGCGCCGACGGCGACAGCCATGTCTACCAGCCGACGCCGGCCGACGCCCGCGCCGTCGCCGAGGCCGATATCGTCTTTGCCAACGGCCTCGGCTTCGAGGGCTGGATCGACCGGCTGGTCGAGGCCTCGGGCTACGAGGGGCCGGTGATTGTCGCCACGCGGGGGATCGATGTCATCGAAACCGGCGAAACGGGGCATGACGACGAGCACGCGGACGCGCACGCCGGCGACCATGATCATGCAAAGGAAGAACACGCCCACGCCGCCGCCGACCACGGCGACGACCACGCCCACGCGCATGGTCATGATCACGGCGACGTCGATGCGCACGCCTGGCAGAGCCTGGTCAACGCCAAGATCTACGCCGCCAATATCGCCGCCGCGTTGAGCCAGATCGATCCCGCCGGCGCCGACGTCTACGCGGCGAATCGCGCCCGCTTCGAGGCGGAGATCGAGGCGGTGCGGATTGACATCGACGAATTAATCGCCTCGCTGCCGGAAAACCGGCGGACGGTCATCACCTCGCACGACGCCTTCGCCTATTTCGAACGCGACCACGGTCTGCATTTTGAATCGCCACAAGGAATCACCACCGAATCGGAGGCCTCGGCGGCCGACCTGGCGCGCCTCATCCGCCAGATCCGCGACGAGGAGATCGCCGCCGTGTTCCTGGAAAATATTACCGATCCCAGGCTGGTGCAGCAGATCGCCGACGAGACCGGCGCCCGCATCGGCGGAGTGCTTTACAGCGGCGCCCTGTCCGGCCCGGACGGCCCGGCGCCGACCTATCTGAAGATGATGCGCCACAACGCCGCCACCCTCGGCAAGGCCTTGGCCTCCTGATGCCGGTCGAGGCCTCGGCTCAAAAGGCGGCGGCGGGGATCGACGCCGCCCCTCGCGCTCCCTTATGTTAACGGCTGGGGCTTCGAATAGCCGGAGCCGCTAGAGTGGGAGAAACGGGCGATGCCGGCGCGCCTTTTGGCCTTCATCGGGTTCTTTTTGTTGGTCGCGTGGATGACGCGCCCGGCTGAGGCGCATCCGCATGCCTGGGTCGATATCCAGGTGACGGTCGCCTTCAACGCCGATGGTGACGCGATCGGCTTGACCGAGACCTGGCTGTTCGACGCGTTCTATACGGCTTATGCCACGTCCGGGTTCGACGGTGACGGCGACGGCGCGGCGGACGCCGACCGGCTGGATGAGTTGCTCGCCGTCAATCTGGAGGCGCTGGCCGCCTTCGACTACTTCACCAAGGTCGAGACGGGCGGGCGCCCGGTGCCCCTCGAGCCCGCCGTCGACGCCGCCTCGGTGATCGACAACCACCGTTTGCGGATGACCTTCCGCATACCCTTCGCGACGCCGGTTCCGGTCGCCGAGACGCCGCTGCGCTACGCGGTGTTCGATCCGACCTACTTCGTCGAGCTCCTGCATGCCGACGCGGCGGACGCCATCCGCCTCGCCGGCGTGCCGGATGCCTGTTCCTATCGGCTCATCCAGCCCGATCCGGCCCCGGAGATGATCGCCCTTGCCCTGACGCTCGACCAGACGCAGTCAGCCGACGACGGGCTCGGCCAGCATTTCGCGGAGTGGGTGACCATTCGATGCCGCTGAGGCGCGTGATCGCCCGGGCGGCCCTCCCATTAGCCGGGTTGTCGGCCGGGCTGTTCGCCGGCCGGGCGGCGGCGGAAAGCGATATTCCAATGGCCGGGGCGGTGGCCGAGCCGTCCGTCTGGTCCCGGCTGATCGCCTGGATCCAGATCCAGCAGCGCGCGTTCCATTCGGAGCTTGTCGACGCCTTCCAAGCCTTGGTCGACAGCGGCGGGATGACGGCGGCGGGGCTGCTGATCGGCGCCAGTTTCCTCTATGGCGTGTTCCATGCCGCCGGGCCAGGCCACGGCAAGGTGGTGCTGACCACCTACCTGGCGACCCATGGCGAACGGCTGCGGCGTGGCGTCAGCGTGGCGGTGGCGGGCTCCTTGAGCCAGGGGGTCGTCGCCATCGCGCTGATCTACGGACTGCTCGGCATCGCCGAGTGGGTGACCCTGGACAGCCGAAGCGCCGCCAAGGTTAGCGAACAGGTGAGTTACATCCTGTTGATGCTGCTGGGCAGCGGTCTTGCCGTCAAAGCCCTTGTCGATGCCTTGGCGCGTGTTCGCGCCGCGTCGGCGACCGGCGACGGGATGGTGCCATGCGGCGGCTGTGCCGCGCACGCCATGCCGGCCGCCGTTGCGTCGGGGACGACGCCGGCGCTGTCGGCGCGCATCGGCGTAATCGCCTCCATCGGCTTCAGGCCTTGTACCGGCGCCATTATCGTTCTTGTCTTCGCCCAGGCGATGGGGCTGTACTGGGCGGGGATCGCCGCGGTGGCGGCGATGTCGGTCGGCACCGCGCTCGCCGTCGCCGCGCTGGCTTTCGTGGTCGTCAATGCGCGAGGCTTGGCGGCCCGTCTGGCCGGGGGGCGGGCCGGCCGATGGCGGCTGGCCGGCGACGCGGTCGCCCTCGCCGGCGGCGCCGCGCTGACCGCGCTTGGCTTCTCGCTGCTGATGGCCTCGCTGGCGCCGGCCCACCCGCTCGGCCTCTGAGCGGCGGTGGAGGCGGAAGCCGGTACCGGAACACTGGCGTGCGAGTGTCCTTGACCTTAAGAAAAAAATGGTCAATCATCGAAACTGAGACAAAACGTTTTCAAGGCAACGCGGCTTCAAGACTCGCGGCCAATCGGGAGGATCGGGCACATGCCCAAGGTTTCGCTCAGCGCCGTTTTGCCGGCCGACCCGGCGCGCGTCTGGCAGGTCGTCGGCAACGTCAACGCCTTTCCCACGTGGCACCCCGGCGTGCAGAGAAGTGAACTCAGCGACGGCGGGCGCCGGCGCACGCTGACCCTTGTCGGCGGTGGGATCATCGTCGATGCGCTGCAGCACCACAGCGACCGCGAACACGTCTCCACCTACGCCATCGTAGACAGCCCGCTACCGGTCAAGGACTGCCAGTCGACGATCCGTCTCAGCGACCATGGCGACGGCCACGTCACCATGACATGGTCCAGTGAATTCGTCGCGTCGGGGGCGCCGGAGACAATGGCCGTCGACGCCATGCAAAGCGTCTATCACGCCGGGCTCGAAAACCTGAAACGGCTGTTCGACGCTTGAGCGAACGGGCGCGGAAACCCCTGCGTCCGGTGTCACGCACGCTTCCGGGGCGTACTGGCGTAACGGGCAAGAAAGAGATGCGCGGAGGCGGATTTCGCGCAATAAATTATTAGTGTATGCTGATTATTATTGGTGTAGGCAAACAGTCGAATGACCCAATAAGAGTCCGTCCGCGAACGGGCCTTGGGAGAGAGGAGAGGCGATGATGTGCGGAATCTGCGGTTGCGGTGACGATGGAACGCGGATCGGGCCAGCGAAGGGCGGCGGCATCAACGCGCCAGCGGTCGACCACCCGCACCACCACCATCATCATGACCCGCACCACCATCATGACCATCCCCATCCACATCATCACGCCGAGGCGGCGCGGGACGGGGACGGCAACGCGTCGCGGCTGATCCGCGTCGAGGCGGATGTCCTGGCGCATAACGAGCGCGTCGCGGCGATCAATCGCCAGGCTTTCCGAGAGGTTGGGATCCTGGCGCTCAATCTCGTCTCCAGCCCCGGCGCCGGCAAAACGATGCTGCTGGAGCGCACGTTGCGCGATCTCCGCGATCACGTGGCGCTGTCGGTTATCGAGGGCGACCAACAGACGGATCTAGACGCGGCGCGGATCCGGGAGACCGGGGTGCGCGCCCTGCAGGTCAACACCGGCAAGGGCTGTCACCTGGACGCGGCGATGATTGATGCCGCCCGCCGGCGCCTCGATCTGCGGCCGGGCAGCATTTTGTTCATCGAGAATGTCGGCAACCTGGTCTGCCCGGCGGCGTTCGATCTCGGCGAGGCTCACAAGGTGGTTCTCGTCTCGGTGACCGAGGGCGAGGACAAACCGCTGAAATACCCCAATATGTTCGCCGCTTCGTCGCTGATGCTGGTGACCAAGGTCGATCTCCTGCCGCACCTCGATTTTGACGTCCACGCGCTGATTTACAATGCCAAGCGGATCAACCCGGACCTGCGCATCGTCGAGCTGTCGGTGCGCACCGGCGCCGGCCTCGCCGCCTGGTACGACTGGATCGAGGAGATGCGCCACGGGCTGACGCCATCCGAAATCGTTACGCCCCGGCCGGCCGCCGGGCCAGCCATGTGAGCGTGGCGGCGGTTCATGCAATCGACGCTCGGCGTCGCCTCCGCATCCGGGTGCGGGGCCGGGTTCAGGGGGTCGGCTTTCGGCCGTACATCCACGAACTCGCCCACCGCTTCGGTCTCGGCGGTTGGGTCAACAACGACGGTGATGGCGTCCTGATCGAGGTCGAGGGCGCCGCGGTCATCTCGTTTCTCGCCGCGCTTCGTCGGCAGCCGCCGCCGCTGGCGCGTATCGACGCGGTGGAGGTATGCGAAGCCAAGCTGGCGGGCGAGACCGGGTTCATCATCACCGAAAGCGCCGCTGGCGGGGCGGTAACGACGCCGATCACCCCCGATGCCGCCGTCTGCGAGGCATGCCTGCGTGAATTGTTCGACCCCGCCGACCGGCGCCACCTCTACCCCTTCCTGAATTGCACCCACTGCGGTCCGCGCTACACGATCACCCGCCGTCTGCCCTATGACCGCGCGCAGACGTCGATGGCCGCCTTCGCTCTGTGCGCCGATTGCCGGCGCGAGTACTGGGACCCGGGCGATCGCCGCTTCCATGCCCAACCGCTGGCATGCCCGGCGTGCGGGCCGCGCCTCGATATGCCGCTGGCGGAAATCGGCCGCCGCCTCGCCGCCATGGAGATCCTGGCGGTGAAGGGCCTGGGCGGCTTTCACCTGGTCTGCGACGCGCGCGCCGACACGGCGGTCGAGCGCCTGCGCCGGCTGAAGGACCGCGACGCCAAGCCGTTCGCCGTGATGGCCCTTAATCCGGCGAGTGCCGACGCCCTCGCCGAGATCGGCGCGGTGGAAGCCGCATTGCTGACCGGGCGCGACCGGCCCATCGTGCTCGCCGGCCGGCAGCCCGGCGCCGGCGCGCTGGCCGCCGCGATCTCCCCTGGGCTCGCCGATCTCGGCATCATGCTGCCGTATACGCCGCTTCATTACCTGATGTTTTTCGAAATGCTCGGCCGTCCGGTGGGAACCGAGTGGCTGCATCGCCGCTGCGACGTCGTCCTCGTTATGACGAGCGCCAACCCGCCCGGCGAGCCGCTGGCGATCGACGCCGCTACCATCGAGGCGAGACTGGGCGACGTGGTCGACGGCATCGTCGACCATGACCGCGAGATCGTCATCCGCGCCGATGACGGGCTGATGCGCATCATCGACGGCGCCCCGCTGGTGCTGCGCCGCGGGCGCGGTCAGACGCCGGACGCCATCGCGCTGCTGCGCGCCATCCCACCGGTGCTCGCCGTCGGCGGCCATTTGAAGAACACCGTTTGTCTGACGCGCGGCAGCGAAGCGTTTCTCTCGCAGCATCTGGGCGACATGGACAACCGGTCGACGCTAGATTTCTTCGAACAGACGATCGCCCACCTGACCAACGTGCTGCAGATTGAACCGGTTGCTGTCGCCCACGATAAGCACCCGGACTTCCTGTCGACGCGTTTCGCCCAACGCCTGAAACTGCCGTCGATTGCCGTGCAGCACCATCACGCGCACGTCGCCGCCGTCGCCGCCGAGCATGGCCTGGAGGATCCGGTCATCGGCCTCGCCCTCGATGGCCATGGCTACGGCGACGCCGGCGCCGCCTGGGGCGGCGAGTTGCTGCGCCTGGAGGGGGCGTCCTTCAGCCGCCTCGGCCATTTCGAGCCGCTGCCGCAGCCGGGCGGCGACCGGGCGGCGCGCGAGCCGTGGCGAATGGCCGCGGCGGCGCTTTTCGCCCTCGGCCGCGGCGAAGAGATCGTCCGCCGGTTTTCGAAACAGACCCATGCCGCAGCGCTGACCCGTCTGCTGGCGAAGGGGGTCAATTCGCCGCCGACCAGTTCCTGCGGCCGGCTGTTCGACGCCGCCTGCGGCCTGTTGGGCATCCGCGAGACGGTGGGCTACGAGGCGGAAGCGCCGATGCTGCTGGAATCCCTGGTGCGCACGCCGCGCGTTGTAAGCGGCGGTTGGGAAATCGAGAATGGCCGCCTCGACCTGTTGCCGCTTCTGGGTGCACTGACCGACATGGATCCCGTGGCGGGGGCCGAGGCATTCCACGGCACCCTCATCGCCGGCCTGGTTGCCTGGGGCCGCGACGCCTGCGTGGCGGAAAATCGCCGCCATATCGTGCTCAGCGGCGGCTGCATCGGCAACCGGGTCTTGACGGAGGGGCTGATCCGCGGCTTTGCTGAGCAAGGAATTACGGCCGTGATACCGCGCGCGGCGCCGGCCAATGACGGCGGCCTCAGCCTTGGCCAGGCTTGGATCGCCGGCCTCGGCCTCGAAAACGCGGCTGCCAACCTGGAAGGATAATCGACGATGTGTCTGGCCGTTCCCGCGCGGGTCGTCGCCCTGCAGCCCAACGACATGGCGCTGGTCGACGTCGATGGCGTCCGCAAGGAGGTTTATGTTGCGCTCGTCGACGACGTCGCGGTCGGCGACTATCTGATCGTCCACGTCGGTTTCGCGCTGAACAAGCTGGATCCGGAAGAGGCGGAAGAGACCTTGGCGCTCCTGCGCGAGGCGCTCGAGGCCGGTGATGACACCGTCACCTGGTCGAGCGGGCGGTCGGCGTAAGGGCATGCGCTACGTCGACGAATTCCGCGACGGGGATTTGGCGCGCGGCCTCGCGGCGCGCATCCGTGCCGCCGCCGTGCCGGGACGCGACTACCGGATCATGGAGTTTTGTGGCGGACACACGCACACCATCAGCCGTTACGGTCTGGAGGATCTGCTGCCAACGAGCGTCCGCCTGATCCATGGGCCGGGCTGCCCGGTCTGCGTCCTGCCGATCGGCCGCCTCGACATGGCGCTGGAACTCGCCGCCAGGCCCGGGCTGATCCTTTGCTGCTATGGCGACGTGATGCGGGTGCCGGCCTCGAAGCGCGACAGCCTGCTGCAAGCGAAGGCGCGCGGCGCCGACGTGCGGATCATCTATTCCAGCCTCGACGCGGTGGCGGTGGCGCGGGCCAACCCGGACCGCGAGGTGGTGTTCTTCGCCATCGGCTTCGAGACGACGACGCCGCCGACGGCGCTGGCGCTGAAGCGGGCGAAGGAACTTGGCCTCGCCAACTTCTCGGTCTTCTGCAACCATGTCCTGACGCCCTCCGCCATCGCCGCCATCCTTGGCGCCGCTGACGCCGGCGGCAACCCGATCCAGGTCGATGGCTTCATCGGTCCCGGCCATGTCAGTATCGTCACCGGCACCGACGTCTATCGGCCGTTCGCCGAACGCCATGGCAAGCCGATCGTCATTTCCGGCTTCGAGCCCCTGGACGTGCTGGCCTCGGTGGAACGCGTGATCGCTCAGCTGAACACGGGTCGGGCCGAGGTCGAGAACCAGTATTCGCGCGCCGTCACCGGCGCCGGCAACCTGAGGGCCAAGGCGGTCATCGCCGAGACGCTCAGCGTCCGCGACCGCTTCGAATGGCGGGGGCTCGGCGTCATTCCCGAAAGCGGCCTCGCCGTCAACGAGGCTTTCGCCGAGTTTGATGCCGAGCGGCGGTTCGCGCTCGCCGAGCGCAGCGTGGCGGACCATCCGGCGTGCGAATGCGCGGCGGTGCTGCGCGGCGAGACGCGGCCGCAGGAATGCCGCATCTTCGGCACCGGCTGTACGCCTGAGATGCCGGTCGGCTCGTGCATGGTCTCGGCGGAAGGCGCCTGCGCGGCGCATTACCTCTATGGCCGGTTCCGCGACCGGGCGGCCGCCCGGTCCGCCGCTGTCGATGCCTGATACGCCGGGCGTGGCGCGGTTTCCGAGCCGCGCGCTGGATTTCCAACATGGCCGCGTCGAGATGAGCCACGGCGCCGGCGGCTTGGCGACGGCGCGGCTGATCGACCAGTTGTTCGTCGCCGCCTTCGACAACCCGGCGCTGCGGCTGCGCAACGATCAGGCGGCGTTCGATGTGACTGCGGGGCGCATGGTCATCACCACTGACGCCTATGTCGTCTCGCCGCTGTTCTTTCCGGGTGGCGATATCGGCGCGCTGGCGGTTAACGGCACCATTAACGATGTCGCCATGGCCGGCGCCGTCCCGCACTCCCTGGCGGCGGCGTTCATTCTCGAGGAGGGGCTGCCGCTGGCCGATTTGTGGCGCATCGTCGAGACGATGGCGCGGCGCGCGCGCGCCGCCAACGTGGCCATCGTCACCGGCGACACCAAGGTCGTTGAGCGCGGTCACGGCGACGGCGTGTTCATCACCACCACCGGCATCGGGGTTGTGCCGGAGGGGGTGGCGCCGTCGGCGGAGAAGGCCAGGCCCGGCGACGTGGTGCTGGTCAGCGGCAGCGTCGGCGACCACGGCATCGCCATCCTTTCACAGCGCGAGCATCTGAGCTTCGAGTCGCCGATCGTCTCCGATACCCAGCCGCTGGCCGATCTGGTGGCGGCGATCGTCGCCGTGGCGCCGGGGGTGCGGGTGCTGCGCGACCCGACGCGCGGCGGTCTGGCGACGACGCTGAACGAGATCTGCCAGCAATCGGCGGTAGGCATGGTTCTCGACGAGCGGGCGATCCCGATCCGGCCTGCCGTGCGCGGCGCCTGCGAACTGCTCGGCATCGACCCGCTTTACGCGGCCAACGAAGGCAAGCTGGTTGTCATCTGCGATCCGACGGATGCCGAAGCGGTGCTGGCTAGCATGCGGGCGCACCCGAGTGGCGCCGAGGCGGCGCGCATCGGCATGGTGCGGGCGGACGCGGAGCGGTTCGTCGAAATGGCAACGGCGTTCGGCGGCTCGCGCATCGTCGATTGGCTGACCGGCGAACAGTTGCCGCGCATCTGCTAAACCGTGGCGTGCACGTTCGCGCCGAGGTTGTCACGTGGATGCCGCCGCCGTTTCCGGGTAATCAAGTAGACCTCTCCACGTCAACTGGCGACGCCAGGGAAACCTGTCAGCCGATCTCGCCTCGATCGGAAAAGACGCCAACTCAGCGGTCTACGAAGGGGCGCGAGCGTAGATTGGGCGGCCGATCGCGGCTGCGAAGCGTTCTCGCATAAAAAAGCGAATTGAAAAGGTCGGGAATGAGGTCGATCGCTCTTCTTGCGAAATAGTCGCACTTACTCCGGGGTCGCGCGCCGTTCTCAACCGTCACTTTCACAAGTGTTTTCTATTAAACAAGCTGCTTGATTTTTATAATTCTTTTCGTTACGAAATCAGTAACAATGAGAAGATTTTGGGAAGCTTGGTGGAGACAACACAAAAGTCCGGAAGAGATTGACGCGGCACTGTTGGGCAGGAAAGCGGCGTCCATCCTCTACCTTTTGTGAAACCTTCCATCATCTCCGAAAAATACGTGCATCTGGGTGAATGATTGACCCGGCGCGCTTCCTGGCGGAGCGCTGAAGAAGATGGGAGGATTGGCGTGACGACAATCGGTCGAACCGAGACGGCTGCACTTCATCCAGGGTACACGGATGACTTCGGCGATCTGGATGCCTTTAACGGGTCGCTTGGCGGCCTGAAACGCCGCGATTTCCTTAAATTCTGTACCGGAATCGCCGCCACGCTGGGTCTCTCGCCGGCGCTTGGCATCCGCCTCGCCGAAGCCGCGACGGCGCCGCAACGGCCGCCTGTCATCTGGCTGTCGGCGCAGGAGTGCACCGGCTGCACGGAATCGCTTCTGCGCTCCTACCACCCGACCATCGAGACCTTGATCCTCGACATGATCTCGCTTGACTACCATGAGGCGCTGGCCGCCGGATCGGGGCGGCAGGCGGAGGAGTTCAAGCACCAGTCCATCGAGGCCAACAAGGGCAAGTACATTCTCGTCGTCGACGGCTCCATCCCGACCAAGGACGGCGGCGTCTATTGCATGGTCGCCGGCAAGCCGATCATGGAGACGGTGAAGGAGACTGCCGAGCACGCGGCGGCGATCATCGCCATCGGCTCCTGCGCCGCTTGGGGCGGTATCCCGTCGGTCGGTCCCAACCCGACCGAGGCCAAACCGCTCAGCGCCATCCTGCCCGGCAAGACGATCGTCAACCTCCCCGGTTGCCCGCCCAATTCGTACAATTTCCTGTCAACGGTCCTCTACCTGCTGACCTTCAACAAGCCACCGGAACTGGATGGCAAGGGCCGCCCGAAGTTCGCCTATGGCCGCCTCATCCACGAGAACTGCGAACGCCGGCCGCACTTCGACGCCGGGCGGTTCGCGCTCGAATTCGGCGACGAGGGCCACCGCCAGGGCTGGTGCCTTTACAAGGTCGGCTGCAAGGGCCCGGAGACCCATGGCAACTGTCCGGCGATCCTGTTCGGCGACGTCGGCGGCGGCGCCTGGCCGGTTGGCACCGGGCATCCCTGCTTCGGCTGCACGGAGGAGGGAATTGGCTTCACCAAGCCGATTCACTCGCTGGCGGAGATTTTGACCGTCACCCCGCCGACTGCCTATCCGCGGGTGGTCGAGGAACGGGGCCAGGGGGCGACCCTTGGCGCGGTCGGACTGGCCGCCGGCGTCGGCGGTGCGGCGATCGGCGCCGGCGCGGTTTTTGCCAGCCGCCTCGGCAAGGAGCGGCACCCGCCGGAACAGGCGTTCGAGCCGCCGCATTACGACGAAAAGCCGGTCGCCAGCGACGACGACGCGGCCGACGATGACGGCCGCAAGTAGGGGAGGGCGGGCGATGACGGTCAACCGGCGCCATTTCCTCCGCGGCCTCAGCGCTGGCGGCGCCGCCGCCGCGACGGCGGCTTCCGGCACCGAGCCCGCGCAGGCTCTGCAGCGGACGCCGAAACCGAGGCTCCCCGACGCCGTCGGCCTGCTTTACGATTCCACCCTGTGCATCGGCTGCAAGGCGTGCGTCGCCGGCTGCAAGGCGGCCAACGACCGGCCGGTGGAGATCGATCCCAAACATGTCGGCTGGAATGACGGCCTGTGGGACACGCCAACCCACCTGTCGGCCGACACCTTCAACATCATCAAGGTCTACCAGAACGGCACGATGCAGACCAAGGACGCGGAAGAGAACGGCTTCGCCTTCATCAAGCGTCAATGCCTGCACTGCGTCGATCCGTCGTGCATTTCCGCCTGTCCGGTCTCCGCGCTGACCAAGAACCAGGAGACCGGCATCGTCGAGTACGACGCGGACAAGTGCATCGGCTGCCGCTACTGCGTCTATGCCTGCCCGTTCGGCGTGCCGAAGTACGAATACAACGCTACCTTCGGCGAGATCCGCAAGTGCGAACTCTGCCGCCACCTGTTGGCCGAGAACCGGTTGCCGGGCTGCGTCGAGCACTGCCCGACCGGCGCCACCTTGTTCGGCCGCGTCGAGGATCTTTACGAAGAGGGCAGGCGGCGGACGCAACTGCGGCCGGGCGATGTTTATGCCTATCCGATGGGGGACTTGAATGGTCAGGTCGGGGCGCCACAGCCTCTGCACGAGAAGGTGATCGCCGCCACGTATCAGCCGGAGGTGTACGGCGAGAAGGTCCTCGGCGGCACGCAGGCGCTGTATGTGTCGGCGGTTCCCTTCGACAAGTTGGGTCTGCCCTACGGCGACGTGCCGGACTACATGTACTCGACGGAAACCGAGGGCGTGCAGCTCACGCTCTATCGCGGCATGGTGATGCCGGTCATCGTCCTGGCCGGATTGGCGCTGCTGGCCCGGCGCACCTTCAACCGTCACCACCACGAGGCCGAGGAAGTGCCGGACGACCAGTCAGGCCCGGGCGAGGGAGGGCGCGGCTGATGCCCAGCCACGAACACGCCCGCGTCGAGGGGCCGTTGATCACCAGGGCGACGATCATCCTGTCGGTGATCGTGCTGGCCGCCTCCGTCGTCCTGATCCAGCGCTTCGTGTTCGGCCTCGGCGCGGTCACCAACCTCAACGACGGCTACCCGTGGGGCATCTGGATCGCCATTGATCTGATCACCGGCACGGCGTTGGGCTGCGGCGGTCTGGTTACCGCGTTCCTCGTCTACATCTTCAATAAGGGCGATTATCATCCGCTGGCGCGCGCCGGCCTGCTGACCAGCCTGTTCGGCTACACGCTCGGCGGCTTCGCGGTGATGATCGACCTCGGCCGCTGGTGGCAGGGCTACAACATGATGCTGCCGTGGCTGTGGAACACCAATTCGGTGCTCCTCGAGACGGCGCTCTGCATCTCCATCTATATCATCGTGTTGAGCATCGAACTGGTGCCGGCGGTGCTGGAACGCGCCGGCATGGCGGAGTCGCGGCGCCGCGTGCACCGGGTGATGTTCTTTTTCACCGGGCTTGGCTGTCTGTTGCCGATGATGCATCAGTCGTCCATGGGCACCGTCGTCGTCCTGCTGGGCCATCAATTGTCGCCACTGTGGCAGTCGCCGATGCTGACGGTGAATTTCCTGCTCACCGCCTTCAGCATGGGCTTCGCCATCGTCGCCTTCGAGGCGGTGTTGTCGTCCGCCGCCTTCAAGCGACCCTTCGAACACCGCATCCTCGCCCAGCTCTCGGAGGTGATGGTGTGGATGATGGTCGCCTTCATGGTCGTGCGGGTCGGTGACACCTTCCTGCTGCGCGGCGCCCTGCCGCTCGCCCTCGAGCCGACCGTCGTCGCGTTTTCCTTCTGGGTGGAGATCCTGCTCGGCATCGCCGCCATCGCCTGCCTGATGCCGCGCCGCAACCGATGGTCGATGCGTTACGTGTTCCTCGGCGCCGCGGCGATGCTGCTCAACGGCGGCCTGTACCGGGTCAACGCCTATCTGATCGGCTACGATCCGGGGCCGGGCTGGACCTACTTCCCCTCGGCCGGCGAAATCATGGTCACCGTGGGAATTTTCTCCCTCGAGGTCCTGCTCTACATCATCGCCGTCAAGCAGCTGCCTATCCTGCACGCCTTGCGGCCCGACGCTAAACCGGCCGCCGAACCTGTCGCCAATCCGACAGCCACCACGAAATAACGCCTACGTGCCAAGAACATAAGGGAGGACGCTCATGCGCATCACGATCGACCCGATCACCCGGATCGAAGGGCATTTACGGATCGATTGCGAGATCGACGGCGGCAAGGTGACCGATGCGTGGGCCTCGGGCCAGATGTGGCGGGGCATCGAGACGATCCTCAAGGGCCGTGATCCGCGCGACGCCTGGATCTTCGCGCAACGGATCTGCGGCGTTTGCACCACCGTGCACGCCATCGTCTCGGTGCGGGCGGTGGAAAGCGCGCTCGATCTCGAGGTGCCGCTCAACGCGCAGTACATCCGCAACATGATCATCGCCGCGCACAGCGTGCACGATCACATCGTCCACTTTTATCAGCTCTCGGCGCTGGACTGGGTCGACATCACTTCGGCGCTGAAGGCCGACCCGCGCAAGGCGGCGATGCTGGCGCAGAGCCTCTCGGGCTGGCACCGCAACAGCGTGCCGGAATTCACCCAAGTGCAGAACCGGCTCAAGGCCTTCGTCGATTCAGGCCAACTTGGCGTGTTCGGCAGCGGCTACTGGGGCCATCCGGCGATGAAGCTGGAGCCGGAGGTGAACCTGCTGGCGGTCGTCCACTACATGCAGGCGCTCGAATACCAGCGCAAGGCCAACCAGATCGTCGGCGTCCTCGGCTCCAAGTCGCCGCACATCCAGAATCTCGCCGTCGGCGGCGTCGCCAACCCGATCAATCCGGAAAGCCAGTCGACGCTGACCCTGGAGCGGCTGTTCAAGATCAAGACGCTGATGGACGAGTTGCAGGACTTCGTGACCAAGGTCTACCTGGTCGACGTCGGCGCCATCGGCGCGATGTACGCCGACTGGACCGCCCACGGCGCCGGCGTGACGAATTACCTCAGCGTCCCCGATCTGCCGCTGGACACCAGGAACACCGAGTTCGCGTTGCCGGGTGGCTACATCCAGAACGCCGACATCGGCACCTTCCGGCCGATCGCCACCCACCACGATGCCTTCATCGAGGATGGCGTCAAGGAGAGCGCCAAGCACGCTTGGTATGCCGACGACGGGACGCCCCTGCACCCTTATGTCGGCGAGACCGATCCGAATTTCACCGAGTGGGACGAGAACGCCAAGTATTCCTGGGTCAAGGCGCCGACCTTTCACGGCGAGCGGGCGCAGGTGGGGCCGCTCGCCAACGTGCTCGGCATGGCCGCCGCCGGCCACGAGCCGACCACGCGCATCCTCGGCCAGGCGATGGGGGTTATCGAAAAGGTCGCCGGCGGCCCGGTGCCGCTGGAGGCGCTGCATTCCACCATTGGCCGCCATGCCGCCCGCGCCGTCCGCTGCGGGGTGCTGGCCGAGGAGATGCTCAAGCAATGGAACCTGCTGACCGCCAACATCGCCAAGGGCGACTACGCCACCTTCAACCGGCCGGTCTTTCCCAAGGGCGAGTTGCGTGGCGTCGGCTTCCACGAGGCGCCGCGCGGCGTCCTCTCGCACTGGGTCGTCCTCGATGGCGGCAAGATCAAGAACTACCAGGCGGTGGTGCCGACGACCTGGAACGCCGGCCCACGTGACGAGAACGACACCATCGGCCCCTACGAGGCGTCGCTGATCGACAACCCGGTCGCCGATCCGGAAAAGCCGCTGGAGGTCATCCGCACCGTCCACTCCTTCGATCCGTGCCTCGCTTGCGCCATTCACATGGTGGATACCGAGAATTCGGAAATCGTCCGCGTCAAGGCGCTGTGAGCCGCGCGGCGGAACCAAACAAAAATCGATCCGCCGCCGGTCAACGGCTCGCGCGGACTTCTGGGAGACGACATGAGCAATCTGGTACTGGGACTCGGCAACATTCTTCTGGCAGACGAAGGGGTCGGCGTGAGGGTGGTCCAGCGGATCAACGAAGCCTATACGTTCTTCGGGGCGGTCGAGGTCCTCGATGGTGGCACGGCGGGATTTGATCTGCTGGATACCCTCGCCGGACGCGAGGCGGTGATCATCGTCGACGCGGTGGAGGCGAACCTCGAACCGGGGGAGATGGTGCGCCTGCAGGACGATGCGGTGCCGGCCTACTTCCGCACCCTGTTGTCGCCGCACCAATTGGGCCTCGCCGAGATCTTGGCGCTGCTGAAGATCATGGACGAGGCGCCGAAGCGGATCGTCCTCATCGGCGTTCAGCCGGCCTGCCTCGAGTTGGGCCTGAGTTTGAGCGAGTTCGTGCAGGCGAAGCTGGATCCCCTGGTGCACGCGGTGCTGGACGAGGTGAAGAAGCTGGGCATCACGGCGACGCGGCGCACCCTCGGCCCCGGCTGGTCACCCTGCCATCCGCGCTCCGCCGTCGAGGAGACCGGTTCGCCGGCGCTCTTTCTGTAGTACGGCTTTTCCGCGCCGCCGGAAGGGTGGGCCCGGTGTTCCATGCATGAAATGGCGCTCTGTCGCGGCATCGTCGACATCGCCGTCGAGCATGCCGAACGCCACGCCGCCCGCCGCGTGACGGTGGTCCGCGTCGAGGTCGGTGCCTTGTCCTGCGTCGAGCCGGCGGCGCTGGAGTTCTGCTTCGCCGCCATCGCCGGCGGCACCCTGGCCGAAGGCGCGACGCTGGAGATCGCCGTGACGCCGGGCGAGGCCTGGTGCTGGGACTGCGAGGCGGCCTTTCCGGCGACAGACCGCGCCGCCGCCTGTCCCACCTGCGGCGGTGTCCGCATTCGGGTCACCGGCGGCGACCAGCTTCGGGTGATGGAGCTGGAGGTCACGTAACGGCGGCGTGGCGAACCGCGAGACTGCCGATTCCCGCCTCCGCGCGGTGGAACCCCGATCCCATATGCCCTATGATCCGAAGCTTATGCGTCGGGGAACAGACGCTTGCGCGCGTTGATGTTTCTCGGCCCGTGTGGGATCCGGTTGCGCGGTCGTTTTTGCGAGAAGGCTGATGTTGAACCCGACGACCCTGATGGCGGATGCGTTCGCCGACCATCTCGATACCTATTTCCGCCGCATGTTCGGCGACGACGCGCTGAGCCTTGCCACCCGTGTCAACATGGGAGCGCGGATGGTCATCGAGCAGATCGCCAATACCGACGCCGTCTACCACGATGTGCAGCATACCCTGATGGTCAGCCTGGTCGGCCAGGAAATCTTTCGCGGCCGATTCCTGAAGATGCGCGTGACGCCGGAAGACTGGGTTCACTTCACGCTCGCCCTGCTGTTCCACGACATCGGCTACATCCGCGGCGTTTGTCCCGGCGATACTGCGACGTCGTTCGTCATCGACGACGCGGGCAACCGGGTGACGGCGCCGCGCGGCGCCTCGGACGCCTTCCTCACCCCCTACCATGTCGACCGCGGCAAGATCTTCGTCCGCCACCGCCTCGGTCCGGCGCCACACATCGACGCCAACCGCATCGCCGACGCCATTGAGTTGACGCGGTTTCCGGTGCCGGAGTCGTCCGATTACCAAGCGACGGACACGGAAGCCGGGCTGGTGCGCGCCGCCGACCTGATCGGCCAACTCGCCGACCCCAACTATCCGCAAAAGCAGACCGCGCTCTACTGCGAGTTCGTTGAGACTGGCGTCGCCGAGAAGCTGGGCTACAAGACCGCCGCCGACCTGGCGGAGAGCTATCCGGCCTTTTACTGGCAATCGGTCTACCCCTACATCGGCCCGGCGGTCGACTATCTGCTGCTGACCCAGGAAGGCAAGCAGTGGGTCTCCAACCTGCACAGCCACGTCTTCAGCCAGGAACACGGCCGCCGCCTGTTCGGCCCCTGCGCGGGGGAGGCGGCGGGGTAAGGCGGCGGGGTAGGTCGGACGCCTCTGGCCACCCAGAAGGTCCGTTTCCCGTCGGCCAAACTGCGTCGTCGCCGCGATGCCTTCTCGTCGGGCGGGCGTCGATGATGAGCCGGATTGACCGGCCGTTTTGTGCCCACAATTATAAGCGACCTGATTACCTCTTGTAGAATTTCTCCCTGGAAAGGCCATCGCGCGTGTCACAGTCCGATCTTGCTCGCAGAACCCTCCTTCGCCGTGGCGCGGCGGGGACCCTCGCCCTGTTGCTGGCCGGTCGCATCGATCTTGCCAAGGCCGAGGAGGCGGGGCTGAAGTTTGGTCCGCTAAACTCCTTCGATCACGGCACGCTGGTCGAACAGGCGCGCCAATTGGCGCAGCAAGAGTACGCGCCGCGTCCGGAATTCACTGAACAGCAGGTGCCGGGGTTTGATTACGTCGGATACTCCGGCATTCGCTACCGGCGCGAAAAGCGGATCTGGAGTGACACCGATACCCCGTTCCGGCTGGAATTATTTCATCCCGGTTTGTATTACCGCAAGCCGGTCGCGCTGTATTTGGTCGAGGATGGCGAGGCGCGGCGGATTGCCTTCGACAAAGCCCTTTACGCCTATGCCGACGCGGCCCTGAAGGGCGAAATAAGCGACGAGGCCGACTATGTCGGGTTTCGCGCCTTCTACCAAACCAGTTGGGAACAAGATTTCGTTTCCTTCCTCGGCGCCAGCTATTTCCGTGCCGTCGGCGCGTCGAAGCAGTTTGGATTGTCCGCCCGTGGCATCTCCGTCAACACCGCCTCACTCGGCGCGGAAGAGTTTCCGGATTTCACCGACTTCTGGATCGAACGGCCCGCACCCGGCGGCGCCCGCCTGAAGGTGCATGCCCTCCTCAACGGCCCAAGCATTACCGGTGCCTATAGCTTCACGATCTGGCCGGGACCCAGCACGGAGATGGAGATCGAAGCAAGCCTGTTTTCGCGTGTGCGCCTCGACACGTTCGGCCTCGCCGTCATGACATCGATGTACTATGCCGGCGAGAACGACTGGCAAGACAGGCGGACATTCCGCGAGGAGGTGCATGATTCGGACGGCTTGGCGATGCGGCGCGGGAATGATGAATGGTTGTGGCGTCCACTCGCCAACCCGCGCCATGCCCGCGTCAGCACCTTCTCCGACGAGAACCCACGCGGCTTCGGATTGTTGCAGCGCGACCGCCGGTATGAAAGCTACAACGATCCGGCGCATTACCAGGACCGCCCCAACCTGTGGATCGAGCCGCAAGGTGACTGGGGGCGTGGCCGCCTGGAGCTTCTCGAACTGCCGACCGACGACGAGGTGTTCGACAACATCGTGGCCGCCTGGCGCCCCGACGACGCCCTCGAACCGGGAAAGGAACTGAAACACAGCTACCGGATGTGGTGGGGTCAAATGATGCCAGAGCGGCTGCCGCGGCCGGCCGAGGTCGCCGCTACCCGGCTCGGGCGCGCCGGACGGCCGCATGACCGCCGACCCGGCCTCAAGTTCGTCATCGATTTCGTCGGCGGCATGTTGCCGATGCTGGGCCCGAGCGTGAAGCCGGAGGCGTCTATAACGGTCTCTCGTGGCCAGTTCAGCCTGATAGAGGTGGTGCGGATTCCGGAAATCGACGCTTGGCGCGTCGAGTTCGACATCGTCGTCGATGGCACGGAGACGGTCGATCTCCGCGCCTTCCTCGCGTTGGGTGACCATGCGCTCACCGAAACCTGGCTCTATCGGCTCGAACCCGGCGACTGGTCGGATATGCTCCCGCTGAGCGATTAGTCGGCTCGCCGTGGTTTTGGGGGCGCTGATCGCCGCCCTCATGGCCCAATGGCGAGAAGGCCCAGGGATGCGGATGCCCCCGCCAACACGGAGGTCGGCCACGCGGAGGCAAGCTCGTAGCCTCCTTGTCTCGCGGCCGCATCACCCTTGCCACGGCCCCTCGCCGCGTGAGACGCTTCGCCCAACGATCAAAAGCGGCTACGGGAGGCGCGATTCATGAACCTGGAAAAGGTCGTTTTCGGCTTTTTCATCATCCTCGCCATGACGCTGAACTTCAGCTTCGTCTACGGCGATATCGCCGATCCGGCGCATCACAACGTCATCGAGTTCTTCCTCGTCGTCGTCGTCAACCTGATCGCGACGACGCTGAAGCTGGGCGACCGCTCGCAGATCGGCGCCCTGCTGCTCGCCACCAGCCTGGTCGCCAACCTGCAGCTCATCGCTGCCGCTGTCATCTGGACCATCGGCGCCCATGTCGTCGAGGGCGGCACCAGCCCGAGCATGTTCGTCCTCATCGTCTCGCTGTCGGCCGGCGCCTTGCTCTCCAACGTCGTCTCGGTGATCGTCGTCGTCACCGAAACGCTGATGCTGCGCCGCTAGGGAGCCCCGCCGGTGCCCCAGCGCCGCAGCGCGCAGCGCGTCACCTACATCGTGCTCCGCACCATGCGGGGACCGATCCTCATCCTTATCGTCGTTTACGCGGTATGCATGCTGGGATGGGCGCTGATCCCCGGCCATCCCCTGGAAGACGGTACGGCGCCGGCGATGAGCCTGTTCCACGCCTTCTATTTCCTCACCTACACGGCGACGACGACCGGCTTCGGCGAACTGCCACAGCCGTTTACTGACGCGCAAAGGATGTGGGCGATCGTCTCGCTGTATGCCGGCGTCATCGCCTGGCTGTATGCCATCGGCTCCATCGTCCGCCTGGTGCAGAACCCGCACTTCCAGAGCGTGCTGGCGGAACGGCGGTTCGCGGTGAACGTGTCCCGCCTGCCGGATAATTTCGTTCTCGTCTGCGGCTTCGGCAGTACCGGCAGCCTGCTGGTTCGAGGGTTGAGCGACGCCGGCATCGACGCGGTGATCCTCGACCGCGACGCCGACCGCATCGCCGCCGTGCACCTGCGCGACTACCGGGTCGCCACGCCGGCCCTGTGCGCCGACGCCCGCATCGCCGATCACCTGATCGAGGGCGGGCTGTTGCGGCCCAACTGCCGCGCCGTCGTCGCGCTGACCAGCGACGAGGAGGTCAACCTCAAGATCGCCATCGCGGCCCGCCTGCTCAGCCCGAAGACGCAGGTGATCACCCAGGCGACGCGGGACGCCTTCGTCGAGATCCTGGAGACGGGGCCGGACGTCCACATCATCGACCCCTTTCAGACCTACGCACGCTACCTGAGCATCGCCGTACACAGCCCGATCATCCACATGCTGAACGAGTGGATCGTCGGCGCGCCGCACGCCAACCTGGCCATGTATCCAGAGGTACCGCAGGGCCGCTGGATCGTCTGCGGTTTCGGCCGGATGGGCCGCTACATCGTCGAAAGTCTGAACCGGCTCGGCATCCGCAGTATCGTCATCGATCCCAACCTCGGCGAGACCAAGGCGGGCGAGGTGCAGATGATCCGTGGCCGGGCGACGCAGGCGAACCTGACGCGGGCCGGCGTCGAGCGCGCCGCCGGCATCGTCGCCGGCACGGACGCGGATTCCGAAAACCTCGGCATCGTCCTCAATGCCCGCACCCTCAATCCCAACATCTTTGTCGTCGTGCGGCAAAACCGCTACCGCAATCAGGTGCTATTCAACGCGGCGGCGGCCGACCTCATCATGCAGCCGAACCTGGTCGCCGCGCGGCGGATCCATCTGCTGCTCATCGCGCCGCTGCTGCGCGCCTTCTTGCAGCACGTCCGGGAGTTCCAGATGAGCGGCGACAACGAAGGCCTGCGGGCGGTGGTGACGCTGCTGCACGACCGTCTGGGCGAGACGGCACCGCAGCTCCGAACGATGGTGATCGACGGCGAAACCGCAGGCGGGGCGCTCGCGGTGATGCGGTCGGGCCTTGCGGTAACGTTGGAGGATATCCTGCGCGAGCCGTCCGACCGGACCGCCATGCTGCCGTGCGTGGCGCTCGTCCTGCGGTCGGGCGACGAGGTGATCGCCATGCCGCCGCCCGACCGGCGCCTGCGGCCGGACGACGAAATCCTGCTGTGTGGCGCCCCGGCGTCCTATTTCCGCATCGAGGCCAACCTCAACAGCGACTACACCTTGCGCTACCTAATCACCGGTGTGGATGAACCGCGGGGCACCGTCATGCGCTGGCTGACGGCGCGACTTTCCGGTGGTGGCGACGCGGCGGTGACATCGGCGGGCGGGTGATCTGATGAATGCACCGTTCACGCATCCGGGGCCCTTGGAGATGCTGATGTCACGGATGATTGTTTGATTACCTTGAATAGTGCGTTTTTAAGGCAGCTGATTATTTATTCGACTGGCGAAAGCATATTCCGGTCATCGACGGGTGAATCAGATAGGGGAGTACATTGATGGTCACCATCCGCCGCGCCGAGGAGCGGGGCGCCGCGCAACTCGATTGGCTGAACAGCCGGCATACCTTCTCCTTCGGCCATTATTTCGACCCCGCGCACACGGGGTTCGGTCCGCTGCGGGTGATCAACGAGGACCGCGTCGAGGCAGGCGAGGGGTTTCCCACCCACGGCCACCGCGACATGGAGATCATCTCCTACGTCCTCGACGGCGCGCTGGAGCACAAGGATAGCATCGGCACCGGGTCGGTGATCCATCCGGGCGAGGTGCAGCGGATGACCGCCGGCACCGGCATCCGGCACAGCGAATACAATCACTCGGCGACGCACCGCGTGCACTTCCTGCAGATCTGGATCGAACCGGAACGCGCGGGGTTACAGCCTGGCTACGAGCAGAAGCAGTTCGATGCGGCGGAAGTGGCGGGGCGGTGGCGTCTGGTCGGCAGCCGCGACGGACGTGACGGTTCGCTGACCATCCACCAGGATGCCGACCTGTACGCGGGCCGGCTCGCCGCCGGCGAAGCGGTGACCTTCGAACCGCGCGCCGGCCGCAAGGTGTGGCTGCAGATCGCCCGCGGCGAAGGTGTGGTCAACGGGGAAGCGGTGAAGGCCGGCGACGGCATTGCCGTCGAGGATACGACGCCACTGAGGCTGCAAACCGGCGCGGCGGTGGAGGCGCTACTCTTCGACCTGCGGGCTTAGGCGCCGGGGGGGCTCCGCCGGGCAGCGCGAACGTGGCGAGGACCGGGCGGTGGTTGGAGCCGAGGGCGTCTTCCGGCGAGTTGACGTGGCGGGCGATGATGCCGCCATCGGTGAGGATGTGGTCGATGGGGATACCGGCCTTCGGCGCCCACACCGGCCAGGTCGGTATATAGCCGTAAGCCCAGTCAACGTTGGCGCCGTCGGTAAACGTCGCCATGGCGTGCGACCACGGCGTCGCGTTGAAGTCGCCAGCAACGATGATCGGCCGCGACAGGCTGGCGATCAGCGGTGCCAGCGCGGCGATTTCGCGGCGTTGCCAGCCGCTCAACAGCGGCTTCGTCAAGTGGACGGCGACCAGGGTGATATCCTGGCCGTGGATCGTCGTCTCGGCGATGATGAGACGGTCGTGACCGCTGGCCAGTTTGAGGTGACGGATTTCGCGCAACGGATGACGCGACATCAGGATCAGATCGCAGAATGGGCGTGGTGTTTCTGACTCGCATTGCGCGGCGTAAGGTAGATGCGTTCGCAAAACGTCCATGTGCCGCCGCACCGGCGGCGCTTCGAGGAGAAATGCGATGTCGGGGCGCTGGTCGACAACGAAGGCGGCGATGTCCCGTGCCCGGTGGCGGTTGGTGCCAAGCACGTTGAATTCGACGACCGTGATGTCGCGTTCGCGGCTCGCTGGCGGCGTCGGCCGCTCGAACGGCAACAGCGGCAGTGACGTCGCCACCCAGACCAAGAACAACGCCGGCAGGGCGAGCAGGAACAGGACGCGCCCATCGCGCAGCAGCCACGTCCACGCCAGGCACAGGGCGACCATGGCGACGGAAAGGTGCGGCCAAAAGCTGCGGATGACGTCAAACGGCTCTCCTCCCGCCCCCAGCAGGCCACAACTCGCCGCTAACGCCAGCAGCAGGTAGGCGACGGCAACGGCGGTACGCAGCCAGGATCGCACCGAATGGCGCCGGCCCTCTAAGCCGACGATCGGCTGCACCAAGGTGGCGGCCTACCCGATACGCCCGATACGGCGGCGTCTTAAAGACCGCCGTAGATGGGGAACGCCCGGCACAGTGCCGTCACCCGCTGGTGTACCGCGCGTTCGGTTGCCTCGTTGTCGTCCGGGTGCGCCGCCAGCCCGTCGAGGACGTCGCTGATCATGTGGCCGACTTCGGTGAACTCCTCGACGCCGAAGCCGCGCGTCGTCCCCGCCGGCGTGCCGAGGCGAATGCCGGAGGTCACGGCGGGTTTTTCGGGGTCGAACGGCACGCCGTTCTTGTTGCAGGTGATGCCGGCGCGCCCCAGGCTGCGCTCGACGGCGTTGCCCTTGACGCCCTTCGGCCGCAGGTCGACGAGCATCAGGTGGTTGTCGGTGCCGCCGGAGACGATGTTGCAGCCACGTTCCAGCATCACGTTCGACAACGCCTGGGCATTGTCGATGACTTGCTGGCAGTAGGCGCGGTAGTCCTCGCGCAGTGCTTCGCCGAAGGCGACCGCCTTGGCGGCGATGACGTGCATCAGCGGACCGCCCTGCAGGCCGGGGAAGACGGCGGAGTTGATCTTCTTCGCCAGCGCCTCGTCGTTGGTCAGGATCATGCCGCCGCGCGGGCCGCGCAGCGTCTTGTGCGTCGTCGTCGTCACCACGTGCGCGTGCGGTAACGGCGACGGGTGCAGCCCGGTGGCGACGAGGCCGGCGATGTGCGCCATGTCGACCATCAGGTAGGCGCCGATGGAGTCGGCGATTTCACGGAAGGCGGCGAAGTCGATGATGCGGGAATAGGCCGACGCGCCGGCGATGATCATGCGCGGCAGGTGTTCGTGGGCGAGACGGGAGACCTCGTCGTAATCGATCAGCCCGTCTTCCTTGCGGACGCCGTATTGTACCGCGCTGAACCACTTGCCCGACTGCGCCGGCTTGGCGCCGTGCGTCAAGTGGCCGCCGGCATCGAGCGACATGCCGAGGATGGTATCGCCCGGCTGCAGCATGGCCAGCATCACCGCGCCGTTGGCCTGGGCGCCGGAGTGCGGTTGGACGTTGGCGAACCCGCAGTCGAACAGCTGCTTGGCGCGCTCGATAGCGAGCCGCTCGGCGATGTCCACCTGGTCGCATCCGCCATAGTAGCGCTTGGCGGGATAGCCTTCGGCGTACTTGTTGGTCATCACTGAGCCCTGCGCTTCCAAAACGGCGCGCGAGACGATGTTTTCCGACGCGATGAGCTCGATCTCCTCCTGCTCGCGCCTGAGTTCACCCCTGATCGCCGCCGCGATGTCCGGGTCGGACTGGGCGAGCGTATCGTGAAAGAACGGGTCGGTCGTCAGCATGGCGGCTCCTCGCTCGTTGCTGCAATATCGGTGGTCGGGTTATCGTCGCGTCCTCGACGCCGGCATCCCCCTTGCCGCGACGCCGGTCGCCGTCATGCCACCGCGATGGGATGACGGCCAAACGCGTCAAAACGATCCAATCTGTTACTGCCCAAGGGACATAACGCAAAGTCGGCTTTTCCGCAACACGCCGACCGGGCGGCGGGGCGACCGGCTAAATCACTGCGGCGCGGGTTTGAGGGAGACGGAGACCGGTTCCGATGTCTCCTTGAGGGTGATGTCGACCATCATCTCGTCGGCCAATGCCTCCAGCACCTGCCGCAGATCGCTGACCGGAACCCGCCGTGGAATGCGGATCAGCGCGTTCGCCTCGAACAGCGTGCCGCCGGCCATGCTGGCGTCGATGACCTGGCTCTCCAACTCGTCGATGATGCCGTTGACGCGCACCAGGGCGCCGGAGATCTCCCGCAACAGGCCCGGCCGGTCATGGCCGATCAGGTGCAAGGTCAGCACCTGATCGGTCTCCGGCGGCGGTGCCGGCTCGTCGGCGGCGACGGTGATGTCGAGATCGGGCAGGCCGCTCTCCCGGATCGCCGCCATCAACGCGTCGGCGCGCGCTGGCGGCGCCGTCACCCGGACGATGCCGACGAACCGCTCGGCGAGGCTGTCCATGCGGCTTTCCATCCAGTTACCGCCGTACTCGGCGACGATCTTCGACAGCGTCGCGACGATACCCGGCCGGTCGAGGCCCATGAAAGTGATGACGATTGAGACAGCCATGTCGACGTTTTTCAGCCTTGTTCCAGGTCGAGGGCGCTTTTCCAGTGCGCGGCGTGGGCGTTTAAGCGACGTCCTGATACGCCGACAGCGGCGGGCAGGTGCAGACCAGATTGCGGTCGCCGTAGCTGTTGTCGATACGGCCGACCACCGGCCAGTACTTGGCGGCACGCACCGAGGCCAGCGGAAACGCCGCTTGTTCGCGGGGGTACGGGTGGGTCCAGGTTTCGGCGAGCAGGGCGGCGGCAGTGTGCGGCGCATTGCGCAAGGGGTTGTCCTCCGGGTCCAACTCGCCGCGCTCGACCGCGCGAATTTCTTCGCGGATGCGGATCATCGCGTCGCAGAAGCGGTCCAACTCCTCCTTCGGCTCGCTCTCCGTCGGCTCGATCATCAGCGTGCCGGCGACCGGGAACGACATCGTCGGCGCGTGGAAGCCGTAGTCGATGAGCCGCTTGGCGACGTCGTCGACGGAGATGCCACTGGTTTCCTTGAGCGGCCGCAGGTCGATGATGCACTCATGCGCGACGAGGCCGTTGGCGCCGGTATAAAGGACGGGGTAGTGCGGCTCCAGGCGTTTGGCGATGTAGTTGGCGCCGAGGATCGCCGTCCGCGTCGCTTCCGTCAGCCCCTTGCGGCCCATCATCTTGATGTAGGCCCAGCTGATCGGCAGGATGCCGGCACTGCCCCACGGTGCCGCCGAGACCGGCCCGACGGCGCTTTTCTCCGCGCCCGGTGTCGGAATCGGTTGGCCTGGGAGAAACGGCGCGAGGTGTTCGCGCACGCAGACCGGGCCGACGCCGGGACCGCCGCCGCCGTGCGGGATGCAAAACGTCTTGTGCAGGTTGAGGTGTGAGACGTCGCCGCCGAAGGTGCCCGGCGCGCACAGGCCGACCATGGCGTTCATGTTGGCGCCGTCGATATAGACCTGTCCGCCGTGGTCGTGGACGATGGCGCAGATATCCATGATGGCTGCCTCGAACACGCCGTGCGTCGACGGATAGGTGACCATCAGCGCCGCCAGTTTCTGGCTGTGCGTTTCCGCCTTCTCACGCAGATCATCGATATCGACATTGCCCGCCTGGTCGCATTGAACGACGACCACCCGCATGCCGACCATGTTCGCCGAGGCGGCGTTGGTGCCATGCGCCGAACTGGGGATTAGGCAGACGTCGCGGTGTCCTTCGCCGCGGCTTTGGTGATAGGCGGCGATCGCCAGCAGCCCGGCATACTCGCCCTGCGAGCCGGCGTTGGGCTGCAGCGACACCGCGTCGTAGCCGGTGATGACGCACAGATCGTGCTCGAGATCGGCGATCATCTCAAGGTACCCCGCCGCCTGATCCAGCGGCGCGAAGGGGTGGATGTCACTGAACTCCGGCCAGGTGACGGGGATCATCTCCGTCGTCGCGTTGAGCTTCATGGTGCACGAACCGAGCGGGATCATCGTCCGGTCGAGCGCCAGGTCGCGGTCGGCGAGACGGCGCATGTAGCGCAGCATGTCGGTTTCCGAGCGGTACAAGTGGAACACCGGATGGCTCAGCACCTCACCCTGGCGCCTGAGCGATTTCGGCAGGGCATCCGGCGTTGCCGTGTCCAGATCGGCGACGGACAGCGCGGGGCCGGCGGGGCCGGCGAAGATCTCCCAGAGAAGACTCACGTCGGCCGCCGTTGTTGTTTCGTCCAACGACATGCCGATGGTGGTGGCGTCGACCGGGCGCAGGTTGACTTCCCGTCGCCGCGCCGCGGCGTGGATCTCCTCGGTGTGTGCGCCGGTGTCGACGAACACGGTGTCGAAAAAGGCCTCGGTGCGGATGGCGAACCCCAGCTGGCGCAGGCCGGCGGCGAGGACGGCGGTCAGTCGATGCACCCGCTCGGCGATGGTCTTCAGGCCGTCGGGGCCGTGGTAGACGGCGTACATGCCGGCAAGCACGGCGAGCAGGGCCTGGGCGGTGCAGATGTTGCTGGTCGCCTTCTCGCGCCGGATATGCTGTTCGCGGGTCTGCAGCGCCATCCGGTAGGCGGGATCGCCGTGGGAGTCGACGGACACGCCGACGAGACGGCCGGGAATGGCCCGCTTGAACGCCTCGCGGGTCGCCAGGAAGCCGGCGTGCGGTCCGCCAAAGCCGAGCGGCACGCCGAAACGCTGCGCCGAGCCGACGCAGACATCGGCGCCGAACTCGCCAGGCGCCTTCAGCAGCATCAGGCTAAGCAGGTCGGCGGCGACGGTCACCAGCGCCTGCTGGGCATGCGCCTTGGCGACGATATCGCCGTAGTCGTGAATGGTGCCGGTGGTCGACGGGTACTGCAGCAATACGCCGAAAACGGAGAGGCCGTCGAGGCCGGTGCGGTGGTCGCCGACGACGATATCGATGCCGAGCGGAATGGCGCGGGTGCGCACCACTTCGATGGTCTGCGGATGGCACTCCTCGGAGATGAAAAACGTGTTGCCCGGGCTCTTGCTGATCCGGCGGCACAGCGTCATCGCCTCCGCCGCCGCCGTCGCCTCGTCCAGCATCGACGAGTTGGCGAGTTCGAGGCCGGAAAGATCGGCGACCATGGTCTGGAAGTTGAGCACCGCTTCCAGGCGGCCTTGTGAGATTTCCGCCTGATAGGGCGTGTAGGAGGTGTACCAGCCGGGATTCTCGAGGATGTTGCGCTGGATCACCGGCGGGACATGGCAATTGGCATAACCCAGGCCAATGAACGACTTGAAGACCTTGTTTTTCTTCGCCAGCTCGCGTAGCCGCTGCAGCGCCACGGTCTCCGTGCAACCGTTGCCGATCGCCGGCAGGGGATGCGCCGGGATCGCCTCAGGGATCGCCTTGGCCGCCAGTTCATCCATGGATTTCAGGCGCAGCAGGCGCAGCATGGCGGTCTTGTCGTCCGCGCGCGGGCCGATGTGGCGGCCGGTGAAGTCTTCGCGCTGGGTCAGTTCAGCCAACGGTCGCATCGGAAAAAATCTCCTCCTCTCGAAATGACGGCTCGACCGCCGGGGCGGCGGCGGGACGCGGCGGGGATCGGGAGCTGGCTAGCCTCTATAATAACGATGGGGGACGAAGGGCAGCTTTTCGACCCTCACCGGCAGGGTTTTTCCCCGCACGACAGCCGCGAGTGGTGTTCCAGGCGGTGCCAGATCGGTCGCCACGTAGCCCATGGCGACGGGGCCGCCGACCGTCGGGCCGAAGCCGCCGCTGGTCACGTGGCCGACCTTGCGGCCCTGGTCGTCGACGATTTCCGCGCCCTCTCGCACCGGCGCGCGCCCCTCCGGCTTAAGGCCCACGCGTTTACGCTGAACGCCGTCGGCGAGATGACCGAGGATCGTTTCCGCGCCGGGAAATCCGCCGGATCGTTCGCCGCCGCTTCGCCGTGGCTTGGCGACGATCCAGGCGAGGCCGGCCTCGATGGGTGAGGTGGTGGTATCGATCTCATGGCCGTAGAGGCACAAGCCGGCCTCCAGGCGCAGGCTGTCACGGGCGCCGAGGCCGATCGGCGCCACCTCCGGTTCGGCGAGCAGGGCACGGGCGATTCGCTCCGCGTCCTCGGCGGCGACGGAAATCTCGAAGCCGTCCTCGCCGGTATAGCCGGAACGGGTGACGAAGCAGGGGACGCCGCAGACTTCCGCGGCGCTCCCGGTCATGAACACGCGGTCGAGCGCGTCCGGAGTGTGGCGCGCCATCACCGCCGAAGCCGCCGGCCCCTGCAGGGCGAGCAGGGCGCGCCCGATCAGCGGTTCGACGCCGCAGCGGTCGGCCAGCCGGTTCTGCATCAAGCGGATATCGTCGTCCTTGCAGGCGGCGTTGACGACGACGAAAAGACGGTCCCCGGCATGGGTCACCAATAGGTCGTCGAGAATGCCGCCGGCGTCATTGGTCAGAACCGTGTAGCGCTGCGCCGTCGGCGCCAACCCAACAATATCGCCCGGAACCAGGGTTTCCAGGGCCGCCGCCGCGCCACCGCCGGTGAGCCAGAGCTGGCCCATGTGCGAAACGTCGAACAGGCCCGCCTGTTCGCGCACCCATGTGTGTTCCTTCAAGATGCCGCGCGGATACTGCAGGGGCATCTCGTACCCGGCGAACGGCACCAGCTTGGCGCCCAGTTCGACATGCAGGCCGTGCAGCGGTGTCGTCTTGAGGGCTTCGCCGTCGGTCATCGGCGCCCATTCGAATCGTGCGGATGAATCATCATGGCTGGCACCTTAACCGACCGGGTCTCGTTTGTCCGCAATGAATGGGCGGCCAAGGGCCGGGAATCTCGCCGGTACGATCCGCCGCCGACCGATGGAATGGTCACAGGCTTAAGAACGCCGTGCGATCGACGGCGACCGCGCCGCGGGGACACTGGGTTTATTCGGGTTTGTTCGCGCGCGAGGAAGCACCCATATGCCTCGCTGATGGAGATCTCGATCATTATCCCCACCCTGAACGAAGCCGATTGCATTGGCGCGTTGGTCGACGGCCTTGCCCGTCAAGGCGTGGCCCTCGAGATCATCGTTGTCGACGGCGGCAGCCGGGATGGCACACCGGAGATCGCCGCTCGCGCGGGGGCGGTGGTGGCGAAAGCGGGGCCTGGACGCGGGCAACAGCTGGCGCATGGCGCGTCGCTCGCGAAGGGCGATGTCTTGCTTTTCCTCCATGCCGATACGATCCTTGCCGATGGCGGGCTCGCCGCCCTCCGGCACGCCCTGGCGAATCCCGGCATCGTCGGTGGCAATTTTCGGGTGGTGTTCGATGGCGACCGGCGGTTTTACCGCTGGTTAACGCGGTTTTACGCCTGGTTTCGCCGGCTCGGCGTTTACTACGGCGACTCCGCGATATTCGTTCGCCGATCCGTTTACGCGGAGATCGGTGGCATCCGCCCCATCGCGCTGATGGAGGATGTCGACTTCAGGCGGCGACTGGAACGCGCGGTGCGAACGACCTGCATCGGCGAGCCGGCGGTCACCACGTCGTCGCGCCGATTCGAGGGCCGCAACGCCCTCGCCATTGTTGGCGGATGGATTTGGATCCACACCCTTCACCTGGCGCGCTTGCCGCCGGATCGATTGGCGCGGATCTATCGGTCGGCGGAGCATGGCCGGCCGCCATACACGGATAGCCCCGCCGCGCGCTAAGAGGGCCCCGGCCCTGAACTTTCTAGACGGCGGGCACACTCTCCGGCTGAACATCCTTCAGCGCCTCGACGACCTTGTCCTTGACGTCGACGAGGGCGGCGGCGGCATCGGCGCGCTTCTTCTTGTTCTCCTGTTCGATCCGCTCGCCTTCGCGCAGAGTGGCGACCAGTTTGTCGGCCGTCGCCGCGAGGGCGCGCACGTCGTCGAGGCCGCGGCCCTGGCTGGCGACGGACGCGGTGTAGGTCTCGTGGAACATCTCGGTCGCCGCGCCTGCGATCTTCTCGCTGACCGCGCGGCGCTTCTCGTCCTCTTCCTGAGCTTTCTTCAGGTTGGTCATCGCCGCCACCTGGAGGACCAGGCTCTTCAGGTTGGGCATGTCGAACAGCAGCGATTCGATGATGTTCTGGATCTCGATGTCTCCAGCCTGGCGGATCGCCTGGATCCGCGGCCGGGTCACCGCCACCGACTGGGTGTAGGCGATTTTCATCCGCAACAGGCGTTGTTCGAAGGCGGCGATGGTGCGCGCGAAGTCGTGCAGCCGCGCCGCCTCCAGGTCATTCGGCTGGCTTTCCAGCGCCGCCTTGCGGGCGTTGAATTCCCCGATGCCGCGCAGCAGCGCCTGCTCGCCGGCGGCGATCTGCACCCCGAGGTCGAGGATGTAGTTGTCGGAGTTGTCGCGGAGTTCATCGAGGGTGACGTTGTGCTTGATGATCTCCCGCTTGCGGTCGTTCGCCATCTCCTCGATCTTGTCGAACTTGCCGATCAGCGTCGATTTCTGGTCGCGCAGGTTCTTGATCAGGCCGCCGAGATCCTTGACGAAGCCGAGCGTCTTGCCGATGGCGCCCCATACACCCCGACCATTCCCCGATAGCTCCTTCTTCATCTCGTCGATGCGCATCAGGTCATAGCCCTCGGACAGTTCGAGGGTGATCTTGCCGGCGACCCCCGCCTCCTCGACCCGCATGTCGTTAAGCAGGGCGTCGAGGAAACTGTTCATCTGCTTTTGGGTCGGGACGCCGAAGGTGTGCACGGTGTTGGAACTGCTGAAGTCGACCGCGTCGGCGATGACCTTGACGCGCGCCCGTTCCTCGGGCGTGAACCCGGAGATATCGATCAGGTCGCCCGGTCGGCGGACCTGCTGGGTGATCACCGCCGGCAGGCCGCCGACGGTGCCGGCTGGCAGGGTCGTGGAAGTGGAGGAAGCGGTTTCGACGGAGTTGGCCATGGATCGGTTCCCTTGAGACCGGTTGCGTTGCGGTTAGTTAAGCGCGTCGATGATCGCCCGCACCGAGAGCGCGACGCCGATGATGGATTTGCCCGACATTGCCGCTTATCTCCGCGTGCTCTTCGGCACGTCGGCGTCCATCACTTGGTCCAGTGCCTTGGTCGAGATCTCCAGACGCTGGAAATCGTCGTCGAGGCAGGCGTGGTAGATGTCGTCGAAGCGGTCGGTATAGCCGACGATGCGGTCGCGGATGTCGTCGAGCCGCTGTTCGGCGCGCTCGTTGAGCGGCGCCCGGCGCAATTGGACATACGTCTTCGAGATCGAGCGCAATTCCGGCAAGTGGTGGCGGGTGAAGCCGCGCAGCTGGCGCAAGTTGTTGGGGTCGTCGCGGACGGCGTCGCGAATGGCGCGGACGATCCGGGCGAGGCGCAGGAAGGTGAGCGCCATTTCCTTGGTCAGCCGCGACTCCTGGCTCGCCGTCTGCATCTCGTCGGCGGCTTCGTCGAAGTTTTTGAGTGCCGCCCGCAGGTCGGCCTCGGTGATGCCGGCGGCGACCTCGACCTCGTGCGCTTCCTTGGCGCGGGGCACCGCCAGGACGATGCCGACGAAGGCGACCACGGCGGCGATGGCGGCGATCCACCAGACGAGATCCAGCCCCAGGAACAAGCCGAGGAACATCAGCGAGGCGCCGGCACCGGCGAGGAGTAGGCGATAGAGTTCTTTCATGGGCCTAAAAGATGGCGATGCGACGGCCTAAGGTGTAACTCTTGGCTTCGCGCGGAACAGTGATTAGTTTGCCACGGCTTGCGAAAGGCCGTCCAATAGTCATTTACAACGGGGACTCGGGCTGCGTCTCGTCCGACAGGCCAAAAAAACGCTAACGCCTAGATTGGCGCGCGGCAATCGCCGTCGTCGTCGAAGGGGTCGAGACGCCGCACCAAGAGGTTTTTGTTCGTGGCGAGGGATACTCTAGGCATCCTGTTCGCTTAAGCGTTGTTGAGTTGGGCCTTCATGGCCTATACCTAAGCAGGGCTAGCGTTGTGTCCGGAGTCATGGCTGAAAGCGCGTAGAGGCGCCTGGCCGCGGCGTCGGGCCACGGGAGTGTCGAATGAGACAATTGGCGTTGATCGGCATCCTGCTGATCGCCTTGACCGGATGCGGAGTCGAGCCCGAGGACAAACGGGAGAGGACGATGGCGGAGCCGACACCGATGACCGATTTTCGCACGCTGAGGCGTCCCGGCAGTCCGAACAACCATCTCATCCTCCCCGATCCCGCGGCGAATTTCGCCATCGCCGCCGAGGGCGACGAAATCGCGTCGACCTTCAACGTCCCCGCGATCGCACTTGTCGGCGCCTGGAGGCGCGTCATCGAAGGTGAGCCGCGCGCCACGCTCATCGGCGTTTCCGAGGATGGCCTGCAGGTGGAAGCGCAAGAGAAGACAGCCGTGCTTGGTTTCGTCGACTTGGTCAGTTTCCGCGCCGTCCCGATCGGCGAAGAGCGCTCGACATTTGCTGCCTATAGCCGTTCCCAGGTCGGCTACTGGGACATCAGCGCCAACAAGCGGCGGCTTGGCCGGTGGGTCGAGGCCTTGCGGACGGCGGTCGCCGATCGGTCCTGACCGGCGACCCCACCCAGCCCGCGCGCGGCGGCGACGCTACTCGGGCGTGGCGCCCAGCCGATACATCGCTTCGACCAGCGGCGGACGTTTGGCGCCGAACGCCGAAAACCATCTGGCGTAGATATCGTCGATCTGCCGTGTTTTATAGAGAAAGGCGATCACCCGGTCGACCAGCAGGCGGAAGTCGGCATCGTTGCGCCGCACCGCCAGCGCCAGCGGCTCGAAGGAAAACAACTCCGTCGAGACGACGAAGGACTCTCGATCATCGGCGCCGACGAGGAGACCGATGAGAGTGATCTGGTCGGCCGCGAAGGCGTCGACTGTTCCGTCGTGAACCGCCTCGATCCCGGCATCCGCGGACGCCACCGACACGACCTCGGCCTCTGTCAGAGAAGCCTTCAGCGCCCGATTAAGGGCCTCGATGGTGGTGGTCTCCTCGGTCACCGCGACCTTCTTGCCGCCGAGTTCGGACACCGAGCCGAGCGGGGCCGATTTGCGGCTCAGCAGATTGCCACCGGTAACGAAAATCGGCTGACTGAAGTCGACCTGTTCCCGACGCGAAAGCGTCATGGTGGTGGTCCCGCAGAGGATATCGATTTCCCCGTTGACGAGCGCGTCGAACCGATTGGCGGCGGTCACCGGCACCAGGACCGTTTCGATCCGCTCCAAGTCGAGGACCTGCTTGGCGGCGTTGGCAACGCGGGTGCAAATGTCGACCGCGTAACCGACCGGATACCCATCATCTCCCAGAAACGACATCGGCGGTGTCGTTTCGCGATAGCCGATGCGAATGGTCTGCGTGTCCTGAATTTGCTTCAGGGTGCCAGTGGGTTCGGCGGCGAGGGGGGCGGCCAGCACCAAGCCGGCAATAATCAGGGCGAGAAAGCGAATCATGGATGATGTCCCGTTTCCAAGCGTCATGGACAGACGATTTACACGAAATTAGGGCCCGTTATGACCATCCGCGCGGCAAATGTCACCATGAACTGTCGGCAGCGGCGGGCGCAGCGATTCGGGAGAGCCTTGATGGTGGGGTAGGGGACGTCGGTGCTGGAATCGATCGGCCGACTGGCGCGGACCAGCGGCTCGAGGTGAACCGCTGATCCCGCCGATCGTGTCGGGAGCGTCGAGGGTTGGACGCTTAGTCGGGTTTACGGAAGCGCTGAATGCCCCAGGCCAACCAGCCCTGGTCGGCGGCATCCACCCAGTTGCGCAGCCCCATGATCATCTTGTCGAGATATTCCTTCGAGGCACCGTCCTGCAGCTTCTGGTAATTCGCCTCGAGTTCCTCGCGCACCCGGTTGTAATGGTTGCGCAGGTTGTGGGTCAGGTCGACTTGGTCGATCACCTCGAAGCCGGCCTTCTCGGCGGCCTGGCGATAGAACGCGAACGAGGCGAGGCTGTTGAGGCCCAGCCGGTCGTAGACGGGCTTCAGGGCGCCTTCCGGCACGTCCTCGATCTGCATCGGATCGGTGAAGATCAACTCGCCGCCCGGCTTCATCACGCGGAACGCCTCGGCGAGAATCTGCTCCCGCTGGTCGGAGTGCAGGAAGGAATCCTGGCTCCAGACCACGTCGAAGGATCCCGCTGGCTCCGGGATGTCCTCGAACACGCCATGCACGACACGGATCTTTTCGGCGAGACCCTGGCGGTCGTTCTTGTGGCGGTTGGTGTCGTTCTGCACTTCGGAAATGTTGAGGCAGCTGACGTGACAGCCGAAGCGGGTGGTGAGGCGCCTGGCCGCGCCGCCGTAGCCGGCGCCGAGGTCGAGGACGCGCGTCGCCGCGTCCAGCTTGCTCAGCATCGCCGCCATGCGGTCCACCGTCTCGACGCTGGCCGTCTTGATGTCCTGGGTCTCTTCGTAACAGCCGACGTGCAGGTCTTCGCCGCCCCAGATCATCGAGTAGAAGGTGTCGGCGTCGCTGCTGTCGTAGTAGTCCTCGGCGACATCGCGGATGTCCTTCGCGCCGTCGATGCTCTTCTTGTAATCGGAGCCGGTCACGTGTAGCGCCGATTTCTCGGCGACGTGAACGAAGAAGTCCGGATCGTCATCGCGATAGGTCTCCTGGAAATCACCGTAGGTCCGCACCCGCTCGAAGCCGGCCTCGCGCAGCAGACGCTGCACGTAGGTCTTGCGGATCGGACACATGTTGAGGCGATATTCGGAGCCGTCGGCGAAGGTATATTTGAAACGCGCCAAGCCCTCGTCGATGTATTCCGGCTCCGCGGAGACGCTTTCGCCACAGTAATAGAACTTGTGCTTGGTCTTGAAACCATGATCCAGCATCTGATCGTAGTTGCGCTGGTCGAGGATTAGCACGCCATCGTGTTTGAGCGCGGCGTAGAACTCGGCGAGGGCGCGCCGCCGGTCCTGCTCGTCATGCAGATGGGTGAAGGAGTTGCCGAGGCAAATGATGGCGTCGTATTTGCCTTGGATATCGCGGTTCAGCCAGCGCCAGTCCGCCTGCACTGTTTTCAGGATCAGACCGCGTCGCTTGCCGTTCTCGAAGGCCTTTGCCAGCATCGCCGCTGAGCCGTCTGCCGAGGTGACGTTAAACCCGGCCTCGATCAGCCGAACCGAGTGGAAACCGGTGCCAGTCGCCACGTCGAGGACGTTCTGTTTTCCTCGATCGCGCAAGACATCCATGAAGAAATGGCCCTCGCTGTTTGCCCGGGCGTCCCAGTTGATCAGCTCATCCCATTTCTCAACGAAGGTCTTGACGTATTCGCCACGATAGAGGTCCGTTTCCCGATTTTCGAGCGGATCCTTGCCGTATTGCTGCTCGGTGAACGCGAGTTCAGGATTGCGTGCTTGCGCCGCCTCACGAGGAGTCATGCCAATCTTCCCATTTTTGTTCGCACTCCGCGCGCGCGGATCAGTCGAATGCCACCCGACGGCAGTTTCGTGGTGTGCCGTTGCGGGCCGCGCCCGTTCGCCAGTGGCTTTTGGCAACGCCCGCCGCCTCGTGCTTTCCATTCGCGAGGCGGGCCGTCCGTTGGGGACGGTTGCTTTTGTTCGGCGCCGCGCAGCATCCGCGCGGTTAAGAGTACAGGTTGCCGGAAGACAACCGTGATTGATCTGATGAATGGAATATTACGCGGATGCTAACACCGTTGCGTTGAAATGATAACCATCGAATGCCCAATTCACCGGCGAGAGCCTTGCGGATGCCTATTAACATCCGGAAAAATAAGGGATATTTTTTTGTTAAAGTTATCTTAAACTGGTTCCCAAACCGTCCCTGGCGGCGATGGGAGGGCAGGAGACGCGCTGCCTCGCCGTCCTTCGCCCGCCGTTCGTGCGTTGCTCGCGCCGCCCGAAGCCGATAGAAAACCTCCCATGAACGACTCCATCCTCGTCATCAACGGTCCGAACCTCAACCTGCTTGGCAGGCGGGAACCCGGCATCTATGGGAGCGAAACCCTGGAAGCGATCGAAGCGGCGTGCCGGGAGGTTGCTCGGTTCCGCGGCCTCGAGGTGGAGTTCGCGCAGAGCAATCACGAGGGCGAAATCGTCGGATGGATCCAGGGCGCCGACGACCGCCACGCCGGGTTGATCGTTAACGCCGGTGCCTACACGCACACCTCGGTGGCGATTCTCGATGCCCTGCGGGCGTGTCCGCTGCCGATCGTCGAGGTGCACCTGTCCAACATTCATCAGCGGGAGGAGTTCCGCCGCCACTCCTTCGTTTCCACCGCGGCGTGGGGGGTCATCTGCGGTTTCGGCGGCCTTGGCTATCGCCTGGCCGTTTTGGCGCTGGCCGACCGCCTCGCCGCCGCCACGCAGCGATCCTAACGGCTTCGCCAACTCGACTGGGTGGCGAAATTTCGCGGCGGCGGCCAGCGCCTCAATGTCCGCGATTACACGGGCGAACCTATCTGAAATCCATCGTCCAGAAGGCGGAGCCGCATCGCTGGGCGTCACAGGTTCGTCTCTTTCCAGGTGTCAACGATGCGTCCGGGCTTCGAAGCCAGGAATCCAGGTATGAATCATCGTTTTAAAGGGACGCAGGCCCCGCTGGCTCGCGGAGTACTTCCCGAATGAGGAGGGTGTGGCCACTATTTGTGTCTACTAAGAGTCCGATTCAAAAGTTTATGAAGGGGAGCAATGGGTTGCGAGCCTGCGT
>CAYWRP010000025.1:0-40258 GCA_964460955.1 uncultured Rhodospirillaceae bacterium | reverse complement strand
CAAGGATTCCCATCCTGATTGACGCGCTCTTCTCATCAAGATTGTCGCGCTATATCGCCCGTCGCGTGGTCGGCGATGACGATCACATCGACGCCAAGCGCCCATGATACGGAAACACCGGCACCAGCAAGCGAGCGACCTGCCGCGCCCGGTCGCGACGAACGTCGAAGCGTCCCTCATGTAGATGGCCTACGAAGTTGCATCCCGTTGGATGGGCGAGGAAGGTAATCCAAGCCCTGTCCATGTCAGCGCAATGCCGTTTCCGATCACCTCCGCGAACGGGGTCTCATCTTGATGGCAAAGCCGCCCGGCTTGGATCGACGCTCCACCATCGTCGATAAGGTGATGGTTGTGGGGATCATACGGTCACGTCCGCTTCGGTTCGGAGAAGATAAGTACAGGTGGTTGGCGACGACCGCCCGTCGGTCGCACAAATAACTTGAGACATGTACCGACAGGTCGGTAGGCGGCCCGTTTCGTGCGAAAGTATCACATGGTCGTTGAGAGATACGCCCGTGTGAATGGTCTCGTATGAGGACGAGTGGGCTCGGCGGTTCGCAACGCATTGGCGATAGAGCACGCTTCGCCGCGGGTCACGACCGACTCAAGCCAAGGCATTTCGATCGTCACCGTATTTTTTACTTTCAGACCATCGACGAATACAAGGACGGCTTTCCTGGGGATCATGAGATGGATTTGCCGGCCGGCGGATCGACACCGCATTTTCACGACAAGCAGATGACAGGAACGCCACCTCGGCATCCCAATCGACCTTCCCGGCACGGGCCGCGTTCAATTTTTTAGCGCACAAACTCGCCCCCATAAAATTAACGGCTGTATCAACGAGGCTTTCCTTGCAATCATGCCGAGTTTATAGTATTATTTTCCTATCATGTGATTGTGTTCCGAAATTTGGAGATAGGATAGGTTGGATTCCCCGTGCCCCCTGCATCGCCTTTTGTCGTCCCGTTCAAGAAACCGCGCCTCATCGGCCGTGACGGTTTGCTGCGTGAACTGCACGAAAGCATGCAGCGCGCGGAAAGCGGCGGCATTCCGGCGATTTGTGGTCAACCTGGTGTCGGCAAGACGCAGTTTGCCGCCCTATACATTCATACCTACCGCGCGGCGTTTCCGAGCGGCGTGTTCTGGCTCGACCTCACCCAGGCGCATGCTGGCGCGGTGCTCCGCCAAGTTGGCGGCAGTTTCGCGCGCGCCCTTGGCCTGACCAGTGGCATTGCCGATCCGACGGAACGCGATCGCGATCTATCCGAACAGTGGCTCGGCCAGGTCCGCAATGATCCCGGCGTGCTGATCGTTGCCGATTCCCTGGACGATCCTCTGTTGCTGCATGGTCTGCCCGGATTGCCGCACAGCGACCTCACATCGCTTGACTGCAAGATCCTAGTGACAACCCGCATTCGCGGCTTGCCCGGCTGTATCGATACCCAGCTCGAGGCTCTTCACCTAACCGAGGGGACGGCACTACTTCTCTCCGAAGCCGGTTTGCCGCGGGGCCAACTAGATCCCGCTGAAGACGAGGCGGTGGTTAAGGTTTTCAACAAACTCGGGGGCTTGCCGCTGACCTTGCGCCTAGCAAGCGCGCTGGTCCGCGAGGAAAAGCTGACCTTCGCCGAGGTTGCCGACGCACTCGCGGAGATCGGTGTCATCGACGCCTTCGATGCCCCGGTCGCCGCCCTCGAGGACTACCAGACCAATGTTTCGAAGGCTTTGTCTCGCCTCATCGCCGACGGACTCGGCGGCGCGGCGTGTGGAAACGCCGATCTGCTGCACGCCTTGAAGGTGGTCGCCTGTTTTCCGCAAAGCGCGATCATCCGCGTCGATTTCTTGCGGCACTTCGTTGCCCTAGAGCCCGGCCGGTTCAAACGCGGCGATCCGGTTGCCCGCATCGTCCGCGATCTATATCGCCGCAACCTCGTCGACAAGCCAGGAACAACTGTCGCCAGCCTGCGGATTCACAACCTGATTCACGAATACGTGCGGCGCGACATCGACGACGCGTTTTTCGAGGAAATGCTCGCGCGGGGGTGCCGATCAATCCTCTCCCCGACTTCGATGCTGACCATGTCGGCGGACGCGTTCCCCCATTTGGCGCGAGACCTTTCGCTCCTTACCGACACACCGACAGGGGTCGGCGGCGGGCAATCGGGCGAGCTTCTGAAAGCGCTGCAGCGGGCCATCGAGCGGCAGGCCGCCCATTTGCGGGACCGGTGCGATCCGTTACAGCAGATCCACTACCAAGCCGTGGCTGACAGAGCCACCGAACTTGCCCGTGAGCTGCAGGCTGTCATGGCGATGCGGAGGAGCGTGGTTCGGTTTCTGACCGCATGGTCCACCTCGGGCACCGATCCGTCGCTTGTGCGCACCTTTCGCGGCCATCGTGACTGGGTGCGATCATGCTCGTTCGACAGGGAGGGACGGCGCGCGCTGTCCGCCTCCTCCGACCGCACCCTCGTCCTGTGGGACGTCGCCACTGGCGATACGATCCGCACTCTCGAGGGCCATTCGGCCGCCGTGTTCTCGCAATGCTTTAGCGGCCCGAACGACAATGCCCTGTCGGCCTCCCTTGACCGCCGCCTGATCCTTTGGGACCTGGGCAGCGGCCGGCCGCAACAATTCTTCGATGGACACAACAAGGCGATCATTCACTGCTCGGCCAGCGCCGAGGGGTCCCGCGGGCTATCGGCTTCCGACGATCGCCAAATACTCCTCTGGGACTTGCGATCCGGGACAAAGATCGGCGAACTCCGGGCACCGGACTCCTGGTCCTCGACCTGCCGCCTCCATCCCGACGGCACTCGGGTCGTCTTCGGAATGACCAGCGGCAAATGCATGGTCCTCGACACGCGCAGTGGCGGCATGACGCCGTCGCCTCAGCTTCACGTGACGGCGATCACCGACATGAGTCTCAGCGAGGATGGGCGCCGCGCGCTTACCGCGGCCATGGACGGAACCGTGGTGCTCTGGGACCTGGAGGAACGACGATTGCTCCGCCAACTGCGGAATTCCGGATCGCCAATCCTTTCATGTGCCTTGGATGCCGCGGGGAGGTATGGGCTGACAACCACGACCAACGGCACCATGGCGCTGTGGGACCTGGAAACAGGGGAGCGAATTCGCGCCGATCACGGACATCAGGGACCGATCCTGTCATGCAGCTTGAGCCGCGACGGCAAGAAGGCATTAAGCGGGGCGACGGACGGCGCGTTGATGCTGTGGGATCTCACCAGTCGGCGAAATGTTGGCACGCGAGGCGGCCATGGCGGCGCTGTCTGGTGTTGCGATTTGAGCGACGACGGAGAATACGCGGTGTCGGGCGGTAACGACGGCAAAGCCTGCCTGTGGGAGACACGCACCGGTAACGTCACCAGGACGTTCGGCCACATCGGTCATCCGATCTACGACTGCAGCCTCAACACCGCCAGAAATGTTGCGCTCACCGCCGGGGCCGACGGCTACATCCGGCAATGGGATCTTCGTTCAGGCAGGCAAACGGCGGCCGTGCTTGCGCATCAAGGCCCGGTGCGCGCCCTCGACGTTAGCGCCGACGGCGCGCTTGCCGTATCCGCCGGGTCGGACCACACGACGTGTCTTTGGACGATCGATACCGGCACTTTAACGACGATCGTCCGCCAGCAGTCGTCGCTGGTCCGTAGTTGCGCCTTCAACGGAGACTCCTCGCGGCTGGCTCTCGGCTTGTCGGATGGCCTCATTCTCATCTGGGATCGCGTCCAAGCCGCACCAGTCCAAACCCTACGCGGCCACACTGGTGGCGTGCTAGCCTGCGCCTTCGCCGATGCCGACCGGCTCCTGCTTTCGGCCTCGGTGGATGGAAGCATCCGCCGATGGGATTTCGCCGACACAAGCCAGCCGCTGGTTCTAAACCTACCAGGCGGGCCGCTTAGCGAGTGCGGTTTTCGTTCCGACGGACGAGTCGCACTGGCTGTCTGCGGATTCCGCACGGTCGAGTTGTGGAACGTAAGTGAACGCAAATCACTTGCCTCACTCTCTCTCGACTCGCTGACCAGCATCGCCTTTTCGTCGAATGGCGCGGCTCTGGTGGTCGGCGACGGCAAGGGGGATTTGAGTTTCTTCCGCGTCGAATTGGAGTGTCGGCATGAATATCTGGAATGATCATCCGATCGGTTGCACTGCCGAGGATTCGCTACAACGGAAAAGCCTCATTGACACACTTGGGCGGTTGTTCGGCGGAACACCGGCTGTGTCTCCCCTGGTCATCGGGATCTACGGTGACTGGGGGAGTGGCAAGACTAGTGTCATGCGCGCACTGGCCGCCAAACTGGTCGAGAGCCCGAATGCATCCAGCAAGCCGCTTGTTCTGTGGTTCGATGCGTGGAAATACGCTCGTTCCGAACATGCCCTTTGGCGGGCGCTACTGCTCTGCGTGGTCGAAACGCTGGCGGATGCGGAAACCGGCATTCCGGCACTTTTTCCAGAAATCGACAACCAGCGCCGCCGTCGCCTGTTAGACGAGATCGAGAGCTTGCGGACCAGCCTCTATCGCAGCCAAACCATCACCAAGAGCGGTCCAATTCGTGTAAATTGGGCCAACACGATCGCCGTTGCCCTACACGTCGTCATCCGGTCGGTGAGTTTCGGCTTATTCGGGAAAATGGGGCTTGGCGGGCTGCTTGACGGCTTTTCGGGCCGCGACACTGGCACGGCGGCGCGAATCCTCGAACGCGCGCAAGTCGTTCGCTATCGCGAGCAGCTTACATCGATCGAGCAATTTCAGGAAACACTGGAGGCGTTAATCAAACGCGAAATCACCGAACGCGGCCTGACGCTCTACATCTTCATCGACGATTTGGACCGCTGCCTGCCGGAAGAAGCGGTCGGTGCCCTGGAGGCCGTGAAGCTGTTCCTTGACATCAAGGGGTGCGTCTTCGTCCTTGGGATGGATCGGGAGGTCGTCGAACGAGGCATTCTCGCGCGCTACCCGCCGGTTGTCGAAGCGGACGGGCGACCGCGTTTGCGGATCGATCCTCGCCAGTATCTCGACAAGATTATCCAGCTTCCGTTCACGCTGCCGCCGCTGACCGACCAGCAGATCGGCGCTTATCTGGACAGCCTGCTTGCCGCCGACGCCGGTGCGCGTCCACTCGCCACGTGCCGCAGCTTGATCGAACTCGCCGCACCACCAAACCCGCGGACCTTGAAACGCGTCCTCAACGTGCTCTCCCTCCTCTCTTCCATTGAAAACTCCGCCTCCAATGAGGCCAGGGTGGACGACGAAAGGCTTAAGCTGCTGGCGAAGATCGTTTTGATGCAGGTTTTGTTCGATGACGCATATGCACGCGCGGCGAACGATCCCGAAAACCTCGTCAGGCTTGAAAAAGCCGCTCAAGACATGGCCGGCGGCGAAGACCTGAAACCGCTGCTCCAGGCAAACCCCAACCTTCGCCTGCTCTTACGCCAGCCGCCATGGTTTGCCGAACGTCCCAGCCAGGTCCTTTGGGAACTGATCTGTCATGCAAGGCTCACGGCGGCGGTGGGATCCGCCGATCCGTCACCGGCGGCAGCTTGCTTGGCCTAGCCCTCGCGCCACCGCCGTGATCAGCAAGTGCGGCGGAGAGGCGCCGTTGTTGCCCGAACAACGATCACTTTTACGGTATTTAAACGAATTCCTTGAAATAATTTGCTCTCATCGAAGTTCGCATCGGTCCATCGACCGTTTTTTGCCGTCCGTGTTGAAAGGGTTGTTCAGTTATGCTCGATACGCATCGCCTGCTGAATACCCTGATCGAAACCGGCGTCGCGGCCACGCCCCTGGCCGAAAGGGTGGATGGCTTAGCGATGGGCGGTTTCGCCGCCGGTGGTCTCGGAACCCTTGTCTCGGGATTGGCCGACGGCGTCGGCAACGAGACCCACCGACATCCCGCCCGACGCTTAATCGATACCGCCCTGGCATCCGATCGAACCGAGGATCCAGCGATCGCTGCAACAGCCGCGCCGGTTCGCGGTGACGACGGGCCGCACGCCACTACCGACGATGACACCATAGGCTTTCATCCTTTCGACGACCTTGGTGCTGAAAAAACGTACCTGGAGCGCCTGTCGAGACGGCTGTTCGGCGACGATTTGCAGGAAACGGGGGGGCTCACCCTGCTCCGACGTCTGGCCGCGAGCGTGTTGGCGGCATCTCCAGGCGAGCCTTACTCAACGCCAACGCCCGCCGAAGCCGTCGAGGCACTATGGCACGAAGATCCCGAACAAAGCGACATGCGGGCGATGTTGATGGTGCGAACGATGTTAGCGGCAGCGAAAGCCGGCGGCGCGCTGTGTCCAGGCGACCGTCACCGCATCAGCGAGAAGCTCGATAACGCGGGATTAAGCGCGGAAGAGCGGATGTTCGCCGAACGCGAACTGGACAAACCCCTCGATGTCGCCTCCATCGTCGACGACATCGGCGACCGCTTGACTGCGGCGGAGGTCTACACGGCATCGCTGCTGGCGCTCGATCTGGAATCGCCGGTGGAACGGGCTTACCTCGCCGACCTCGGGTCACGTCTGGGCATTTCGATCGCCGGCGATTTCCATTAGCCTCGACGTCTGGTAATTGACAGGCCGCCTTTTCCCTGCCCCCCGGCGCACGAACCCTTAATCGGCAACCAGAGAGTTGCGGTAGCGTTGCCAGTTGCGAACGTAATCTTCCGCCGCGTGCTTGAATGACTCCGCTTCCCCCGCGCTGACACTGCGGACGACCTTGCCGGGCGCGCCGAGGACGACGGCGTTATCTGGGATTTCCCGGCCCTCCGGGATCAATGCCTTGGCGCCGATCAGGCAATTGCGGCCGATGCGCACGCCGTTCAGGATGACGCTGGCGATACCGACCAAGCTACCATCGCCGATCGTACAACCGTGTAGCATCGCCAAGTGGCCGACCGTGACATCGCGGCCGATAGTCAGGGGGAAGCCATCGTCGGTGTGGAGTACGGCGCCGTCTTGGATGTTGGATCCGGCGCCGACGGTGATCAATTCGTGATCGCCCCTTAGCACGGCGCCCCACCAGACGCTGGCGTCGCGCTCCAACCGGACGCGCCCGATGACCGCCGCGGTGGGCGCGATCCAGAAGGCGTCCCCGTCGGTTTGCACCGCCTCTTCTGCCAATCGATACCGCACTTTCCACTTGCCTCCCTCTATTAACGGGATGATGGGGCCGGGCTCGCCGGCCCAAGCCGGTCTTTCTTTATCGGCGGCCGCACTGGTTGCGCAACCGCTTGCGTGAGGAGTCGACAAAAGCCAGCGTCAGCGGTGCTAGGAGACAAACTGACCTTGCCGCCAGACACCACACACGACCGGCATATGATAATACGCTTTGACGCGGAGGATGTCGGCGCGCTTGCCGACGGCGATCTCGCCGCGATCGTCCAATCCGACCATTTTCGCTGGATTGAGTGTCACCTTGGCGACTGCGTCGGCGAGCGGCATGGCCAGGGTTTCATAAAAGAGGAAACAGCTCTGGATCAGGCTCATCGGCACATAATCGGAAGCCAGCCCATCGACCAAACCTAGTCCAGCCAGCCGGCGCGCCGACACGTTCCCGGAGTGCGAGGCCCCGAGAACGACGTTCGGCGCCCCCATCACGATCCACATCCCGCCGTCATGCGCCAACCGCGCCGCGGCCTCCGTCGTCGGGAACTCGCTAATGGTAACGCGATCACCTAACGCCTCGGCGATATGCTCCGGCGTCGAATCATCGTGACTCGCTAACGTCAGGCCGCGCTCATGACAGATGCGCACTACTTCGCGGCGGGTCGGATCGGCGTTGAGGGCCTGGAGCTGGAGCCGACTTTCATAAATATAGTCCAGATCCTGATCGCTAACATTTAACCGGCCTGTCAACTGCCGCCATTTCGCCACGTTCGACCATTGGCGCTGCCCGGGCGTATGGTCCATCAAGGAGACGAGCCTGATCAGCGGATCGTCCACGAAACTCAAGAATGCGTCGACGACACCGCTCGCCGAAACCTCGCAACGTAGATGCAGCAGGTGTTCCGACTTCAATAATCCCGCCTCCTGTGCTTCCTCCATCGCCTGCAGGCTCTTGACCAACGAGCCCTGCCGATCGGCGCCGCCGTGATCGTAGTCGCCAACGCACAAGGAGTCGAACACGGTGGTAATGCCGGCGGCCGCCACTTGTCGGTCGTGGGTGACCAACGCCGCGATGTTCGGCCATTCGACCCCGGGACGAGGCATCAGATGCCGTTCGAGATTGTCGGTGTGAATGTCGACGATACCGGGCAACAGGTAATTGCCCTCGAAATCGACCGCCGGCCGGCAATGCGAAGGAGTCGTGTCAACGTCGCGAATCAGGCTGTCGACAACGCGCACGGTCCCGGTGACGACGGCATCGCGCGTGACGATGCGCGCGTTTGTCATGATCAATTCTTGAGTCATCGTCCCTCGACACGACCATCGGTTAAATCCGCCCCGCACCTGCAAGCCACACCATGCTGAAATGTCGCACGCATTATGGCCGGACATCATCGCGGTTCGCAGTTCATTCGGGACACGCCGTCGGGCCGACCGCTGGCTGACCGTGTGCCCCCACACGAATCTGTGCGTGGACGTATTGTGCCTAATCCTGGCTCCCTGTCCATACCGCGCATGGCCTACCATCATCGGGAAATATCATAAAACTTGCCAGAGATGCGGCGCCTCATTGAAGAGCAATCGGCCCCATAATTAATTTTTCATGACAATGCGATGAATTTTTCCTATAAAGAGTAAAAATTCAGTGATTTCCCTCAAAATTTCGTTTTTGTTGATTGACGGCATTACATGTTGGAAATCCCTCTAAATGACGATTGTTGTTGCAGAAGGAAGTTACGTGACTTTGGGTGTTCTTCGACACCTTGCTGAGCTGATGGTGTCTTTGCGGGAAAGCGGATCCCCCTCGACAGAGCGCACGGACCGCGGCCAGCCCGAACCTCGCGCGAAACGACGAGGCCGATCAGGGCTCGATCAAGAGCTGCATCCGATCGGCGGAAAAGCGGGCGACACCGTATTCGAGCGGTACGCCGGCGGTATCGACGTTGATGCTTTCGGTGATCAGAAGCGGCCGATTGACTGGCTGGCGCAAGGTCTGAGCTTCGAACCGATCCGGCATCCGCGCCATGACGCGAGTCGTCTTGCGCAAATAGTCAACGATACCGATCCGCGCCAACGCGCCGGTAATCGAGCCGGTCTGACGAAACGCCTCCGCGAGACCGGCACATCGTTCCTGGGGAAAGAAGTGGTCGACCAAACCGAGCGGGCGGTCGTCGACCTCGTTGAGCGTGCGCAAGAGGATCACCGAAGTTCCGTACGGAATATCCAACGCTTGCGCGGTATCGCGGTCGGCGCCAATGATTTCCGAGTGCACGAGCGTTCCTGCAGGCACTTTGTTCTGCGCACGAATAGTTGCGCTAAAACGAGTGCGCTTGGAGACGGGGTACTTGACGACGCGTTCGCAAACGAATGTCCCCCGCCCCTGTTCGACCCGCAGGAGGCCTTTTTCCTCCATCGCCGCGATCGCCCGCCGCACCGTATGCCGATTTACGCCGAACCGCAGCGCGAGCATCTGTTCGGTCGGGCACTTCTCGCCCGGCGTCAATCGCTGCTGGGCGATGTTATCTTCCAACTCCAGTTGGATCTGACGCCAGAGGGACACCCCGGATCCCCGATTAACGGCCATTTGCTACTTCCCCCGAAGCCGCTTGGCGAAATCTGGTTTCGCGCCGAAACACGGGAGCAGTGTGGCGGCAGGCTTAATCACGACTTTACAGTTCTCTTGGTTTCAACTAATTTTTTATAACTTGTATAGATATCTATATGATTATGTCGAGTTGGTCAAGTGACGGGTTCCCGCGGGGCTAAAACAACCCATCAGCAACGCCGGGACTGGATGGCCATCTTGGCCCGTTCGGAACCAATGCTCGTCCAGGAAGCATGGCTGTCCCTCGTCGACGCCCCCCGCTATGACTGCCTCCGCGGCCCGGAAACCGGCTTGGTCATGGTGAGGGGACGCGCCGGCGGGAGCGGCACCCCCTTCAATGTCGGCGAAATGACGGTCACCCGATGTGTCGTTCGACTGGTCAGCGGCGAGACCGGCTTCGCCTATGTTGCCGGTCGGGATACATCGCACAGCGAACGCGCCGCCGCCTTGGATGCCCTGCTCCAGAACCCGGAATGGCGCGATTACGTGCAAGAGGCGGTGATCGCGCCGCTACGGCAGCGCTTGGCGGAAGCCCGCAGGGCCCGTCAGGCGACCGTGGCAGCAACGAAAGTGGATTTCTTTACGCTGGTGCGGGGAGATTAAAAATCGTGGCTAACATTGATGCCGCGAGTGTCGCGGCCGGCTTCGATGAGGCCATTCTCGACGCGCAACGGACCTTTCGCTGCGTCATGCACGCGCTGGCCCGCCCCGGCACCGTGGTTCGGCTAGCCGGGCTGCCGATTCCTCCAGCGCCACTCCATGCGACGACGGCTGCCATCTGCCTGAGCCTTGCCGATTTCGAGACGCCGGTCTGGTTGGACGTCGGCGGCACCGACGCCGCGGCCGTCTCGCATCTGCGGTTCCACACTGGCTGTCCCATTGTCGAGCAGTCGACGGCGGCGTGCTTCGTCGTCGTCACCAACCCCAAGGCTATGCCGCCACTATCGAATATGCGGCTCGGCACGGATGAACGCCCTGACACCTCGGCAACTTTGCTGCTGCAGGTGGCGGATCTCGCCGAGGGCACGGGTTGGCTGTTGTCAGGCCCCGGCATCGCGAACGCCCGGCGGCTTGCCGTGACCATCCCGGACTTTGACCTACGGCGGATGCTGCGGGAAAACCATGCGCTGTTTCCGTGCGGCATCGATCTCTTCCTCTGCGCGCCCGACCGGCTGGCCGCTTTGCCTCGCACCACTCGTATCGAGGGGTAACGTCATGTACGTCGCGGTAAAGGGGGGCGAGGCGGCGATCGACAATGCGCATCGGCTGCTCGCGGCGGATCGGCGAGGCGATCCCAATGTCCCAGAACTCACCCTCGATCAAATCGACCAGCAGTTGGCCCTCGCCGTCGACAGGGTGATGACGGAAGGATCCCTCTACGACCGACCTCTCGCGGCTCTGGCAATCAAACAGGCGCGCGGCGATCTGGTGGAGGCAATCTTTCTCTTGCGTGCCTACCGAACCACCCTGCCGCGACTCGGCGACAGCCAGCCCTTGGATACGACGCGGATGACCCTATCCCGTCGCGTGTCCGCGGTTTTCAAGGACATACCCGGCGGCCAGATTCTCGGGCCGACCTTTGACTATACCCACCGACTGTTGGACTTTTCCCTCGCCGATCCGACAGCGCCGCCAGCACCGCCAGCGGGCGATCCCGTTGCCTCGCTCAGTGATACGGTAGCCCGCGTTTCCGACCTGCTTGGCGACGAAAGTCTGCTGGAAAAGCAAGCGGCGAGCCCGACAGAGACTCCGGATACCGACCTGACCCGGGAACCGCTGGAATTTCCCGCCAGCCGGGCGGCGCGCCTGCAGAACCTGGCGCGCGGGGATGAAGGATTCCTCCTAAGCCTCGGTTACGCAACGCAACGCGGCTTCGGCTCGACCCACCCGTTTTCCGGCGAAATCCGCGTCGGCGAGGTTGGCGTCGAACTTCACGTTGAGGAACTCGGTTTCGCCGTCGTCATCGGCGACATCACCGTTACCGAATGCGACATGATCAACCAGTTCGCGGGTTCGGCGACCGAGCCGCCGAGCTTTACCCGCGGCTACGGATTGACCTTCGGCTACTGCGAACGCAAGGCGATGTCGATGGCGTTGGTCGACCGCGCCCTGCGCTGCACGGAGCTGGGCGAAACCGTCGCATCGCCGGCCCACGACGCCGAATTCGTTCTTTACCACTCCGACAACGTCGAGGCTTCCGGCTTTGTGCAGCACCTCAAGCTGCCGCATTACGTAGACTTTCAAGCCGAACTCGACCTTCTGCGTGGGTTGCGTCAGTCCGTCGCCGAGCTTGACCGGAACAACGAGCCATGAACCGGGTATCCCGCGCCGGGTTCAAGGTGAGCACTGCGAAATCCCAGCCGGGCTACAACTTCGCCTATTTGGATGAACAAACCAAACGGATGATCCGCCGGGCGATCCTCAAGGCGATCGCCATTCCCGGATACCAAGTGGCGTTCGGTAGCCGCGAGATGCCGTTGCCTTACGGCTGGGGAACCGGCGGCATTCAGGTAACCGCAAGCATAATCGGCCCCGACGATGTGCTTAAGGTCATCGACCAGGGCGCCGATGACACCACCAACGCGGTCAGCATTCGTCGTTTTTTCGCCCGCACCGCCGGCGTGGCGACGACCGAGTCCACAAGCGAAGCGTCGATCATCCAGACCCGCCACCGCATTCCGGAGACGAAGCTCGGCGAACATCAGATCCTCGTCTATCAGGTGCCGATCCCGGAACCGCTGCGCTGGCTCGAGCCACGGGAAACGGAGACGCGCAAGATGCATGCCCTCCGCGAGTACGGAACCATGCACGTCAAGCTCTACGAGGACATCGCGCGGTACGGCAAAATCGCCACATCTTACAACTATCCTGTTATCGTCAACGAGCGTTACCTGATGGCGCCATCGCCGATTCCGAAGTTCGACAACCCGAAGATGAATCAAATGCCGGCGCTACAGTTATTCGGCGCCGGCCGGGAAAAACGCATCTACGCCGTGCCGCCCTACACGCCGGTACGGAGTCTCGATTTCGAGGATCATCCATTTTCCGTACAGACCTGGTCGGCGAGCTGCGCCTTGTGCGGATCGCGCGACAGCTTCCTCGACGAAGTGATCATCGACGACACCGGACGGCGCCTGTTCATCTGCGCTGACACCGATTACTGCCGGCGGCGCCAACAGGCCGGACACACCGGCCCGCAGGCGGCCGCCGGCCGTCCTACCTTGCCCCGCGCGGGCGACAGCGCATGAAGGCCGAGCCACCCTTATTGCGCGTTCGCGGACTTACCAAATCCTACGGCCGGCAGATCGGCTGCCGGAACGTCGAGTTCGACCTTCATGTCGGCGAGGTTCTGGCGCTGGTCGGCGAATCCGGCTCGGGCAAGACCACGGTTGTCAACTGCGTTTCCGGACAGCTGCCGCCCACCGCGGGCCGCATCTTCTACCGGCGAGGCGATGGCGCGGAGGTCGACGTGGTCACCGCCTCCGAGGCAACACGCCGGCAGCTCAGTCGAACGGAATGGGGATTCGTCCATCAGAACGCGCGCGACGGAGTGCGAATGAACGTTACCGCGGGCGCCAACGTCGGCGAGCCGCTCATGATGCTGGGTCACCGCCATTACGCAGATCTGCGCCGAACGGCAGAGGAATGGCTGCGGCGCGTGGAGATCGACCCCTGCCGCATCGATGACCGGCCCACAACCTTTTCCGGCGGCATGCTGCAGCGCCTCCAGATCGCTCGCAATCTGGTCACTCAGCCGCGATTGGTTTTCCTCGACGAACCGACGGGCGGCCTCGACGTCTCTGTGCAGGCGAGGCTGCTCGATCTGTTGCGCACCCTTGTCCGAACGCTGCATCTCGCTGTCATTGTCGTCACCCATGACCTGGCGGTGGCCCGCCTGCTCGCCCATTCGATGATGGTCATGAAGGGCGGCGAAATCATCGAGCGAGGCCTTACCGACCAGGTACTCGACGATCCGCAGCAGCCGTACACGCAACTGCTGGTTTCCGCCATCCTTCAACCGTAATGCCAGCGAATGCCGCCCCGAATCATGTTGGTCGTCGAAAAACTCAACAAATCTTTCACACTTCACATCCAGGGAAGTGTCGTATTAACCGTGCTTACCGATATCTCGATGGTTGTAAACGCCGGCGAGTGCATCGTCCTGGACGGCTCCTCGGGAAGTGGGAAAAGTACCCTGATGAAGTGCCTGTACGGAAACTATCTCGCCGGCGCCGGCTCGATCCGTGTCCGTCACGACGGCGCCTGGGTCGAGATGCTCGGCGCCGACGCGAAGACCGTTTTGGCGATCCGCAGGCAGACGATCGGCTATGTCAGCCAATTCCTGCGCGCCGTTCCCCGCGTCCCAGCGATTGAGGTCGTCGCTGAAACGCTGATCGAGCAGGGCGCGTCGACGGCCGAAAGCCTCGACAAGGCGCGCGCCTGCCTCGCCCGGCTGAATATTCCACAACGGCTTTGGTCGCTGGCACCAGCTACGTTTTCCGGTGGCGAACAACAGCGGGTCAACATCGCCCGCGTGTTCATCGCCGATTATCCGATCTTGCTGCTCGACGAGCCGACGGCGTCCCTCGACGCGGTAAACCGGCGGGTCGTTCTCGACATGATCAACGAAGCCAAAGCCAGTGGGGCCGCGATCGTCGGCATTTTCCATGACGCTGCAGACCGCGCCGCGGTCGCCGATCGGCTGGTTCCCCTGGCGACGAGCGAACCCGCCGCATGACCGACCCCACGGTGCTGACCAACGCCTGGGTGGTGACCCGCGATGCCATGTTCACGGGAACGGTCGAGTTTCTCGATGATCACATTGTCGCGGTCTATCGCGGCTCGACGGCACTGCCGGGGGCGATCGATCTCGAGGAGGACTACCTCCTCCCCGGCCTAATCGAGCTGCACACCGACAATCTGGAACGCTACCTGCGCCCGCGACCGTCGGTAAATTGGCCGGCATTGAACGCGGTGATCGCCCATGACGCGGAAACGGTCGCCGCCGGCATAACGAGCGTATTCGACGCCCTGACGTTGGGGGAGATCACCGAACCGGATCTGCCGGCGAATGGCATCCACGCGTCGATCAACGCCGTGAACGATGCACGTCGGCAAAAAGCCCTACGCGCCGATCATTACCTTCATCTTCGGTGCGAGGTCAGTTGCCCCGACGTCACCGCCCACCTAGCGCCCTGCATCGGCGACGCCAAGGTGGGTCTCGTTTCCGTCATGGACCACGCGCCGGGACAGCGCCAGTACGCCGATGAGACAAAGTACCGCGAGTGGTACGAAACGAAACACGGGTACACCGCCGGCGAAGTCGACCTCCTGATCGCCCGCCATCAGCAGAGCAGCCGCGATTACGGGACCACCCAGCGCGAGCAGATCGCCGAGATGTGCCGGAATTACCTGCTGCCGCTGGCCAGTCATGACGACGCCACCATCGAGCACGTCGAACAGGCGGTGGCCGATGGCGGCATCATCTGCGAATTCCCAACGACCGAGATCGCCGCGCGAACGGCCGCGGAGATGGGGCTGAAAGTTCTGATGGGGGCGCCCAATCTCGTCCGCGGCGAGTCGCATTCCGGTAACTTGGCGGCGCGGACCTTGGCGATGTCCGAGACCTTGCACATCCTGTCGTCGGACTATTATCCCGCCTCACTGTTGCAGGCTGTGTTCACGTTGCATCGCAGCCCGATCCGCTGGCCCCTGCCCGACGCCGTGAACGTGGCCTCGGCCGCGCCGGCGGAAGCCGTCGGTCTGGTCGATCGCGGCGAGATCGCGCCCGGCAAACGAGCCGATCTCATCCGGGTGCACGACCTCGGGGGCATGCCGGTGATCCGCCGTGTCTGGGCATCGGGACAGCTGGTTTTCTGAAATCGCTCGACGTCGGGCGCGATTTCCCGTTGGATATCGACATGCACCCGAACTCCTCGCCGGTCGCCGACCTTGAGATCGACCTCCCACTCAATCCCACCGGCCGGTTTGCACTCTATTTCGCTCCTGATCCGTCGACGACGCTCTGGGCAATCGGCAGCGCTTGGCTCGGACACGATGCCGCCCTCGGCGAACCGCGGCCGCCACCGGCGGTCGAAGGCCTGTCACTGTCGCGCTGGCGAACGATTACGGAAACGGCGTCACGATACGGATTTCACGCCACCCTCAAACCGCCGTTCCGCCTCGCCGCCGCCGCGCACGTCGCCGCCCTCGATGCTTCCCTTGCATCCTTCGCAGCCGATTGGATGCCGATCTCCCTGCCGCGGCTCCGGATCGCCGACCTGAACGGTTTCCTCGCGATCCAAGTGACGGAGGAGCACGTCGCCGTGCGCACTCTCGCCGATACCTGCGTACGAACCTTCGACGCCTTCCGTGCGCCGCCGAGTGCGGAAGAACGTGCCCGCCGGCAACGGGCCGTTCTGACGGAGCGCCAGCGTGCCCTTCTCGACGAATGGGGCTATCCCTACGTCTTCGAGGAGTGGCGATTTCATATGACGCTCACTTGCCGACTGGATGAGGCGGAACGGCCGCGGTTGCAGGATATTTTGCAGGATGTATTCGCCTCCGCCCTAGCGGAACCAAGCGAACTTGACGCTTTGTGTCTGTTCCATCAGGAGGCGCACGATGCTCCTTTCCGGATCCTTCGGCGCTATCGCCTCGGGAGGCCGACTAGTGATGGGCGTTAACCCTCTTGCATTTGGCCCAGTTGGACACGGCATGCTCGCCATGGTCGTCACCGTCCTCATGATGGCGGCAGCCACTGTCTCCTCGGCTGGCGATACCAGCCGCGAAGCGCTCCCCGGCATCATCGGCCAGGATGACCGTCGGCTTCTCGACACAACCGAATGGCCATGGGTCGCCATCGGCCGGATCAACCGGGAGAGCGGCGGTTTTTGCACCGGCACGCTGGTTCGGTCGGACGTGGTCGTGACGGCGGCACACTGCCTACTCAACACGCGCACCCAGCGTCGCATCGCGCCGACGCGCCTTCACTTCCTCGCCGGCTACAATCGCGGCAACTTTCAGGCACACGCCCGGGGGCGCGCCTTCGTCACCGCAGTCCGGACGCCGGCGGGTCTGTCCGAGTCGGTCGCCAGACTGGCCAACGATTGGGTGCTTCTGCGCCTGGATCGGCGGCTTGAGATCCGCCCGATCCCGGTCGAAACGATAACCGGCAAAGAGACGCTGTTGCAGCGATCCGGCCTGTCGCGGGCCGGCTACGAGCAGGATCGGGCGCACATTCTTTCCCTGCACCGCCGCTGTTCGCTGCTTGGACAGGCCGCCGGCGGGCTGCTGATGGTCCACGATTGCGATCTCACCCGCGGCGGCTCCGGCTCGCCGCTGCTGCGGATTTCCGACGGCTCGGTCTCCGTGGTGGGGATCGCCATCGCGTCGACGGTCGACGAAGCCCGGGAACATGGACTGGGCGTGCCGGCGGACACGTTCATCGACGTGCTGACGCCGTGAAGACATCGCTGGGGTCAGTTGTATCCCTTCAGGCTGTCAATGAACTCCGGCAGGAACAGCGAAATCTGCGGAATGTAGGTGATCATGACGAGGAAGGCGAGGAGCGCGCACAGCCAGGGGAATACAGCCTTCACCGCCCAGACGATACTGTGCCCGGTGATCCCGGATAGAACGAACAGGTTGAGACCGACCGGCGGCGTCACCATGCCGATCTCCATGTTGACGACCATGATGATCCCGAGGTGGATCGGATCGATGCCGAGTTCGAGGGCGATCGGAAACAGGATCGGCGCCATGATAAGGACGATGGCCGACGGTTCCATGAAGTTGCCGGCGATCAGCAGCACGATGTTGACGACGATGAGAAAGCCCCATGCCGGCAGGCCCCACTGCGTGATTGTCTCGGCAATGGCGTGTGGTATCCGCTCCGTCGTCAGGACGTGAGCGAACAGCATCGCATTGGCGATGATGAACAGCAGCATCACCGAAACCTTCGCCGCGTCCATCACCGTCTTGCGGACTTCCGGGTCCGCCACCGATTGCGGGACCGCCAACAGCATGAGCGCGAGGTTGCGCCCGACCACCGAGGCCAGGGATTCGTTATCGTGCCGCCAAGGCACCGTTTTCAGCGGCCCCATGTCTCGATAGGCGAACACGGCGATGAGATAGGCGTAGACCGCCGAGACCGCGGCCGCTTCCGTCGGGCTGGCGATCCCACCGTAGATCGAGCCCAGCACGATGACGATGAGCAGAATGCCGCCCGTGGCGCTGAAGGAGGAGGACAACACTTCCCGGAAGCCGCTCCAGGGTTGTGCCGGCAAGCCCTTGATGCGGGCGACGATGTAGATGATCACCATCAACAGCAAGCCCATCAACAGGCCGGGAAGGAATCCGGCCATGAACATGCGGGCGGCGGAGACTTCGGTCGCGGCCGCGTAAACCAGCATGACGATGCTCGGCGGGATGAGAATGCCGAGCGTGCCGGCGTTGCCGATGACGCCGGCCGCCATCGATTCCGGGTAACCCGACCGCACCATGCCGGCGATGACGATGGAACCGATCGCCGCCACCGTCGCCGGCGAGGATCCGGATACGGCGGCGAACAGCATGCAGGCGATCACCGAGGCCATGGCCAGACCGCCGCGAATGAAACCGACGATCGAGATCGCGAACCGGATCAATCGCCGCGCGACACCGCCGGTCGACAGAAATGCCGACGAAAGGATGAAAAATGGAATGGCGAGGAGCGTGTAATGCTCGGAGGTCGCCTCAAACAGTTTCAGGGCTATCGAGGCAATAGAGTCGTCAGAAAATAATAATATTGTTGCGACACTGGAGAAACCGAGCGCGATGGCAATCGGCATTCCAGTGAACATGCACAAAAACAGGATAATAAAAAGCGCCGCCGTTGTCACGTTGACCGCTCCTCCCTTATTGTACTTATTTGGTGTTCTTTTTATACTTTAGCTACTGCTGACTTCCCAACCGGGGCGTTTCACCGCGATTGCTCGTGCTGCGCGGCATCCCGCAGCGCCTCTTTCGCTTCATCCACCAGCTTGAAGCTATCGATTTCGCCTTGGATGACTTTCCACCCGAGTTGCAGGAATCGGATCAGCAACAGGACGAAGCCAATGAACAGAATGGAATGGGCGATCCACTTCTCGACTGGCAGGTCCTCCAGCTCGATGCCGATCTTGTGCATCTTTTGCAAGTAAAACCATGCCCCCTGCATGAACAAGCCGCAGTAGACAAGGCACAACGCCAGCGCGAACAGAGTCACCAATCGGCGAGCGGATGGGGCGAGCAGGCGGACGATCGCATCGACGCCAATGTGCGATCCAACCCGAACGCCGTACGATGCCCCGAACAGGACCAACCAAGCCGACATGTGGAGGGTCAATTCCTCGACCCACAAAAAGCCGATGCCGAACCCGTATCGAAGAACGACCTCCATGAATACGAGCAAGGTCATTCCAACGAGGAGGAGGGAAAGGATTCCCTCCTCCAGGTGGTTGAAAAATCTGCCCATTTTGGCCTAATTGGTTAGATGGGTTTTCGGCCGTCAGCTCGCGGTGTTCGACGCGGCGGCGGCTTCGATGAGATCCTTGCCGATCTCGTCTTCGAACTCTTGCCACACCGGTTTCATGGCATCGACCCACTTCTGACGCTCGGCGTCGGTCAGGTTAATGATTTCGGACCGGTTCGACTCGATAATCAGTTGCTTCTGATTGGCATTCAACTCACTGGCAATGTCGTTGCCATAGGCGATAGCCTGGTCGAGAGCCGCCTTGAAGTCACCCCGCACATCGTCCGGAAGATCCATCCAAAACTCCGTCGAGGTCACCACGAGATAGTCGAGGAGGCCATGATTGCTTTCGGTGATATAGGGCTGAACCTCGAAGAACTTCTTGGAATAGATATTGGAGTAGGTATTCTCCTGGCCATCGATCGCCTTGGTTTGCAGGAGCGTGAAGACTTCCGAGAACGGTTTCTTCACCGGCAGGGCGTCGACAGCCTGGAACTGGGCTGCAAGAACGTCCGACGTCATGATCCGGAATTTCAACCCGGAAAGGTCTTCCGGTACGCGGATCGGTTGGCTGGCCGACAACTGCTTCATGCCGTTGTGCAGGTAGCCAAGTCCCGTGACTCCCTTGTCCTCCATGGATGCCAGCAACTTCTGGCCCGCTTCGCTGCCCTGGAAGCGGTCGACGGCTTCAAGGTCCTTGAACAGAAATGGCAAGTCGAACAACTGCAGGGAATCGGTATATTTTTGGAACTTCGATAGTGCGGGGGCGGCCAGTTGCACGTCGCCCAGCAACATCGCCTCGAGAACTTTATTGTCGCCATAAAGCTGAGCGTTCGGATACACCTCGACAACGACCTTGCCGCCGAGCCGCTCGTCGATAAGTTCCTTGAACTTGGTCGCCATCCGCCCTTTTGGGGTGTTTTCAGCGACCACATGGCTGAATTTGACCACGATGGGATCGGCGGCCTGGGCCGCAGGCATGGCAGCGATAAGCGCGGCTGATGCCATGAGGATCGACACGAAACGCATACGTTTTTCCCTTAATGTTAGTGGCCGCGGGTTGCGCCGTGACCGTTTTTTTTTCCGATGCCAACATACGGTTTCTCCGATGGGCGGAACCATCAACGGTGCAACCGCGCCGGCATTCATCGTAAATTGATATAAGGTTTTGGCGACTCAAGGAAGGACGAATATCACTGCGTCGCGTGAAACAGCCGGCGATCGATTTCGCGCACCGCTACGAGTACCCTCGTGCGGCCCTCGCGCTGGCCAAGTTGGCATGCCTCTCGACAGGTTGGCGGCACCGCCACCGAATGGCAGCCGCGCGAAGGCGGCAAGAAAACAGGCGATGGACCGGATCGACATGACCCCACTCGAAAAGGAAGCCCCTTGGTGGAAGGGCGCCGTTATCTACCAGATCTATCCGCGCAGCTTCGCCGATGGCAACGGAGATGGTATCGGCGACCTAGCCGGCATCACCGACAAGCTGCCATACGTCGCCGGACTCGGGGTCGACGGGATCTGGTTGTCACCGTTCTTCACGTCGCCGATGAAGGACTTCGGGTATGACGTCAGCGACTACCGTGGCGTCGATCCGATTTTCGGCACGCTCGTTGATTTTCAGCGATTGCTGCGAACGGCGCATGATCTCGGGCTGAGGGTGATCATCGACCAAGTATATTCTCACTCCTCGGACCAGCACCCGTGGTTTCAGGCCAGTCGCGAAAGCCGCACCGGCGACAAGGCCGATTGGTACGTTTGGGCCGATCCCAAGCCGGACGGCACGCCGCCCAATAACTGGCTCGCCGTGTTCGGCGGCGCCGCCTGGACCTGGGAGCCGCGCCGGCGCCAATACTACCTGCACAATTTCCTGCCCAGCCAGCCGGATCTCAATTTTCACGATCCCGAGGTGCGGCGGGCGGTGCTCGACTGCGCCAGGTTTTGGCTGGACCTCGGTGTCGATGGCTTTCGCGTCGATGTCGCCAATTTTTTCTGCCACGATCCCCAGCTACGCGATAATCCAGCGCGGCCGCATCCCGCCCCCGATAAACCGTATTGGCTGCAGCGAACCCTATACAACCGCGATCAGGCGAAGACGCTCCACTTCGTTGCCGAATTTCGCGCCCTGCTCGACGGTTATCCCGGAACGATGGCGGTGGCGGAGATCGCCTCCGAGGATGAGCTCGGCGCGATGGCGCGGTATACCGCCGGCGCCGACCGTTACCACACCGCCTACAGTTTTGTCTTCCTTCGCGAGGGCTCATCGCCGCTGTTGGTCCGCGAGACGCTGGAGCGGTTCGAAGCCGTTTCCGCGTATGCTTGGCCTTCCTGGGCGTTCAGTAATCATGACGTGGTGCGAACCGCCACTCGCTGGGCGGCGCCGGGAGGCGATCCAGGGGCCCGGGCGAAGGCGTTGATCGCCCTGCTCGCCAGCCTGCGCGGCACGGCGTTTCTCTATCAAGGCGAGGAACTCGGCTTGCCGCAGGCCGAAGTGCCATTCCATCGCCTGCAGGACCCCGAAGGGATCGCCTTCTGGCCGCGTCACCGCGGTCGCGACGGCGCCCGAACGCCGATGCCCTGGATCCACGACCGCGAACATGCCGGGTTTTCGCCGACCGAGCCTTGGCTTCCCATCGAGCCGGCACATCGACCTCTTGCCGTCGACCGACAGAATCGCGAGGAAACGTCAACGCTGAACTTCGCTCGCCGTTTTCTCGCTTGGCGGCGCGGTCAGGCGGCCTTGAGAACCGGGCCCATCCGGTTTCTGGATACGCCCGACGGCACAATCGCATTTGAGCGCACGGCCGACCAGACGCGGATTTTGTGCGCCTTCAATCTCTCCGGCGGGCGGCGACGCCTCGCTCTTTCGCCCGAGGAGCGGGCGCGGATCGCGTTCGCCAGTGACCCCGACATCACGCTTGACGATACGCATCTCATCCTGCCAGCCGATACCGCCTGCTTCGTCGCGGTGGATAAAAGTTCAGGGGAACGCGATCCCTAAGGCGGCAGTCGACCAGGAACGCAAAAAGATACTGGACATCGCCGCTCCGGATCGGCACAAAAAAGAGACCCGAGCGGTCGTGGCGGAACAGGTAGACGCGCAGCGTTGAGGGCGCTGTGGGCGAGAGCCCGTGGAAGTTCGAGTCTTCTCGACCGCACCATTCCCCCAATAACTGGTTGATCCAGTAAGTTGAGCAGCTTGAGCGAACGCGCCGTTGCTGGTGAATTGCCCATCGGCCACAGGCCCTTTAGCCCGCATCGGCCACAGGCCCTTTAGCCCGCCTTGAAGTTAAGTTTTAGGTCAGGGTCGCCCAACGTCCGTCTCGTTGATGGAATGAATACGACCTTGTTCCATGAGCGAAATTCGGTTATGAAGGGCCTCCACGTCGTGTAAATCGGCGGTGACAAAGGGTGCTGTGTTGGGGGTGGTTACAGCAAACGGGGCGTTCGGCAACCGCGGTGCGAGAGCATGACTGGCGATCAAAGCCTGATGACTGACTTTGGACAAAATTTCCTGATCTATTCATTATTGATCGCTGCATGCAGCGCGCTGGTTGTGTCCGTCATTGGTCTTGCCATCGGCAATCATCGCAACGGGTATCGGTTGAGAAAACTGCTGGCCGAAGTTGGCGGTGCCGCCGGACTGGCGTGGTTGCTGGCCGGCACGATCGCCGAGACCTCCAATCCAGCGCTTTTCGCGGCCGGTCTCGGAGCGGCGTGGTCAGCAACCTACCAGTATCTGCGGATTGGTGTCACGCGCTTGCTGCTGCTCCGGTATAGTCACTTTGCTGAAGGGTTTTCAGAATAAATGCTGGTTCGCGCCCTCCATCTCCTCGGACTGACCAACCTTTCTCGGGAGCACATCTCCGCCTATCGCGCGGGTGCACAATCGGCCGAGGAAGTGATTGACCGTACAGGCGACAACCCCCTCGCCGCCGCCCTGAAGGAATGCCGGCGCGCCATTCCCCGCCTCGCCCTTTTCAGCTTCTTCATCAACCTGCTGATCCTTACCTCGCCGATCTACATGATGCAGATGTTCGATCGCGTCCTATCCAGCGGTCGGGAAGAAACCCTGCTTTTCCTTACCTTGATCGCCGGGTTCGCCGTTTTGGTCATGGGGAGCCTGGAATGGGTGCGTGGCCGCCTCCTTGGGCGCATCGGCCGCTGGCTGGATCGGCGGCTGGCGCCGGATCTGATCATGTCGTCGATGCGCGGGGCCTTGTACGGTATCGCGACCACGGCACAGCCACTGCGGGATCTCAACCAGATCCGCACGTTCATTTCTACCCCGGGCATCAACACGGTTTTCGACTCTCCTTGGGTCCCCATTTTCATTACCGTGATCTGGCTTCTGCATCCAATGCTTGGCATGATCGCGCTTGGCGCGGCGATAATTCTGTTCATCACCGCGCTCCTGAACGAATATCTGTCAAGACGCCCTCTCCGCGAGGCCGGGAACGTCTCCATTGGAACGATGCAGCGCGCCGACGCGGCAATTCGTAACGCCGACGTGTTCCAGTCCATGGGCATGCTGCCGGGATTTCTCAGTTCATGGTCGGTACAGAATGATAAGGCAGCCAACCTGCAGCTGACGGCAAGCGATCGAAATGCGGCGCTCCTGGGCTTTTCGAAATTTTTTCGTCTGTTCGTGCAAATCCTCATTCTTGGCGCGGGCGCTTACCTGGTTCTCAAGGCGGAGCTGACCTCCGGCGGCATGATCGCCGCGTCCATCCTGCTGGGCCGCGCGTTGGCACCCGTCGAACAGGCGATCGGTGCGTGGCGCGGCATGATAACGGCGCGGGATGCGTACGAGAGGTTACGCCGCTTGATGGAACGACTTCCGCCGAAAATCGATGCGATGCAACTACCGGTGCCGAGCGGGCGCTTCAGTTGCGAGCAGGTGGTCTATGTTCCGCGCGGACGGGACACGCCGATCCTGCAGGGCGTTAGCTTCGCCATGGAACCGGGCGAGGCGCTCGGCATCATCGGCCCCTCGGCGGCCGGGAAGTCGACACTCTGCAAGATTATTGTCGGCACTTGGCAGCCGACGCGCGGTCACGCGCGGCTTGATGGCGCGGATATATTTACCTGGCCGTCCGAACATTTGGGGCCCCATGTCGGCTATCTTCCCCAGGATGTCGAGTTGTTCGGCGGGTCGGTGAAGGAGAACATCGCGCGCTTGGCGCCGGATCCGGACCCGTTGGCCGTGGTCGAGGCTGCGAAGACAGCCGGCGTTCATGACATGATTCTCCACTTCCCAAAAGGGTACGAAACCGAAATTGGTGAAGGCGGCTCCTTTCTCTCGGGCGGCCAGCGCCAAAGGATTGGCCTCGCCCGCGCCCTCTACAACAAGCCCAAGCTGATTGTCCTCGACGAGCCGAATGCTAGTCTGGATAGCGAGGGCGAGGAAAGCCTGATCAACGCCATTGCCGCCGCGAAAGGCTGGGGGGCCACGGTGATTCTGGTCGCCCATCAGCCGCGCATCCTGCGACCGGTCGACAAGCTGATGCTGCTGCGCGACGGTCGAGTTGAATTGTTCGGGCCGCGCGACGAAGTATTGGCCAAGCTCCGACCACAACAGGTGTCGCCAGGAGACAAACCGAAAGTTGTCAAAGGACCGCCCGCCAGCCCGCAAACGCCAGCTGTCCAATCCGCGGGAGAATAGGTCGACGAGCGATGAGCAACGACGTTACCCCGAGCAACCGTGACGCCCAACTGCCGGATATCATTCGCCCGAAGGCCCCCCCGGGGCCGCCGAAGGTGGCGCCGCTCAATTGGGAACTAACCGGTTCGACATGGATTGGTATCTTCATCGTGGCCCTGTTTTTCGGCGGCGGCGGTCTTTGGGCAGCGACAGCGCCGATCTCCGGCGCGGCGATCGCGCCGGGTTTCGTCAGCCCCGACAGCAGCCGGCAGACGGTTCAGCATTTGGAAGGTGGTATCATTCGCGAAATCCGCGTCCGGGAGGGTGACTTCGTCGAAGAAGGGTCGGTGCTTGTCGTGCTGGAGGATATTCAGGCGCAGGCCGAGGTCGGCGCTCTCATGAACCGGTTGCGGAACCTCGCCGCCGCCGAGGCCCGCCTGCTCGCCGAACGCCGTAACCAGCCGCGGATCGAGTTTGACCACTGGTCTCTAAAGCCATCCGATAATCCAGAAGTTTCCGCGGTGATCGGCCAGCAGATCAATCAATTTGATGCGCGCCGCGCCAACCTGGAAAGCCGTGAAGCCATTCTCGAGCAGCGGATAGCCCAACTAAAGGAGCAGGTCATCGGCACGGAGCGTCAGATCAGAAGCGTTCGCGAACAGCAGCGGCTGATTAACTTGGAGATCCGTGACGTGTCGGCGCTTCTGCAAAAAGGATTGGCACGGCGCCCGCGCTTGCTCGCCTTGCAACGCGAGAAAGCCGACCTCCTTGGCAACGAGGGGGAAATGCTGGCGCGGATCGCGCGGTTCAAGGAGGCGGTCGGTGAAACCGAGTTGCAGATCCTAAACAACCGCAACGAACAGTTGGCGGAGGTTGACAGTGAACTCACGGAGACGCAGTCGCGCCGCATTGAGGTTGAGCAACAAATCAAGGAAAGCCTCGACCGACTGTCGCGGACGGCCATCGTCGCTCCGGTCTCCGGCACCGTTCTCGACGTCCGATTCAAGACAACGGGGGGCGTCATTCGGCCTGGCGAGGAGGTCCTCGATATCGTGCCGGCGAAGGACGACCTGATCATCGATGCCAGGATTTCGACGCAGGATATCGACACGGTCCATGCCGGGCTCGACGCCTACGTCATGTTCCCATCCTATCCTCAGCGGAGCATGCCACGCATCCAAGGTAAGCTGATTCACGTCTCCCCGGACTCCTTCCAGGATGAACGAACCGGAGAACGGTATTATGAAGCGAGGGTGGAAGTGGATCGATCGGAGTTGCAGACTCTTGCCCCACAGATCGAACTTACACCCGGCTTGCCGGCCGAAGTGTTTATCGAGACGGTCGAGCGGACCCTACTCGACTACCTGATGCAGCCAGTGATGTTGGTGGTGGAACGGAGTTTCCGCGAAGAATGACGCCAACGCAATGGTGCGGATGGTGCGGGCAGGTGTAGGGGTAGCCCGAAACCGCCTGCCCACCATTCCGTTGGTTTGGCATTCGATTGCGGAAACGAATTGCCTGCTGGGACTACTGGCGCGAATTACGCCCTCAATTGGGTTAATCGTTGACCAATTGAATTACCGACAAGGGGGCATTATCGCCGTAGCGATAGCCGTACTTGACGATCCGCACATAACCGCCGTTGCGATCCCTATAGCGGTCCGAGAGTTCCGAAAAAAGCTTCGAGACCACGGTTTTCTCGGTGAGCCGGCCAGCGACCTGACGTCGCGCGCTGAGGTCGCCTCGCTTGCCGAGAGTAATCAGCTTCTCGACGACCGGCCGCACCGCCTTGGCGCGCGGCGTGGTTGTGATCACCTGCTCGTGTTGGAGAAGCGATTGGGCGAGATTGGCCAGCATCGCATTGCGGTGCGTCGACGTCTTGGAAAATTGTGTCTTGCGTTTCCCGTGGCGCATGATGTCTTTTGCTTCTCTTAAGTTTTGGCGGAGTTAATAGGGTTCTTCGAGACGCTTCGCGAGGTCTTCGATGTTCTCTGGCGGCCAATTCGGCACTTCCATGCCGAGTTGCAACCCCATTTGCGCCAGCACTTCCTTGATTTCGTTTAACGACTTTCTGCCGAAGTTCGGCGTGCGCAACATATCGGCTTCCGTCTTTAAGACAAGATCACCGATATAGATAATGTTATCGTTCTTCAAGCAGTTGGCGGAACGGACCGAGAGTTCCAGTTCGTCCACCTTCCGCAACAGGTTTTTATTGAAGGGGAAATCCTGCTTGACACTTTCTTCGGCAATGTAGTGCGGTTCTTCGAAGTTGATAAACAGTTGAAGCTGATCTTGTAGGATTCGCGCCGCCAGGGCAACCGCGTCCTCTGGAACGACCACGCCATTGGTCGTGATCTCAAGCGACAGCTTATCGTGGTCGGTGACCTGCCCGACGCGCGTATTCTCGATCTTGTAGGATACTTTCCTGACCGGCGAATACATGGCATCGATGGGAATCAAGCCGATAGGGGTTTCCTCCGACCGCGTGGCGCTAGCCGGGACGTAGCCCTTGCCGGTATCCACCGTCATTTCCATCGCCAACTTAGCACCGTCATCCAACGTGCAGATTACCAGGTCAGGGTTAAGGACCTCGATGTCGTGGCCGGTCGAAATCATGCCGGCCACCACCTCGCCGGGGCCGTTCGCGGTCAGGTTGATCCGTTTCGGACCGGCGGCGCCGTGCATCCGCAGAGCCAAGGGTTTAACGTTGAGAATGATATCGGTGACGTCCTCGCGAACGCCGGGAATCGACGAAAACTCGTGCAGCGCTCCTTCGATCCGTATTGCCGTTACCGCCGCGCCCTGCAGCGACGACAGCAGGACGCGGCGGAGCGCATTGCCCAGCGTCAAACCGAAGCCACGCTCCAATGGTTCGGCGATCACTGTCGCGCTGCTCTTGGGATCCCGCCCGGGAATGATCTGCAGCTTTGCGGGCTTTATCAGTGACTGCCAATTGCGTTGTATCACGTTAAACCTGTCCTTAATCGAAATCCAAGTTCGGCACCGCGCACCAGGACCTTCAGCCGCAATCCCAGGGAGGGCGGAGCGTCCGGACGGTGCCGGATCAGACGCGGCGCCGTTTGCGCGGCCGGCACCCGTTATGCGGGATCGGCGTGACGTCACGAATCGCCGTGATCGTAAAGCCAATCGCCTGCAGCGCGCGCAGAGCCGACTCGCGTCCCGATCCCGGCCCCATGATCTCCACGTCCAGCGACTTCATGCCATGCTCCATGGCGCGCCGGCCGGCATCTTCCGCCGCCACCTGGGCGGCGTAGGGCGTCGACTTACGCGACCCCTTGAAACCGCGACCGCCAGCGGATGACCAGGCAATGGCATTGCCCTGCGCGTCCGAGATGGTGATCAGGGTATTGTTGAACGTCGAATTGATGTGCGCCACACCGGATACGATGTTGCGCTTTTCCTTTTTCTTGACTTTCGCCGGTCTCATCGAGCCAACCACCTGCCATAAAACATCATGCTACTTCGTCGCCTTCTTCTTACCGGCAATCGGCTTAGCCGGGCCCTTGCGCGTCCGCGCATTCGTGTGCGTGCGCTGGCCGCGGGCCGGTAATCCGCGGCGGTGCCTGAGGCCGCGATAGCATTTGAGATCCATCAGACGCTTGATGTTGGTCGCCGTCTCGCGGCGCAGATCACCCTCGACACGATACTCCGCGTCGATTTTTTCGCGCAGCCTGACAATTTCCGCGTCCGTAAGGTCTTGAACCCGCCGTTCACTCGGAATTTCCAGGGTTTGACAGATGGTCCGCGCCGAATGACGGCCTATGCCGTGAATATAGCACAGCGCGATTTCGACCCGCTTGCCATCGGGAATGTTGACGCCTGCAACTCGAGCCACTTCTCTCTCTCCGCTAAGCTTTCATAACCGGCCGCCACCGGATCGCCGACGTCTCCCGCCGACAGGAATGGCCACTTCCCTGGCCCGTGCCTAAAGAGCCGACCGAATGTCGTCATAAACCTCGTGAATCGATTTTTGACCATCGACGCGTTCTAATATTCCCTTTTTTTCGTAAAATTCGGCGATCGGCTCCGTCTGCTTGTGATAAACTTGTAAGCGTTGGGCGACCGTCTCGGGGTTGTCGTCGGGACGTCTGACGAATTCCGTGGCGCCACAGACGTCGCAGACGCCTTCCCGCTTTGGTTTCTTGAACCGATCATGGTACCCAGCGCCGCAAGAAGCGCAAGAAAAGCGCCCCGAAATGCGCGAGATCAACTCCTCGTCGTCGACCTCGATCAGAATGGCCTTGTCGATGCCTCCATCTCGTTCCGCCATGAGATGGTTCAACGCGTGGGCTTGGTCAAGCGTACGCGGGAATCCGTCAAGAATGAAACCCTCGTTGGCGACCCCTTCGTCCAAACGCTTCCGCAGGATCTGAATGATCAGGTCATCCGGCACCAGCGCGCCGCTCTTCATGATCTCTTTGGCCCTGTTGCCAATCTCGCTCCCCTTGGCGACTTCCGCCCGCAGCAGATCGCCCGTGGCGAGATGGTTGAGGCCAAGATCCTTGACTAATCTCTCCGCCTGCGTTCCCTTGCCGCAACCAGGCGGCCCCATCAAAAGGATCTTCATTTGCGTCCTCCCTTGAACCGGGCTTTTTTAACGAGCCCCTCGTACTGATACGCGAGAAGATGCGATTGCACCTGAGTCACGGTATCCAGCGTTACCGTGACGACGATCAATAGACTCGTCCCGCCAAAGTAAAATGGCACCGAGTATCGAGCGTAGAGCAGTTCCGGCATGGCGCAGACGATTGCCAAGTAGAGAGCACCAATGACGGTTAGCCGCGTCAGCACCTTCTCGAGATACTCGGCCGTGTTCGTGCCTGGGCGGATCCCCGGTACGTACCCACCATACTTCTTCAGGTTGTCCGCAGTCTCGTGCGGATCAAAGACGATCGAGGTGTAGAAGAAGCAGAAGAATACAATGAAGGAGATGTACAGGAACAGATATAGCGGCTGCCCCCGGCCCATGTAGGAAGAAATGGCGGTCATCCATTCGGGGCCGCTCCCCGCCGAAAAGCCGACGATGGTCAGGGGCATCAGCAGAATGGACGAGGCAAAAATCGGCGGAATGACACCTGGCGTGTTGATCTTCAGGGGCAGGTGCGAGGTGCTGCCAACGGGCCGGCCGCCTCCCGCCTGCTGGCGGCGGGGGTACTGGATGATGATCCGCCGTTGCGCCCGCTCGATGAATACGACGAGGAAGATCACCCCGACGGCGAGCAGGCCGAAACCAATGATGAAGGCCGCCGAAAGGACACCCGTGCGCCCCAACTCAAGCGTCGCGGCGAGCGCCTGGGGCAACTCGGCGACGATTCCGGCAAAAATGATCAGCGAAATACCGTTACCGACCCCACGCGCCGTGATCTGCTCGCCGAGCCACATGAGGAAAATCGTCCCGCCGACGAGCGAGATGACCGTCGAAACCCGGAAGAACAGGCCCGGATCGATGACCACCGCGCCGCCCGAGGATTGCATCCCCTCCAAGCCGATGGCGAGGCCGAACGCCTGTCCGGCGGCGATGAGAACAGTCAAATAACGGGTGTACTGATTGAGTTTCTTCCGCCCGGCCTCGCCTTCCTTTTTCAGCGCCTTAAGGCTGGGTGTCACCGCCGCCATCAATTGGACGATGATCGATGCCGAAATGTAGGGCATGATGTTCAACGCGAAAATGGTCATCCGGCCCAAAGCGCCACCGGAGAAAACGTTGAACATCCCGAGAATGCCGCCGGCCTGCGCCGAGAAGAGTTCGCTGAGCGCCAGCGGATCGATCCCGGGCAGCGGAATATAGGTCCCAAGGCGATAAATGATCAGCGCGCCTAGGGTAAACCAGATCCGCTTGCGGAGATCCGTCGCCTTGGCAAAGGTGCCAAAGCTCATTTGCGATGCCAGTTGTTCAGCCGCGGAGACCATTTCTCGTCCTTGGATCCCTAATCAGCGGCGCGCGGGTCCTTCCCGCCCGACCGCGCCTCGTCTCGGCCACCCTTCACGCGCCGTCCGTGGCGGCAGGCGTCGTCACGGTGCCGCCGGCCGAATGGACGGCTTCGATGGCCCCCTTGGTGGCCGCGGCTATCGAAATGGTCAGCGGCGTCGAAAGGTCCACCCGGCCGATCAACTTAACCCGGACCTTTTCCCGACGCACCAGTCCAGCATCCCGCAGAACCGCTTCGTCTATCGGGGCAGCGGCGGAAATCTTGCCAGAATCGATGGCCCGCTGCAGCGCGCGCAGACTGACTTCCGCCCGCGTCGCCGCCTTCCGGCTCTTAAAGCCGCGTTTCGGCAACCGGCGGTACAGCGGCATCTGCCCGCCTTCGAAACCGGTAATAAGTGAAGCTCCGGCGCGCGATTTCTGCCCCTTTTGCCCTCGGCAGGCGGTCTTTCCCATCCCGGAACCAATGCCCCGCCCGACGCGGGACCGACTTTGCCGCGCCCCCTTGCTGACTTCCAGTTCGTTCAACTTCATCACTAACATCCTCACCCAGCGCAAGCCCGGTCGCGCTCCGGGAAATCACACAAACAGCCTTGTCGGTCCAATGTCTCGCTCTCGATTGGCCAAACCAGCGACCGAATAGCCAATTGTCGCGACGCATCCCCCTTTAGATCGCGGAATCGTCTAAGCCCGCTTTTCACCAGGGCCTTCGTTACGCCGGCCGATCAAATCCCCCACCCGTTTGCCCCGATCCGAAGCGACGCGCCGAGGCGACTTGCACCGCTGAAGCGCATTGAAGGTCGCCTTGATCATATTGTGAGGATTGGAAGTGCCGACCGACTTCGTGACGACGTCTTGGACACCCATGGTTTCGAAGACAGCACGCATCGGGCCGCCAGCGATCACCCCGGTTCCGGCAGGAGCAGCGCGCAAGACGACCTTCCCCGCGCCGAACTGACCGGTAATGTCATGATGAAGCGTCCGGCCGTCGCGCAGCGGGACACGGATCAGATTGCGCTTGGCCTGGTCGGTTGCCTTGCGAATGGCCTCCGGCACTTCCCGCGCTTTGCCCGTTCCGCAGCCAACGCGACCGTGCCCGTCGCCAACGACGACAAGGGCGGCAAAGGAAAAACGGCGTCCGCCTTTAACGACCTTGGCGACACGGTTGATATGAACGAGCTTGTCGGTGAGTTCCGATTCTTCCTGTCCACCGCGGTCGCGCTGCCGTTCACCCTGTCTACGTGCCATAATATTCGTCGTTTCCCAGCCTAGAATTTCAAACCGGATTCGCGCGCGCCATCGGCAAGCGCCTTGACGAGGCCGTGGTAGCGGTAAGGGCCGCGATCGAACTTCACTTGCTCGACGCCGGCTCCGGTCGCCCGCTGCCCGAGCAGCGTGCCGACCTGCTTCGCCCGATCCACCCCTTTCAGCGTCGCCGCCTCGCCTTTCACCTCCGGGTCCACCGTCGATGCTGCGGCCAAGGTGCGACCGATTCGGTCATCGATGACTTGCGCGTAAATGTGCTGATTGGAGCGAAATACGGACAGGCGGAGACGGTCGGCGCTCGCCCGCTTGATGGCCCGCCGCGCACGGAAGCGGCGGCGCTGCATGCGTTCCCTGAACGACCCCATGGTGTTACTTCTTCTTCCCTTCCTTGCGGATCACATACTGGCCCTCATAACGAACGCCTTTCCCCTTATAGGGCTCGACCGGACGCAAGGCCTTGATATTGGCACACACCTGACCGACGGCTTGCTTGTCGTGACCGCTGACCGTGATATGCGTATTGTCCGGACACTCGAACTTGATGCCATCCTTAGCGGGGATGACGATTTCGTGGCTATACCCCAGCTGAAGGACCAAGTCCTTACCGCGGAGTTGGGCGCGGTAGCCGACGCCCACCAATTCCAGCTTTCGGGAGAACCCGACGCCGACCCCGTGAACGGCATTCTGCAAACAAGCGCGGACGGTTCCCCACATCCGCCGCGCTTCCTGCGTGTCGCTGGTGGGTTTGACGACCAGGGTGCCGTCCTGGCGTTCAATACTCACCGCGTGACTGAACGGAACGGTCAACGCCCCCAATTTGCCGCTGGCGCTGACCAAACCGTCGCCGATTTCCACCGTCACCCCGCTCGGCACGGGGATGGGGGGCTTTCCAACTCTCGACATCCGGTCGGTCCTTCCTTCGCTCAAAATACCGTAAACATGACCTCGCCGCCGACATTGGCGGATCGCGCCTCACTGTCGGACAGCACGCCGCGGCAGGTCGAGATCACCGAAATGCCGAGCCCGTTGTACGCCTTCTTAAGGTCGCCAATTCTCGAATAAACCCGCCGCCCGGGCCGTGACACCCGCTTGATCTCTTGGATCACCGGCCGCTGATCAACGTATTTCAACTCGATGATCAATTCCTTCTTGGCCGCGTCAAGATCATGCATTGAATAGTCGCGGATGTAGCCTTCCCGCTTCAGCACATCGAGCGCACCGACTTTCAGCCTCGACGCCGGCGCACCGATTTTCGCCTTGCGAGCCTTCTGGCCGTTGCGGATGCGGGTCAGCAGATCGCTGATCGGATCACTATTGGACATAATCGGGCCTCGATCCTACCAACTTGACTTAACCATGCCGGGTATTTGCCCGGTCGAGCCCAGTTCGCGCAACGCGATCCGCGACAACTCGAACTTGCGGTAGTTACCGCGGCCGCGCCCGGTGAGCGTGCAGCGCAGCCGAACCCGGCCCTTGGCGGAATTGCGGGGCAGTTTGTTCATTCTCAGCTGGGCGTCGAACCGTTCCTCGGGTTCCGCCGTCTTGTCCATGACGATCCGCTTCAGTTCCGCCCGCTTGTGGCGGTAGCGGTCGGACAACTGCCGCCGCTTCTTGTTTCGTTCAACCATGCTTTTCTTTGCCATTAGCGCAACCCGGTCATATCTCGTCAATCAAGAAGAAAACGGCATATCGAACGCCGTCAGCAGCCCCTTGGCTTCCTGGTCCGTCTTCGCCGTCGTCACGATACAAACGTTCAGCCCACGGATTTCGCTTACACTGTCGTAATTGATTTCCGGAAAAATGATCTGTTCCTTGACGCCCATCGAGAAGCATCCCAGCCCGTCGAACGATTTCGGCGAGATACCCTGGAAGTCGCGTACCCGCGGCAGCGCGATGTTGATAAAACGATCGAGAAACTCATACATGCGGTCGCGACGCAGCGTCACCTTGCAACCGACCGCCATCCCTTCACGGATCTTGAAGCCCGCTATCGACTTGCGTGCCTTCGTGATGATCGGTTTCTGACCGGAGATCAGCGCCAAATCCTCGACCGCCGCGTCCATTTTCTTACGATCCTGTGCCGCCTCGCCGACGCCCATATTCAGCACGATCTTCACCAATCGAGGCACCTGCATTGGGTTCTCGTATTTGAACTTGTCGATAAGTTCCTGCCGAACCGTCGAACTGTAGTATTCTCGCAAACGCGCCGCCACCGTATCGATCCCCTAAATCATGACGCCGGAGCGTTTCGCCTGGCGCCGTTTTTCGCCATCCTCTCCCACCACGAAACCGACACGCGTTGGCTTGTCCGATTCCGGATCGATCAACGCCAGGTTCGAAACGTGAATGGGGGCTTCCTTTTCGGTGATGCCGCCGGGGGACATCTGCGTCGGCTTCATCGCTCGCTTGACGATGTTGACGCCTTGCACGAAGGCGACGTTCTTCCGCGGCACGACACGCAACACCTCTCCCGTTTTGCCACGGCTACGGCCCTTGAGAACGACGACCCTATCGCCTTTGCGAATCTTCATCGGTTGCACCTGCCCTACAGAACTTCGGGGGCCAAGGAAATGATCTTCATATAGCCCTTGGCGCGCAGCTCGCGCGTCACCGGGCCGAAAATTCGCGTGCCGATGGGCTCGGACTGCTTGTTGATCAAGACGGCCGCATTGCGATCGAAGCGGATGAGCGAACCATCGGAGCGACGAACCGGGTTCGCCGTCCGGACGACGACGGCGCGCATGACCTCGCCTTTTTTCACTCGGCCGCGCGGAATCGCGTCCTTGACGGACACCACGATGAGGTCGCCGACGCCGGCATACTTGCGACGCGACCCCCCCACCACGCGGATACACTGCAGCCGCCGGGCGCCTGAATTATCCGCCACGTCGAGATTGGACTCGACTTGAATCATGATGCCACCTCGTGGGCGCCGGTATCAGCGGTTGGGCTGTCGGCGAACACCTCCCAACATTTGCGCTTGGAAAGCGGCCGGCACTCTCGAATTGAAACCTGTTCACCCGTCTTGCAGACGTTGTTCTCATCGTGCGCGAGATACTTCTTCGTCCGCTTGATGAATTTGCCGTAGAGGGGATGCTTGATCTGCCGCGCCACCCGGACGACGACCGTCTTGTTCATGGCGTCCTTCACGACCACCCCGCGATATGTTCTTCTCGGCATCGTTATTCGTTAAACCTTATTGCCAGACGCGCGTTTGCGCTCGTTCATGATCGTTTTCAGGCGGGCGATCGCTTTCTTGATCTGGCGCAGCCGCGCCGTGTTTTGAAACTCGCCCGTTGCCATCTGAAATCGCAAGTTCAGATGCTCCTTACGTAGATTGAGCAACTCGTTGCGAAGCTGATCTTCGCTGAGGCCGCGGATTTCGTGAGCTTTCACGACACGACCCCCGTCAACCGATCTTCGAAACAAAGCGGGTTCGGATCGGCAGCTTGGCCGCGCCCAACGTCAGCGCCTGCCTGGCGACCGCTTCCGGCACACCGTCGATCTCGAAGATGATCCGCCCCGGATGGACACGCGCCGCCCAGAATTCGGGCGACCCCTTGCCGCTGCCCATGCGCACCTCCGCAGGCTTTGAACTGATCGGGATATCGGGGAAAATGCGGATCCAGACGCGGCCAGCCCGGCGCATGTAGCGGTTGATTGCCCGCCTTGCCGCCTCGATCTGCCGCGCGGTAATGCGTTCCGGCTCCATCGCCTTTAGCCCGTACGCGCCGAAATCAAGGTTGGTGCCGCCCTTCGCCTCTCCCTTTATCCGACCCTTGAACTGTTTGCGAAACTTGGTTCGCTTCGGACTGAGCATCGCCTAACTTCGCCCCTTGAGCGGCCCGCGTTCAGCGGACCGTTTGTTGTTCAACATTCCGCTTGTCGACCGCCATCGGGTCGTGAGCGAGGATCTCGCCCTTGTAGACCCACACCTTGACGCCGCAGATACCGTACGTGGTCCGGGCTTCCGCCTGGCCGTATTCCACATGTGCGCGCAAGGTATGCAATGGCACGCGGCCCTCTCGATACCAGACCGACCGGGCGATCTCGGCGCCGCCAAGCCGGCCGCCGCAGTTGATACGGATGCCCTGCGCGCCGAGCCGGACCGCCGATTGGACCGCGCGCTTCATCGCCCGCCGAGTGGAAACCCGCCTTTCTAATTGCTGGGCGACGTTTTCGGCAATCAAATTCGCTTCAATCTCTGGTTTCCGTACCTCGACGATGTTGAGGTTGACTTCGGACCGCGTCATCCGCGACAGCGCCAGCCGCAGCTTTTCGATATCCGCGCCCTTTTTGCCGATGACGACCCCGGGCCGTGCGGTGTGAATGGTGATCTTGGCGCGCTTGGCCGGCCGTTCGATGACAATGCGGGACACACCCGCCTGAGCCAGCGTCTTGTGCAAATACTGTCGGATGCGCAGGTCCTCGTGCAACAATTGAGCATAGTCATTGGTGGCGAACCACCGCGACTCCCACGTCCGATTGATGCCCAGCCTGAATCCGATCGGGTTAACTTTCTGACCCACTATGCTTCGTCCCCTTGTTCACGAACGACAAGCCGAAGATGGCTGAACGGTTTACGGAGCCGCCCCACGCGACCGCGAGCGCGGGGTCGGAAGCGCCGCATGACAACGGAACGTCCAACCGTTGCTTCCTTCACGTAAAGAAGGTCCAAATCCAGATCGTGGTTGTTTTCCGCATTGGCGATCGCCGACTGCAACGCCTTGCGCACATCCTTGGCGATCCGGCGCGTGGAAAACTCGAGATCCAGCAACGCCTTGTCGCATCGCTGACCGCGGATCAACTCGGCGACGTCGTTCAGCTTGCGCGGGCTGACGCGCAAGTTTCGCACCGTTGCGATCGCTTCATCTTCGCCTCTGCGGCGGCCCATGTCCTATGCTCCCGCGCCCTTACCCTACTTCAACCTACTTCCGCTTGGCTTTCTTGTCGGCGACATGGCCGAGGAAGGTCCGCGTTGGCGAAAACTCACCGAACTTGTGTCCGATCATATCCTCGGTCACCAACACGGGTATGAACTTCTTGCCATTGTGCACGCCGAAGGTCAGACCGACGAACTGCGGCAGGATCGTCGATCGGCGCGACCATGTCTTGATGACGTCGTTACGCTTGGAGGCTCGCGCAGCTTCCGCCTTCTTCAGCAGATAGCCATCAACGAATGGCCCTTTCCACACTGATCGCGGCAATTCTCTCTCTCCTGCCTTCTACCTGCGGCGCTTGCGGCCACGGATGATCATCTTGTCGGTGCGCCGGTTGTTGCGCGTCCGATACCCCTTGGTCGGCTTGCCCCACGGCGTGCTCGGATGACGCCCACCGGACGTGCGTCCCTCGCCACCACCATGCGGGTGGTCGATGGGGTTCATCACGACGCCCCGCACCGACGGCCGCCGACCCAACCACCGGCTACGACCGGCCTTGCCGATCTTGATGTTCTGCTGATCCGGGTTTGATACGGCGCCGATGCTCGCCACGCACTCGGCGCGGACGATGCGCAATTCACCCGAACTGAGACGGAGTTGGCCATAGCCGCGATCCTTGCCGACCAACTGGGCGTAGGACCCAGCCGAGCGAGCGATCTGCCCACCCTTGCCAGGCTTCATCTCCACGTTGTGGATAATCGTCCCGACGGGAATGTTTTGCAATGGCATCGCGTTGCCGGGCTTGACATCGACGTTCGTGCCGTAGGCGACGGTATCGCCCACCTGCAGCCGCTGGGGCGCCAAAATGTAGGCAAGGCTGTCATCCTCGTAACGGATCAAGGCCAGGAACGCGGTCCGATTGGGGTCGTATTCGAGCCGCTCGACGACACCGGGAAGCGATTTCTCATGGCGGCGGAACTGGAGGACCCGATACTTCCGTTTATGGCCACCGCCGCGATGGCGGACCGTGACACGCCCGTTATTGTTTCGACCGCCCTTGCCCTTGGCGCCGACACAGAGGGATTTCTCGGGGTCGCCCGCCCATAAACCACCCCGGTGAACGAGAACGAGTCCGCGCTGCGAGGACGTGACAGGATTGAACTGTTTAAGCGGCATGCTGAATTCCTACACCGTCGACGTGATGTCGATCGATTCACCTTCCGCCAAGGTGACGATCGCTTTCTTGGTATCGACGCGCCGACCCAACCGCCCCCGGAAACGCTTCACTTTACCCTTGGTGACCAGCGTGTTGACAGCCATGACCTTGACCTTGAAGAGCTCCTGTACGGCGGTGCGGATCTCGGGCTTCGTCGCGTCCATGGCCACCTGAAACACCACCTGATTGCTCTCGCTCAACAGCGTTGCTTTTTCGGTGATCACCGGGCGGCGAATGATTTCGTATTTGGCTTCGTCACGCGTCGAGGCGACGGCCATCGGCTTGCGGGCCATGGTCAGGACAACCTTTCCGACAGAGCCGCCACCCCGTTGCGCGTCAGAACGAGGGTCTCGTGGCGCAGGATGTCATAGACGTTTGCACCCCGGGCCGGCAGGACGTCGACCCCCTTGAGATTGCGCGCCGCCCGCGCCACCGCATCGTTTACCACCGCGCCATCGACAACCAGCGCCGAGCCCCAGCCAAGGCGGCCCGCAACCTCGGCGAGGGCACGCGTTTTCGACTGCTCGAAGGCGGCGAGATCGACGACCATGAGTTCGCCGGCGGCCGCCTTAGCGGACAAGGCGCACCGCAGCCCCAGTTTTCGCACCTTCTTCGGAAGATCGTGCGCATGATCGCGCGGCTTCGGCCCGTGGACGACGGAACCGCCCCGCATGTGCGGCCCCTTAGTGGATCCTTGGCGGGCGCGACCGGTTCCCTTCTGCCGGAACGGCTTTTGACCGGTCCGCGCGACTTCGCTGCGGCTTTTCGTGCTATGAGTGCCGGCGCGCCGACGAGCCAGCTGCCAATTGACCACGCGGGCCATGATGTCGGAGCGGACCTCGCGTGCGAAGATCGCGTCGGCGAGCTCCATTTCACCGACCGCCTCACCCGAAAGATCGACGATTTTCGCCTGCACTGCCTCTAAACTCCTTCGTCTCCGCGCGTTTCGCCGGCGGCACTCGTCGCTTCGCCCGAGGCGGCGACAACGGCGGCGGGAACCGGCACGTCCGCAGGCGCCGGCTTCTTCACCGCATCGCGAATGTACACGTATCCGCCCTTTGCGCCCGGTACGCCGCCCTTGACAAGAATCAACCCCGTGTCGCTATCGGTGGCCACCACTTGCAGGTTGTGCAGGGTTACCTTCCGCGCCCCCATGTGCCCCGCCATTTTCTTGCCCTTGAACACCTTACCCGGGTCCTGGCACTGGCCGGTCGAGCCATGGCTTCGGTGGCTGATGGAAACACCGTGCGACGCTCGAAGGCCGCCGAAATTATGCCGCTTCATGCCACCAGCGAACCCCTTGCCGATGGAAACGCCGGTGACGTCGACATACTGTCCGGCGACAAAATGCTCGGCGGAGATCTCCGCGCCGACATCCAACAGACAGTCTTCGGAAACGCGAAATTCCCTCAACTTCCGCTTCGGCTCGACGCTGGCGCGGGCGAAATGGCCGCGCTCCGCACGCGATGTGTTCTTCGCCTTCGCGGCACCCGAACCAAGCTGCACGGCGGAGTAGCCGTCCTTCTCCTCCGTGCGCGTCGCCACCACTTGGCACTGCTCAATACGCAGGATCGACACCGGCACGTGCGCGCCACCGTCACCGAAGGTTCGGGACATACCGACCTTTTTCGCAATCAAACCGGTTCGCATCACCTTCGGCCCTCTTACAACTTGATTTCGACGTCGACGCCGGCGGCGAGATCGAGTTTCATCAAGGCGTCCACCGTCTGCGGGGTCGGGTCGATGATATCGAGCAGGCGCTTGTGCGTCCGGATCTCGAACTGCTCGCGCGACTTCTTGTCGATGTGCGGTGACCGCAACACAGTAAACCGCTCGATCCGTGTCGGCAGCGGAATCGGACCGCAAACCCGGGCCCCGGTTCGGCGTGCCGTATTGACAATCTCGCGCGCCGATTGATCGAGGACGCGATGATCGAAAGCCCGCAGCCCAATTCGAATGTTTTGGTTTTCCACGCTCTTTTCTCTTTTATTCGATTCACTGGGCCGCAGGGCCCGAACACCCACAGTCTATTCGATGATTTTCGAGACGACGCCGGCGCCGACGGTGCGGCCG
>CAYWRP010000024.1:0-41933 GCA_964460955.1 uncultured Rhodospirillaceae bacterium | reverse complement strand
TTCCTGCAATTTCGAATACCTGGAAAGCTCTAAAAATTACATGAAATCAACGCGTCGGGAATTCTTCACGGTCGACTAGTTATTTTACCATAACTGGAGACGGATTCCGAGGTTCACCTCAATCAAAAGGCGAAAGATGTGCCGTGATGTTTGCGCATTATGGCAGATGATGGAGATTGGACGTGGTCTCGCGGCTAACGTCGTCGGATGCACGACCGTCGATGGACAACGCCCTTTAACCGACCGGCGCGCTCACCGGGGCGAACCGGTCGCCCGCTCGCCTTTTCGGCGTTTACGACCGAGCGATGAACGCCAGCAGGTGGTCGAGCAATTCGCTATCCGGGATCACCCGCGGCACCTTATGCTGACCGCCGAGTTTGCCGCGGCTTTTCATCCATTCGGCGAAGGTGCCAGGCTCGACGAAGCGGACTTCGGGCGCCGCGAGGCCGAGCGGCAGGGCGCGGCGCTCGCGATAGTCCTCGTTCTTCTCGGCGAGGACGCGGTCGACAACGTCGGTGAATCGCTCCCGGTCGACGCCGCCGCTGGCCGGCTCGGTGAATTCGACGACGTAGGTATGGTGACCGAGGTTGCCGCCGCGCTCCGTCGTGTGTCGGCTGCCGACGGCGAATTCGCTGAGCCGGGCGCCGATCTCGGCTGCCGCCGCCAACACCGCCGTCTCCACCAGTTCTCCGGTGACGTGCTCGCCGAATGCCGACAGCATGTAGGAGGTGCGACCGGTGACCAGCAGGCGCGGCGGCTGAAGATCGACGAAACGCACGACGTCGCCGATGACGTAACTCCACAGGCCGGCGCAGGTAGTCAGCGCGATGGCGTAATCAATACCGGTCTTGACGTTGGCGATCCAATGGCGGGTCGGATTCGGGCTGTCGATCTCCTCGACGGGGATGAACTCGTAGAACAGGCCATGGTCGAGATTGAGGCGCATGCCTTCGCCGGGCCCCTTGTCGGCGATGGCGACGAACGCCTCGCTGGCTGGGTACACCTCGCGCGTCTCGGCGTTGCTGCCTTCGAGCAGTTCGGCGAATCGGTCGCGGTAGGGCTTGAAGCTGACCCCGCCATGCACCAACATCTCCAGGTTCGGCATCAGGTCGGCGACACGCGCCGGGCCGAGCCCGCGTTTCTCGGCCATCTTCTCGAACAGGATAGCGATCCACCCCGGCGCGCCACTCAAAAAGCGGAAGTCGAGGCCAGCCGAGCCGTCGACGAGGCGGTCGATTTTCTCTTCCCAGTCGCTGATGAAGGTCAGATCGCGGCCGGGGAAGTAGAAGCTCTGGGCCCAGAACGGCACGTTGGCGGCGGCGATGCCGCTGATGTCACCAGCGTAAATTCCGGGCGCCACCTCGTTGAAATCGGTGCTGCCGCCGAGCACGAAGAACTTACCGTCGAGCAGGCGGCTGTGCGGGCGGTAGCGCATGTGATGGACGAGGATGTCGCGGGCGGCGCGCTTGTTCGACTCGACCATCGCCTGCGAGCAGGGGATGTGCTTGACCTGGCCCGTCGAAGTCCCGGAGGAGACGGCGAAGTAGGGCATCGTTCCCGGCCAGGTGCAGTCGATCAGGCGTGGGAAGTCGGCCTTCCAGTAATCGTTCCAGTGCTGGTTGTAGGTGCGCAGCGGCACCCGTGACTGGTAGGCGGCGACGCTGTTGATGCCGGCGAAGCCATGGTCGCGGCCGAAACGGGTGTCCTTGGCGCGGCTGACAAGGTTGAGGAGCTGGCGATGCTGGGCATCCATCGGCCGCTGGCGATCGAGCTGCCGACCGCGATAGCGGGCAAAGAGACGCATGATTTCGGTCGCCGGCAGCCAGGGACGGCTCGAAAACGATGTGGCGGGCGCGGTCGACCGCCGCGGTTGCGATCCAGCTGTGTTGACAAGGCTGCTCATGATTAACGCCGTCCTCTAAACTTCGGACCCGTTTCAGAGTCCGCCCTTAATTTGGTCTCATTCTTATTCTCGATGATGGGGTGCGGCCTGCCAAGCGGCCAAGTCAAGAAAGGTTTCGCTCCGTTTCACCTGAAACCTCGGTGGCGCGCCGGCGGCGTTCGGCGGCGGTGGCGGCGGCATCGACGGTGAGCGGACTCTCTGCGAGAACGACGCCAAACCCCTGGCGCGCCTGGTCTATCGTGTAATAGCCGCTCACGACATCGGCGAGGACTTCCTCCGCCGGCCGGGTCAGTGGATCGCCGTAGCCGCCGCCGCCGGGTGTCGATACCGCAATCCTGTCGCCGGCGGCGAGGGCGATGTCCTGATCCTTGGAGCAGTGCAGCGGCACGTAGAGCGAATCGCCGCGGTGGACGGCGACCCGGTTGAGTCCGCCTCGGGCGCCGCCTCGGGCGCCATTGGGGCCGATGCGGCCGTGGTCCATGACCATTGATGCGCGCGCCCGGCCCCGCCTCAGGCGCAGCCGGTAGCGCACCCCGAACCCGCCCCGGTGGCGGCCGGCGCCGCCCGAGCCCTCGTGCAGCGCGTACTCCTCGAACAGCACCGGATAGCGCTGCTCGAACACCTCGATCGGCGTCGTCTTCGAGATGCCGATGGTCGAACAGCCGTTGGTTAGGCCGTCGCCCCACGGTGACCCCCCGTAGCCGCCGCCGGAAATCACGTACATGACGTAGGCGCGGCCGGTGAGCGGATCGACGCCGCCGAGGGCAAGGTTGCCGGACGTGCCGGCCGGCGCGGCGAACAGCCGGTCCGGGATCGCCTTTTGCAGGGCATCGAACACCGCCTCGGCGATGCGCTGGCTGACCTCCGCCGCGCATCCGGAGACGGGGCGCGGGTATTTCGCATAGAGGAACGTCCCTTCCGGATCCTTGATGCGCAGGGGATCGAAGGTGCCCGCATTGATCGGCACGTCCGGGAAGACGTGCTTAATGGCGAGGTAGACGGAGGAAATCGTCGTCGCCAGCACCGAATTCATCGGCCCGACGCAAGGCGGGCTGGAGCCGTCGAAATCGACCTCCAGCGTGTCGCCCCGCCGCTCCAGCCTGACCTTGATGAGCAGCGCCTCGTCGACGACGCCGTCGGAATCGACGACCGCCTCGCCGGTGTAGACGCCCTCTGGAATGGTAGCGATCTTCTTGCGCATCTGCTGCGATGCCAGCGCTCGCAACTCGCCGATCGCCGTCGCCACCGTCTCCTGGCCGTAGCGGTCGAGGAGCGCCGTCAGCCGCCGTTCGCCGACCGTCAGCGCGGCGGCCTGCGCCTTGATGTCGCCGGTGCGCTGGTCGGCGATGCGGATGTTGGAGAGGATGATGGCGAGGATCTCCTCGTCGAGCGCGCCCTCCTTGAACAGGCGCACCGGCGGCAGCCGCAGTCCCTCCTGCTCGACCTCCGTCGCCGTCGCCGAGAAGCCGCCCGGCACCGCGCCGCCGATGTCCGGCCAATGTCCGGTGTTGGCCAGCCAGGCGAACAGCTGGCCGCGATAGAAGAACGGCTTGACGAACTTGACGTCCATCAGGTGGGTGCCGCCGAGGTAGGGGTCGTTGACGATGTAGACATCGCCGGGGCGGGGGTCGCCCGCCCGCTCGATCACCGCCCGGGTGGAGAATTGCATGGTGCCGATGAACACCGGCAGGCCCAGCTCGCCCTGGGCGATCAGGTCGCCGGTCCCGGGCGCGTAGATGCCGTCCGACCGGTCGAGCGCCTCCGAGATCACCGGGCTGAAGGCCGACCGCACGAAGGCGAGGTCCATCTCGTTGCACACCTGCTGCAGGCCGCTCTGAATGACGGTGAGCGTGATCGGGTCGAGGGCGGTCATGGCGTCACCGTGATGAGCAGGTTGCCGAGCGGGTCGACACGGAAGGCGCAGCCGGGCTCGATCACCGTCGTCGCGTCGCGCTGGGTGACGATCGCCGGGCCGTCCATCGCGACGCCGGCGGGCAGGCTCTCCCGCCTCAGGATCAGCGTCTCCCGCCAGCTGCCGGCGAACCAGACGGGGCGGCGGTGGTCGCCGCTTTGCCCGGTCGCGTCGTCGCCTTGCGCCGGGTTCAGCAGCGACAGGGGAACCGGCGGGCGGCGGCCGATCACGGAGGTGCGCAGATTGACCAGCACCGGGCGGATCTCGTCCAGCGCGACCGCGAACCGGGCGTGGTAGGCGGCGGCGAAGGCTTCCCCCAGCGCCTCGCGGGTCGGCGTCGCCTCGCTGAGCGGGACGGACAGCGTGTGCGTCTGGCCCTGGAACTGCAGGTCGGCGACATGGCGATGCTCGATCCGCTCGATGTCGATCGCCTCGCGGGCCAGCGTCGCCTCGCCTTGCGCGCAGTGATCGGCGAGCGCCCGGTGGACGGCTGCCATGTCGGCGTCCGCCAAGGCGGCGTTGATCACCGTCGCGTAGTCGTGGCGCAGGTCGGCGGCGGCGCAGCCGATGGCGTTGGTGATGCCGGGCCTGGGCGGCACGAGCACCGTCGGCACGCCGAGTTCGCGGGCCAGCGCGCAGGCGAACATCGGCCCGCCGCCGCCGAAGGCGAACAGCGCGAAGTCGCGCGGATCGTGGCCCCGCGCCAGGGTGACGATGCGGATGGCGCCGGCCATCAGGTGAGTGGCGACCGCAAGCGCGCCGCCGGCGGCGGCTTCCGCCTCCAGCCCGAGCGGCCGGCCGACATGGCGGGTGAATGCGTCGGCGACGGCCTGCGTTTCGACCGGCGTGTCGACGCCGAGCAGGCCGTCGCCCGCCAAACGGCCCAGCAACACCTGCGCGTCGGTCAACGTCGGTCTCTCGCCGCCACGCCCGTAGCAGACCGGGCCGGGGTGGGCGCCGGCGCTTTCGGGGCCGACACCGATCAGGCCGGCCTCGGTGACGTGGACCAGCGATCCGCCGCCGGCGCCGATGGCGTGCACGTCGACCATCGGCAGGTGCACCGGCAGGGCGTAACCGAGTTCGATCTCCGGCGTCACCTGTGGCAAGCCGTCGAGGACCAGGCCGACATCCGATGAAGTGCCGCCGGTATCGAAGGTGATGACGTTACGGATATCACAAGCCCGAGCCACCGCCGCCGCCGCCATCACCCCCGACGCCGGGCCGGACAGCACGGTATTGATCGGCCGTTCCGCCGCCAGCGACGCGGCGACGCTGCCGCCGTTGCCCTGCATCATCAAGAGCTCGCGTTGGTATCCCCTGGCCGCAAGTTCCCGCCGCAGGTAGGTGACATAACGGTGCAGGATCGGCTGCACGCAGCCGTTGATCGCCGCCGCCGTGCCGCGCTCATACTCGCGGAACTCCGGCATGATCGCGTGGCCGGCCGTCACGTACGCCTCGGGCCAGGCTTCGCGGACGATCGCCGCCGCCCGCTTTTCGTGCGCCGGGTTGGCGTAGCCGTGCAGGAAATGGATGACCACCGACTCGCAGCCCGCCGCCCGCAACGCCGCCGCCGCCGCCACCACCGATTCCTCGTCCAGCGGCGTCAGCACGGCGCCGCTGGCATCCATCCGCTCCGGTACCTCGAGGCGCAGCTGGCGCGGGATCAGCGGCTCGAAGGAGCCGGTGAGGCCGTAGGGCGACGGGCGGGTGCGTCGGCCCAGTTCGAGGATGTCGCGGAAGCCCTGCGTGGTGATCAGCCCGCAACGGCTCAGCTTGCGCTCCAGGATGGCATTCGTCGTCGTCGTCGTGCCGTGGCTGACCGTCTTGACGCCGCGAAGCGCGATCCCGGCCTCCGCCAGCGCGGCAAGGACGCCGAGCGCCTGGTTGTCCGGCGTCGTCGGCACCTTGGCGAAGCGCACTGTTGCAGCGCTGCCGTCGGCCGCCGGCTCCAGGAGGATCAAGTCGGTGAAGGTTCCGCCGACGTCGACGCCGACGCCACCGCCGGTCATGGCGTTGAGTTTCCGGTTCGCTGCTTCATGGCGTGTCTCTTAGAGCCTGACCGAAAGAGAAATCGAGTAAAATCAGTCAAGTCTGATTCATTTGTGGAGTCGAACAGCCATGCATCCACAAGATGTGGATTGACATCACCCACAATTAGTTTGCGCGAGAGGGGCTGCGGTTGCCAAGCGATTTGATGGTTGCGGAATGGGGGGCTGAAACCGCTTTGGCCATTCCGCAAGCGACGGGCCGACCGGGGGTCTGAAGCTACTACGAGATCGTCAAAGCGTTGCTCTATCTGCTGCGCGGCGGGAGCATAGCGGCGGCCTCTTCGCGATGGGCGAGCACGCAAAGGCCGGCGTGCTCCACCGGGATGCCGGCTTGCGGCGCCACTTCCGCCCAGATGTCGCGCGACCGCCGGGCCCGGCGCCAGCAGTCGCCGGCCTGTTGGCCGGTGACGGTGACGAAACCGAAGTTGCGCACCGAGGCGCCGACGGCATGCGCCGTGCGGTCGAACACGACCACCCGCTTGCCCCGACGCACGGCGCCGAGCGCGTGGGCGAGGCCGACGATGCCAGCGCCGACCACGCCGATGTCATAGACACGCTTGCCCGAGTCGGGCATGGGGCCGTTTCCTGTCCGGCGATCATCAATGGCGGTACGGACGCATGCACCCTCAGCTCAGCGTTCGATCATACGCTTCCAGGCTTGACGCGTCCACCACTTGCGGAGGCGAACCGACGGGCGTCGAGGCTGTTGGCAATAAAGCCTTGGATCGCGGCGGTGCCTGGCTTAGGTTGAATGGAGAGGCGGGGGCCGCTCGCCACTTCAATGCGCTCCCATGGTGTCGCGCCCATCGTACCATCCGGCATCATCGTGGAAGACAAGCGCCAGCTCACACGCGAGATGGGAGGAAAATCAATGTCGACCAACGCCCAACTCGCCGCGCATCTCCTCAGGGGCGCGGCCAAGCTTTTTCGCACCATCGCCGAGGATGACCCGGAGCTACAGCAACGTCTGCTCGGCTTCAGCGAGGTCTACGAGAAAGTCGCCACCCATCTGGAGAACGATCCGACAGGCAATTCGGCATTCGACGAGGTTGATGCACTCTAGGCGCGCCAGCCCGTTGCCTGGTCCCCGTTTGTGGCTGGGGGGCGGTAGCCCCGGCGACCGTCTTCACGACTGGTCACGCGCCGCCTGGAGGTTGGGGTCGTCGGCCATCATCTCGCCGGTATGCCACTGCTCGAACAGGCCGTGAAGGCGGCTTTCCTCGGCCATGTCCATCGGCTGGGGGACACCGAGCAGGATGTTGCGCACGTTGGTGATCGGCGCGCCGATATTCATTCCGTGGTCGTCGATGGTGAATTCGTAGACGCCCTTGGCGTGCTGGGATCCGCGCATCTTGATCACCGCGATGCCGCGCCGGAGCTCGCCCTCGATCTCGATGTAGCGCAGCAGAATGATGGCGTCGGTGATCGTCGAGATGTGCGCCTCGGTGATCGAGTCGCCGCCGGATAGCTTCGGCGTTGTGCTGGTGAACAGGCTGCACAGCTCCTGGTCCTTGGCGTACGAGGTCAGACTGATGACGAATTCACGGAAGAAGCGCACCGGCGCGACCCGCTCCATCGCCGAGACACTGTCGATGACCAGCCGGCTTGGTTTGAAGGTCTCGATCGCGCGCTGAATCATCAGCAGATGGTCCTCGAGCCCCATGGCCTCCGGATACTGGCAGACGACGCTCAGCAGCCCCTTCTCTTCCCATTCCTGGAAGTTGAGGCCCCACGAGTGGGCGTTGCGCAGCAGCTGGGCGTGGGACTCCTCGTAGGCCAGCATCAGGACCCGTTCGCCATTGCGACACCCCTCGCCGGTGAAGGTGCTGGAAAGCAGTGTCTTGCCGCTGCCGGTTGGGCCGCTGACCAGGAACACGGAGTCGTTGAACAGGCCGCCGCCGGTCATGTTGTCGAGCACCGGATTGCCGATGCTGACCCGCCGGTTGGAAGACGCTTGTTTCAGTTCGCGCGCCGACAGCGGGATGATACTGATACCCTGTTTGGTGATGGTGAACGGGTACTCACCCTTGAAGTGCTGGTCGCCGCGCATCTTGAGGATTTGGATGGTGCGGCGCACTTTTTCCGCCGTGAGCACGTTACGCAGGATGACGACGTTGTCGGAGACATACTCCTCGACGCCATGGCGGGTTACCGCGCCGTATTCATACAGGCGTTCCGCCGTCATGATCGAGATGACGTTCATTTCCCGCAAATAATGGGTGATGCGGAAGATTTCCCGGCGCACCACCGATGAGTCGGTGAACTCCTGGAACAGCGAGCCGATGGAGTCGATGATCACCAGCTTGGCGCCGATTTTGTTGACGGCGTAGCGAATCTGCGCGATCAGCCCCTCAAGATCGTAGGTGCCGACCACCTCCTGGTGGATGGGGTCCGGCGAACCGTCGATGAACGTCACCTGTTCGTTGGCGATGAGTGGCTCGAAGTCCCAATCCATGCGCTTGACATTGCGCAGGATGTCGATCGCCGGCTCCTCGAGGGTGACGAAGACCCCCGGGCGGCCAAACTGTTTTGCGCTGTGATACAGCAGCTCCATCGTGAAAACGGTCTTACCTGAACCGGAACTGCCGCAAACCAACGTCGGCCGACCGTCCGGCAAGCCGCCAATGGTCAAATGTTCAAACCCCTCGATGCCCGTCGGTTGTTTTTCCGCTGGCGTCAAGCCGAGCAGGCGTTGGATGCGATCGTTCTGCAACGTCATCAGGGTTAGGATTCCTTCGTATCGGTGATCGTATCGGTGATGCCGCTTTCGGGTTCCGGCCGTTTTGAGTGGGATAGCCCGAGCAGCGACAACACGACGCTGGCTGCCGAGAAATCACCGATCATTCGCACCTCAGGGAGCGGCGAGCGACGAATGAGCGTCGGTGACGCCTTAACACGGTTCTCAACTGCCCGTCCCGGATCGGCGACGATGTCGACCACGCGCAACTCGAACTCGTCCGGGCTCATGGCGCGGGACAGGGTCTGCTCCAAGGTGTCTTGGGCGCGGAGTGCGAGCAGGGAATTGCCAGCTACGAAGAGCTCGAGAACAACTTTTGGGGAGCGCGAGTCGGTCATTCGCAGATACGTTTCCTTGCCTCTCAATACTTCCGCTCCGCCTGCGCAGTCAACGGCAGGCGTTCACCGGTACGTGGTGAGGTGGATACCCCACCCTACCAAACTCCCACCTCCGATGCTTTTCGATTAACGCGAAAGCCGCGTCCAAACAACGCTTTTTGCCTTGTTGATGGGAAATCCACCGCCCCAAAGGCGTTGTGGAAAGCGGGGGTGCGGCCAGGGGCTCGGAAAACGCGCGCCGAAAACGACATCGTCGCCTTCCATGCAAGCCCTTGATTGGCCTGCAAAGCTGGCGGGGCTCATACCGCGACCCGGGTCCCGTTGTCGGTGCAAGACGCCTCGGCAAGGCGGACAAAGGCTTCCATCAGCGCCGGGTCGTCGGCTGGCGGGACCGTTTCCGGATCCTCGCCAGGATAGGCCATTGCCCGCATTCGCGTGCGTTTGCGACCGGGATCGATCAGATTTACGCGAACCGACGTCGACTCCATTTCGTGCGCGTAGTTGTGAACCAGGGTCTCCAACGCGCCCTTTGAGACCGCGTAGGCTCCCCAATAGGCGCGCCCCTTGGCCACGCCGGACGTCACGAAGATGGCCCGCCCGGAATCCGAAGCGCGCAGGAGCGGATCGAGGCTGCGGATAAGCCGCCAGTTCGCCGTCAGGTTGAGGGCGATCACCTTGTCCCAGTCGTTCGCCTTGATGTGCGCGAGCGGGCTTAAGGTGCCCAGCACGCCGGCGTTGCCGACCAGAATGTCGAGGCGATGCCAGCGCTCGAAGATGTTGGCGCCGATTTGATCGATCAGCGCGCCGTCGCTCAAGTCGCCGACAATCAGGGAGGCGTTACGGCCACGCGCCTGAACGGCGTCGTCCACCTCCTCGAGGGCTCCCTGGGTGCGGCCGACGAGGATCAATTGGCACCCCTCGTCGGCATACCGCATGGCAACGGCGCGGCCGATGCCGCGGGTGGCGCCGGTGATCAATGCCAAGCGGCCGGCTAGGCGGCCCGAGGCGCTGGGCGAGTCGGAGGGGGCGGGGCTAGCGTTCATTCCTCGAGCAAACTCAATTGTTGTTCTTGTGTCTCGCCGTGGTGATCGGCGAGACGGATCGGGTACTCGCCCGTGAAGCACGCGTCGCAGTACTGCGGACGCGGCAGCCGGCATTGCTCGCCGACCGCTCGATACAGGCCATCCAAGGAGATATAGGCCAGCGAGTCGACCCCGATGTAGCGTACCATGTCCTCGAGATTGCGGTTGGCGGCCAGCAGTTCGCGGCGTTCCGGGGTATCGATGCCGTAGAAACAGGAGTGGGTCGTCGGCGGGCTGGAAATGCGCAAATGCACTTCCCTCGCGCCGGCGTTGCGCACCATCTGGACGATCTTCACGGACGTGGTGCCGCGGACGATGGAATCGTCGACGAGGGTCACCCGCTTGCCCTGCAGCGACCGCGAATTGGCGTTGTGCTTGAGGCGGACACCGAGCAGGCGGATCTGCTGCGTCGGCTCGATGAACGTGCGCCCAACGTAGTGGTTTCGGGTGATGCCGAGTTCGAATGGGATGCCGGATTCGGCGGCGAAGCCGATTGCCGCCGGCACACCAGAGTCCGGCACCGGCACCACCATGTCGGCGTCAACCGGGCTCTCGCGGGCCAATTCGGCGCCGATCCGCTTGCGCACCTCGTAGACGTCGCGCCCCTCGATGACGCTGTCCGGGCGGGCGAAGTAGATGTATTCGAAAATGCAGAACCGGCGCGGCGCCTTGGTGAACGGCTTGACGCTGCGCAGGCCCGACTCGTCGACGACGACGATCTCGCCCGGCTCGACATCGCGCACGAACTCGGCGCCGACAATGTCGAGGGCGCAGGTTTCGCTGGCGAGAATCCAGGCGCCGTCGCGGCGGCCGAGCACCAAAGGGCGGACGCCGAACGGATCGCGCATGCCGATCAGCTTGCGCCGCGTAATAGCAACCAGGGAATAGGCGCCTTCCAACTGCTTCATGGCATCGATCAGGCGATCGACGACGGTGGAATAATGGCTGGTGGCGATGAGGTGGATGATTGTTTCGGTATCGGTAGTCGACTGAAAGATGCAGCCGCGCTTGACCAGCGCGCGGCGCACGGAAAGCGCGTTGGTCAGGTTGCCGTTGTGGGCGATCGTCAGGCCACCGAACTCGAAATCGGCGAACAGCGGCTGGATGTTGCGCATCGCCGTTTCGCCCGTCGTCGAATAGCGGACATGGCCGACGGCGGCCATACCCGGCAGGCGTTCGATCACGTCGACGGAACTGAAGATGTCGCCGACCAAGCCGAGTGCCTTGTGGCTGTGGAAGTGGTCGCCGTCGAAGGAGACGATGCCGGCGGCTTCCTGGCCTCGATGCTGCAAGGCGTGCAGACCGAGCGCCGCCGTCGCCGAGGCGTCCGGGTCGCCGAACACACCGATGACGCCGCATTCGTCGCGAAAGACATCGGCTTCGGGGATGTCCGTCTGGGTGACGCGAGGTGTTGTCATGGGATCATTCGAGACCAGTGTCGCCGGTAAGCAGGCGTTCGAGGTTCCTCCGCTCACTCTCTTCGTATCCTTTGTCGACATCGCTGCGCGGCGGATCGGCCTGTTTCGGCTCCGGCTGCATGATGTCGCGCACCAAACGTTCCGTTTCAAGGATTTTGGAGGGCGTGTCGGCTGCCTGGCGCACCCGGTCCGCCGGCAAATCCCACTGTGATTCGACGAAATCCCGGATCGCGCCCGCGCCGCGTTCGACCAGCGGCCGGGTCAACGCGTTCTGCACCCACTGCGGCTGCTTGCCAGGCGGAATGAACCAGTCCATCGCCAAGTAAACCAGGCACACCAGAACCGCGCCGCGCGCCAGTCCGAAAACGAAGCCCAAGGAGCGGTCGATGGCGTTGGCCGGGCTGTCCTTCACCTGCCGGGCGATGGTGCGCGTGAGGATGGAGAGAATGATCAGCGAGACGACGAACAGGCCGGCAATGGCGACACCGTCGGCGAGCAATTCGGGCGCGATGTACTCGCGAGCAAAAGGCCGCACCGGCGGCAGCAGGAAGACCACGGCGAGCACGGCGCCGACCCAACTGCCGATGAGCAGGACCTCGTGGACGAAGCCGCGCAGGAAGGCCAGCAGCGCCGAGATCAGCAGGATCAGGATGACGATGGCGTCGGCGGCCGAAATTGGAAACTCAGACACGGATCGGGCTCCGGGCGTTCGTGTTGGATCGAGGGATAGCGGCCAAACAATCGGACAACTCTGAGATGTGGTCAATGGCGGTGACGGTCAATCCGCCGTCGGCCGCCGTTCGCCGCTTACCGGGGATCAGTGCATTGCCGAATCCGAGTCGCGCCGCTTCCTTCAATCGGGCTTCGGCGCGGCTGACCGGGCGTACTTCGCCGGCGAGGCCAATCTCGCCGAAGACGACCGTGTCCGACGATACCGGCCGGCCGTTCAACGCGGAGACGATGGCCGCCGCGACCGCGAGATCCGCCGCCGGTTCGCTGATCTTCAGGCCACCGGCGATGTTGAGGAACACGTCCGCCGCGCCGACGCCCGTTCCCGCCCGCGCTTCGAGGACGGCGAGGATCATCGCCAGCCGACTGGCGTCCCAGCCGACCACCGCCCGCCTCGGCGTCCCGTACTGGCAGGGAGCGATCAGCGCCTGAATTTCGACGAGCATCGGCCGGCTTCCCTCCAGCCCGGCGAAGACGGTGCAGCCCGCCACGTCGGCGTCCCGTTCGGAAAGGAACAGCGACGACGGATCGGGCACTTCCGCGAGTCCGGCGCCGGTCATTTCGAAAACGCCGATTTCGTCGGTGGCGCCGAAACGGTTCTTCACCGCGCGCAAAATCCGGAACTGGTGGCCGCGGTCGCCCTCGAAATAGAGCACGCTGTCGACCATGTGCTCGAGCACGCGCGGCCCGGCGATGGAGCCGTCCTTGGTGACGTGACCGACCAGGATCAGGGTGAAACCGCGCGTCTTGGCAAGGCCAATGAGGACCTGGGCGGCGGCGCGCACCTGGGTTACCGTTCCCGGCGCGGAGCCGACAGCCGCGGCGTGCAGGGTCTGGATCGAATCGATGACCACCAGGTCGGGACCGCCGGGCGCGGCGACCGTTGACTCGATATCGTCGACGGAAGTGGCGATGGCGAGATCCACCGCTGCCTCGCGCAAGCCCAGCCGGCTGGCGCGAAGGCGGATCTGATCCACCGCCTCCTCGCCGGAAACATAGAGCGCCTTGGCGCCGCCGGAAACCGCCGCCGCGACCTGCAACAGTAGCGTCGACTTGCCGATGCCGGGGTCGCCGCCGATCAGCACCGCCGATCCCGGCACCAGGCCGCCGCCGGTAACGCGGTCGAACTCGCCAATGCCGGTGGTTTGGCGCACGACGGGCGGCGCCTCGGCGCCGAGAGCGACCGTTTTCAGCCGTTTGCCGCCGCGCCGGCCGGCGAGCCCTTTCGGCCGGTCGATGGACGGTTCCTCGAGCAGCGTGTTCCAGGCGCCGCAGGCGTCGCAGCGGCCAGTCCATTTTGGGTGCACGGCGCCGCAAGACTGGCAAACGAACTGACCCGGCGCGCGACTCATCGGCGAGCCACGGTGATGTCCGATGCCATCATGCGCGAATTGCCATCTGAATCGGGCCCTCGGCGAGGCCGTTGATGAATTGATGCACCCGGTCGTCGCCGGAGTGGTCGATCTCCGACACAGGACCGGCCCAGATGATCTTGCCCTGATAGAGCATGGCGATGCGATTGGCGATCTTGCGCGCGCTGGCCATGTCGTGGGTGATGGAAAGCGCCGTGGCCCCCATCTCGCGGGTGATCTTGATGATCAGATCGTTGATGACGTCGGCCATGATCGGATCCAGGCCGGTAGTCGGTTCGTCGAAGAAGATGACCTCCGGGTCGGCGGCGATGGCGCGCGCCAGCGCGACCCGCTTTTGCATGCCGCCCGATAACTCGGCGGGGAACAGGTTGCCGACCTCCGGGCCGAGACCGACCTGGCCCAGCTTGGACACGGCGATCTCCCGCGCTTCCCGGCGGCTGACCTTGCCCTGGGCGCGCAGGCCGAAGGCGACGTTGTCGACCACCGAAATGCTGTCGAACAAGGCCGCTCCCTGAAACAGCATGCCGAACTTGCGGTTCAGCTCTTCGCGGCGCGATCGGCGGATGCCGATCACCTCTTCGCCGTCGACCCGGATGCTGCCGGAGTCGGCTTGCAGAAGGCCGAGGATGCATTTCAACAGCACTGATTTACCGGTCCCGGAGCCGCCGATGACGACCACCGATTCGCCGACGCCGACGCGCAAGTCCAGGCCGTTCAACACAACCTTGTCGCCGAAGGCTTTCTTGAGATCGCGGATGGCGATTTTGTCGGGAACGGCGCTCATTTGGCGAAGAACAACTCCGTCAGGATGTAGTCGAAGCTGAGGATGAGAATCGACGCCGACACGACCGCGTTGGTGGTTGCCTTGCCGACCCCTTGCGCGCCGCCGCGCGAATAATACCCGTGGTAGCAGCCCATCAGGGTGACGATGAACCCGAAGACACTGGCCTTGACCAGGCCGGAGACAAGGTCGCCCGTCTCCAGCGCCTCCCAAGTGTTCTGCAGGTAAGTGGCGGGGTTGAAGCCGAGCCGGAAGACCGAAACGAGGTAGCCGCCGAAGACGCCGATGATGTCGGCGACAAGGACCAGCAAAGGCAGCATGGTGATGCCGGCGATCAGCCTGGGGGCGACCATGTATTTCATCGGGTTGGTCGACAGCGTCGTCAGGGCGTCAATCTGTTCGGTCACCCGCATCGTGCCGATTTCCGCGGCCATCGATGCGCCGATGCGCCCCGCCACCATCAGACCGGCGAGAACGGGGCCTAGTTCGCGGGTGATCGAGATGACGACGACACTGGCCACGGCGCCTTCGGCCGAGAACCGCGCGAAGCCGGTATAGCTTTGCAGCGCCAGCACGGCGCCGGTGAAGATCGCCGTCAGCCCGACCACCGGCAGGGAATAGTAGCCGATGTCGACCAACTGGCGGCCGATGCTGGAAAAGTAGAACGGCGGCCGAACGCAGTGGCTTAGACCGTAGGCGGCGAAGAGAACGAGGCGGCCGGTGGCGGCCAGGAAGCCAAGGGTGAAGCGGCCGATGAGACTGAGAAACGCCATTCGCGCTAGCCGCCGAGCGCCGACACCGCGTTGCGGTAGCAGCGTCGATAGCGGGGGCCGAGCGCAGTGAGGATTTCGTAAGAGATCGTGCCCGCGTCGGCGGCGACCGCGTCGATCCGGTAATCGGGGCCGATGAGGTCGATCATCTCGCCCGGCGCGGCGAGCGATTCGGGAATCTCGCTGACATCGAAGGTGATGAGATCCATGGAAACACGTCCGACGAGAGGGGCCCGCCACCCGGCGATGGTGCCCCATCCCCGATTGCTCAGCGCCCGGAAGTATCCATCGGCGTAGCCGACGCCAACGGTTGCGATGCGCTGCCGTCGCGTTGCGCGATAGGTGGCACCATAGCCAACGGTCTGGGGGCTGTCAATCTGCCGCACTTGCAGGATTCTGCCTTGCAGTTGAACGACTTGGGACATCGAATTGGCTCTATCGGCATTTGTCGAGCCGCCGTAAAGCGCGATGCCGGGACGGACCAGGTCGAGGTGATAGGGGGCGCCGAGAAAGATCCCGCCGGAATTGGCGAGCGAAGCGGGCGCCGCCGGCAGCGCCGCGCAAAGCTCCCTGAACGCCGCCAATTGCTCCGCGTTCTTCGGATGTGAGGCATCATCGGCGCAAGCTAGGTGGCTGAGGATGGCGGCGATGGGGAACGCCTCGACCATCCGGCGGTTGGCGGTTAGTGCCGCCGCTTCCTCTGGCGAAAGGCCCAGGCGTGACATACCCGTATCGAGTTGGACCATCGCCGGATGGGGGCGCCGGGCGGCCGCGCAGTAATCGGCCCAAAGCGCGACGTCGGAAAGGCTGTTCAGCACGGGGGTCAGGCGCTGGTCGACGATCAGGTCGGGTGCCAGGGCGATGGCGGCGCCGAGAACGGCGATGCGGGACTTGGGCAGGGCACAGCGCAAGGCGAGCCCCTCGTCGAGGGTGGCGACGAAGAAAACCCGACAGCCGGCCGCCGCCAGGGCCGGCGCGATGACATGGGCGCCGAGGCCGTAGGCGTCGGCCTTGACGACGGCGGCGCACGTCGCCGGCGCCACCAGGTCGCGCAGTCGCCGCCAATTGTCGACGACAGCGCCGACATCGATGGTCAGCACGGCATTGGCGTGGTCGGTGGCGCCCATGCGCGGCGGTTCTAGTTGATGTCGTCGGCGTCGCGCGGATCGTAGTCGGCGAACCGCGTCAGTTCGCCGTTAAAGACGAGGCGGATTGTGCCGATGGGGCCGTGCCGCTGCTTGGCGATGACCACCTCGGCCAGGTTGTGCGCTTTCTCGCAGCGCTCGCGCCACTGATCGTGCCGGGTCATGAACTTTTCGATGCTTTCGTCGGCGCGTTGGCTCGGCTCCGCCCGCTCGAGGTAGTACTGCTCGCGGTAGATGAACATGACGACGTCGGCGTCCTGCTCGATGGAACCGGACTCGCGCAGGTCGGCCAGCTGCGGCCGCTTGTCCTCGCGCTGCTCGACCGCCCGCGACAGCTGGGAAAGGGCGATCACGGGCAGATTCAGTTCCTTGGCCAAGGCCTTCAGGCCGCGCGTGATCTCGGACAATTCCTGCACCCGGTTGTCATGGCGGCCACCACCGGCGGAGCCGATCAGCTGCAGGTAGTCGACGATGATCAGTCCCAGCCCCGGGTGTTGGCGCTGCAGACGGCGTGCCCGGGTACGCATGGCGCTGATCGTCAAGCCAGGGGAATCGTCGATAAACAGCGGCAGCCGCTCCAATTCCGCCGTCGCGCGGACAAGATCGGGGAATTGCTCCTCGGCGACCATGCCGCGCCGGATGCGGTCGGAGGAGATCTTCGTCTGCTCGGCGAGGATGCGGGTTGCCAGTTGCTCGCGGGACATCTCGAGCGAAAAGATGGCGACAACGGCGCCATCCGCCGCCGAGCCATCCGCCGCCGGCTTGAAGACCTTGGCGGCGTTGAACGCGATGTTGGTGGCGAGCGCCGTCTTTCCCATCGCCGGGCGGCCGGCGAGGATGATCAGGTCTGAGAACTGCAGGCCGCCGAGCTTGTCGTCGAGGTCGCGGAAACCGGTCGGCACGCCGCTCAACAACCCGTCGCGGCGATGCGCCTTCTCGGCGATCTTCAAGGCGCGGGTCAGCGACGAGCCGAAGTCGGCGAAGCCGCCCTCGCGCGAATCCCGCATCGCCAAGTCATACAGCAGTTGTTCCGCCGTTTCGATCTGCTGCGCGGCGTCTTCGTCGATGTCGGCGTCGTAGGCGCGGTTGACCACATCCTCGCCGATGGAGATCAGTTCGCGGCGCACGTAGAGATCATGGATCAGCCGCCCGTAGTCGGCGGCGTTGATGATGGCGACGGCGGAGGAGGCGAGTTCGAGCAGGTATTCGGCGCCGCCGATCTCGTCCAGCGACTCGTCCTGCTCGAAATAACCTCGTAGCGTGACCGGATCGGCGACGTTGCCGCGTTCGATCAACCGTCGGCACGCCTCGAAGATCCGCCCGTGCTGGGCAAGCGCGAAATGCTGCGGCTGAAGAAAGTCTGAAACCCGGTCGTAGGTATGGTTGTTGATGAAGACCGTGCCGAGCAGCGCCGCTTCGGCGCGGACGTTATGCGGCAGCCGGCGCAGGCCGGTCAGCGACGCCGAGAGGGTTTCCATCCCACTTGCGGATGGCGTGCCGGCGATGGATGTCACGACAGACCCCCGGTGTTTGCAAGTCTCTTAATCTCAGCAGTGTGACAGATGCGACGCCGTTTCGCTAAAGCGAATCACCTGTGGATAACGAGGATAACGATAATAAGTCGGCCGCCGGTCGTTGCACTCTGCCGGGGTAGGCGCGGCCCGAATTTGTTACATTATTATAACAATCGGGCGTTGCCCGTCCCAGACCATCAAGCGGCGCCTCGAAACCCAGGCTCTTCGGTCCGTTCCGCGATCGAAACAGACCTCGGCGGGGTTTCCCGGCTGGTTGCGGACGCCGCGTGGCGATTGACGCGGCTATTTTTCGGCCGAAGGCTCGTCGTCGGCCGCTTCCGGTTCGGTGCCTTCGCCGACTTCCGCCAAGTCCAGTTCGCCTTCCAATTCCGCCTCATCCGAGGGCGATGCCAGGGCGGCTTCCGCCGCCGCTTCGGCCGCTTCCTCCTCCGCTTCCAGCGCCGCCCGGGTCAGGGCCGCGCCGCGATCCAGTTGCAACGCCGCTTCCTCTTCGGTACGCGCGACATTCGCGGTGACGGTGACGACGACTTCCGGGTGCAGGCTGACGAACACCGGGTGCAGGCCGAGATCCTTGATCGGCGCGGCAAGGCGCACCTGCTGGCGATTGATCGAAAAACCGGCCTCGGTCACCGCCGCGGCAATATCCCGGGCGCTGACGGATCCGTAAAGCTGGCCGGCTTCGCCCGCCTGCCGGGTCAGCGTCACCGCGAGGCCTTCCATTTTTGCCGCCGCGGCTTCCGCCTCCGCCTTCCTGGACAGGTTGTCGGCCTCCAGTTGGACCCGCTGCGCCTCGAACATCTTACGGTTCTCGTCCGTCGCCCGCACCGCCTTGCGTTGCGGCAGGAGATAATTGCGTGCGTACCCAGGCCGCACCTTGACCACATCGCCCATCTGGCCAAGGCGGTCGATTCGTTGGAGAAGTATCACGTCCATCTTTATGGTCTCACTTCGCTGGATTGCCGAGTTCAGGTCTTCTGGAACCGCGACCGGACACCCGCCCACTGCTCGGCGATACCGAGGGCGGCGATGATGCCGGCGACAAAGACAAAAAACAAAAATAGGCACGCATAGAGCGTGACCAGGGCAAAACCTCGCTGCGACGCCTTCGCCAGCAGGGAATGAACCACCGCGAGGCCGAGGAAAAAGTAAGGCGCGGCGAAAAGAATCACCAAGTTATTTGCGGCGTAGCCGATGTCGCCGCCGGCGAGAAGGGCGATGGCGGCACTGATCACCAAGGGCCAGGCTAGCCACTCGGGCAGCGTTAGGGCGGACCATCGTGGTCGTGGCCGGATGTTCCATTGTCGGCGCGTCAGGAAGCCCTGCGCGAGCACACCGTTGATCACCATCATCGTCACCCACATCACGCCGCTGAAACCGAGAAACGTTGGCGCCAGCGTGTCCACGAAGGCGCCGAGATCCGTCGCCGGAAGGGCCGGCCCGGCGGCCTCCATCGCCGCCATCAGCACGTCGCGCACGCTTTCCTCGATGCCGGTCGTCCCCGCGATCGCCAGCGCGAGTCCGACAACCCCGAAACCGCCTAACAGGGTTAGCGAGGCGAGGATGGCCCCGGGTGGAAACCAAGCCTCGGGATCTTCCGTGGCGCCCGAGCGCTTTTTCATCAACGCCTGGTAGATCACCAGGCCGGCCGGCAGTGCGTGTAGGCCGGCGTAGACCCCGGCGACGGCGAAACTGCCGACGGCGAACGAACCGCCAATGGCCGCCGCCGTGATCACCCCGGCGCCTGCGGCCAGGACCGCCGCCCGCGAACCCAAACCCAGTCCCGCGGCGAGGAGCGGCAGCGGCGCCAGATACATTAAAACGACCCCGAGCGGTCCTCCCCAAAATGGCGCCAGAAAGATCAGGCTGCTCAACCCGCCGCCGCCGACGGCCAACAGAGGTTTGTTCACATTTCGGCTCCCGCTGTCCGCGTCATTTTTGTTGTCATCGGGCGCCCGGGCGGTTGAAAGGGGGCGACAGCGTTGAGCGCGCGCCGTCGGTGCCGCGTAGGCGGCTTGATCCTTATTTAATGACGTATGGCAGCAGGGCGAGAAATCGAGCCCGCTTGATTGCACGTGCCAATTCCCGTTGCTTCTTCGCCGATACGGCAGTGATCCGGCTGGGGACGATCTTCCCCCGCTCCGATGTAAAGCGCTGCAGCAGCTTGATATCCTTGTAGTCAATCCTGGGCGCGTTCGGACTGGCGAACGGGCAGCTTTTCCGACGCCGGAAAAACGGGCGGCGGGCAGTCGTCATTCTGGGGTCTCCTGATTGGCTTCGCCCGCGTCGCGACGGGGTCCGCTGTTACCGCCGGCATGGTCGCGGTGCCCTTCGCGGCGACGGGGGCGGTCTCGATCGCGGTCGCCGCGTTCCCCGCGGTCACGGTCATCACCGCGACCGGCACGGGCCGACATCATCGGGCTTGGTTCGGCACTCAACTCGTCGACGCGAACCGTCAAATGACGCATCACGTCTTCGTTCAGCCGCATCAGACGGCTCATTTCCTCGACAACGGCCGGCGGCGCGTCGATGTTCAGCAGTGCGTAATGGCCCTTTCGGTTCTTGCGTATCCGATAGGCCAAAGTGCGCAAACCCCAGTTTTCACGACCCTTTACCGTGCCACCATGATCCTCGATGAACTTGGCAAACTGATCCGTCAATCCTTCGGCTTGCGCTGACGAAATATCCGGCCGCGCGATGAACACGCATTCGTAGAAAGGCACCCTTGGATACTCCCTTCGGCTTTTCTCAACCGAGACACACTCGGCATAGCCGGCACGATGCCGGCAAGGAGGAAAGTGGGATAAAACCATACCGATATTGCATCGCGCAACAGTTCATTGTGCGGCGTTCGAACATGGAACCCGTTTCTTGGCCACCGGCGCTTGACACATTGCTGTAACGCTGTATCAGATCGACTCCGGACTTGGTTTGGAGAGGGTTATCCGTTTCCGCGTTGCCGGTTTCGCTTGCCGAGCGGCGTTGGTCATTCTGAAGTCCAAGGTCTGGGATAAGTGGGCAATCGGTCTCCCGCCAGAGTGCCGCGGGTTCGGGTTGGTTCAGGTGGAGTGTTAAAACGGTCGTGATGGACTTGTCCGGGAAGACGGCGCTCGTAACCGGTGCGTCCGGGGCAATCGGACGCGCAACCGTCGTCGTCCTCGCCCAATGCGGTGCGAGAGTCGTGATATCGGGGACCCGGCCGGATGCGTTGCAGGATACCGCCGGCGCAGCCGGGACGGAGGTTGACATCGTCACCGCCGATCTCGGCTCGGACAACGGCCCGCTGGAGCTGTGGCAAGCGGTTGCCGATCGCCATGGTGGTGTCGACATTCTGGTGAACAATGCCGGTGTCACACGCGATGGTTTGGCGATGCGAATGTCGGATGCCGACTGGGCGCACGTGTTGACGGTCAATCTCACCGCCGGCTTCAAGCTCATTCGGGCCGCCATGCGTGACATGATGAAGAAGCGTTGGGGGCGGATTATCGGTGTATCCAGCGTTGTCGGTAGTTCCGGTAACGCGGGACAGGCCAACTATGCGGCGGCGAAGGCAGGCATGATCGGCCTGACCAAGTCAATCGCCCGCGAGGTCGCCGGTCGCGGGGTGACGGCCAACTGCGTTGCGCCTGGTTTCATCGTCTCGGAGATGACCGGCGCGTTGACCGAAAGCCAGTCGAAGGGCGTGCTCGATTCGATTCCCGCCGGTCGGTTCGGCACGCCGGAGGACGTCGCGGCATGCATCGCCTTCCTCGCCAGTCCCGAAGGTGCTTACGTGACCGGACAGACTTTGCACGTCAACGGTGGCATGGTAATGCCATGATAACACAGGCCCAGTTCATGTGCCGCGTGCGCTGGTTTTGGAATTTAAAGTATGCTAGGAGCCACTGCTCGACGCCGATCATCCCACGCTCGGGAGGACCAAGGGAGCGGTCGTTTCGTAGTCCAACTACCAATCAAGCAATCAAAGGGTTTTATCGATGAGTGACGTCGCCGAACGGGTGAAAAAGATTATTGTCGAGCATTTGGGTGTGGAAGAGGCCAAGGTCGTTGAAAATGCCAACTTCATCGACGACCTCGGCGCGGATAGCTTGGATACCGTCGAACTGGTGATGGCTTTCGAGGAAGAGTTCGGAATCGAAATTCCGGACGAGGCGGCCGAGAAGATCGTTACCGTGAAGGACGCCATCGACTACATCAACAACGCGTCCGCTTAACAGCGCATCGCGATCGGTGGCCGGCGCGTGCTGGCGCTACGCCGCGCTTCTGCCCTTGTTCGACCTTTCAACGAGTTTCGTAAATGCATAGACGCGTAGTGGTAACCGGGATGGGCCTCGTTTGTCCCCTGGGGTGTGGTGTCCAGAAAACCTGGGAACGGCTCATCGCTGGCGAGAACGGGATTCAGGCGATCCAGGCATTCGATGTTTCCGATCTCCCCGCGAAGATCGCCGGTGTGGTGCCTAAGGGCGAGACGGCGGACGGCTATTTCAATGCCGACGACTGGGTGTCGACCAAGGATCAGCGGCGGATGGACACCTTCATCGTCTACGCCATCGCGGCGGCCCAGCAGGCGATCGAGGACTCCGGCTGGACGCCGCAGGATGAGGAAGGCCGAGAGCGCACCGGCGTGATGATCGGCTCCGGCATCGGCGGGCTCGGCGAGATCGCCAAGGCGGCGGTGATGGTCGAGAACGGCCGCGCCCGCCGGCTAAGCCCGTTCTTCATTCCAGCGGCCTTGATCAATCTCGCCAGTGGTCACGTCTCGATCAGATACGGGTTCAAGGGGCCGAACCATTCGGTGGTTACCGCCTGCGCGACAGGCGCGCACGCGATCGGCGACGCGGCACGCCTGATCATGCTCGACGACGCGGATATCATGGTCGCGGGTGGCGCCGAAGGGGCGGTGAACGCCATCGGCCTGGCCGGCTTCTGCGCCGCGAAGGCGCTGTCGACCAAATACAACGACACGCCCGAGAAGGCATCGCGCCCGTGGGACGAGGGCCGAGATGGCTTCGTCATGGGTGAAGGTGCCGGAGTTCTGGTTCTCGAGGAATACGAGCATGCCGTGAAGCGAGGCGCCCCCATCTACGCCGAGGTCGTCGGCTATGGGATGTCCGGCGATGCGTACCATATCACGGCGCCGGCGGAAGACGGCAATGGCGCCTTTCGGTGCATGAAAGCGGCATTTCGCCGCGCCGAACTGGGCCCCGAAGATATCGACTACATTAACGCCCATGGCACATCGACGCCGCTCGGCGACGAGATCGAACTGACCGCCGTCAAGCGCCTCTTCGGCGATGCGGCGTACCGTCTCTGCATGTCGTCGACCAAGTCGTCCATCGGTCATTTGTTGGGCGCTGCCGGCGCGGCGGAAGCGATCTTCTCCATCAAGGCGATCCAGGACGGTGTGGCCCCACCGACGTTGAATCTCGATAACCCCTCGGAAGGATGCGATCTCGATCTTGTTGCCCATACAGCGCAGGAACGGCGGATCAACGCGGTGATGTCGAATTCGTTCGGCTTTGGCGGCACCAACGCCTCGTTGATTTTCCGGAAAGTAGCCTAGGGGGCGGACAACGAGGCCCGACGTGCGGTGGCTGGCAGGTGTTATCTCCGGCGCCCTGCTGCTAATTATCCTCGTTTCCGGTGTGCTTATCCTGGCTCGGGAGGCGTATCGTGCTCCGGGCCCGTTGGCCGCGCCCCAGACGGTGATCGTCGAAAGTGGCTCGGCGGTAACCGAAATTGCCCAGCGCCTGGAGGCAGAGGGCGTCGTTGCGTCGTCGCTGATGTTTCGGGCCGCCGTTAGGCTGCGCGGCATCGGCGGCGCACTGCAGGCGGGCGAATATCGCTTTCCCGCCGCCATCAGCCTCGAGGAAGTGCTCCGACACCTGACCGAAGGCAAGACCGTGGTCCGCCGGCTGACCGTCCCCGAGGGGTGGACAGTCGCGGCGGTGATCGAGTTGTTGCGCGACACGGACGCGCTCGACGGGACGCTCGAAGTGGTTCCAGCCGAGGGATCGATTCTCCCCGACACGTACCATTTCTCGCTTGGCGACCACCGCCAAGCGCTCCTCGATCGGATGACGGCCGCAATGCGGCGCTATCTCGCCGAGGCGTGGGAGCAACGCGCCGACGGTCTGCCGCTGGAAACGCCACGGGAGGCGCTTATCCTTGCCTCCATCGTCGAGAAGGAGACGGCGTTGGTCGAGGAACGGCCGCTCGTCGCCGCCGTGTTCATCAACCGCCTTCGCCGCGGGATGAAGCTGCAGGCCGATCCGACCGTCGTCTACGGCCTCGAACGCGGGCGGGGACCGCTCGACCGGCCATTGACCCGAGGCGACTTGCGGGCCGAGACCCCCTACAACACCTACCTGATCGAGCGGCTTCCCCCCGGTCCGATCGCCAACCCGGGCAGGGAGGCGATTCGCGCCGTCCTCAATCCCGCCGAGAGCGACTACCTCTATTTTGTCGCCGATGGGACGGGCGGTCATGCGTTCGCCCGCACGCTGGCCGAGCACAACAAGAACGTCGCGGAATGGCGTCGTATGCGTGCCAAACAGGCACAGTAGCGTTTAATATCAGAAATAAAGCGGTGGCGTGGGCATTTGCTCGGATATGCAGGCGCCGGCTTTTGCTTGTTGCGCCGAATGGGTGATTTTATAACGGGGTCTTAAACAGCAGCCGAAAAATATGGAAAGCTGAATTACGTGGTCTCTTCAATGACGGGGTTCGCCCGCCTCGATGGGCAATCGGTAGGGTGTTTGTGGACATGGGAAGTTCGCAGCGTCAACGCCCGCGGGCTTGAAACACGTTGCCGATTGCCGGCTGGTTTCGAGTCGTTCGAGCCAGCGGTTCGCAAGTGCATATCCGAGTTGATCAAGCGTGGCAGCGTATTCGCCGGGCTAACCCTGACGTGGGAGGTGGGCCAAACCAATGTCCGCGTCAACAAAGAGGTCCTCGATCAGATCCTCGCGGTTCTTCCGGAGGTGAAGGAAAAGATCAGCAATCCCGCGCCGGCTTCGGTGGAGATGTTGTTGGGGCTGCGCGGTGTCCTCGAAACCGTCGACAATACGCCGCGCGGCGACGCCCGGGCGCACCTCGAGGACGATCTGCTCACCGGATTGTCGGCCAGCTTGAAGGTCCTGTTAGCGGACCGCGACCAGGAAGGGAGCCGGCTGAGCGATGTACTCCGGGTACACCTGCACAGAATCGACGCCTTGTGCGAACAGGCCGATGCCATTGTCGCCGCGCAGCCGACCCTGTTGTTGCAGCGGCTGCGCGACCAGCTCGCCGAGTTGCTCAACGGAACCAATCCCGTCCCGCCGGAGCGCTTGGCACAGGAAGTCGCCCTGTTGGCGACCAAGGCCGATGCACGCGAGGAAATCGATCGCATCCGGGCACATCGGGCGGCGGCCGAGGCACTGCTGTTGCGCGGCGGTCCGATCGGTCGCCAGCTGGATTTTCTTTGCCAGGAATTCAATCGGGAGGCCAATACCCTGTGCGCCAAATCGGCGAGCATCGACATGACCCAGGCGGGGATCGACCTCAAGGCGACGATCGAGCAACTGCGCGAGCAGGTGCAGAACATTGAATAACCTTTCCGCCCGCGCGGGCGACTCAGTCATTGCCCGGCGCGGTCTGATGCTGGTGCTGTCGTCGCCATCGGGGGCGGGCAAGTCGACCATCGCCCATGCCCTGCTCGACGCTCACCCGGACTTGGCGATGTCGATTTCCGTGACCACCCGGCCGCCGCGTCCGGGCGAGGTGCATGGTAAGGACTATATCTTCTTGTCCGAGGCGGCCTTCGATAGTCTCGTCGCCGACGGCGCGCTTCTCGAGCACGCCACCGTCTTCGGCAACAAGTACGGGACGCCGCGCGCCGTGGTCGAGGATGCGCTGGCCGCTGGCCGCGACGTTTTGTTCGACGTCGACTGGCAGGGCACGCAACAACTGCGACAGAATGCCGCCGCCGATCTGGTCAGTGTCTTCATTCTGCCGCCGTCGCGCACGGAGCTGGCACGGCGGCTGAAAGTGCGGGCACAGGATACCGATGCCGTTGTCGCCCAGCGGATGGCCAAGGCGTCGGACGAGATGAGCCATTGGGCGGAATACGACTACATCGTCGTCAACCGGCAAATCGAGCGGGCGGTCGCCGAGGTGCAATCGATCCTTGCCGCCGAGCGCCTGCGTCGAGCCCGACAGATCGGCCTCAGCGATTTCGTGAGTCGGATAAGCCGCGATTGACCGACGATTTCACGTTTGACCGCCGCCCAGATCACTCGGTCGCCGCCTCTCGGGGGGCTGACCGCGAGTATGCTTGACGCCGCTGCCAGTGGTACAATTGCGCCCCCGCGTGCAACGGCGCTTCCAGGCCAACATGCCGCATCGCTTCGGCGTTCAATTCAGCCAGCACGGGGTGCGACTCGCGGAACCGCTCCAGGTTCTCGAACACCGCGCGAACCAGCGCATGCACGATTCGGCCGTCCACGTGCGACGTCGTCACCACCGTCGCGGTGAGACCGAATGTTGGCGTCGGGTTGGGAATGCCAGGATAAAGGTCGCCGGGAATGCTAAGGCGGCGATAATAATCGCTTTCCCGCACCAATTCGTCGATGGCGGAACCGGTTACAGGGATGAGGCGAGCTTCGCATGCCGCCACCATTTCCTCGATCGTGCGGTTGGGGTGGCCGATGACGAACGTCACCGCATCCAGCTCTCCGGCGCAAAGTACGTTTGCCTGGCTGTCGACAGGGATTTCCGCCGCAACGGCGAAATCACTCCGCGACCAGCCCATCGCCGTCATAAGGATCTCCATCGTTGCCCGGCGGCCGGCTGCCGGCACGCCGATGTTTACCCGCTTTCCCTTCAGATCGCTGATGCCGGCTATCCCGGACTGGCGCATCGCGACGACGGTGAACGGTTCAGGGTACAACGCCATCACCGAGCGCAGCCGCCGCATCGGCCCCCGCTCCGCGAACGGACCTTCGCCGACATAGGCCATGTGATGCCAATCGGACTGGACCAGGGCAAACTCGACGTTGCCGGTCGCCAAGGCGTTTAGATTGGTGATCGACCCGTCACTGCTTTCGGTGACGCAGCGGATGCCGTGTTCCCATCGGCCTTCGTTGATGAGCGCACAGATGGCGCCACCGACCGAATAGTAGACGCCGGCCTTCGGCCCGGTGGCGAATGTGACAAGGCTCGGTTCCACCTGGGCGGCGGCTGGCGACGTCATGGCCAACGCGATGGTCAATAGCGCCCAACGGGTCACCCTCAATAGCGACGTCATCCAGGAATTTCCTCAACCTTCGACAAGGGCGAGACGACGGGCGCCTCTTGCCGCGACGAACAGCCGGCTCGCCTAGGGGCACCTAGGTTAACCCATCCCAGCGTCGCCGGTCGACCCGAGGCGGCTTTGTCGGTTAGGCTTGACATTAACGCGTTGCTCCGGGAGGCGTCGCCGGGATGGAAACCTATCAACGCGTGTTCGATCTCATCGCCATCGAGAACCTGCGCATGCAGGTCGAACACTGGCTGCTCACCGAGGCCTTTGTCTGGTCGACGCTGGCCCAGGTCATTGCTGCGGTCGCCGCATTCATTCTCGCCCGGGTGGTGGCGCGGCGCGCCGCGCTGGCACTCAAAGCTTTCATCGCCACCCGCAAGATGACGGAACGCCTGCTGCGCGCTTTCGTCAACGCGATCATCTCGGTCGTTTTTCCTAGCGTGGCGATTGCCCTTCTCGGCCTGTGCATCGCCGTCGCGGCGACCGTCGGCTGGCCTTACGCGGTTCTTGCGCCGGTGGTCAATCTGCTCGCCGCTTGGATCGTCATCCGGCTCGCCTCTCGGCTGATCCACAACGATTTCTGGTCTCGTGTCGTCGCCATTGCCGTGTTCGCCGTCGCGACCCTGAACATTCTCGGCTTGCTCGGGCCGATTGTCGTCTATCTCGACCAGCTCGGGCTCCGCTCCGAAGGGACCTTCCTCTCCGTCCTCGATGTTCTGAAGGGCCTCGCCCAGCTGATCCTGCTGGTTTGGCTGGCCTTGAGCGTCTCCCGGTTCCTCGAATCGCAGGTGCAGCGGGCGCCGACCCTGACGCCCTCGTTCAAGGTGCTCACCGGTAAATTGGTGCGGATGGGCCTGCTGGTGCTTGCCGTCGTTCTTGTCCTGCGCAGCATCGGTATCGATCTGACGGCGCTCGCCGTGTTCACCGGCGCCGTTGGCGTTGGCGTTGGCTTCGGCCTGCAAAAGCCGATCTCCAATCTGATCAGTGGGTTCATTCTTCTGCTCGACCGGTCGATCAAGCCGGGCGAAGTCGTCGAACTCGGCGAAACCTTTGGCTGGGTGACGGCCCTCAACACGCGCTATGTCTCGGTCACCACCCGCGATGGCAAGGAGTGGCTGATCCCCAACGAGGAGCTGATCACCCAGCGGGTCATCAACTGGTCGTTCTCGGACAACAAGTTGCGCCTGCCCCTGTCGCTCGGCATTTCATACCATTCGGATGTGCGGCTGGCGATGCGGCTGGCGGCGGAGGCGGCGCGGGAAAGTCCGCGCGTCCTCGACAATCCGGTGCCCGTCTGCCGGCTGATGGGCTTCGGCAATAGCTCGGTGGACCTGGAACTGCGGATCTGGATCACCGATCCAGTGAACGGCGTCGTCGACGTGCGCAGCGAAATCCTTCTGGCCATCTGGGACAAGTTCCACGCGCACGGTATCGAGATTCCGTTCCCGCAGCGCTACGTTCATGTCAAGGCCGGCTCGGAACTCGGTGTCACCGTACGGCGCCGGGACCCGGCCACCAATCCCTGAGCACGGCGGGCAGAAGAGGACGAAGTCGTCGCCACCCAGCCCGTCGACACGGAAAAACCGTGCCTGGGCTTCCGCTTCACGAGCGATCATCGTTTCGCGGGCGGTTTCGAAGAAAGAGAGTTCGTCCACGCTTGGCGCCGGCCATTGTCGACCTCCGTGCAAAAACTCTCGCTTTTGGGCAACACTGCGCGCAACACGCGAGCGGCACGAGTAACGATGCGTCCGTGCGAATGCTATTCCGCCGAGATCTTTTGTATCCGAAGCCGCGACGCTTCTCAGGAGGTAAGCTTCCCCTGGTGCCAAACAGAGGCTGCCGACCGATCCCGTCTTTCGAAAGGGCGCCTGTATTTCCCCGTATGTGTTAATTTTTAGTTAAAAAGGGTTATTTCTTTCTTCTCGGTCGTCTAAAAGGGGTAATCATCCGCCGCGGATGCGACTGGGGTAACGAAACAAAAAACTCAAGAGGGAGGAGATCCGATGAGGATCAGCATAAGGCAGGTTCGCGCTGTTGCCGGGCTATTGGTTCTCGCGGCGGTGCTCGAAGTCGGTGCTCCCACGCCGGCACAAGCGCAGGGGGTGGCGCCGGGGGCCAGCGTCGACGGCATTCTCCAGGATATGCCCTCGGGCGCCCGTTGGCTGGACCATCTGCGCGAGGACCTGCTGCCGTTCTGGGAAATGGAAACGGCGCTCGGCGATCCGGTCGGCAACTTCCCGACCTACCGCTGCAACGACGGCTCGCTCTATGATCCCGACAAGCCCTGTCCCGAGCTGGCCAACCCGGTTGCTGGTATCGTCTGGCTCGACCGGGAGTTCGTCCGCGCCAAGGCGCGGCAGGTTTTCGCGTACGGCATCGCCTTTCACCTGACCGGCGACACCAAGTATCTCGAGTGGGCGCGCGCGGGCGTCGACTGGCTTCGCGCGAACGCGTTGGATCGCGAGAACGGCGGCGCTTACACCTATTTCGTCGGCGCCGAGGGTACCCCCGGTCCGGCGTGGGAGGAACGGCGCAGCCAGGACCTCGCCTACGCGGCCTCCAGCATCGGCTTCTACTACTACCTCACCCACGACCCGGCGGTTCTCGAGGATGCGCTGGCGCTCGGCGACTTCATCTACGACACCTACTACGACCCAGAGCAGGACCTGATAACCTGGGTCAAGAAACCGTCGCCGGATGGCGACACGACCGACCAGAAGGAATTGGTCGCCCAGCTCGATCAGGTCTACGGCTACATGCTGTGGGTCACCCCGGCGCTGCCGGAGCCGCATCGCTCGGCGTGGCAGGACCGCCTGCGTCATCTGGCGCGGATCATGATCACCCAATTCTACGCGCCCCGCGAGAACATGTTCTGGGGCGCGATCACCACGCCGGACATCAAGCGGCTGGGGACAGATCACACCGATTTCGGCCATTCGGTGAAAACGCTGTGGCTGATCTATCAGATCGGCAAGATGACCGGCGATCTGGAACTCACCACCTTCGCCGGGCCGCGCGCGGCGCGCATCGTCGATACCGCCTATATCCCGTCGACGGGCTCATGGGCGCGCCGTATCGACGGATCGGGTCTCCTGGATACCAACAAGGAATGGTGGATCCTCGCCGAACTCGATCAGGTGGCGGGCACCCTGGCGCTGGTCGATCCGTACTACGCCCGCTACCTGCCGGCCACCTACAGCTACTGGTTCACCTACATGGTCGACCACGAGCATGGCGGTGTCTGGCACTGGGTAAAATCGTCGGATAACAAGCCGCTGATCAGTTTTCCCAAGCAGCACTCGTGGAAGAACGCCTTCCATACCTTCGAGCACGCGCTGGTCGGCTACCTCGTCTGCCAGCAGTTGAAGGGAGAGCCGGCGCGCCTGCACTACGCCTTTGCCGAGGAACCGGACCCGGACCTCGTCCATCCGTACTTCTACGCCGGCAAGAAGCAGGCGCCGGCGACGCAATCCTACGAAGGTGTCTGGACGGTCGACTTCATCGATATTCGCTAGGTTCGCCGACTTCGCCGGTATTCGACAAGCCAACGACAACACCGTTAAAAAGGAGGAAACGGCCCATGAAGACCAAGGGAAAAGTGGCGGTGATGATCGAGTCGCACTACGACCCGACAGAGGCGCCGGCGTTCGAGATGTTCTTTCCCGCCTGCGGCTACGAGGTGGACTTCATCTCCGACTTGCGCGGCGATAAACGGAAGACGTTCTTCGACAACGACGGTCACGGTTCGGTCACCGTCGACACCGACCTCGACGACGTGAAGCTCAAGGAACTGTCGGGTCTGGTTCTCATCGGCGGCTACGCCATGGACATGCTGCGCTTCAACGTGTTCGTCGAAAAGGGCGAGCCGGACGCGCCGCGCGCCACCAAGTTCCTGAAGCACGCGCTGGAAACCGACGGCCTCGTCGTCGGGACGATCTGCCATTCGCTGTGGCTGTTCACGCCGCTACCGAAGCTCCTCGAGGGCCGCAAGGTCACCTGTTCGCACAACATCATGTATGACGTGCGCAACGCCGGCGGCGAACTCGTCTACGATCCGCAAACGCGGATGTTGGCTGACGTGCACGTCGACGACGATCTGGTGTCCGCCCGACATCCCTACGTCATCCAGGCGTTCATGAACGCCTTCGTCGCCGAACTGGACAAGCGCTGCGCCAAGAAATAACGGCGGCGCGGCCAGTATGCGGAATTCGCCGAGATGCCCTTCGTCCCCGCGCCTGTCCAAGGGGGAGGCACTGCCCATCCAGTGTCGGCTGCCATCATCCGGACTTCGCCGTCGAGGAGAGATAGAGGCCGGCGGCGACGAGGAGGATGCCGGGGGCGTGGAAGGGTTGCAGCCGTTCGCCGAGAAAAATGACCGCGAGCAGGGCGGCGAACACCGGCATCAGGTGGATGAACAATCCCGTTTTCGCGGCGCCGATGCGCGCCACCCCGCGATTCCAGAACACGAACCCGAGCACGGACGCGAAGATCCCGACATACCCGATGGCGAGTAGCGTCCAGGGCGTCGGCGTGAAGGCGGCGCCGCTGCCGAGTTCGATCAGATAGGCGGGAAGAAGGATCGGAAAGCCGAACAGGATGGTCGCCAGTAACAGCGCCAAAGGTGGAACGTCGGCCGGACGGCGGCGGACGAGCACGGAATAGACCGCCCACATCGGCACGGCGAGAAAAATCCAGAGATCGCCAGGCGTCAGCGCCAGGTCGGCGGCGGCGAGGGGGTCGCCGCGCAGGATGACCACGCCGACGCCGAGGAGGGATACGGCGATCCCTAGCGCCTGGCGGCGGGCGAGGCGCGCGCGATCGAGCAGATAGCCGAACACGGGGATGGCCAGCGGGATGGTGGCGACGATGAGCGCTCCGTTGACGGCGGTGGTGGTCTGCAGGCCGAGATAGACGAAGTACTGGAAGCAGAAGACACCGGTCACGGCGAGGGCGGCGATGAGCCCGGCGTGGCGTCGGATGGCGGCGCGGGCCCGCCAAGTGTCGCCGGCGGCGAACGGCAGCAGCACCGCGCCGGCCACCACCCAGCGCCAGAAGGTCAACGCCATCGGCGGAATCTCGCCCTCGACGGCGCGGCCGACGACGAAGTTGCCCGCCCAACAGAGCGGTGGGATGACCAGGAAGAGGTATGCCGTCCATCTTGGCGCCGGCCGGCGCGGCGGGGCGGCGGCGGAGCGGGTGCCGCCGTCGGTCACCCGGCGTCGCCTTCACGGTCGGCCAACAGGCGGGCCAGCGCGCAGAATGCCGCCACCGGCAATTCCTCGGCGCGGCGGGTCGGCTCGATGCCGACGGCGGCGGGGTCGAGTCCGAGCGGCTTTAGGCTGGAGCGCAGCATCTTCCGCCGCTGACCGAACGCCGCCGCCGTGACCCGCTCCAGCAGCGGCCACGCGGCCGGCGCGAGCGGCGCGGCGCGGGACTCCAGGGTGACCACCGTCGAGGCTACCTTCGGCGGCGGCGTGAACGCCTTGGCGCTGACGTTGAACGACGAAACGGTGCGGCATTGCCACTGGGTGATGACGGAAAGCCGCCCGTAGGCGGCAGATCCGGGCGCCGCCGTCAGTCGGTCGGCGACCTCCTTCTGGAACATCAGCGTCATCCGCCGATAGGCCGGCGTCTCCTTCAGCCAGCGGATCAGCAACGGCGTGCCGACATTGTAGGGCAGGTTGGCGACGATGACGCGCGGCGGCGGCGCCAGGGCCGGAAGATCCACCGTCAGCGCGTCGGCCTCGATCACCGTCAGCCGGCCCGCCGGATAGGCTTCGGCCAACGCCCGCACCGCCGCCGCGCAGCGGGAGTCCTTCTCGATGGCGATGATCTGGCGCGCGTCGGTCGTCAGCAGGCTGCGGGTCAGGCCGCCGGGCCCTGGGCCGATCTCGAACACGGCGGTGTCGGCGAGGTCGCCGGCGGCGCGGGCGACGCGGTCGGTCAGCTGGCGGTCGAGGAGGAAATGCTGGCCCAGCGACTGCTTGGCGTGCAGACCGAACGTCGTGATCACCTCGCGCAGCGCCGGCAGCGTTGGCTCCGCCGCGCCGGTCATCCTTTCGGGTCCGGTCCCGCGTTGGCTGACCGCCGGCGGGCCATCTCGGCGGCGAGGCGCAACGCGGCGATGAGGCTGCCGGGGTCGGCGACGCCGGTGCCCGCAATGTCCAACGCGGTGCCGTGATCGGGGGACGTGCGGACGAACGGCAAGCCAAGCGTGACGTTGACGGCGCCGGCGAAGTCGAGGGTCTTGATGGGGATCAGCGCCTGGTCGTGATACATGCAGAGCGCGGCGTCGTAGCGGGCACGGGCGGCGGGATGGAACAGCGTGTCGGCCGGCTCGGGCCCGAAGGCGTCGATGCCCTCGGCGCGCAGCCGGGCTACCGCCGGGCCGACGATGGCCCGGTCCTCGCCGCCGAGAGCGCCGCCCTCGCCGGCGTGCGGATTGAGCCCGGCGACGGCCAGGCGCGGCCGGGCGCAGCCGAAATCGCGGATCAGCGCGGCGGCGGTGATGCGACCGGCGCGGATGATCGACTCGGGCGTTAACTGGGTGACGGCTTCGCGCAGGCTGCTGTGCACGGTTATGGGAACGGTACGCAACCCCGGGCAGGCCAGCATCATCACGGGAATGGCGCCTTCGCCGGTCAGCGCGGCGAGGAATTCGGTGTGGCCGGGGAAGCGGAAACCGGCTTCGTAGAGGACGCCCTTCTGGATCGGGTTGGTGACGAGGGCGCCGGCGTCGCCGCCGCGTGTCAACGCCACCGCCGTCTCGATGGCGCCGATCACCCGTTGCGCGGTGCTTGGGGACGGTCTCCCCGGCACCACCGGCGCTGCCAGCGGCCGATGAAGAACCGGTAGCGCGCCGCCGAAGATCGCGCCGGCGTCCGCCGCCGCCTCGATGGAACGAACCGGAACATTGGCACCGATCCGGCGCGCCAAGGCGTCCAGGCGGTCCGCATCGTCGATGACGAAGAAAACGGGCCCATAGCCGCGGCAGGCGAGCCACGCCTTCAAGGCGATCTCGCCGCCGATGCCGGCGGGTTCGCCCATGGTCACCGCCAGCGGCGGCGAAGGGCCGATCACCGTCGGACGTCGATCAGCGACGAACGCCACAGATCGCGCAGGAAGCGACGCGAGGCGATGGTCAATTTCTGCTCCCGCAACCGGGCGCGGATGGCTTCGCGCACTTCTTCGCTTGCCTCTTCCTGCTGGCGGTCGCAGACCATCAAAACGACCATCCCGATGTCGGTGCGGACGGGAGGGGTCAGCTGACCGGCCTGCAACGGAGCGACAACCTGGCGCAGGTTCGCCGGCAGCTGGCCGAGATCGACGGTGCCGAGGGCGCCGGAGAGTCCATCCTCCAGACCGCCGGCGCGTTCGGCGAGTTCGTCGCACGTCGATGCCCCGGCGCTCAGTGTTGTCGCGCGGGCGCGCGCCGCTTCGACCTGCTCCGCTGGCGCGGCCGGCGACAACGGAATGAACAGCTGGTAAAGGGACACGCTGACCGACCCCACCGATGCGGCGTCGGTGGTGCGTTTGTCGATCATCAATAGAATGTAAATGCCTCCCGGCGTGCGGATCGGCGGCGACAGGTCGCCAGGGTTCATCTGCTCCAGGAATGGGGCGAGTTCCGGCGGCAGCTGGCCGCGGCGGACGTAGCCGAGATCGCCGCCGGCTGCCGCCGAGGCGCTCTGCGAGAAACTTCGCGCGGCGGCGGAGAATCGGGCGCCGGCGCGGATTTGTCGGATGAGTTCGTCAGCCAGTGGCTGGACCTGTGGCTCATCGGAGGCCTGGTTGATCGGCAGGAAGATTTCCGCGACGCGATACTCGGGATTGCCGACGTTGGCGCGCACGCGGTTGAGTTCCTCGTCGACGTCGGCGTCGGAAACACTGATTTGGTTGCCGGCGAGGCGCTGGATGGTTCTCAACCAGGCTATCTGTGTCTCCACCTGAGCCAGCAGGGTGGCGATGTTGGCACCCTGGCTGGCCAGCACATCGGGCAGTTGTTCTGGCGGGACGTTGATCTGCCGGGCGATATTGGCCATCGCGCTCTCCAGTTCCCGACGACTTACAGAGATGCCGAGGCGGCGCGCCTCCTGTCGTTTCAGGGTGTCGTCGATGAGCGATGTGATCAGCTCGCGGGAAAGCTGTTGGCGCGTCTGCGGCGTGTCCGGCACGTTGGATGTGACAAAATAAAGCGCCATCCGATTTTCCAGATCACGGCGCGAGATGACGTCTTCGTTGACGACGGCGACGATGGTTTGATCGACCGCGGCACGTGCGCCGGGCAGCGTCGAGACGAGGGCGAGCGATATCCCCAGGCAAAGCATTAGCCACCAGTGCGGCCTGGGCGGCGGCGCGCCCACCCGTCGCCGTTCAGCGACCAATGTTACCGCCAGCACTCTTGAAACCTGTTCCGAAATCGCCAATCGTCTTTAGCCCTATGCGGAAGAAAAACTCGTCGGTTTGTTCGATGTCGTCATCCTCGATGTCCGACCGCGTGTACTCGAACTCGAACAAAAAGCATTCATCCTCATAGATTAAGCGCGTGCCGATTTCCAGCTGACCGCCTCCGTCCGCCAGGTCGCGGGTACCGAAAGTCTCGTTGCGCCAATAGCGGGAGAGTTGCGTGCCGACCTCGTACTGCACCTCCTCGCGCCCGTCGAAATCCCGTGTCGCGTCGTCCTCGAACAGCACGTAAGTAACATCGATGTCGAACGCGTCGACGCCAAGCGACGCGATCAACTCGTGCCGCCGCGCCTCGAACTCCTTCCGGTCGATCCGGTTACGGTAGGAGATATCGATGTTGTCACGATACGCCAGCCTAACCGCGCCGATGTAGTCGGAGAAGTTCTCATCGAGCCCAGTTGCTCGGTCGAGATCCTTATCCTCGAAAAAGCGGTAGGTTTGGCCGACGAACACCTCCGCCCGTGCCGAGTCGCCGCTGAAAAAGTTCCATCTGACGCCGTAGTTGAGGCGCGGCCCTTCCTCGACCCGGTCCAGCCCTGGCGGGCGATTGCGGCTGAGAATGTTGGTCTCGTCCAGTTCGAGGCCGAGGCTGTCCTCATTGGGGATGCGATCGGAGTTGCCGAATCGCGGCGCGACGATACCTTCGAAGATGGGCTCGATGACCTGTTGGAAGGACTCGTCGTCGCGCACCAGCGGCAGGCTCCAGCGGGCGCCAGCCTGTGGGAAGAAGCGGCCGGAAAAGCCGTCGGAGACGTCCTCGCCGTCGCGCGAGACGACATTATCGGCATAATAACCGTCGGCGAAAACATCGGCGAACAGCTTGAATGTGTTGCCGATCGGCCCGACGAACGGCAGTTCGTAGCTGCCTCGGGCGGACACCCGCCGCGTGTCGGTGGCGTCGACGTCGATGCGCTCGAGGAGAGCCGTGTTGAAGCGGAAATCGGCGCGCCCGCCCCAGGGATCGGGATCAGTAATCCCGAAATAGTCGATGAGCGGCAAGACGAAGGGGATCTCGTCCTGGTCGTCATCCTCGTCGAGCCCTTGGAAGGCATAACCGTTGGCGACGAAGTAATCACGTCCGTAGAAGGCCTCTGCAAAAGCGCGGGACGTCAGGGTGCGGCTGTTATCGAAGTCGTATCGGCGCAGGAAGGTTCGTCCCTTCGATCCATTGAGGTCGAGGCCGGCGCGCCAGTTGTCGTCGATGTCGTGGCGCGCCTCACCGAAAAAGTGGCCGCGGATCCGCTGCCGGGAATCGCGGGTGATGCTGGATTCGAACTCGATCTCCGAATTCTTGAAAAGGTGGCGATAGTCGACTTGCAGCAGCGGTCCTTCCTGGAAGGTATACCAGGGCGTGATGGTCGCATCGGAATGCGGCGTGATCGCCCAGAAGAATGGGACCTGGACGACAGCACCGAGATCCGATGAAGTTCCGAATCGGGGAATGAGAACGCCGGTCTTGCGTTCGACCATCGGATCGGGACGGCTCAAGTAGGGCAAGTATAACACCGGAACACCGGCGATTTCGAGAAAGGCGTCTTCAAAAATGATTTCGCGTTCCTGCTGGTCGTGAGTGACGCGAACGGCCGTGATTTGCCACAAGGGCGGTTCTTCGGGGTCGTCCTCGCAGACGAAGCAGGGCGAGTAGACGGCTTTCGCAAGCCGCGTCAAATTGCCGTCGGAGCGCTGACCGCCGGAGGCGGCAATCCGCGTTCCGTCGGCAAGAATGGCCCGCACGTTGTCGAGAAAGCCGGTGCGGAGATCTCCAGTGACGTCGAAATAATCGGCGAAGACCACCTCGCCGGTTGGCTCGAGCAAGGTGACGTTGCCCTCGGCGACCACTCGGTTCTCGTTCTCGTAGTAGACGATCTTGTCGGCGAGCAGGGTTCGCGGGCCTTGCGTGACCTCGACGTTACCGGTCGCCGTGGTGATGGCGGTGGCCGGATCGTAGGTCAGGCGGTCGGCGCTGAACAGGATCGGTTCATCGGGCATCGCCTCGAAGGCTGCGGCGGCGGTGGCGAGCCAGGCGAAAACGAACAGAACAGCGAGGCCGACACCGAGCCGGGCAAGGCGACCGTTGCCGTTCCGCGGCCCGCCCTGGAATACGTCGATTCCCAATGCGTGCAGCCGTCGCAGTCGCATCATTCCTCGATCATTGGGGGGAGCGGCGAGTTCGGGCGCGGTTCCGCGTCTTCTGTGCCGGACCACGGGAAACGGGATAAAATTTGCCATAGGGCCATTGTCGATGCATCGGGCATGGAACTCGCCTTAAACCACAGGCCGACCAAAGATTACAATGAAAACAAAGTCTAAGGCCAACGCGGAGAGTCGCATTCGGTACCCGACATGCGGCGACGGGACGTGACACATAAAGGTAATCTCTCTGTAACAATGATTTAACTGAGCTGCCCCATATCTCTCCCGGCGGCATTCCAAGCCACCCAATCGAAACGTGTTCGTAATGCGCCTCGACGCCTCGCGCGCGAGGCCACGGAGAGGGCATCAATCAAATGAACGAGATCACGAAGATCGAAGAAGTTGTCCGCGACGACGACGACATCCCGTCCAACCCTTTGGCCACGCCAACGCTCGGCGAGATCGTCACCCAGTGTTACAGCCGCCGCGCCGCCTTGAAAGGGCTATCGGCGGTTGCCGCCATGGCGTCGGTCGGGACGGTGGGCACCGCCTTCACCATCCGCGGCGCCGAGGCCGCCCCGTCGTACACGACGACATTTAAAGAGATTTCACATGGCATCGACCAAGCCGAGGCGGTAGCCGACGGCTACCAGGCGATCACCTTGATCCGTTGGGGCGATCCGGTGGAAGCGGACGCGCCGGAATTCGACCCGATGAACCAGACTGCCGAAGCGCAGGCGAAGCAGTGGGGCTACAATAACGATTTCATCGGCTACATGCCGCTGCCGGCGGGCTCCGATTCGGCGGATAACGGCCTGCTTTGCGTCAATTTCGAGTACACCGACACGCACTTGATGTTCCCTGGCTTGAAGGACGGTCAACTCGATAAGGTCACCAAGGAACAGTGCGACATCGAAATTGCCGCGCATGGGCATGGCGTCATCGAGATCAAGCGTGACGGCGACACCTGGGGCGTCGTCAAGGACAGCCCCTACAATCGCCGCATCAGCACATTGACGACGGAGATGGTCGTTTCGGGCCCCGCCGCCGGCAGCGATCGGCTGAAGACCAACTCCGACGATACGGGGACCAAGGTCATCGGCACGCTGAACAACTGCGCCGGCGGCAAGACGCCGTGGGGCACCATCCTGCTCGCCGAAGAGAACTTCCATCAATACTTTGGCGGCGATCCGGAACAGACCGCCGAGGCACGCAACTACAAGCGTTATGGCCTGAAGCCACAGAGCCGGTATGCCTGGTGGAGGCACCACGACCGCTTCAACGTCGAGAAGGATCCCAATGAGCCCAACAAGTTCGGCTGGATGGTCGAGTTCAATCCGTACGACCCGCAATCGGTGCCGGTGAAGCGCACCGCGCTCGGCCGCTTCAAACACGAGGGCGCTGACGCGGTAATCAACAAGGATGGCCGGGTGGTGGTCTATAGTGGCGATGACCAGCGGTTCGACTACGTCTACAAGTTCGTGTCGAATGGTCGCTACGACCCAGCGCGCGGCGCCGCCAATGGCGATCTGCTCGACAACGGCACCCTGTTCGTCGGCAAATTCGAGGCCGATGGCAAGCTGACCTGGCTTCCCCTCGTGTGGGGAACCGGCCCGCTGACGGCGGAAAATGACTTCCATAGTCAAGCCGACGTGCTGATCGAGACCCGCCGTGCCGCCGACTTGGTCGGCGCGACGCCGATGGACCGGCCGGAGGATGTCGAACACAACCCCGCCAGCGGCATCGTCTACATGAACCTGACGAACAACGCCAAGCGCGGCGAAGATCAAACGGACGTCGTTAATCCGCGCGGTCCCAACCCCACCGGCCACATCGTCGAAATGCTCCCGCCGGGTGAGGCGGCCGAGGACCGCGATCACGCGGCACAGACCTTCACCTGGGACATCTTCATCCTCGCCGGCGATCCGTCGAATCCCGAGCACGGCGCCAAGTATCACCCCGAGACCAGCCAGAACGGTTGGTTCGGGTCACCCGACAACATGGCGTTCGACAAGGAAGGTCGCATTTGGATTGCAACCGACGGTGCAGCGAAGGTGGGGACCGCCGACGGGGTCTGGGCCGCCGATACACAAGGCCCCGGCCGCGCGCTGCCGCGTTACTTCTATCGCACGCCGTTGGGCGCCGAGTTGTGCGGGCCGGAGTTCAACACCGACTGTACCGCCTATTTCGCGGCCGTTCAGCACCCGGCCGACACGAAGGAATCGACCTTCGACAATCCGTCCACACGCTGGCCGGATTTTGCCGATGGCATGCCGCCGCGGCCATCCGTCCAGGTCATCGTCAAGAAGGGTGGCGGAGTAATAGGCACTTAAACGATCGTCAGGATTGCGGACCCTCTGGCGCGGAATCCGTAAAACCGAGAAAAGGTGAAGGGCGGCCTTGCGCCGCCCTTCCTCGCTGCGGCGGACATCTGTCGGCAGCGGCAAGCGGTATAAGCGGGGCCCGGCTCAGCCTCGTCTTGCGCCAGACGTTCCCGCGCGTCTGCCGATCCTGAAGCGGTTCGGGCGCCGGTTTCGCGTCACCCCTCCTTAGCGCCAACCTCGAAGTGGGGGACGAATTCCGATTTCGGCGTTGCGCACAGGGGACACAGCCACGTATTCGGCAGTTCCTCGAACGCCGTACCGGGCGGAACGGGGGCGTCGGGATCGGCGATGTTTTCCGGATCGCCGAGGGCCGGATCGTAGATATAGGGGTCGCAATCGGCATCCGTGCAGACCCACTTGCCGCGATATTGGCCGGCGGTGGCCGGTGCGCCGACGATAACCGGCGATGCGGATAGGGAAGCGCCGGCCAACAGGGCGCGCAACAGGCGGCGCCGCGATAGCGTGATCCACCATCTCATCGACTTCACCATGCCGATTGGGACTCAATACCTTGGATATATTGGAAGCATCGCGCCGCGCGGGGCGAAAGGCAAACAATGTTCGTGTGACGATCGCGGAGGATTGCATCGGCGATGCCCGCGGGGTCGGGATGACGTTGACGCGCAACGAGTTTTATCGATAGGAGACGCTCGATAAGCCAGGTGAGCGTGGCGGCGGTTCAGGGGATCGCCCGCCGCGCTTGCCGACGGTTTACGTAAACGTGATCGCCAATCGATACGAAGAGAAATGGACATTTTCGCAAAACATGATTATCGTGTTACTCGGAATTTGAGTTTCCGCGAGGAAACCGGGGTTAAGCAGCCAGCGGTGAGATTCCTTCGGGACATACCGGCTGGTTGCACGGCATGATGCGCCGTCGATATCGATAACCGGGCTTGCGCGACACATGGGGAGCGAACACCACTGGATTAAAAGGGAATACCCGGGAGCCTAAAACGACCCCCATCCCCCCCCCCTGCACGGGGTCGAATTGCTCTCGGGCGCTGGGCCGCGCCGCTAACCCCCCCGCAGCGCGGCCCAGCACTAAGTTTCGTGCCTTTCCCTTCCGCGGGCATCTCCAAGACAATGAACCTTAACTGGAGAACCCGCCCCGCGGGCGGCCAAAAGCGTGGTCGCGAATCCCCCTTTTGCCGGCCGCCGATACGTGCCCGCGAACCGTGGTGGAGTCGATGCCGTGGTGCCGATTGTCCGCCACACCTCGGCGACCGTCGTTGCCACCGCGTCCCAGGTGCCATTCTGGCACCACCGACGAAAAACATCGCGCGATCGAGTTCCATTTGCCGTGGCGCCCGGGCACGTCCCGCCATGGCGCGCCGGTGCGCAGCGGCCACGGGATACTGTTGACCGTCGCCCGCCGGTCCAGCGGCGGACGGCCCCGCAAGCCGCGCTCTTGCGGACCCCGCGAGAATGGCTGAAAACCCTACTCACAACGCCGAATAACTGGGACAGCCCCAACATTCAACCGGACAGCCGTGGAACAAGGCCGGCCGTGACTTCATGACGGGGTCGGTGGCGACGGTGTCAGGAGATCGCCGGGAGAGGCTCACGGGTCGGTGTCGGGGAGGCCGGATTGGCGGCAGGCGGCGGCGACGGCGTTCTTCAGCAGGTACGCCACGGTCATCGGGCCGACGCCGCCGGGAACCGGGGTGATCGCCGACGCCACCGGCAGCGCCGCCTGGAAGTCGACGTCGCCGATCAGACGCGTCTTGCCGCTAGGGTCACCTTCCACCGGCTCCCGGTTGATGCCGACGTCGATGACGATGGCGCCCGGCTTGATCCAGTCGCCGCCGATCATCCGCGGCCGGCCGATGGCGGCGACCAGGATGTCGGCGAGGCGGCATTCGCCGGCCAAATCGCGGGTGCGCGAATGGGCCATCGTCA
>CAYWRP010000023.1:0-44669 GCA_964460955.1 uncultured Rhodospirillaceae bacterium | reverse complement strand
ACATCGATTCAGAAAATCTCCCGCCTGTCACCTGTCATATGAGTTCGCAGCCCTGATTGTCGTGCGCATCAGCTTGACGGCACCCGCTCGCCTGGGCTAAAGGACACCGCTCAATTGGTGGACCACGTGCGTGCGAGGCGCGCGCCGCCGTAGAGACATCCAACCTCGAGGAAAATAACGATGGCGCGACGCTGCGCTTTTTCTGGCAGGGGCGTTCAGAGCGGCAATAACGTCAGCCATGCCCACAACAAGACCCGCCGCCGGTATTTGCCCAACATGCAGCGGGCTTCGCTGCTCAGCGAAACGCTAGGCACGACCATTTCGCTGCGCATCTCGGCGCGTGGATTGAAGACCGTCGACAAGGCCGGCGGTCTCGATGCGTTTCTGAGAAAGGCCAAGGCCAAGGAATTGCCCGCTGACCTGCGTCGGCTGCGCAAGCACGTCATCGCGCGCGAGGCATCGAAAACAGCGGAGTAGGCGCCGCACCGTCTATTCGGCGTCGGCCTGTTCCGGCAGCCGCATCCAATCCGGCACCACGGGATGGAGCACCGCGTCGCCGGCACGCAGGGGGGTATCGCCGCCGACGGCTTCCATGCGGAGATAGGCCAGCGCCCATCCATCGATCCCGCTGCGAACGTCGCCGACAGCCTTCTCGCCCATCGTGATGGCGGTTGCAGGAGCGGGTAGGGGGCCCTCGACCCGCACCGGAAGCAGGCGCTTGCGCACGAGGCCCCGATACCGGGTGCGCGCCGTCAGCTCCTGGCCCATGTAACATCCCTTGTCCCAGTCGACCCCGTTCATCTCGTCGAAGCCGTATTCCAGCAGCACCGCTTTGTCGACCGGCATGTCGCGGCTGCCATCGGGCACGCCGAGGGCGACGCGGAGGCGTTCATAGTCGGCGATCGAACCGGCGCGGCCGCCGAGCGCGGCCAGAATCGCCTCGGCTCGCTCGCCCGGCAGCGCGCACCGCACGCCGAGTTGGGCCTGGCGGGGATCGACGTAGGCAACGCCGCCGCCCTCGAGGCGTAGCGCGGCACCGGGCGTCGTGCCGGGCAGCCCGAAGGCGTCCGCCGGCTCATCCGTCGCCAGGGCGGGCGGGGCGGCATACACCGCCCACGCGTCGCCAGCGTCTTCCAGGGTGATCTTGGAGCGCAGCTTGTAAAGGCGCAGACGTTTCAACAGGTCGGCAAGCCGGTCCTTTTCGCAGTCCAGGTACAGAGCGCCATCCATTTCGAACACGAAGAACTCGTGCAGGAACTTGCCTTGCGGGGTCAGGAACGCGGCGTAGAGGGCGCGTTCGGGGGTTACCCGGTTGACGTCGTTGGATATCAATCCCTGCAGATAGGATCGCACGTCGTCGCCGGAAATGCGGATCAAGCCGCGACCATCGAGGTGGATTATCGGAAAGTTGAGCATGGCGGCGATGTAATAGCCTCCGGCAACCGGGTCAAGAAGGCTCGCGCGGGCCATCTACTTGCACGGTGGATGCTGCTTGTTAAAAGAGTGCTGATCATGTTATATACCCGCTTTGATTGTATTGTCGCGGTATAGGGCCAATGCGAATGGTTGATGCGGCACCCCCGCGGGGCGCGGCGACCGACGGCGTCACCGACAGTCCCTCCCCCTGCGACGGTCAGGCCGCTTGAGTGATGACGCAACCCAGCCAGCCCCTCGATGTTTCCGTCTCGTTGGACATGGTCGAAGCGATGGCGGAGCTTCAGGAACGATTCGACACCGCGCGGCGTGAAGCGGACCTGGCGCGCGAGCAGATCCGCCGTTTGAGCGAGCAGGCGGACGCCCAACCCGGCGTCGGGATCGCCAACCGCGAAGCGCTGATCCGCCGCATGCACCTCGTCGGCGAACGAAGCAGCACGCCCCGACTGGAGCATACCATCGCCTGCCTGACCCTCGCCAACGGGGCGCAGATCCGCCAGCGGTTCGGCCTGGCGGCGATCGACGCGGCGATGACGGTGATCGGCGAGGAACTGAGCGCGGCGGTACGTGCCAGCGATACCGTGGCCAGCCTGGGCGGTTACGATTTCGGCGTACTGTTGACGCTGACGGGCGACCGGGCGGCGGCCCCCAAGGCGGCGCAATTGGCCGCCCTGGTGCGTCGCCGCCACTTGGCCTCGCACGCCGCCATCGCCTTCGACATGCGCTGGGGCACGGCCCCATTCGCCCCCGGCGACAACCCGCGACGCGCGCTCGCCGATGCCGATCTCGACTTGTTGCGGCGCCAAGGAACACCGCCCACGGCGACGGCGCCCCGCGAGCCATCCTGAAGACGATCCAGTGCCTTGATGGCTCTGGTTTTTTTGAGGGGACTGGTCTAACATGAAACTGTTGTGACAAAAGGGAGTATCGGTCCCATGAGCAAAGACGATCGCATCGAAGCCCTGCGCGCCAAACACCGTGCACTTGAGACGGCCATCGATAAAGAAAACAATCGCCCCAGACCCGACGAAGTTGAAATCAGTCGCTTGAAGAAACAAAAACTCGTCATCAAAGACGAACTGGAACAACTCGCCCACCAAACTTGACGGTCTGGTAACGCGTACACCGTTCACCGGGATCCATCCGGCGCCGCCGGCCAAGGCGCGCACGCCAATACCGACACTTGAGCGACGCGGCCGGCGGCATGCCGCCGACACCACCCGCCCCGCGCTTGCGGACGACAAGCGCTGAAGAGGAGTGTTGGGCGCAACGCCGCCGATGACCGTCAGGCTCGCGTCTGTGTCGGTGCCCGCGCTCATCACCGCGCGCCGAGCGGGGAAGTCAAGGCGGAGCCTTCTTGAGCCTTTGCGCTTTGTGCTTTTTTTTCGGGCCCGGTGCCTCTAAGAAAGGCGACGAAAAAGCGGCTCGACGGGAAAAACGAAGCCCATCGCACGAGCCGCGCTTAACCCCAAGCTCCAATACCAAGGGGAGGAAGATGACAGGCGAATATCTCCAGGCATATCAGCGGTCGATCTCGGATCCGGAAGGATTCTGGGGCGAGGCGGCCGAGAGTCTCACGTGGATCAAGAAGTGGGACACGGTTCTCGACAGCTCCAACCCGCCGTTCTATCGCTGGTTCCAGGGCGGCGTGATCAACACCTGCTACAATGCCCTCGACCGGCATGTCGATGCCGGCCACGGGGACCGACTGGCGGTCATCTACGACAGCCCGGTCACCGGCAATACGGTTCACAAGTATACCTTCCGCGAGTTCCGGGATCGCGTCGCCCGCTTCGCCGGCGTGCTCAAGGCACAAGGCGTCGAGAAGGGTGATCGGGTCGTTTGCTATATGCCGATGATGCCGGAGGCATTGGTCGCCATGTTGGCCTGCGCGCGCATCGGCGCCGTTCACTCGGTCGTGTTCGGTGGGTTCGCGGCAAATGAGCTGGCGGTGCGAATCAACGACGCCAAGCCGAAGGTGATCGTTTCCGCCTCCTGCGGCGTCGAAGGGGCAAAGACGATTCCCTACAAGCCGCTTCTCGACAGCGCCATCCAGACGGCCGACCACAAGCCGTCGAAGACGGTCATCCTGCAGCGGCCGCAGGGACCCTGCGAGCTCAAGGATGGCTACGATCTCGACTGGCAAAAGGAAGAGGCGGCGGCGACGCCGGCCGATTGCGAGCCGGTGGCGGCGACCGATCCGCTTTACATCCTTTACACCTCCGGCACCACCGGCCAACCAAAAGGCGTCGTGCGCGACAACGGCGGTCACATGGTCGCCCTGACCTGGACGATGAAATACATCTACAATGTCGAGCCGGGGGACGTCTACTGGGCGGCCTCGGATGTCGGCTGGGTGGTCGGCCACTCATACATCGTCTATGCCCCGCTGCTCTACGGGTGCACGACGATCGTCTTTGAGGGCAAGCCGGTCGGCACCCCGGATGCCGGCGCCTTCTGGCGGGTGATCGCCGATTACGGCGTCAAGGTGCTGTTCACGGCGCCGACCGCGTTTCGGGCCATCAAGCGCGAGGACCCCAACGCCGAGTTGATGAAGAACTACGATCTCAGTTCGATGACGACGTTGTTTCTGGCCGGCGAGCGGACCGATCCGAATACCCTGGAATGGGCGATGGAAACCCTGCAGCGGCCGGTCATCGACCATTGGTGGCAAACCGAAACCGGCTGGGCGATCGCCGCGAACTGCATGGGCCTGGAACCCCTCGAGGTCAAGCCCGGCTCGCCGACACGGCCGGCCCCCGGCTGGAATGTGCAGGTGCTCGACGAGAACGGCCATGAGGTCAAGCGGGGCGAGATCGGCTCGATCTGCGTCAAGCTGCCGCTACCGCCGGGAACCCTGCTGACCCTGTGGAACAACGACGACCGCTTCGTCAGCTCCTACCTGGCCGAGTTTCCCGGCTATTACTCGACGTCCGATGCCGGATACATGGACGAGGACGACTACGTCTACATCATGGCGCGCACCGACGACGTCATCAACGTCGCCGGCCACCGGCTTTCCACCGGCGGCATGGAAGAGGTGCTCGCCAGGCATCCGGACGTCGCCGAATGCGCCGTCGTCGGTGTTGCCGATTCGTTCAAGGGGCAACTGCCGGTGGGCTTCCTGGTTCTGAAGAAGGGCACGACGAAGTCGGACGCGGAAATCGTCAAGGAAGTGGTGCAGATGGTTCGCGACCAGATCGGTCCGGTCGCCGCATTCAAGACGGCGACGGTGGTCGAACGGTTGCCCAAGACACGCTCCGGCAAGATTCTGCGCGGCACGATGCAGAAAATCGCCGACAGCCAGCCTTGGAAGATGCCGGCGACGATCGACGATCCGGTGATCCTCGGCGAGATCGAAGACGCGCTCAAGGGGATCGGCTACGCCAACCCGCCGGCGGCCTGACCGGCTCTCGCATAGACCCTAAACGAAAGGCGCCCCGCTGTTCGGGGCGCCTTTTTTGCTCGCAAGAGCCCTCCGCGACGCGAGGCGCCTATTCGCCCGCCTGGTCGGAGGCCAGGGTGCCATGCACGACGTGGTTGCGCGCGCGGGCGAGGTCGACTTCCCGCCCCAGATCCGCTTCCGAGCACAAGCCAAGAGACACTGGATTACGCGGCTTGATGTTTTGCGTATTCCAATGGGTGCGGTCGCGAACCTTGTCGATGGTCGGTTTGGTGGTGCCGACCAGCTTGGCGATCTGCGCGTCGGCCAACTCCGGATAGTGCTTGAGCAGCCAGGCAATGGCATCCGGCCGATCCTGCCGTTTCGACACCGGCGTATAGCGTGCTCCCTTGGACCGCGAGGAGGGCAGTGGGATATCGCGCTGCGACAGTCGCAGGCGGGCCGAGGCGTCGTGGCTGCAACGCTCGATCTCCTCCATCGTCAGATCGCCGGCGCTCACCGGATCGCGGCCTTGCATGCCGATGGCCACTTCCTCGTCGGCGATTGCCTGTACTTCGAGGGCGTGGAGACCGCAAAAGTCGGCGATCTGCTCAAAGCTCAGCGCGGTATTCTCGACCAGCCAAACGGCGGTCGCTTTTGGCATCAGGGGCCCGTTCATCAACTCAACAAACCATCATCAAGAGAAATACAGCGTTCGTTTGCCCGTCCGCGGCGGCACCCCGGTGCGGTCAAGCGCGTGGAATACTCGTTCCAAGAAAGCCGGGATCCCGTGGAACAAGCTTTTACTCGTCGATATAACGAGAAAAACGGGCGCCGCAATTCCGCGCCGGCACGCTTCTGCCTGCGATAGCCCGAGCATTTCAGGAGGATACGCCGACCCGGTTGACGATCAACCCCTTATCTGAAAGCGTCGAAATCCTGCGAGCCAAATCGAGAAATTTCGGCGCTCGCGCGGCACACCGCACACCGAACAGGAGGTACGCCGTTGGCGATCGAGGACGAAGACCGACCGACAGCCCAAACGGCAACAAATTTGGACGAAATGTCGATCGCCGACCTGGAGGCGTATATCGACGACCTTGAGCGGGAAATCCAACGCGCTCGGACAACCATCGCTTTTAAACAGAAAACCCGTGGCAGCGCCGCCGCATTGTTCAATTCAAAATAGCACAAACTGCTCATTCATGACGCCTAAAAGTAGTTTTTTAGCTAGGATAAAAGCATCTCGGGGTCGAAAATTTTTTGAGAAAAAACTCTTGATGCGTGTGCGCCATTTGGGTATAAAAAAGATGTCCCGCGAGCGTCCATGTTGGACCGGCGAACGACCCTCCCGGGATCGAGATCCGGTCCGCTTTGACCTCCTCCCTATCCAACTCACGCCGCCCTTCGGGGCGGCGCTTTTTTTTCGTCCAACGGTTGCGGGCACGCGGCGCGCCGCCGCCGCGTGTTTACATCCCGGGACGGATAACCGGCCGCGTCAATGCATCCGAGAGGCTTTCGTTGCCCGACGCACGCTGTCAGGGGCATGGTTCCTTGGCGGTCCGATGGCCAAAGCCTGGTTGCGCTTGCGTTTTAGTTTCAATATTGTCGGGACAATAACAGCGAATCTTCAGCCGGGCGAGAGGGGCCGATTTTTTCGGCGCCATTAATGATAAACGGAAACCCTCGATGGATTTTTCATGGTGGAGATTCACATGACGACGACGATTATTTTCGGCAGTGACGGCGGAACCACGCAAGGCATTGCCTCCCGAATCGCCAAGAAAACGGCGGGCAAGGCCGTTGATGTCACAACCTCGACAAGCCACGACTTCGAAGATTGCGACCTGCTGATCCTCGGCATTCCGACGTATGGCGAGGGAGATCTGCAATCCGATTGGGAAGATAACCTCGACAAGCTGAAGTCGGCCGACATTTCCGGCAAGAAGGTCGCGCTGTTTGGGACCGGTGATCAGGAGACCTACCCGGAAACATTCATCGACGCGATGGGGGTTCTCTATGACCAGGTCGTCGCGCAAGGCGCAGTGGTGGTCGGTTTCACCGAAACGGACGGCTACGCCTTCACGAAATCAGGCGCCGAACGGAACGGAAGATTTGTCGGCCTCGCGCTCGACGAAGACAACCAGTCTGGACAGACGGGGAAGCGAATTACCACATGGGTCAACCAGTTACCCTAGGTTTTGTAGGCATTCGCCTCAGAGCGAGGCATCAGGCGACGCGATGGAGGGTGGCTCTACCTGAACCTGCGTGAAACGGGGTCGAGAAAACGCTGCATTGTTGGTCGTCGCCGGACGATTTGTCCCTCGACAGCCGGCTGGGATGTGGCAACAAGCAGCCTCGCCGGGGGTTTCTCGCGCCGGGTTGCCGTTGGCGGTCGACACCTTGGTCGCGACCGGATTCAGTTGAGCCGATATTACGTGATTGCGTCGATTTCCTCGTCGCTCATGCCGCCAGGGACGATGGTGACCGGGATCGGCAGCCGGCCGACGCGTTTCATGACGTAGGAGACGACGCGGCCGGGCCCCTCCGAACCGGAAGCGGCGCCGAGCACGAGAACGGAGAGATCTTCTTCCGATTCCAGCAAGTCCATCAACTGGTCGGTCAATTTCCCGTCCCGGATGTAGACGACCGGAATGGAACCGGAGAGCTTCTGCACCACCGATGAGACCACCTGCAGCATCTCCTCCGCCTGTTCGCGGCGTTCCTCCTCCATCAAGTGGCCGACGGATAGCCAGTGCTGGAATTCCACCGGTTCGATGACGTACAGCAAGGCGACACGGCCACCGGTGTGCTTGGCGCGCCGGCAAGCGAATCGCAGCGCATGATGCAGTTCCTCCGATTCGTCGACGACGCACAAGAACGTCCGCCCCCCGCGGGCCGGTTTCGTGGCGGCGCCGCCGCTTTCGGCCTCGTCCTCGAATTCGGTAACCAAACCACCCTATCCTTTGCGGAAAATCCAGTTGGCAAACCATCCTGCCACCGCCGCGATCAGGATCGCAAGGACGCCATAACCGAGGCTGTTGCGGTGGGCGAAATCGTAGACGCGCGCCTCGAAGCCGAGTCGACTCACCGAGAGCGGGGCTATCGACGTATCGATCACCTCACCCCCGCGCACCAGGTAAACCCCGATCTTATAATCGCCCACGGGGGCGTTGGCGGGAATGGCAAGGTCGCTGCGGAACAGCAGCGGCCCGAGGAACCGAACCGGTTCCCAGGCCTCGGTGTACAAGTCGATGCGCTGCTTGTTGCGGATCAGCGCCTCGCGGAATTTTTTGACCATTTCGGGGCTCTCGGGATCGCGCGCCGGCAGTACCAGGTGCTCGACGCCAATCTGATACGCCGCGGCCACTTCCGGGGAGAGAATATCGTCGAGCGGCCGGCTGCTGGCGACGGCGTAAATGCCCGGAACGTTGTCGAACACCATTTCCCGGTCATTAACCCAGATGCCTAATTTGCGTGCCTTGCGACGGACAATCTCCGTCGTTTCCGGCCCGCGGGCGACGATGATGATGTCACCCGCGCCGTCGACGGCGCCGAACACCAGCACCTCCCGGCCCGTGAACCCCGTCGTAATACCGACCAGATGGTTGGACAACGCGGCCGTCAGGTCGGCGCCCCGGGCGAGCCCAGGGGCAAGCAGGAGCGCAAGCAGCAGGGCGATCCAAACGCCGGTGACCGGGACGCCACGAGTCACGGCCCGACGATCCCGCCGAGTTCGAACAAATCAGCCGGTGTTGAGATGAGATCGTAGGCGAGCTTGCCGCAGACGGCGAGGACGAGCAGCGCCAAAAGAACGCGCAGCTGATCGCCCTTCAGCTTGGCGCCGGCGCGCACGCCGAACTGGGCACCGATAACCCCCCCGACAAGCAACAGCAGCGCCAGGACGATGTCGACCGTCTGATTGGTCACCGCCTGCAGAACGGTGACATTGGCGGTCACGAAGATGATCTGGAACAGTGACGTGCCGACGACCACCGACGTCGGCATACCGAGCAGGTAAATCATCGCCGGCACCATGATGAAGCCGCCGCCGACACCCATGATCGCCGCCAGCAGGCCGACGACGAAGCCGATCGCGACCGGCACCAGGGAGCTGACGTATAGCCGGGAACGCCGGTAGCGCACCTTGAGCGGCAGGGCATCAATCCAGCGCCCCTTGCCGCCGGCCGGTTTGACGACCGGTTTTTGCCGCCGCAGAACGGAGCGCAGGCTTTCGTAGAGCATCAACGCGCCGATGAGACCGAGGAAAACGACGAACGATAGTTTGATCACGAGGTCGATCTGGCCCAGTTCGCGCAAAACCGTGAACAACCACACGCCCACCGTGGACCCGACGACGCCGCCCGCCAGCAAGGTCAGCCCCATCTTGACGTCGACATTGCCGCGTTGCCAGTGGGCGAGGACACCGGAAATCGACGAGGCGACGATCTGGTTGGCCTCCGTCGCCACCGCCACCGGTGATGGAATGCCGATGAAGATGAGAAGGGGCGTCATCAGAAAGCCGCCGCCGATGCCGAACAGGCCGGAAAGAAAACCGACCAAGCCACCCAGGCCGAGGATGATGAAGACATTGACGGACATCTGCGCGATGGGGAGATAGATGTCCATTTCCGAATGAAAGCCTCCGCGTGCCTCGAGCCTGATGCCTCAGGTTGGAAGCCACGGGCCGCGATACGCGCCGCGCAACCGCCTCCCGCGACCATTGTTTTGTCTCTTGCGCAAGACAATAACCCCGACCGGGTTGCGGATCAAAAGTTAAGCGTCGCGCACCGGGAATGCGACCCTATCAATCGCCGCGCGCCGCGCGCCACAGCTCGAATGCCTTTCGGGCCACCCGCAAGGTCTCCTGCCACGGGTCGTAAGCGGCCAGATCGTCCATGGCCACCCACCGCGCATCGAGGGCATCGGAGGCGGCGCGCGGTTCCCCGGCCCGCCAGTCGGCGACCAGGTTGATCAGGGTGAAGTGATGGCGCGGCGGCCCTCCGGGGTCGGTACGTTCGATCAGGTCGACGACGTCGACGACACCGAGAATGGCCACATCAATCCCCGTTTCCTCGAAAACTTCGCGCCGGCCGGCCGCCACCACCGTTTCGCCGAGTTCCTGGGAGCCGCCGGGAAGGCTCCATTCGCCGGCCCGCGGCGGCTTGCCGCGGCGGATCAGCAAGATCCTCTGGCTCTTGAAGACACAGACGCCGACGCCGATCCGTGGATACGCTGTTGGGAAAGGCGGCGCGTCGCCGGCCGACGGGTCCATGGCTGGTGCCGCCTCCTCGAAGGTCGTTTCTCTCGCCAAAGGTTGGCGTAGAGGAGCCGACGCGGTAAAGCCAATTCGGTGGCCGGCCAACCTTGGCCGCCTTTCGGCCAGGAGTGACAGGTCATGTTCGAGGGATTCGAGACGAAGGACATCCAGACGACCGGGACGCAGATTCGGGCGCGCGTCGGCGGGTCGGGCCCGCCATTGCTTCTGCTGCACGGCTATCCGCAGACGCATGTCATCTGGCACAGGATCGCGCCCCGGTTGGCCGGGCACTTCACCGTCGTCGCCACCGATCTGCGCGGCTACGGCGACAGCGGCAAACCACCGTCGAACGTCACCCACATGCCGCATTCGAAACGCGCCATGGCGCAGGATCAGGTGGACGTGATGCGGGAACTCGGTTTCCATCGCTTCCATGTCGCCGGCCACGACCGCGGCGCCCGGGTGACCCATCGCATGGCCCTCGATCATCCCGAGCGCGTCATCAAGGCCGCCGTGCTCGACATCGTGCCGACGCTGAAGTTGTTTTCCACAGTCAACAAGGCAGTGGCGACCGGTTATTATCACTGGTTTTTCCTGATCCAGGAGGATGACCTGCCTGAAACGTTGATCGGTCATGATCCGGTCTACTATCTGATGTCGAAGCTGAACCAGTGGGGCGCCGATCCGGACGCCTTCACGGATGAGGCCTTGGAGGCCTACGTGCGCGCTTTTTGCAACCCGGAAGTGATCCATGCCTCGTGCGAGGACTACCGCGCCGCCGCCGGCATCGACCTTGACCATGACGAGGCGGACCTGGCGACCCGGATCGGCTGTCCGCTGCTTGTGCTGTGGGGCGGAAAGGGCCTGATGGGGCGCCATTACGACGTTTTGGCGACGTGGTACGAGCGGGCCGAGGATGTGCGGGGCCGTTCCCTGCCTTGCGGTCACTTCCTGCCGGAGGAGGCGCCCGACGAGACGTTTGCCGAGTTCCTCGCTTTCTTCGCCGATTGACCGCGAGCAGGCCGCCATCGTCAAGCAACCACACCGAACCGATGCACCATCACCGCAAGGACCACGCATGAACGAAACCAGCCGCCCGCGCCGCAAGGCACGCCGCCGCCCGGACAACCCAGCGCCGAAACATCACAGCACGCTTGGTCTCGGCGCCCGAATGCGCGCCTATTTCCTCGCCGGCGTCCTCGTCACCGCGCCGGTATCGATCACCTTCTACTTGGCCTACCTGTTCATCACCTTCGTTGACTCGAAAGTGACACCGCTCATTCCCGCGCGCTTCAATCCGGAAACCTATCTGCCCTTCGCGCTGCCTGGATTGGGCCTGTTCGTCGTCGTCATCGGCCTGACCCTCATCGGCGCCCTGACGGCGGGTTTCTTCGGCCGCCTGATCGTCCGGTTCTACGAGGGGCTGCTGGCGCGGATGCCGGTGGTGCGCAACGTCTACGGCGCCCTGAAACAGATCATCGAGACGGTGCTGGCCCAGCAGTCCAACGCCTTCCGTCAGGCGGTCCTCGTCGAGTATCCGAGGCGCGACATCTGGGCCATCGGCTTTCTCACCGGCACCACCAAGGGTGAGGTCCAGGTCCGTACCGACCGGCCCATGCTCAATGTCTTCCTGCCGACGACGCCGAATCCCACCTCCGGTTTCCTGCTGTTCGTGCCCGAGGAGGATATCATCGAACTCGACATGACGGTCGAGGAAGCCATCAAGATGGTAATCTCCGGCGGCATCGTCACGCCGGAGTTGCCAGGGGACGTGATCGAGGCCGCGGCGGAAGAGGAGCAGGCGAAACTGCGGACAGGCGAAAGCGGAGACGTTGGCCGGGCCGCCGGCGACGGATCGGAAACGCGAAACCGAGACAGCTAAGGCCATTTGCGGGTAGAATGATGATGATCGGGCTTCACGTCAGGCTGATGCGACACGGGTGAGCCGATCGAGATGCCCTAATCGGGGTTGCGGAGGAGGTAGCCATGGCGGCGACGGATAATGAGAAATACGAGGCCTTGCGGAGCGATGTCGAACGCTTGCGGGCCGATCTTGTGACGATCACCGACACCTTGAAGGATATCGCCGGGGTGGAAGGATCGGCGGCCTACGAGCGGGTGCGCCAGGCGGCGGAACGGGCCCGGGGCGAGAGCGACCGATTGGCGCGGTCGGCCTTGCGGGAGGTCGAGCAGCGGCCGATGACATCGATCGGCATTTCCTTCGTCATCGGCCTGTTGCTGGGGCTGTTGTTCAGCCGCCGCTAGGGTCGCGTACCAGTGTCGAAACTCCTCGGCCAGGCCATCGCCGCGCTGGCGTTGACCCTGGCCGCCATGGCGCTTGTCGGCGTGGCGGTCGGTTTTTTCGCCGCCGCGCTGTATCTCGCCCTCGCCGCGGAAGTGTCGCCCCGAATGGCGGCGCTGATCTGTGGCGGCGTGTTCGTGTTCCTGGCGCTCGTCCTGCTGCTGATCGCCCGTGGCGTGCTCGGGCGCCGCAAGACAGCGCCGCATCCCGCCGCGAACGGCGCGCCGGCTTCGCCGGAGGTCGCCGCGGAACTGGGCCAGGCGATTGGTGAGACGGCGCGCGTCGCGCTCAGGGGGAAGACGCCGCACATGGTCGCCGCCGCGCTCGGCGCCGGTTTCGCCATCGGCGTCAGCCCGCGGTTGCGGCGGACGATCCTGCGGTTCCTCCAGTGATCGGCTCAACCTGAACGAAGATAGCGCACCGCCGCGTCGCGTTCGAACAGATGCAGCAGCACGCGCAGCGCTTCGCCGCGCGGCAATCTAAGATAGGGATCGCGCTCGACGATCAGCTTGGCGTCGTCGCCGGCTATCTCCAACAGATTCCCATGCAGGTCGGGGTCGGCGACGCGGAAATCCGGGGCGCCGCTCTGCCGGGTACCGAGAAGTTCGCCGGCGCCGCGGAGTTTCAGGTCTTCCTCGGCGATTAGGAAACCGTCCTCGGTCCGGCGCATGATCTCCAGCCGCCGCCGCGCCTGTTCGGTCAGCGGCGGCGCGTAGAGCAGAAGGCAACTCGAGTCCCGTTCGCCGCGTCCCACCCGGCCGCGCAACTGGTGCAATTGCGCCAGGCCGAAGCGTTCCGCCTGTTCGATGACCATCACCGTCGCCGCCGGCACATCGACACCCACCTCGATGACCGTTGTTGCCACCAGAATCGCCATCTCGCCCTCGGCGAAGCGCGCCATCACCGTGTCCTTGTCGGTTGCCTTCATCCGCCCGTGCAGCAGGCCGACGCGGTCGCCGAAGCGGTCCCGCAGGTCCCGGCAGCGCGCCTCGGCGGCGGCCATGTCGAGGCTGTCGGATTCCTCGACCAGCGGGCAGACCCAATAGACCTTGGCCCCGGAATCGATCTGCCGGCCGACGGCGTCGACCACCTCGCCCAGGCGCTGCGCCGGCACCACGCGCGTCGCGATCGGCCGCCGCCCGGGCGGCTTTTCGGTGATGCGCGAGACGTCCATGTCGCCGTAGGCGGTCAGCACCAGGGAGCGCGGAATCGGCGTCGCCGTCATCACCAGCACGTCCGGCGCGCTGCCCTTGGCGGCCAGCAGCATGCGCTGGTGGACCCCGAAGCGGTGCTGCTCGTCGATGACGCAGAGACCGACATCGTTGAACCGCACGCCCTCCTGGAATAGGGCGTGCGTGCCGATGGCGATGGGGGCGCCGCCGGCCGCCAGATCCTCGAGGATGACGTCGCGCGCGCGGCCCTTGTCCCGCCCGGTGAGGATCACCGCGCGCACCCCCGCCGCCTCGGCCAGCGGGGCGATGGTCTGATGGTGCTGGCGCGCGAGAATCTCCGTCGGCGCCATCAGGATGGCTTGCGCGCCGCCTTCAACCGCGTTGAGCATGGCGACCAGGGCGACCACCGTCTTGCCGCTGCCGACATCGCCCTGCAGCAGGCGCAGCATGCGTTTCGCCGACGCCATGTCGGCGTTGATGTCGGCGATGGCCTGGGTCTGTGCGGCGGTCAGGGTGAAACCGACCCGCTCCAGCGCCTGAGCCGCGAGCGACCCCTCGATCGACCGCGCCTGGCCGCGCGGCGCCTGCATGTGGCGGCGAATCAAACGCAAGGCCAGTTGGTTGGCCAACAACTCGTCGTAGGCGAGGCGGGCGCGTGGCGGTGCCTGCGGCTGCAGGTCCGCCGCCCGCGCCGGATTGTGCGCCGCCTTTATCGCTTCCGCCCAGGCCGGCCAGCCTTCGCGCGCCTGTAGGGCGGGGTCGAGCCATTCGGGCAGGTCCGGAAGGCGGTCCAGCGCGGCGCGAATGCAGCGTCCCAGCGTCCGGTTGGTCAGTCCCGCCGTCAAAGGGTAGACGCTCTCGATCTGCGGTAAGTCCCTCGCGTCATCGTCTCCGAGGATATAATCCGGGTGGACCATCTGCTTGAAATCCCCGTAGACTTCCAACAAGCCGCTGACGGTGCGCCACTGCTTGGGCGGCAGCGCCGTCGTCAGGTAGTCGCCGCGCGGATGGAAGAACGCGAGGACCAGCGTTCCCGTTGCGTCCATGCAGTAGACCCGGTACGGCTGGCGGGACGATCCCGGCGCCTGGTGGGTGTCGACGCGCACCCGCAGTGTCACCGTCCGCCCCGGCACCGCCTCGGCGATGGACTGCGACAGACGGCGGTCGATGAGCGATACCGGCAGATGCCAGATCAGGTCGAGGGGGCGCGGGCCGGCGAGCTTGCTGAGCAGCTTTTCGATCTTCGGGCCGACTCCGGGCAAACGGGAAACGGGGGCGAAGAGGGGAAACAGCTCTGTCGGGCGCATCGCGCTAACTTAAGGCTGACAGACGGTTTCGGGTATCCTATATCGGCGGCTGCACAAGAGTGGAGGTGAGGATGGCGGACAACGCGGAAAAGCTGCGCAAGCGTGTTTACTTTCGCTGCCATCACACCGGCATGAAGGAAAACGATATCCTGTTCGGCCGCTTCGCCGAGCGCCAGCTCGACGATTTGAGCGACGCCGACGTGGCTTGGCTCGAAGCCTTCATGCAAACCAATAACGATCTCGATATGTATAACTGGGTGATGGAGAAAGCGCCGCCGCCGGCGGAGTGGGACCATCCCGTGATGAAGTTGCTTATCGACTCAAAGAAGTCGCGATAGCGTTTTGCAAGACATCGAGAAAATATTGAACGGGCCGGGCGAGGGCCTGATCGCCGGCGCACCGCCGGGGTTCGACGCCCTGGTTCTCGGCCGCCTCGCCGAAGAGAGCGACTGCGACATCCTGTTCGTCGCCGAGACCGACGTGCGGCTGGCGCAGATGGACGAGGCGTTGGCCTACTTCGCGCCCGGGGTGACGCGTCTGGTTTTTCCGGCCTGGGATTGCCTGCCCTACGACCGGGTGTCGCCGCGCGCGGAAATCGTCAGCCGCCGCCTCCACACCTTGAGCCGGCTCGCCGTCGAGCCGCGCGGCGGTGGGCGCATCGTCCTTGCCACGGTCTCCGCTATTACGCAACGGGTGCCACCCCGCGAGGCGGTCACGGAAAGCCGTCTGGCGTTGCGAAAGGGTGGCTCGATAGCACCGGAGACGTTGATCGGGTTTCTCGAGCACACCGGCTACCGGCGCGTCGAGACGGTGATGGAACCCGGGGATTTCGCGGTACGCGGCGGCATCGTCGACGTCTTCGCCGCCAGCCACGAGGAACCGGTGCGCCTCGACTTTTTTGGCGACGAGTTGGACGGGATCCGCACCTTCGATGTCGACGGCCAACGCACCACCGGCACGGTCGACAGCGTGACCTTGACCCCGGGCAGTGAGGTGATCCTAAACGACGCCACCGCCGCCCGATTCCGCGCCTCTTACCGTGCGCTGTTCGGGCCGAAGGCGTCCGACGACGATCCCCTCTATGCGTCGATCTCCGAGCGCCGGGCGCACGCCGGGATGGAACACTGGCTACCGCTTTTCTATTCCCGCCTGGAGACACTGTTCGACTATATGCCGGACGCCCGCGTCATCCTCGATCACAAGGCGCCCGAGGCGTGTGAGGCGCGCTGGGAGATCATCGCCGATCATCATGCGGCGCGGCGGGAATTCGGCGGCACCCGCTTCGCCGAGGCGGCCGCCCCCTATCATCCCGCGCCGCCGGAGCGGATGTTCCTCCTCGGTGAGGCTTGGGACGCCGCATTGGAGGACCGCAGCGTCGGCCGATTGTCGCCGTTCGCCGCGCCCGAGGCCGACCGCGACGCGGTGGACTGCGGCGGCCGGCCCGGAGTCACCTTTGCCGAGGCGCGGGTGCGCGGCGACGTCAACCTGTTCGATGCGCTGGCCGACCGCTTGAAGGAATACCGTGCCCGCAGGGCTCAAGTGATCTTTGCCGCCGCCAGCAACGGCACCCGCGATCGCTTGCTCAGCGTGCTGAAGGAACATGGGCTAACGGGCCTCGTCGCGTGCGACACCTGGACCGAAGCGCGCGCGGCCAAGCAAGGCACGCTGCCGTTCATCGTCCTGCCGCTGGACCAGGGGTTCCAGGCGCCGGAATTCACCGTCATCGCCGAGCCGGACGTGCTCGGCGACCGGCTGACCCGTCACACCAAACGCCACAAGCGGCCCGACAATTTCCTCAAGGAAGCAACGGCCTTGAGCGCCGGCGATCTTGTCGTCCACATCGACCACGGCATCGGCCGTTACGACGGGCTGGAGACGATCAACGCCGGCGGGGCGCCGCACGACTGCCTGAAACTGACCTACGCCGGCGAGGACCGCCTCTACCTGCCGGTGGAAAACATCGAAATGGTCAGCCGCTACGGCTCGGAAAGCGACGGTGTAACATTGGACCGGCTCGGCGGCGCCGCCTGGCAGGCACGCAAGGCAAAATTGAAAGACCGCGTCAAGGCAATGGCCGACGAACTCATCAAGCTTGCCGCCGCGCGGACCATGCACAAGGCGCCGGCGTTCGCGACCGCCGACGGGGCTTTCGACGAATTCTGCGCCCGTTTTCCCTACACCGAGACCGACGACCAGAACAAGGCGATCGGCGACGTGCTGGCGGACCTCGGGCGCGGCATGCCGGCCGACCGGCTGATCTGCGGCGATGTCGGCTTCGGCAAGACCGAGGTCGCCCTGCGGGCCGCCTTCATCGCCGCCATGGAGGGTAAGCAGGTCGCCGTCGTCGTGCCGACGACGCTGCTCTGCCGCCAGCATTACCGCAACTTCGAGGAACGGTTCCGCGGCTTTCCGATGCGCATCGCCGAGCTGTCGCGCCTGGTCTCGGCGCGCGACGCCAAGGCGAACAAGGCGGGGATCAAGGATGGCACCGTCGACATCGTCATCGGCACCCATGCGCTGCTGGCCAAGGACATCGTCTTTCGCGATCTCAGCCTGCTGATCGTCGACGAGGAACAGCACTTCGGTGTCGCCCACAAGGAGCGGCTGAAGAAGCTTAAAGCCGACGTCCACGTGCTGACGTTGACGGCGACGCCGATCCCCCGCACCCTGCAGATGGCGCTCACTGGCGTGCGCGACATGAGCCTGATCGCCACGCCGCCGGTGGACCGCCTCGCGGTGCGCACCTTCGTCACCGAGTTCGACCCTGTCGTCATCCGCGAGGCGATGCTGCGCGAGCATTACCGGGGCGGCCAGACCTTCTATGTCTGCCCGCGCATCGAGGATTTGAGCGCCGTCGAGGAGACGCTGGCCGAGCTGGTGCCGGAACTCAGCCACGTCACCGCGCACGGTCGGCTGAACCCGAAGGAGCTGGAAACCGCCATCGCCGCCTTCTACGAGGGCAAGTACAACGTGCTGCTGTCGACCAACATCATCGAATCCGGCCTCGATCTGCCGTCGGTGAATACCATCGTCATCCATCGCGCCGATATGTTCGGGCTCGGCCAGCTCTATCAGCTGCGCGGCCGGGTGGGGCGGGGGCGGCGGCGCGCCTATGCCTACCTGACGCTGCCGCCGCGCAAGAAACTCACTGCGGCGGCGGAAAAGCGGCTCAATGTCATGCAGGCGCTGGATAGTCTCGGCGCCGGCTTCACGCTGGCCAGCCACGACCTCGACATTCGCGGCGCCGGCAACCTGTTGGGCTCCGAGCAGTCGGGGCACATCCGCGAGGTTGGCATCGAGCTTTACCAACAAATGCTTGAAGACGCGGTGGCGAAGGCGCAAAGCGGCGAGGATCAGGTCGTCACCGACTCCGACTGGAGCCCGCAGATCGCCTTGGGCGTCGGCGTATTGATCCCGGATACCTACGTGCCCGACCTCGGCGTCCGCCTCGGCCTCTACCGCCGGCTCGCCGACATCCGCAACGACGCCGACATCGACGCCTTCGCCGCCGAGCTGGTCGACCGCTTCGGCGAGCTGCCGGACGAGGTGAACAACCTCCTGGAAGTCGTTGCGATAAGGAATTTTTGTCGAATCGCCAATGTCGAGAAAGTGGACGCTGGGCCGAAGGGGGCGGTGGTCTCGTTCCGCAACAACACCTTCGCCAGACCGGAGGCACTGATCCAGTTCATCGGCCGCCAGGCGAAGACCTGCGCCCTGCGCCCGGATCACCGGCTGGTCTACAAGCGGGTGTGGGAGCGGCCGGGCGATCGTCTGGGCGGCGTGCGGCGTCTGGTCACGGACCTCGCTCGACTGGCCGAAGGCGCGGCAGGCGGGCAGGCGAAACGGACCTGAGCCCGGGCGCCACGCTCGTGCCGCCCTCGAAGTAGCTGAAGGCGCCGGCGCCGGCGAGCACCACGCCGTCAAACCCCTGAGCGAGGATGCCGGCCAGCGTCGAGTCCTTCTCGCCAGCGATCAACGACTGCCAAGCGGGCGACCAGTAGGCGACGTGGAACACTTCCGCCTCGCCGTCGACGGGCGCCGCCAGATAGGACGGAACGCCGGCCCGCCAGTCCTCCCGCCAGTAATAGCGATCGCCGGAGGCGTGACCGATGTCGATCACCGCCAACACCCGGCGCCGGGCACCGAGCCGCTTGTAGCGGAGCAGCTCGATCGCCTGCGTCGGCAGGGGATCGCGGCCAAGAAACGGGTCGAGCATCAGGACGTCGAAATTGGTCGCGTGCAGGGCAAGCGTTTGCTCGCGTACCGTCGCCCCGAACGGCCGGGTGGAAAACACCGGCAGAAAGTTCCTCGCCTCGGCCAGCGCCGTGATGGTGGCGGCGTTTTCGCCCGCCGGGCGCACACTCGGAATGGCCTTGGCGGCCGAGAGCGGCGGCGCGGTGACGATCCAAGCCGCGCCGGCCGTCTTGGCGTCGCCGATCATGAACACGGCCTTGCCATGATCGCGGGCGAGGCGAGCGAGGGCGCGCTGACGCGGCGTGAGGTTTTCGCCAGGTTGGTTGGCGGCGATCAGCACGCCGTCGATGCTCCGCAGATAGCGCCTGGCGGGGGCGTGCGTCGGCGCGGCCGGATCGGCGCTCTTGGCGACCAGTTCCAGGCCGTCCTGGACGACGATCTGGAAGCCAGGGCGGCCGGCGCGCGCCGCCTCGGCGAAGCGGATGACAAAGCGGCGCATCGCATCGCGGAAATCGAGCGGCGTCCGCGCCGTCGAAACCATCGGCGCCCGCCGCCCCTCGACCGCCGGCTCGGCCGCGCGCGCGGCATCGAAGTCGAGGGTGGCCCCGAAAAGCGTCATCGCCATGAAAAGTGCGACCTGAATCGCCCGCAACGTGATTTCCATTCGCCCATCTTCGAGAATGCCGATGGAAAAGATTAAGGGAAACCAACTTGCCAAACACTTAACGCGAATCGCTCGGCTCTCTGGTCCGAAACCGAGGAGGGGCCGCCCGTCCGATTCATCGATTTTGGTGGTCCAACCCGGTCGGACATCTACGTGGGGAGGCGGCTTTGTCCCTAACGGGTTATTAAGGATGCGGTCTGCTGTATCATTTTGAGAAATTTACGCTCATAGTGTGGGGAGCGCGGATAATCTACACGGGTTCGCGTGTTTATACCCCTACTCGCAACGAGACAGATTTGGAGCGGAGGCTTAGGCATCGTGGTGGGCAAGAATGGTTCTCATGGGTCCGCGTTCGGGTTAATCGAGCGATTGGACCCGCGTCTCGATCATCTGGTTGCCGACACCGCCCAACTCGAAGTGATCGCCGACGAGGGGTTCAGCTGGTTGGAGGGGCCGGCCTGGGACCAGGCGCGCGGCCATCTGCTATTTTCCGACATTCCCGCCAATGCCATTTACCGCTGGCATCCGAAATTCGGCGTCGCGCCGTTCCTCAAGCCGAGCGGCTACTCGGGGAGCGAACCTTTCACCGGCCGCGAACCGGGATCCAACGGGCTCGCCTTCGATCATAGCGGGCAGCTGATCATTTGCGAGCATGGGGACCGGCGGCTGCGGCGGCTGGAGCGCGACGGCTCCCGCACGACGCTGGCCGACCGCTACGCCGGCAAGCGGCTGAACAGCCCCAATGACGTCGCCGTCAAATCCAATGGCGACATCTATTTCACCGATCCGCCATACGGCCTGCCGAAAACCTTCACCGATCGTGGCAAGGAGTTGCCTTACCAAGGTGTCTTCCGGCTCGCCGGCGACGGCAGGTTGACGCTCCTGGAAGCCGAACTGAAGGCGCCCAACGGCCTCGCTTTCTCGCCGGACGAGCGGATCTTCTATTTGACCGACTCCGATCCCGACCGCCCGGCCTGGCTGGCCTACGACGTGCGGCCGGACGGCACAATCGGCGACGGGCGGGTGTTCCACGACGCCAAACCGTTCACCGCGGAACGCGCCGGCGCGCCGGACGGCATGGCGATCGATCGGGCGGGGAACCTGTTCGGCGCCGGACCGGAGGGGATCTACGTCTTCGCTGCCGACGGGACGCACCTCGGCACCATCTTCACCGGCGTCGCCACCGGCAATCTGACCTGGGGGGAAGACGGCTCGAGCCTGATCATCGCTGCCGAGACGCGTCTCCTCAGGTTGCGCGCCACAACGCGCGGCATTGGATTCTAGAGCGAGGTCGGGGCGGGGTTACGCCGCCCGTGCGCCGGCAAGGCGACGCGCCTGGCGGAAAGTGACCAGCGATTTGGACTGTTCATCCCACAGCGCCAAGCGCGCGCACTTCAAGCTTTCGAGCAAGGTTAGCGGCCGAACGCCGGACAGGGACGGGTTGCGATCGAGATATTCCTGCAGGCGATAGTTGGGGATCTTGCTGAACAGGTGGTGCACATGGTGCAGGCCGATGTGGCCGGTCATCCATTGCAGGGGACGGGGCAGCCGATAGTAGGAACTACCGTGCACGGCGGCGGTCGCGAAGTCCCATGTTCCATCCCGTTCCCAGTACACGCCGTCGAACTGATGCTGGACGAAAAACATCCAGACACCAATCGTCGACGCCAGCAGCACGACCGGAAGATGGACCACAAGGAAGGTCTCGGGACCGACAAGCAGCGCGCCGCCGACCAGCAAGGCGGCGATGGCGGTGTTGGTCGCCATGACGCTCCGCCACAGGCCGGTTTGGAAGATCGGCAGGTCGTTGGGTAGACGATACTGGAAGACGAACAGGTAGACCGGTGCCACGGTGAAGATGACCAGCGGATGGCGCAGCAAGCGGTAGCCCAGCCGCCGCAGGGGTGGGAGCGATCGGTATTCGTCGACGGTCAATGTCCGGATGTCGCCGACGCCGCGGCGGTCAAGGTTACCCGACGTGGCGTGGTGCATGGCATGGGCGCGCCGCCAATGGTCATACGGGGTGAGTACCAGAACGCCGATGACGCGGCCGACCCAGTCGTTGGCCCAGCGGGAGCGGAAATACGATCCATGGCCGCAATCGTGCTGGATGATGAACAGGCGGACCAGGAATCCGGCGGTGGGAACCGTCAGCAGCAACGAAAGCCAGTAGGCATGTTCCGCCGCCGCCCACGCGGCGATCCACAGGCCGAGGAAGGCGCCGGCGGTGAGCACCAGCTGACCGGTGCTCCGTCGGGGCATCGCCGCGAATGATTTCGGGTCGGCGAGTGAAGACCGGGCGACCGAAATCGTTTCCGGCCGGTCTTGTGCAACGTCGCCGGGTGCAGGGGCAACCAAGATTGTTCTCTCTTCTTACTTGAGCGGGCCGCCGCGGCAGACGCTGGGAGGCGAGGCATATCAGGTTTTCTTGCGGCGGCGAGGTGAGGGTTTGACGTCGGTTTCGGCGGATGCGGCGGCATCCCGGGCAAGGCGCTCGGTTTTCAGCTTGTCGCGCAGCGCGTCGCGCCGCTTCTGCTCTTTTTCCTGAATCTGTTTCCATTCCGGCTGGGTCGACGTTTTGTCGCTTCCGAAAACGGCATCAACAAGTTTGTCGTGACGGGTCATGCGCGAAAGGTTCCTCCTGTTCGAAGTGCGCCCGAATCGAGGCGGCCTCTCCCCAACCCCAACGCTCACCGTGGATCGATAGAACAGCCGCCGCCGTCTTGTGCGATAAAGCGAAGGCCTCGTTCGGCTTCAGAGAAAGAGAGCACCAACACCGACGGCCATCGAAGCCTCTCGCGTTTAAGGGGTGGAAACGATGGTAAAACCCCGCGGCGCCACTGAATATCACCCCAATGGGAGTATGCAGAGATGAGACTTCGACACCAACTTTATATGGGAAGTGGCCCAAGTAACGTACACCCACGATATACATCAAACCGGGACTACCGCAAGTCTTGATAGTATGGCCATGTGGGCGCGATCGCCCATCGCGTCGCCCTGGCCAACGGACGCAAGAACGGTCGATGCTGGCCGTCACGACGGAAAAACCCTTGCCCGAATCGGCACCGGCCGCCACTTGTGACGCGGCGGCATCGCGCTTCGATGCCGCCGCCTCCTGCTGTCCATTCCTCGGCCTTGCTAATACCATGCGTCCTGAAACCCCGGGCGAGATACGGCTCGATCACGCTGTTCACATCATCGGCCTCGGCGCCGCCGCCGTCGCGGTGGTGGTGCTGTTGAGAACGGCGATGACGACCGGCGACGGGATGACCGTCGGCGCGGTGGCCGTCTACACCCTGTCGCTGCTTGCCATGCTCGGCATTTCCGCCGCCTACCACCTGTCCTCCTGCCCGATCCGCAAGGCGATGCTTCGCAAGTACGATCACGCGGCAATCTTCATTTTGATCGCCGGCACCTATACGCCCTTCGGGCTGCTTGGCCTCGGCGGGCTGGCGGGCCTCGGTCTGGTCGTCGTCACCTGGCTGATTGCCATCGGCGGTGTGTCGACGAAGCTGTTACGGCCCGGCCGCCACGAGAAGGGCTCGCTGGCCCTCTATTTGGCACTCGGTTGGATCGGTCTTCCCGCCGTACCGGCTCTGCTCGACAGGATGCCGTTGGAGGTGATGCTCTGGCTGTTCGCCGGCGGCATCCTCTACACGGTCGGCGTCGCGTTTCACGTCTGGGAATCGCTGAAGTACCAGAACGCCATCTGGCACGCCTTCGTGCTGGTAGCCGCCGGCTGCCACTACCTCGCGGTCCTGCGGATGATCAGCCTGTGAGAAAGCGCGGCGGGAAGCGGAGGAGTGGACCCGGCAAGAGCCCATTCCCCCGAAGTTTTCGCTAGGTCAGTAGGACGTCCAGGTCGAAACTGAGTTCGCCATTCCACCACAAGCCCGACTGTCCGTCGATATCGCTCTTGTTGTCCCGTTCGTAGGTGGCGTCGGAAATCCGCAGAGTCTCGCCGTCGGCGACCACCTTGGTGACAATCAGGTTGCGATCATTGCCGCGCCCGTCCACGCCGTCGTTGGCAAAGCGGATCTCCAGTAAATCGGCATTGTCTAGGGCCGGCACCTCAAAGTTATAAGTTTTCTTTGTCGCGGTGACGGTACGCGTCCCGAACAGTATCCCGTCGATGAGAAGCTGCATCTTGGCGAATTGACCGTCGGCTTGGCTACCGCGCGCCTCGATAATGACGGAGTCCGTGCCGCCAGTCGAGCCGCCGTCGACCACGCTGAACGTTTCGCTCACGGTGGTTTCGCGGATTTGGCCACCCGCCTTGTAGGTGATCTCGGCGACAACCGAGTGAACGCCGGTCGACAGTTCGGCGGTTGGAAATCCAACCACTGAGCCATTTGGACCGGTGCCGTTCAAGTCGAACGGTTGGAAAGACTCTGTTTTCACCGGCCGGCCGTCGAAGAAGAAATAGACTTTTTCAACGATGGCTTCATTGCCGTCGATGAAAGCATACAGAAAATCGCCCGCCGCGATCTCGGCACCGCCCAAGGGGTCGGGATCGACGCGTTCCGCCGTCTCGGTGTAGACAAGTCTGAATGATGCCGCGGACGGTGGGGGGGCCGGGGTATCGACGGAAGGCGGCGGCGGTGCGGGAGTGGCGGCGGACTCGGGCGCGGTGATTTTCCACAAATCACCGCTCCGCTTGCTGAAGATGTAGAGTTCGCCCGCTTCATCCACGCCGAAGCGGGAATCAGTGCGTCCGGTGCTGTTGCCCAGCAAGCCCTGCACGGTGACCGGTTTGCCGCCCACTTCGAAATCGAGGCTGCGGGGCTGCACCAGCTCGTTGGGTCGGATCTGCTGATCGCTCAGGATCCGGTCCAGGGACTCAATCGGCGCGAAATAGACCTTGCCGCGCGTGAAATCGCCGAAAATGTGCTTGCCGCGCAGTTCCGGCACCGCGTCGCCTTCGTAGACGAATCCTCCGGCGACCGCCGCCGTCTTGGAACCGAACGGATCCGTGCGGAGGTTTTCCTCGCGGTCGTAGCCGGTGAAGGGAAACTGAAGATCGGCGATATCCGCGTTGTTGGTGGCGATTCGCACCGGCCTGTCGTTGACGAGGACAAGAGGGCCCTCGCGAACATCCCAGCCATGGTTGCCGCCGCGCAGGACGACGTTGACCTCCTCGAAATTTCCTTGGCCAATGTCGCTGGTGAACAGCCGCCCCTTGGAATCGAAACTCAACGCCTGCGGATTGCGGAAGCCGTAAGCCCAGATCTCCGGCAGCGCTCCATTCACGTCGTTGAAGGGATTGTCGGCCGGGATGCCATAGGCGGCCCCGTTCTTCTGCTCCAGCGGATCGATGCGAACGATGCTGCCGGCCAGTAATGACAGGTTCTGGGATTGATTGCCGGGGTCAAATCCACCGCCGCCATCGGCGACGCCAATATAGAGATTTCCGTAATCGGCGTCGCCCGGTTTGGCGGTCGGATTGAAGACAACGGCGTTGGTGTTATGGTTGCTGAACGGCTGTTCGCTGCGAAACACTTCGCGTTTGGATGAGGGATCCACCCTCAGCGGATTGGCCGGATCGACGAGGCTCCATTCCGAAACGACGCTGTGATACACCGGGGTCGGTAGTCCGTCGGCCTGCTCGAAGATCGTCACCCCCGGCGGCTTCGCCACGGGAGCGGTATACGAGGCGTAAACCTTGCCGTACCCGGGCGAACCGGACGTTTGGAAATCGGGGTGAAAGGCAATGCTGCGCAGGCCGGCCTCGCCGCCGCCGGGCTCGAAGTCGCCTCGACCGCGAAGATCGAGAAAGGGCTGCGGCCGCGCCTGACCATCGTCAACAACCCAAACGACGCCGCGCGTGTCCGTGGCGTAAAGCCAGTCACGACCATCGACCGGATCAATCACCTCCTGCACGCGGGAGGCGGGCGAACCGCCTGTGTTGGGAAAATCGGCGATCTTGGTAAGCTGAAGCGTCAATCCCGACGCCCGAATGGGCGGCTGGGAGTTATTTAATGAAATCATGTGGGACCTCTAAAAATGCAATATAGAACGCCCACAAGCATCTCCCTGCACGCATTGATTTTATTTTTCAACCGAATGAAAGTAAATTCAGTCATCTCTACATCATTAAAAATGGAGAATTTTTATGCTTTGACTTTTATTAGCAGGGAAATAAACGAGGTGTATGCCTATTTTTTGCCTAAATTTACTTATTTTTCTAATTTTTTGCATGATACTTATATGGATTATCTTTTCAAGGAGAAATTATCCCGCGGCGACGGCGGCACAGCCGGGGCGGCGGCGCGCATTCCATTGACAACTCGACGGCCCGATCCTTTCTGCCGCGTCGGATCGTCGCGCGGCTTGATGAAGAGATGCCGGATGCTGAGCTAAACGGGTCGGCACGCCCGGCTTGGCGCCTCAAACCTCGGTCATTGCCAGCACGTAATCGGCGATCGCCAGGGAAGCGGTCAGGCCGGGCGATTCGATGCCGAACAGGTTGATCAGGCCAGGGACGCCATGCTCGGCCGGGCCTTGGATCATGAAGTCGCGCGGCGGCTCGCCGGGGGCGGCGATCTTCGGCCGAACGCCGGCGTAATCCGGGGTCAGCGAGTCGTCCCTCAGATCCGGCCAATAGCTGCGGATCGATGCGAAAAACAGCTCGGCGCGCCTCGGATCGACGTCGTAGTCGATACCCTCCACCCACTCGGCGTCGGGCCCGAAGCGGCCGCGGCCGCCGAGGTCGCGGGTATAGTGGAGCCCGACGCTGGCGTGATCGGGCACCGGATAGACGAGGCGGCTGAACGGCGGCTTGCCGGCAAGCGCGAAATAGCTGCCCTTGGCATAGTAGAGGCGGGGAATGCGGTCGGCCGGCATGCCGGTGATCGTCGACGCCACCGTCTGTGCACCGAGGCCGGCGGCGTTGACGACGGTGCGGCAGGCGAGCCGCATCGGCGCGGCGCCCCCCGTTTCGAGGACGATGCGGTCGGACCCGGCGGCGCCGCCGGTGACCGGCGTCTGAAAGGCGACCGCGACCCGCGCGTCCTCGGCATCGCCCAGCACAGCCAGCATGTAGCCGTGACTGTCGAAAATGCCGGTGGACGGCGACAATAACGCCGACTGGCAGACGACATTGGGCTCGAGTGCCTTGGCTTCCGCCCCGGTCAGGCGCGCCAGGTCTTCGACGCCGTTGGCCCGCGCGCGGGCTTCGACATCGGCGAGAATCGCCTCATCCGCGTCGTCGGTGGCGACGACGAGCTTTCCGCAGCGCAGGTAGGCGACGCCGTGATCCTCGAGGTAGCTATAAAGGAGATCGCGGCCACGGCGGCACAGGCGCGCCTTCAGGCTGCCGGGCGGATAGTAGAGGCCGGCGTGGATCACCTCCGAATTGCGCGAACTGGTGACCGTGCCGATCTCCCCCGCTTCCTCCACGACGATCACTTCGCGCCCGGCCCGGGCCAGCGCCCGCGCGATCGCCAGGCCGACGACACCGGCACCGATCACCACGCAATCCGCCTGTTCCGTCATCGCCTCGTCATCCGCTGTTCGCTCCTTGTCCGTCGTCGGTCCCGCGTTGGATATTTCGCCGCCGGCGCCTATCTCAAGTTTTAGCAGATTGGTTGTGCTAACATCTAAGGGATCATGGCAAAACAGGATCGCCAACTTCCGGACCGTCCGGCGGAGAAATCCAGCAAGACCGAGGTCGCCGCTTTTCTCGACCAACTCGCCGTGACCCGGCCCCGGGAAAAGGGCGCCGCCAGCCGGCGGTTGTTGTTCGCCATGGATGCCACGGCGAGCCGTCAGCCGACCTGGGACCGGGCGGCGAAGATCCAGGGCGACATGTTCACCGCCGCCGAAAGCCTAGGCGGACTGACCATTCAGCTTTGCTTCTATCGCGGGTATGGTGAGTTCATGGCCAGCCCCTGGCTCGACTCCTCGGCGAGGCTGGCCCGCCTGATGACGAGTGTCACCTGCCGCGCCGGGCAGACGCAGATCGGCAAGGTGTTGCGCCATGCCATCAACGAGAACGCCCGCCAGCCCCTGGCGGCGCTGGTCTTCGTCGGCGACTGCGTCGAGGAGGACGTCGACGCGCTCGGCGCCGCGGCGGGGGAACTCGGCTGCTTCGGCGTGCCGGCGTTCGTCTTCCACGAAGGCGCCGATCCGGTGGCCGAGTTCGCCCTCAAGGAGATCGCCCGGCTGACCCGCGGCGCCTATTGTGCGTTCGATGCCAATAGCGCCGATCAGTTGCGTTCGTTGTTGCGCGCCGTCGCCGTGTTCGCCGCCGGCGGCCAGGCGGCGTTGGAGGATCTCGGCCGCCGCCGTGGGGGCGACATCAAGCGGATCGCCCATCAGATGCGGAACGGCTAGCGCCCATGGTCGGCCCCGTCTTGCTTGGGCTCGGGCTACTGGGCGGCCTGTTGCTGATCGCCCATTGGTATGCGCATGCCGACCCGAGGCAGGTTCTCAAGGTGCTGCGTTGGAGCCTGCTGGCACTCATCGTGGTGCTGGTCTTCGGCTTCGCGGTCAGCGGGCGGCTCGGCTGGGCGATCGGCGCGCTGTCGTTGCTGCTGCCCTGGCTTCCCGCCTTGCTCCGCGCCGCGCGCACGGCGAAGACCTATGCCCGCATGTCCGGCATGAAGAGTGGCCAGCGTTCCAACGTCGAGACGGCGGCGCTGCGGATGTCGCTCAACACGGACACCGGCGATTTGAGCGGCGAAGTGATCAGCGGGCCGCACGCCGGGAGCGACCTCGGCGATCTGTCGCTGGCCGACCTCGTCGACCTGCTGAAACACTATCGGGGGCGCGACGAGCAGTCGGCGCAGCTGCTCACCGCCTACCTCGACCGGTGTCACCCGGACTGGCGGACGTCCCAGGCCGGCGACTCGACCGGCGCCGACGCGGGAAGCCGGGAGTCGGCGGGCGCGACACCCGGCGGCGAGATGACGCGGGAGCAGGCATTGGGCATTCTCGGGCTTCCCGGCGACGCCAGCGAGGCGGAAATAAAGGCGGCGCATCACCGCTTGATTGGCGCCTTGCATCCGGACCGCGGCGGCTCGTCGCTGCTGGCCGCGCAGGTCAACCGGGCGAAGGACATCCTGCTCGGAAAGTCGTGAAAACCAAGCGTCAGTCGTCGCGGATCATCGCGGTGAAGGTCGCCTCGGCGACAACCGTGTCCTCGACTTCCGCGCGACCGGTGAACTTCCAGACGCTGCCGCGGTTGCGGACCTTCTCGACGTTGACGAACAGGGTGTCGCCAGGGCGCACCGGTTTGCGGAAACGCGCCGACTCGATGGACATGAAATAGACGAGGCGGCCTTCCTTTTCCGCCCCCAGGGTGGCGACGACCAGGGTGGCGGCGGTCTGCGCCATGCTCTCGATGATCAACACGCCCGGCATCACCGGGTCACCCGGAAAATGGCCCTGGAAGAACGGTTCGTTGATGGAGACGTTCTTGATGCCCGTCGCCCGCTGGTTGGGAATGACATCGATCAAGCGGTCGACCATGAGAAAAGGGTAGCGATGCGGCAGCATTGCCTGAATCCGCATCGTATCGAGAATCTCGCCGCTCACTTTCATCGCATCCATGGCTACCCGCCCGTCTTCGTCGTGTTCTTGCATTATCCGTCCATGACTATCCTTAGCGCGGGCGCCGCGAAACGCCAAGTTGAAGATCCTCGGCACGAGTCCGAGACTCCACGTTTTTCGCGGTTACACCCCGATCGAGGCCCGGAAACCGGGTAGCTGGCCTCCATGAAGTCTGTATTCGAGCCCATCACCCCGAAATTGGGGGTGCGCAGCGGACCGGCTCGGATAACAAACCTGTCGGAACGAATGGCGATGCGCGTGGTCAGCCTCCTTATGACCCATCTCGTCACGGTTGGCAAACTGCCGAGTGGCTTTCCCGGGCGGTTTTCGCTCCGCGCGCGCCGTTGACCGAAGGGGAAAAGGCCATCTGTCCCGGTCATGCGCACGTTTTGTTGCAAGAGCGTGATAAAGTGCCGCGACCGTGCAGCTTCCAGTTGCGAGTTGTCGAGAGCTGTGGCACAAAGCATGCGTCTTACCCGGGTCCGATTCGCGGATCGTGCTCCCGTGCCCGCCAAAAGAGGTCTTTTCATCAATGCCCAAACCCATTCGCAAGGCCGTGTTTCCGGTCGCCGGTCTTGGTACACGCTTCCTGCCGGCGACCAAGGCGATGCCCAAGGAAATGCTGCCTATCGTCGACAAGCCGCTGATCCAATATGCCGTGGAAGAAGCGCGCGACGCTGGAATCGAAGAGTTTGTGTTCGTCACCGGCCGCGCGAAAACGGCGATCGAGGATCATTTCGACCGCAGCATCGAGTTGGAGCAGGTGCTCGCGGAACGTAATCGGTCGGATATGCTGAGCGTCGTTAGTGACTGGATGCCGGCGCCGGGGCATATTGCCTATACCCGTCAGCAGACGCCGATGGGGCTCGGGCACGCGGTGTGGTGCGCGCGCAACTTCATCGCCGACGAGCCGTTCGCCATCCTGTTGGCCGACGACCTGATCCTCGGCCACCCCGGATGCTTGAAGCAGATGGTCGACGCGCAAGCCCAGGTGGGCGGCAATCTGGTCGCCGTCGAAGAGGTGCCCGCCGACATGACCCATCAATATGGCATCGTCGATCCGATCCACGACAACGGCCGGCTGATCGGCGCCAAGGGACTGGTCGAAAAACCGAAACCGGCCGATGCGCCGTCGAATTGCGCCATTATCGGCCGCTACATCCTCGAACCGATGGTGCTAACGATCCTCGAGCACCAGGATAGAGGTGCCGGCAACGAGATCCAATTGACCGATGCCATCGCCAAGACGATCGGCATCCTGCCGTTCCACGGCTTCCGGTTCGAGGGCCAACGGTTCGATTGCGGCAGCAAGATCGGCTATCTCGAAGCGAATATCGCCTTCGCGCTCGATCGTCCGGACATGATGCAGGAAGTCAACGAGATGCTACGACGCGTTCAGGGAGCCGCCGGCTGAGCCGACAAGCGGACAACGCGAGGGGGGCCGAAACGAATGGATCAAAATGACGCAATCATCGGTGCTGGATAGCCCCGGCCCGGGCCGACGGCGGCGGCTCGGCCCATCGTGGAAAGGAAAACCTAGATGGCTACGGTCTCGACATCGGCGTTAAACGCGTCCGTCCTCCGCGAGTACGATATCCGCGGGATCATCGGCCAGACCCTGAACGAGGCCGACTATCGGGCGGTCGGGCGCGCGTTCGGCGACATGCTGACCGAGCGGGGCGGCAGCTCGGCTGCCGTCGGCTACGATGGCCGGCTCACATCGCCGGCCCTGGAATCGGCTCTCGTCGGCGGCCTGACGGAGGCCGGCGTCACCGTGCACCGCATTGGGCTCGGCCCGACGCCGATGCTGTATTTCGCCGAGCGGCACCTCGGCGTCGATGCCGGGTTGATGGTCACCGGATCGCACAATCCACCGGATTATAACGGTCTCAAGATGACGATGCTGAAGAAACCGTTCTTCGGCGAGGCGATCCAGGAGCTCGGCCGCCGCGCCGGCGTCGGCGACGCGGCGCCAAGATCGGCAGCGATCATCGACGCACCGGTGATCGACGCCTACGTCGACCGCCTGTTGGCGGATGGCCCAACCGGCAAGGCGCTTAGCGTCGCCTGGGATCCCGGCAATGGCGCCGCCGGCGAGGTGATCCGGAAGCTGTGCGCCCGACTGCCGGGGACCCACGTCTTGATCAACGATCCGATCGACGGCACTTTCCCGGCGCATCACCCCGATCCGACGGTGGAAGAGAACCTCCAACAACTGAAGGAAGCGGTGCGCGACAACGGTTGTGACCTCGGCATTGCCTTCGACGGTGACGCCGACCGCATCGGTGCCATCGACGGTGAGGGGCGGGTGATCTGGGGCGATCAGTTGCTGGTCATGCTGTCGAAATCGGTTCTTTCGGCGGAGCCGGGGGCGACCATCATCGCCGATGTCAAGTCGAGCCAGGTGTTCTTCGACGAGGTCTCCCGGATGGGCGGCAAGCCGCTGATGGCGCGTACCGGCCACTCGTTGATCAAGAACCTGATGGCGGAAACCGGCGCCCTGCTCGCCGGCGAGATGAGCGGCCACATCTTCTTCGCCCACCGCTACTTTGGCTACGACGACGCGCCCTACGCGGCGATGCGTCTACTCGGAGTCGTCTCCGATGCCGATGAGAGCATCGCCGAGATGCGCGATGCCATGCCGAAGATGGTCAACACCCCGGAGATCCGCATCGATTGCCCGGACGACCGGAAGTTCACCGCGATCGAGGAGGTGCGGGACCGGCTGAAGACGGTCACCGGGATTCGCGTCGAGGACATCGATGGCGTCCGGGTGAACACCGATCACGGGTGGTGGCTGCTGCGGGCGTCGAACACCCAGCCGGTTCTGGTCGGACGCTGCGAGGCGAAGGACCAGGCGGCGCTCGGCATGCTGATCAACGAGCTGACGCAACAGTTGCGAGCGAGCGGAATCGAGCCGCCGGTGATTGCCTCGTAACGATCCACCGCCCACCTCTAGGCAATGAACGACATCCTGGATGCCGTTGGTGGGGTGTTGGCGGTCGCCGGGCGGGCGGTGGCGGCCTTCGCCGCCGCGCCGACCAATCGAAACCGATGCGCGCCTTTTTCTTTTACGGCACGCTAATCGACGAGGCCGTGCTGGCCGCCGTCATCGGCCGCAAGCCGCCGCCGTCGCGCCCCGCTACGTTGACCGGCTTTCGCCGCGTCTATCGCGCCGGGGCGACCTTTCCGGTCCTCAAGCCGGCCGATGCGGCGGCGTGCATCGAGGGGCGCCTGGTCGAGCGGCTGACACCGGCCGACGTTCGGCGGCTGCGGGAATTCGAGGGGGCGGATTACGCGGTTCGAACGCACACCGTCGTCGCCGCGGCGGGAGACCGCGTCAGCGCCGAGGTGTTCGTCCCGAAACCCGCCGTCCCGGCGACCGACACCGAGTGGTCATTCGAGGACTGGTACCGCCGCCATCGGCCCGCCTACCTGAGGCGGATTAAGGGTGTTCGATCCACTCCCGCCTGAGCCACGCCGTCACGTCACATGCGAAACGCCAAGCAATCCATGTTTCGTGCCTCCAGGGTGGCGCACGCCCGGTTCGCCTGCTGGCGGTCGACGCCGACGATGCGGGCCCGGTAGAGCAGGGCGCGGTTGCGGCGCTTCGTTGGCACCACCGCGATTTGACCGTGGCTTAGAACCTGGGGCGCGATTTTCACCGCCTTTTTTGCCGACCGCACCGCCGAGTTATAGGCGGGGAAGGCACCTACCTGCACGCCCCACGCGGTGTAAGGCCGTGCCGACGCCGCCAGCAGTTCCGGGGTGATCCCACGCGGTGGCCGCGGAACCGGCGCGCCGATGGCGGCAAAATCGAGGTGAGGGGGCAAGGCGACTGGTTTCAATTGGGCGTGGCGGCGGACGAAGCACTCGAGACGCTCGTCTTGCAGCCGTTTGCACCCGCGGTCGGCGCTCCGGCGGTCGAGCCCGGCGATGCGCGCCACGTAGTAGGCCGTCAGTCCGCCTCCCGTCCTGCGCGTCACTTCCACCGAAGCGCCATCGAAGACGGCGCCGGCGGCGGCGAGGGCAAGGTGCCCGGCGCGCTCCGCGCGGTCGCGTTCGTCGAAGGCGCCAACCTGTACCGCCCAGGAACTGACGCCGGCATCCGCGAGGCGGGTGATCGTTTGGCCGGAAAAACCGGCTTCGAGGAGGGCCGCCATTTCCAGGCCGCGCTCGTGGGACGACCGGCTGCCGAAGATGACGCCGATGAGCCGCCGCTGTCCGCGCCGCGCGGACGCCATCAGATTGTAGCCCGAGGCCCGGATGTAGCCGGTCTTGACGCCATCGGCGCCGTTGAAGGCGCCCAGCAAGGTATTGTGATTCTTGTAGGTGGCACCCCGATAAGCGAATTTCTCGGTGGCGAACATGTTATAGTGATGTGGAAAGCGGCGGAGCAGGGCGCGGGCGAGGAGGGCCATGTCGCGGGCGGTGGTCACTTGGCGGCGGTCGGGAAGACCGGAAGCGTTGCGGAAAGTGGTGTTCGCCATGCCGAGCCGCCGCGCCTCCGCCGTCATTTCACGGGCGAACTGGGACTCCGTGCCGGCCAGGTGCTCGGCGATAACCGTTGCCGCGTCGTTGGCCGAGCGGGTGACGAGAGACAACACGGCATCCTTGACGCGGATCCGCTGCCCCGGTCTCAGCCCGAGCTTGGTCTGCGGCTGGCGGGCGGCGCGCCGGGAGACCCGCATTTTCGTCGACCACGAAAGCTCGCGGTTGTCGATCGCGTCGAACACCATGTAGAGGGTCATCACCTTGGTCAGCGAGGCGGGATAGCGTTCGGCCTCGGCGTTCACCGCGTGCAGCACCCGCCCCGTGCGCGCGTCGATAACGATGGCGGCTTTCTTCGGTGCCGCTTCGGCCGCGTCGACGACGAGGAACGACGCGGCTACGAGGGCGATGATCACCAGTCGCGCAACGGCCACGGTTGGCCAATCGGCGAGAGAGCAATGCCGTTTTCCCTGCATTAATTCGCTCCCAAGACGCATTTGTGCTCCGAGTTCTAGCTCTCGTTTTAACCAACCGGTAAAAACGTCTCGATGTTGGCAACTCTCAAACGCGTTATATCCGATTACGCGAACGACGGCCATGATTTCGTCGCATCGCTCTCGCCGAATCGCCGGTTTCCGGGGCAACGGGCCCGACGTAGGGCTGGCGAGGCGAGGCGGCGTGGTGCTACTGTCGGCGTCAATTCGAGATCATAAACGACGCCGACGCGGCAAGGATCGGGATAAATGACACTTAAAACAATTCCCACGCAACCATTCGACGGACAGAAACCAGGCACATCCGGCCTCCGCAAGAAGGTGACAGTTTTTCAACAGGATCACTACATCGAGAATTTCGCGCAATCGATATTCAATTCCTTGCAGGGATATCAAGGCCAGACCCTGGTCCTCGGCGGCGACGGCCGGTACTATAATCGGCAAGCGATTCGCCGCATCCTGCCCGTCGCGGCGGCCAACGGCATCGGCCGCATGCTGGTCGGCCAGGGCGGTATCCTGTCGACGCCGGCGGCGTCGTGCGTCATCCGCGAGCGTGGCGCGTTCGGTGGCATCGTCCTCTCGGCGTCGCATAATCCGGGCGGACCGAACGCCGATTTCGGCATCAAATACAATGTCGGCAACGGCGGACCGGCTCCCGAGGCGATCACCGAGGCGATCTACGCGCAAACCACGACCATAACGGAATACCTCACCGTCGACCCCGTGGATGCCGACCTCGACCGGCTCGGAACGTTCCCCGTTGGCGACATGACGGTGGAGGTGATCGATCCGATTGCCGATTACGCGGCGCTGATGGAGACGCTGTTCGACTTCGACCGGATGGCGGATCTGCTGCGCGCCGACGGTCTTCGAATGTGTTTCGACGCCATGCACGCAGTGACCGGCCCCTATGCCCTGGCGATCCTCGAGGGAAGGCTGGGCGCGCCGGCGGGGACGGTGATCAATGGCGTGCCGCTGGAGGACTTCGGCGGCGGTCACCCCGATCCCAACCTGGTGCACGCGCACGAACTGGTAGAGGCGATCGGCCGGCCCGACGGCCCGGTGTTCGGCGCCGCCTCCGACGGCGACGGCGACCGCAACATGATTATCGGCCGCGGACGTTTCGTGACGCCGAGCGACAGCCTGGCGATCCTCGCCGCCAATGCGACGCTGGCGCCGGGCTACAAGAACGGCCTCGCCGGCATCGCGCGCTCGATGCCGACCAGCCAGGCGGCCGACCGGGTGGCGGCCTATCTCGGCGTGCCGGCCTACGAGACGCCCACCGGATGGAAATTCTTCGGCACGCTGCTCGACGACGGGCGGGCGACGTTGTGCGGCGAGGAGAGTTTTGGCACCGGCTCCAACCATGTGCGGGAGAAGGACGGCTTGTGGGCGGTTCTGATGTGGCTGAACGTGTTGGCCGCGCGAAAGGAATCGGTGGACGAGATCGTCCGTGCCCATTGGCGGCAGTTCGGCCGCAACTACTATTCGCGCCACGACTACGAGGGCATCGACAGCCAGATCGCCGCCGACCTGATGGACGCCCTGCGCGGGCGGCTCGATGGGCTGATCGAGACCACGCTTGGCGGCTATCAAGTCGGGTACGCCGATGATTTCGGCTATACCGATCCCGTCGACGGGTCGACGAGCACCCGCCAAGGGATCCGGATCGGCCTCACGGACGGGTCGCGGGTGGTGTTTCGCCTGTCGGGAACCGGCACCGAGGGCGCGACGCTGCGCGTTTATATCGAGAAGTACGAGGCCGACCCGGCGCGCCAGGACGCCGACACGCAGGCCATCCTGGCCGATCTGATCGCCATCGCCGACGATCTCGCCGAGATCAAGGCGCGGACCGGCCGCGCCGCGCCGACCGTGATCACCTGAGGACGCGCCCCGCCGGTTGCCGGGCGTCGGCGCGGACGGAAGCGGGCGGGGTCATCCCGCTCCCGTCCGACACCGCCGCTGTCGGGTGAGCCTCTGCCGTCCACCGCCTTGTGGCGCCAAACGGTTTTTAAGCGTTCGACGCCGTCGTGCCGACCGCGCCGATCCGACCAAAATGGACATAATCGGTCCAGGTACGCTCCACCCGCCTGAGCGCCTCGCACACGATATCGATCTCGTTGGAACCGACTTCTTCCTGGTCGAGTTGGCAGGCGATGCGTTGTTCCAGTTCGCGGATGTCATCGACAACTTTCAGCGCCTTGTCGGTCAAACGGATGGTGACCGAGCGGCGGTCGTGGGTCGAGCGTTCCTGATTGATATACCCCATCTCGGCCAGCTTCTTGATGTTGTACGAGACGTTGGAGCCTTGGTAGTAGCCGCGTTCGACGAGGTCGCGGATGGCGATTTCCTCCTTGCCGATATTGGCCAGCAGGAGCGCCTGCACGCTGTTGATGTCGCGGACACCGGCGCGATTGAGCTCGGTGCGCAACAGATCGAGAAAACGACGATGCAAACGCTCGATCAAACGTGTTAACTCAAGGTACTCTTTCTTCATTTATGATACTCCTTACAGAGGCATTCATCCGACTGATATGCCACTAAGACAACATAAAAGTGCAAAAATATTGTTAATACAACCTTTGAGGTTGGAAGAGAGGGGCGAAAAGGTCGGCCGCGGGGCTTGCAGTGAACCGTCGACTCGGTCGAAAGGACAGCCACGCCATGATCTCGCTGACAGGGGGAACTGGGTCCCCCTTTGCTATTCTCCGGCTCGCGCTTATCGCCATCGCCGGACTGCTCGCCGCCTGCGCGGAGATCGAGCCCAACAAGGTCGCGGCGCTCGATGAGCAGCAGCAGTCGCGCTTCGAGCAACACATGCGGATGGCCCGCGCCGCCCAGGACGGCGGCGATGCGCGCACGGCGGCCATTTTCTACCACAACGCCGCGCAGACAAGCCCTTACGCCGCCGAGCCGTTGATCGAACTGGGCGCGCTGGCCGCCGACGCGGGCCCGCCCGACGCCGCCGCGAAATATTACCGCCAGGCCCTGGACATCGACCCCAATTCGGTCGACGCGCGGATCGGCTACGCCAACGCCCTGCTGGCGATGCGGCGCCCGAAACTGGCCCTGGAAAACTTCCAAAGGGCGGCCGCCGTCGATGGGGATGATTTTCGAACCCACAATGGCCTCGGCATCAGCCATGACCTGCTCGGCGAGCACGAGCAGGCGCAGGAAGCCTATCGCGCCGGCCTGCGGCATGCCGCCGGTAATCCGACCCTGCGCAACAATCTGGCGCTGTCGATGCTGCTGGCCGGGCATGCCGATCAGGCGATCCCGATCCTCGAGGAACTCACCCGGTCGCCGCTCGGCAATGCGCGCTTCCGCCACAACCTGGCGCTGGCGCACGCGCTGCGCGGCGATATGACGGCGGCCGAAAACCTGCTGCGCGGCGATCTCGACAACCAAGAGATTGCCGCCAACCTGGCGTTCTATCGGTTGGCGCGGCGGCTCCCGAGCGACCAACTCGCCAGGGCGATCCTGTTTGGCCACATGGACGGTGAACAGGTCGCGATGGCCGAGACGGCGAACGCACCGGCCAACGGGGCAGGGGAGAGGCGTGCCGCCGCGCCGACCGCCGCGCAGGCCGATTTCACCCCCGCCTCCGGTGACGATGCGGAGGCTGGAATGACCGCCTCGAGGCAACAGCACCCGGCAATCGGGCCCACCGCGCGTGTCCGGCCGCTGCCGACATCGGCCAGCCCCGGCAACGACGCGGCGCCGGGCGGCAAGACCGACCGACAGGTGAAAACGGATATCGCCGCCGCCCGCCCGATACCGCACAGGGACGCTGGCAACCGGCTGACCGGCAGCAGCAATCTGCGCGCCGCGCCCAATCCGCAGGCACAAATCCTGACGAGGCTGTCGAAAGGCACGGCGGTATCGCTGATCAGCGAGGACCCCACCGCCGGGTACTATCCGGTGACGACCGGATCGCGAAGGGGGTGGATCTGGTGGCTCAACGTCGACACCAAGGCTGGCATGGCGGCGCGCGCCGAGCGTGAGAGGGAACGCGCCACGGCCGTTGCCGCCGCGGCACCAGCACAAGAAGAGCCGAGCGCCGAGTTCGCGTCGTCCGACGCCGAGGCGCCGACGGCCTCCGAGGAGGCCGAAAATATCGCCGAGGCGGCGGACGGCGGCACGCCTGACGCCGAACCGGCGAGCGTCGCGGCAACGAACGCACCGACCGCCGCGCCGGTGGCGTCGGCCGCCAGCCCCGACTCGGTCGCCGAGACCGAGACGGCCGTCGGCGGCGAGCCGGTGACGGAGGCGACAGCGCCGGTGGCGCAACCGATGGAACCGATGGCATCGGAAGCGGTGGTCACCCCGGTCGCCGCCGCCGAACCGGCGCCGCCGCCGCCTGCGAAGGCCAACCCGGTGCCGGCGGAGACGGCGATCGAGACCAGCGCCGGCGGCTCGCGGGCCGCGGCGGATGAGGTGGCGCCGGGCGGCGAGTAAGCCCGCGAGTCCCGGCGATCATCCATCGGCTTCGGCGGCCAGCGCCGCCTTGGCGTCCTCCCACAGGGCGTCCAGTTCCGCCAGCGGGGCGCCTTTGAGCTCGGCACCGTCGGCGTGCGCGCGCGCCTCCAGCGCCCGGAAGCGGCGTTCGAATTTCGAGGAAGCCCTGCGCAGCGCCGCCTCCGGATCGAGACGCAGCTTGCGGGCGACGTTGACGCAGGTGAACAACAGGTCGCCCATTTCGTCCTCCAGCCGGGCCGGGTCCGCGCCGTCGCCGATCTCGGCGGCCAACTCGCCCGCTTCCTCCTCGAACTTGGCCAACGCCGAAGCCGCGTCCGGCCAGTCGAAGCCGATTTCGGCGGCGCGTTTCTGCAGTTTGTCGGCGTGGCTGAGTGCGGGAAGGGCTTTCGGCACCCCGTCGAGGACGCTCGGCGCGGCCGCCGTTTCCGTTGCCGCCTCGGCGTGGCGCTGGGCCCGTTCGGCGGCCTTGTGGCGCTCCCAGGCGTCGCGTTGCTGGCCGGCGTCGGCGACGGTGTCGCTGGCGAATACGTGCGGGTGGCGGCGCACCATCTTCTCGCAGATCGCCGCGACGACGTCGCCGAACTCGAAGGCGCCGCATTCCTCGGCCATGCGCGCGTGGAAGACAACCTGGAGCAGCAGGTCGCCGAGTTCGTCTTTCAGCGCCGTCATGTCGGAGCGGTCGATGGCGTCGGCCACCTCGTAGGCTTCCTCGATGGTGTACGGCACGATGGTGGCGAAGGTCTGCTCACGGTCCCACGGGCAGCCGCGTTCGACGTCGCGCAAGAGGGCCATGATGTCGAGTAGTTTGTCGATGCGTTCACCGGCCATGTCGATCGCTCCGTGGCTTGGGGTTTTGGCGGCGTCATACACTGCCGGGTCGGAAACCGATAGGGTTCAGAGCAGCGACGCCGTCGGATGTCGCTTGCGCGAAGTATGAAAAGCCCGCGGGAGTACGCTGACCCGAAACGAAAAGCTGACAAGCCCCGGGCCCGGAGCCACTAACTAAGATCGCATAAGATATATTATGGTAAATTATGGCGGCGCCGCGTCAGGGGTGAAACCTCGGTCAGCTCTTTGGTCCTGGACTATCTACTAGTAGACATCTCATCCTGACGATCCCAACTGATCGCGACGCCGTCGTTGAAACTTCGCGACAAGACGCGTACTCAGGCCACTGTTGCAAAACCCGGTCGCAGCCTACCCGGTCAAAACAAGGACTGAACTGATGAAAACGCTTGTCGTCTGCTCCGGCGGACTGGACTCCGTGACTCTGGCCGACAAGGTCGCGGTGTCCGAGGCGGGGCACACCACCCGATGCGTTCTCAAGATCGTCGTTTTCGACGAGGCCGACTATGCCTTCGCCCGCGATGCGGCGCATCGCTTTCCCCGCCTGCCGCTCTACCTGCAGCCCGGCAACCACACGCCGCAGCCGCCCGGCGACGATAAGGCAGATGTGGATATGGAAGGCGTCTTGGCGCGCATGCGCTGGCTGGTGGACAGGGTCACGCAGGACCAATGGTTCGCGGCGCGCGTGTTGCCGCAGCTTCATGTCCTGTTATGGGGTAATAAGCGTGGTGTCTAAGGGCGCCGAATTCTGGACCACCGGCTGACAATGACCGAACAACGCGATGACCCCCGCCTCACCCAGCTTGGCCGGCAAACCGACTTGCCGGCCACGCCGCAAGCCGCCGTGCTGGAGCGGGTGGCAAATCCGCACCCCGGCACCGTCTATTGCGTGCGATTCACGGCCCCTGAATTCACGTCGATCTGTCCGATCACCGGCCAGCCGGATTTCGCCCATCTGGTAATCGACTACGTGCCGGACGCGTGGCTGATCGAGAGCAAGTCGCTCAAGCTTTACCTCGGTGCTTTCCGCGATCACGGAGCCTTTCACGAAGACTGCACGATCGCCATTGCCAAACGGTTGCTGGACACGCTGGCGCCGACTTGGCTGCGCATCGGCGGCTACTGGTATCCGCGCGGCGGCATGCCGATCGACATCTTCTACCAGAGCGGGCCCGAACCGAACGGCCTGTGGATTCCCGAACAGGGGGTTCCGCCTTATCGTGGCCGCGGCTGACCGGGCGGTCGGCTTCAGCAAGCCGTTTCATGTAATGGCTTTACGAAGAATTGCTTTTTTCGATATCATTTAACTGCGAATTACACTATCATCCATCGTCGTTTAGTCTTGATGTCGGTCTTCGATAGAAACCGCAAATATCACTTTACTTCTAGCAACTAAAAATCGTTTAAAAATATCGCGGGGACGCTTACTCATGATGTATGCTCGGTATGCAACGAAATCTATAGGTCTCGCCAGTTTTCTTTTATTTCTTCTTTCAACTCCCGCCGCTCTCGTGGCAAATGATAATAACAATGCGCGACTGCGGGGGCCGGCGCCAAACGACTCCGATTTCCGCAACGGCGGGACCGTCGATCCGGTGCTGTTCGAACTCGGCCGCGCGCTGTTCTTCGACAAGGAATTGAGCGGCAACCGGAACATCTCGTGCGCCACCTGCCATCACCCGTTCGCCAACACGGCCGACGGCCTATCGTTACCGGTCGGCGAAGGCGGCATGGGCCTCAGTGTCACGCGGGATACCGGCACCGGCGCCGAAGCCATTGTCGAGCGCGTCCCCCGCAACTCGCCCGCGTTGTTCATGCTGGGCGCCAGGCAGTTCGACACCCTGTTCCACGATGGCCGCGTGGCGGAGACCGACGAAGGGTTCGTCTCGCCGGCGGGTCCCGACTTGCCGGAGGGGCTGGAAAATGCCCTCGCCGTTCAAGCGATGTTCCCGGTGACCTCGGCTGCGGAGATGGCCGGCCAGCTTGGCGAAAACGAAATCGCCGACGTGGTCGATGACCTACCGGAACTTTGGAGACGCCTCGCTGTTCGATTGCAAAACATCGAAGGCTACCAGGAAATGTTTTCCGCTGCCTTCGGAATCCCGCCGGAGGAAATCACCTTTGTCCACGCCGCGAACGCCATCGCGGCATTCGAGGCGGAAGCCTGGCGGGCCGATGACAGCCCGTTCGACCGCTTTCTGCGTGGCGAGCGCCAGGCCATGTCCCGCGCCGCGACACGCGGCATGCGGCTGTTCTACGGCAAGGCGAAGTGCTCCGTCTGCCACTCCGGCGTCTTCCAGACCGACCACGACTTCCACGCCATTGCCATGCCGCAGATCGGCCCCGGCAAGGGCGACGGGATCGAGGGCCGCGAGGACTTCGGCCGCGGCCGGGAGACCGGCAACCCGGAAGACATGTACGCGTTCCGAACACCGTCGCTGCGCAATGTCGCGCTCAGCGGTCCCTATGGCCATGCCGGCGCCTACGCGACATTGGAGGGCGTGGTGCGCCACCATCTCGACCCGGTCGACTCGCTCCTTAACTACGACCCGTCGCAAGCCGTCCTGCCGAGCCGCCCGGACCTTGACGACGAGGATTTGAAGGTGATGAACAACCCGGCCGCCGTCCACAACATCGTCGCCGCCAACGAATTGGAACCCGTCGACCTCACAGAGAGACAGATCTCCGACATTATGGATTTCCTGTACGCGCTGACGGATCCCGCTTCGTTGGACACGCGGGGCGATGTGCCAAGGTCCGTGCCCAGCGGCCTACCGATCTTCGACTGATTGCCTCGTCGCGACGCCCGGTTCGGCTCTGGGATCTCGCCCGGGCCGAACCGGGCCGTTGCCGGTTGATGATCGCCGCGCCCTAATCCGCCGGCGTCTCCGAAACCGGCCCCTTCTCCACATAGATCTCGCCACCGCCGGCGCGGAACGCTTCCGCCTTCTCGGCCATACCGGCGCGCGCGTAGTCGCGGATCTCCTGGGTAATCTGCATCGAGCAGAACTTGGGCCCGCACATCGAGCAGAAGTGCGCCAACTTGTGGGCCTCCTTCGGCATCGTCTCGTCGTGGAACGCCTGCGCCGTCGTCGGGTCGAGCGACAGGTTGAACTGGTCCTGCCAGCGGAAGGAGAACCGCGCCCGGCTGAGCGCGTCGTCGCGCGCCTTCGCCGCCGGATGGCCCTTGGCGAGGTCGGCGGCGTGGGCGGCGATCTTGTACGTGATGACGCCGGTGCGGACGTCGTCGCGGTCCGGCAGGCCGAGATGTTCCTTCGGCGTCACATAGCAGAGCATCGCGGTGCCGAACCAGCCGATCATCGCCGCGCCGATCGCCGACGTGATGTGGTCATAGCCGGGCGCGATGTCGGTGGTCAGCGGGCCCAGGGTGTAGAACGGCGCCTCGCCGCACACGGCCAGCTGCTTGTCCATGTTCTCCTTGATCTTGTGCATCGGCACGTGGCCGGGGCCCTCGATCATCACCTGCACGTCGTGCTCCCAGGCGATCTGCGTCAGCTCGCCCAGCGTCTCCAGTTCGGCGAACTGGGCAGCGTCGTTGGCGTCGGCGATGCAGCCGGGGCGCAGGCCGTCGCCCAGGGAAAAGCTGACATCGTAGGCGCGCATGATCTCGCAGATCTCGGCGAAGCGGGTGTAGAGGAAGCTTTCGGTGTGATGCGCCAGGCACCACTTGGCCATGATCGAGCCGCCCCGGCTGACGATGCCGGTCACCCGGTCAGCGGTCAGCGGAATGTAGGGCAGCCGCACGCCGGCGTGGATGGTGAAGTAGTCGACCCCCTGCTCGCATTGCTCGACCAAGGTGTCGCGAAAGATCTCCCAGGTCAGCTCCTCGGCGACGCCGCCGACCTTCTCCAGCGCCTGGTAGATCGGCACCGTGCCGATCGGCACCGGGGAATTGCGGATGATCCACTCGCGGATGTTGTGGATGTTGCGCCCGGTCGACAGGTCCATCACCGTGTCGGCGCCCCAGCGGATCGCCCACACCATCTTCTCGACCTCCTCGGCGACCGATGAGGTAACGGCCGAGTTGCCGATATTGGCGTTGATCTTGGTCAGGAAATTGCGGCCGATGATCATCGGCTCGGTTTCCGGGTGGTTGATGTTGGCGGGAATGATCGCCCGCCCCCGCGCCACCTCGTCGCGCACGAACTCCGGCGTGATCTCGTCGGGGATGGCGGCACCGAACGACTCGCCGTCGCGCTTCACCGCGTGCGCCGCGTTCTCGCGCGCAAGGTCTTCGCGGATGGCGATGTATTCCATCTCCGGGGTGACGATGCCGGCGCGCGCATAGGCCAGCTGCGTCACCGCCCTCGCCGATTTGGCGCGCAGCGGCGGGCGGACGTCGGGAAACGTCGCTACCAGGCGATCGCCGGAGACGAAGCCGTTGTCGGCGTCGGTGACCGCGCGGCCGTCGTAGGCCTCGACGTCACCGCGGGCGTCGATCCAGCCGGCGCGCAGTTGCTTCAGGCCCTTGACGATATCGATCGAGACGGTGGGATCGGTATAGGCGCCGGAGGTATCGTAGACGCGAAACGGCGGCTCGTGCGCGCTCGCATCGAGGGCGATCTCGCGGAACGGCACGCGCAGGCCTGGGCGGTCCTCGTGATGGACCTTGGTCGAGCCCGGCAGCGGGCCGGTGGTGACGTCGATGTGCGGCGGATCGTAGCGGCTATCCAATGGTCTGGCTCCCTTCGCGCGTCCGGGTTAGCGGAGATCCGGGAGCCGGCGGCGCGTGTGGGGCGGGACAACGAGACGGATTAAGGCCACGGAGATTCCGCTCCCTTCGCCGGCATGACCCGGATCAGGTTCAAAGGGTCGCCATGGCGCGAACGCTTGAAAACTGCGTCGCCGATGGCCTCTCAGCCCCCTCTCAGGGCTCCCCTTGGACTGCCCAAGAGAGTGGGCGTTCACCCCCCTCCCCGTCAAGGTTTTTTGCGATTGCGTCGTATAGTCACCCCTTGCACGATTGCGAGGTGTAGCCGCCATCCATCAAAACCGGACCGAGGAGCCGGTCTCAGAGCCCGATTTAAAAGTAGTTGAGTGATATCAACGGGATATGATTCAAGCACTT
>CAYWRP010000022.1:1848-45838 GCA_964460955.1 uncultured Rhodospirillaceae bacterium | reverse complement strand
AAGCCCTTTTTCGAGACGATGAATATTGCGTCGCAAAAGAGGTGAACTTCTCTCGAATTGTTGCTTATGGTTTTCAAAGGCTATCATTCCGAGTGACGTCGCAATCCTTTCCGATTCAATGCCGACGTCGAGTCCATCGACCTTATTGTTTTGGACACTTTTTTTATTTTTTTTCTTTTTTAAGAATTTTAATCTGAACATGGAACGATCAAACACCATGGATGCAATTGGATTTTCTTTTGCCTCTACAAGAGCGCAGCCTCATCATCGCGAAAACACCAGCTGTACCTTTTCATGCAAGTCGCCGGCAGCTTTTTAAAAGAACTTGAAGATCCAATGGGCCTTGGTGCCGAGTTGTCGGATTAGCGCGAAGCAAATTGGTAATGCAGATATCTGATTCCAAAGGCGCCGGCCAGCATTCCAACGCCGTTGGCACCTTTCAGCAGACCATTCGCCAAGCTTGCTCGCCATAGCCGACCTGCTGTAAGTGACGCCAAGGTCGCGGCTAGACCGCTGACCACGACACCAAGGCCACGAAGCCCTGTTTTGAAGCGCAAAGACACGAGGGCCGTCCTGCTCAACCGCTCGGATTTGAGAATCGCTTTCTTTCGAAACCTCAAGCCGCCGCGTTTGTATTGTTCGCGTAGCATATACCCAAGCCGAGCCCGGGCGGGCGGAATGGTTTCGTGCACAACGGCTTGCGACGCATAGAACGGCGTGTATCCGGCCAAACCGAGGCGCCGGAAGAACACGGCATCCGAGCCGCCGGAGAGGCCGAGTTCTGGATCGAACCGGAGCCCAAGTCGACGCACCGCCGCGCAGCGGACCAGCACATTGTTCGATGCCGCGGAGTCGAGCGCCTGGCCATCTTTCCACTGAGGAGGCCTCCCGTCGAGATCGTTTCGCGGCCAGCCGAAAAAGCCACCCGTCGTTATCCACTCGGGCACATCCGTCGGGAACTCTGGCTTCACCTGGCCCTGGACGACATCGGCGCCGGTCGCCGCCTGAAGCCACAGGAGTTGGTCCAACCAATCGGGTTCGGGGATCTCGTCGTCATCGATCATGGCGAAGAAGTCGCGCGTCTCGGGGAGATGGTCGAGACACGCATTCCGCGCATGGGCGATTCCACGTTTCGGCTCATGAACATAGGTCAGCGGAATCTCGCAGTCCCGCTGGAACCGCTCGCAGACCTGGCTCGCCGCTTCGCTGCCCTCGTTGTCGACGATGACGATATCCCATCGCGGCGGATCGAGCTTGGTGAACGTCTGGCCTGCCAGGCCCTCGAGCAGATTATTCAGCCCGTCCGGACGCCGATAGGTGCAGGCACAGACCGTCACGGTCGGCGCGTTCTTCAACGGAGGACTCCATGTCGCGGCGAGCTCCGCGATGGGCGATACAAGACCTTGATACCTTCCTCAGAATACATTCGATGATATTCCACGATGTATCGCGACAATCATCGGCGCGACGTCGCCTTGCCTGAATGAACTCGGGCTTGTTGAGCACCCTGCATACAGCGACATATCAATCAACCCGCAAATGGGATGGCGCGACGCTAGCGATAATGATTGTTTTGAACGCCAAACACGCTGGCCAGCATGCCGACCCCTTGCGACGAGCGCATCAGGCATCGAGCAAGCCGATCCGGCTTGACGTTACCGGTCGCAATGCAAATCGCCACGGCACCGAAACCCTCCACTATCTTTCGGAGCCCCTTGGGAACGCGCTTGAGATGCCGCTTCAGCCGGCCCATCCGGCGCAAGGAGCGTTCGCGAAGCGCCAGTTTGCGTTGAAGTTTGTTGTGACCCCTTCGGTACTGTCCGCGAAGCAAATAGGCCAAGCAGAGTCGGTTGGCCGGCAAATGGTCTCGCACCTCGGCGTACCCCGCGTAGGCAATGGTAAGACCCGCTCGCGACATATGGCAGAAGAATAATGTGTCCGAGCCCCCTGTCAGCGCAAGACGTTCGTCGAATCTCAATGCCAACGCGCGAACCGGCGGCCAGCGAACGAGAACGTTATTGGTTGCGGCTTTGTCAAGCACTTGGCCATCGGTCCACGCTTGCGGATTGCCATAGAGGTCGTTGCGCGGTACGCCGAAAAAGCCGCCCTGTTTGATCCATTCCGGCACGTCTGGCGGGAATTCCGGCACCACCCTTCCCTGCACAACGTCGGCGCCGGTCGTCGCCTGGGCGATCAGGAGCTGCTCCAACCAATCGGGTTCGGGGATCTCGTCGTCGTCGATCATGGCGAAGAAGTCGGTCGACGGCGCGAGTTGGTCGAGACAGGCGTTGCGCGCCTGGGGAATACCCCGCCTCGGCTCGTGGACATAGGTCAGCGGAATCTCGCAGTCCCGCCGAAACGCCTCGCACACCTCCTTCGCCTCCTCGCTGCCCTCGTTGTCGGCGATGACGATGTCCCAGTCCGGCGGCGGGATTCGGGTGAACGTCTGGCCGGCCAGCCCGTCGAGCAGGTTTTTCAACCCGTCCGGGCGGCGATAGGTGCAGGCGCAAACGGTAACCTTGGGGCGGCTCATCGGGCAGGCCTAGGATGTGTGGGTGGCTTCAGCTCCCCCGACGGGTAACCCAGGTGGCACGCCATCTGGCGGGGAGCCGGACGGCCGGCGTGCGGACGGTACGAAAGGTGCATGATCAAGATTGGCTTTGTGAACCCCGCTTGACCATCAACCACAAAGTGATGCTATTTGCAAGGTCATGCACGCACTCCCCCTGGAAGCCGGCCGCGGCGGCGACGCCCCGCGGCCGGCGCGGACCTTCGCCGCCGTCACCACCTGCCACGCCGCCGGCTACGAACAGTACGGCCGGCGCATGGTCGAGGCGTTCGACCGCCACTGGCCGCGCGAGGTCATCCTCTACCTCTACGCGGAGGGATTCGTCCCCGACGCCGTCAGCGACCGCGTGGTGGCGCGCGACCTGTTGGCCGACTGCCCGGAACTGGTCGCCTTCAAGGCGCGCCACCGGGACAATCCGCGAGCCCACGGCCAGCACCTCAAGCGCCGATATCGGATCGAATTCGATATCTGGAAACCGCGCCTGAAGATCCGCCCCAAGGTGGAGGGCCAGGGCTATCGGTGGAACGCCGTCCGGTTCGCCCACAAAACCTTCAGCATCCTCGACGCCGCCGCGCGGTGCCCGGCCGACGTGTTGTTCTGGGTCGACGCCGATACCGTCATCTTCGACGATATCCCGCTCGCGTTTCTCGACCGCCTGGTGCCGGAGGACTGCTTCGTCAGTTGCCTGCGGCGGCCGTCGTTCACCGAGTGCGGCTTCGTCGGCTACAATCTGAAACACCCGGCGACGGCCGATTTCTTGCGCCGGTTCAAGGCGCTGTATACGCGTGACACGCTGTTCCGGGAAGCCGAGTATCACGATTCGTGGCTGTTCGACGTCGTGCGCCGCAAGATGGAACGAAGGGGCCACAAGGTCCACGACATCGCCGAAGGGAGCGGCGGCGAGGTCAAGCACGTCTTCGTCAACAGCCCGCTCGGCCGCTACATGGACCACCTGAAGGGCGAGCGGAAGAGCGAAGGCTCCAGCCGCGCCGGCGACTTGTCGACGCCGCGCACCGAGGCCTATTGGACAGACATCTCGCGATAGGGCGACCGGCGCGGACCCGCCACGGTGGTGGGGGCGGCGGGACTCGAACCCGCACGACCGAAGTCCCGAGATTTTAAGTCTCGTGCGTATGCCAGTTTCGCCACGCCCCCGCGACCCGTCCTGGATAGCACGCGGGAAGCCGAAAATACATGCCGGCGGCCGTGTCAGCCGGCCTCAGGGCGGCGGGATGCGGCCGACAACCCGGATCTCGCCGCCGCCGAGCGGCTCGACGACGATGATCTCTCCCTCGTCCGGCACCAAGTCGGTCAGCGCCGTCGCGACGCCCTGATGCGTCACCAGAACCAGGTTTCCCCGCGGCGTCGCGTTGCCGACCCACGGCGTCAACGCGTTGATCTGCGTCTCCTTGCGTTCGGCCTGGCTGGCGAACGAGTTGAGCGCCGGGAAGGGTTTCGCCGGCCCGAGATCGAGCCGCCGGGCCGTTTCCACCGCGGCGCACCACTGGCTGGTGTAAACCGCGTCGACCGGGATGCCGCGTTGGCGAAATGCCTCGCCAAGACGCCGCGCTTGCGCCGCCCCGGCCTCCGACAGATGCGGCGACTCGCCGCAGCCAGTCGTCGTCGACGCTGGCGGAGCATCCGTGTCGACGCTGGCCGCCCGGCGAATCAGGGCGACGTGACCGCCGCCTTGGAGCGCCTCCCAGGCCAACTGCGCGGTCGCCCCCTCGACCGACAACGCGGGATCCACGGCCGCAAAGCCCAGCAGCAGGGCCACCATCGCGGCGCGCACCCACCGTCGTCGGACACGACCACCCCCACCGCCGGTGTAAACCCACGTCTGCGCGCGAGTCTCGACCGGTTGCCCGCCGTGAGTTGCAACTTTTGGAAGTAATTTTGTTATCATTTAAACCACCGTGGCGGAACCTGACATAAAAACGCCCCTGCCTCCAGCGCATTTTCGCATTGCGGCGGGGTGCGGCTCCGTGACAAGGAAGGCCGATGACGACCCTCGATCCGCAACGCTTGGCCGCGCCCCAATTCGACACGGCGTTTCTCGACCAACTCGACTCCTTGTTCCGCTGGCGCCGCGACGTCCGGCGGTTCCGCGGCGACCCGGTGGCGGCCGATGATATGGCCCAACTCTTGCGCGCGGCCGCTCTCTCGCCGTCGGTCGGCAACAGCCAGCCATGGCGGTTCGTCCTCGTCGACGACGAGGCGCGGCGTGCCGCCGTGCGCCGCCACTTCGAGGCCTGCAACGCGGAAGCCGAGGCCAGTTACAGCGGCGAGCGCGCCGCCCTCTACGCGCGCCTGAAGCTGGCAGGGCTGCAGGAAGCGCCGGTGCATCTGGCCGTGTTCGCGGATCTCGAGGCGACGGCCGGCCACGGGCTCGGCCGCCGAACGATGCCGGAAACCCTCGCCTATTCGGTCGTCGGCGCGGTACACACGCTGTGGCTGGCGGCGCGCGCGCGGGGCATCGGCGTCGGCTGGGTGTCGATCCTCGAACCGGAAACGGTGGCGCGGATTCTCGATGTGCCGGCGGCTTGGCGGCTGATCGCCTACCTGTGCATCGGTTACCCCGAGGAGGAACATCTCGATCCGGAATTGGAGCGGCACGGCTGGCAGCCGCGCCACGATATCTCGGCGTGGATCTTCAAGCGATGACGCGGCGGCCACGCTGGATCTGGATCGGCCACGCGCTGACGGCGCTGTGGATCGGCGCCGTCATCGTCGTCACCGGCGGCGATCTGGCGCACGCGCTGTTCGACTTCATCTTCACCGTGCCGTTGGCCGGCTGGGTGCTGGCGCTGATCGTCCGCCGCCTGGTTGCCGGGCGCAGCAATGGCCACCGGCCGTGATCCCGCCCGGGATCCATGGGAAGGCGGGCTTTCGCTCAGTCGCGCTCCTCGCCGAGTTGCATGATGCCGACCGCCATGCCGACGCTGCCGAATGTCAGGAACAGGCCGAAGAACAGCATGAACAAAAAGAGGTAACGGTCCGGCGAGGCGAAAATCATCGTCTTCAGTTGCGCCACGTCGCCGGCCAGCAGCAGGCCTCCGAGGACGATCCCCCCGAGGGCCCCGGAGAGAAGGTGTTTCAATAAAAAACGTACGCCTGGTTCGCGCAGGAAACCCACGACCGATCCTCCCTCTCGCCGTACCCGCCCCGGCCCCACCTCCTCTAGAGGTAAGAAGGTTATGGCGGGAAATAAAGCGGACGCCAGGCTGGCGGGAGATCGATGTCGCGTCGGGCGCTTACGCCGCGTTCTCGACGGCCTCCTCGATCGGCTCGACCCCCATCGTCAGCAGAAAGGCCGAGATATCGGCCGCCGCCGCGTCGATGGCGGCGGGATCACAGCCGCGAACGACCAAACTGGCCCCGAACCGCCCACTACGAACGAACGGATAGCTGCCAATCTCGACCCGATCGTGCCGCTGTTGCACCTCGGCCAGCGGCCCGGCGATGACACCTTCGGGCGCGAAGGCGGAGATGGTGCGCGAGCCGAGCGGCGCGCCGCCGCGCAAGCCGTGGCGAATCCCCTCGAACATCGCCTGCATGATGCGCGGCACGCCCGGCAGAACGTAAACGTTGCCGAGCCGGAAACCCGGCGCCCGGCTGACCGGATTCTCGATAAGGTCGGCGCCATCCGGAATGTAGGCCATCTTGAGGCGCGCTTCGTTCAGGTTCTCCGCGCCGTATTGCTGCAGGAGATAGCTGACCGCGACCGGATGGCGCCACAGCGGCGCGCCGAATGCCTTGGCGACGCAGGCCGTCGTGATATCGTCATGCGTCGGGCCAATCCCGCCGGTCGTGAACACATAGTCATGCTCGAACCGCAACGCATTGACGGCGCCAACGATGGCCGCCTCGTCGTCACGGACGATCCGCACCTCGGCGAGGGCGACACCTAGGTCGCCCAATGCGCCCCCCAAGTAGGCAATATTGGCGTCTTGCGTACGCCCGGATAAGACTTCGTTGCCGATAACAACCGCGGCGGCGGTCACGTCGCTCATGGATCCTATACCTCTCTGCCGTAAACACCCCTTGTTGGGTATGATTTATCATGTCCTTGATTTGCGCGAAATCCTGCCCGCACATTAGAGTCATTTCAAGACTGCACGTTGCCGAGGACCCCGTCGATACAACGTGCGATCCGCCACGCTGCATTCGCATTGGTCCACAAATCGTTACGCGGGGTTCGAAAAGCCGGATCCCTCGCCCCGCGAACGCCGTCGCCGATTCGCCGCGCGGCGCGGCGGCCGGCAACGGAGAATCGGCCCGTCGTCGGTCCCGACGCCGCTTTTCGCGCCGATCGCCCCCGTCGCCGACAGTCTACAGGAAATCGCGCAGCAGGGCGACCAGCGGCTGATCCGCCGGCGGCATCGGCAGACCGGCCATGTCGCGCGGGAAAACCCATTTCAAGGCCTGGCCCTCCTGCGGTGTCGGCGCGCCGTGCCACACCCGGCACAGATAGAGCGGCATCAGCAGATGGAACGACTCGTAGCGATGCGAGGCGAAGGTGAACGGCGCCAGGCAGCTCTCCGAAATGTCCACCGCCAGTTCCTCGCGCAGTTCGCGCACCACGGTTGCTTCCGGCGCCTCGCCTTCGTGCACCTTGCCGCCGGGAAACTCCCACAGACCGGCCAACGGTTTACCCGGCGGGCGCCGGGACAACAGGATCCGCCCGTCGACGTCGATCAGGGCGACGGCGGCGACGAGCAGGATCGGCGCTGGCGCCCGGTCCGGTGTGCTCGCGCCCAAGCAGCCGGTGTCAGCTTCGATAATCGGCATTGATCTCGATGTAGCGGTGGGTGAGGTCGCAGGTCCACACGGTCGCTGTCCCCGACGCGATCCCGACGTCGACGGCGATGTCGATCTCCCGGCCGGCCATGTGCGCCGCCACCGGCCCCTCGTCGTAGCCGGCAACAACGCGGCTCAGTTCGGCGACCGGGATGCCGCCGATGCAGATGGCGATACGGTCGCGGTCGGCGCGCTCCCCCGCCTTGCCGACCGCCATGACGATGCGCCCCCAGTTGGCGTCCGACCCGGCGATCGCCGTCTTGACCAGCGGCGAGTTGGCGATGGCGAGCGCGATCCGCTTCGCCGCCGCGTCGGTCTCGGCGCCGGTCACCGTGATCGTCACGAACTTGGAGATGCCCTCGCCGTCCTTGACCACCTGCCAGGCGAGGTCTTGCAGGAGGTCGCGCAGCGCCGCCTCGAAGGCGGGCAAGCGCGGGTCGGCGAGGTCGACGATGGGGGGGTGGCCGGCGGCGCCGGTTGCGAAGGCGAGCAGCGTGTCGCTGGTCGAGGTGTCGCTGTCGACGGTGATGCAGTTGAAGGTCACGTCGGCAACGCGTTCCAGGGCCGCCTGCAGGGGCCCGGCGGCAACCGCCGCGTCGGTGAACACGAAGGCCAGCATCGTCGCCATGTCCGGGGCGATCATGCCGGAGCCCTTGGCGAAGCCGTTAAGGATGACGCCGGCGCCGTCGACTGTCGCCATCCGCGTGGCGCCCTTCGGATAGGTGTCGGTGGTCATGATCGCCCGCGCCGCCACTTCCCAGGCATCCGCGCGGAATTTGTCCGCCAACTGGTCGAAAGCGGCGCCGACCTTCTCCATTGGCATCGGCACGCCGATCACCCCGGTCGAGGCGCAGAAGACCTCGTCAGGCGCGCAACCGAGGAGACGCGCCGCGTGGTCCACCGACCGCTCGACCGCGTTCACCCCCGCCTCGCCGGTAAACGCGTTGGCGTTGCCGGCATTGACGACGAGACCGCGCGCCCGGCCATGCGCCAGCAGGCGGCGGCACCAATGGACCGGCGCCGAGGCCGTTGCCGAGCGGGTCAACACTCCGGCCGCCGCCGTCCCAGGCGCCAGGTCGGCCAGCAGAAGGTCGTCGCGGCCCCGGTAGTGGATCTCGCAGGCATGCGTCGCCAGGCGGACGCCGGAGACCGGCGGCAGCGCGGGGAAACAATCCGGGGCGAAGGGTGAATGCTCGGTCATGATACGGCTCGATTGCGGCCCAAGAACCCACCTTTGCCCGACTGCGCCCGGCGCAACAAGCGCAAAGTGCCTATTCGGCGCTCATTTGCCGCGTTGTCATGCGCGGCGTCGCGTTGACAGAGTTTTGGCCTAAGTCTATCTCTGGTTGGCGCGTCCGGGCATTCTGCCGCCAACGCACTCGGCAAACCGCCTCGAGGCCGCGAAGGGATTCGCATGTTTTCTGCTATCGCCAAAAGTCTTTTCGGTTCCGCCAACGAGCGGTTCCTCAAGGGTCTGCGCAAGACCGTCGCCGCCATCAACGATATCGAGCCCGAAATCGAGACGCTCGACGACGACGCCCTGCGCGCCCGCACGTTCTGGCTGAAACAACGGCACGCCGAGGGCGAGGATCTCGATTCGCTGCTCGTCGATGCCTTCGCCACCGTCCGCGAGGCCGCCAAGCGTACGCTCGGCCAACGCCACTTCGACGTCCAACTGGTCGGCGGCATCGTCCTCCATCGTGGCATGATCGCCGAGATGAAGACCGGCGAAGGCAAGACGCTCGTCGCCACCCTGCCCGTTTACCTCAACGCGCTGACCGGCAAGGGGGTGCATGTCGTCACCGTCAACGACTACCTGGCCCGGCGCGACGCCGAGTGGATGGGTGCCATCTACCGCTTCCTCGGCCTCGATGTCGGGTGCATCGTCCACGGACTGACCGACACCGAACGCCGCGCCGCCTACGCCGCCGACGTGACCTATGGCACCAACAACGAATTCGGCTTCGACTATCTGCGCGACAACATGAAGTTCCGCCTCGATGACATGGCGCAACGGCCGTTCCAATATGCCATCGTCGACGAAGTGGATTCGATTCTCATCGACGAGGCGCGCACGCCGCTGATCATTTCCGGCCCGGCGGAAGGTTCCTCCGAGCTCTACCTCAAGATCGACCGGTTGATTCCGAAGCTGACCGAGGACGATTACGAGAAGGACGAGAAGGCGCGCTCGGTCTCGTTCACTGACCAAGGCGCCGAGACCATCGAGACCCTGCTGCGCGAGGCGGGACTGCTGACCGAGGGCAACCTCTACGACGTACACAACATCTCGCTGGTGCACCACGCCAACCAGGCCCTACGGGCCCACAAGTTGTTCGCCCGCGACACCGATTACATCGTCAAGGACGGTCGGGTGGTGATCATCGACGAATTCACCGGCCGGATGATGGAGGGGCGGCGCTTTTCCGAAGGCCTGCACCAGGCGCTGGAAGCCAAGGAGAACGTGCCGATCCAGCAGGAAAACCAGACGCTGGCCTCGATCACCTTCCAGAACTACTTCCGCCTCTACCCGAAGCTGGCGGGGATGACCGGCACGGCGATGACGGAAGCCGGCGAATTCTCCGAGATCTACAAGCTCGAGGTGATCGACATCCCGACCAACGTGCCGTGCATCCGCAATGACTTCGACGACGAGGTGTACCGCACGGCGGGCGAGAAGTACGACGCCATCGTCGCCCAGATCGAGGACTGCCGGTCGCGCGGCCAGCCGGTACTGGTCGGCACCGTGAGCATCGAGAAATCGGAATATCTGGCGAAGGTCCTGAAAAAGAAACGGATTCCGCACAACGTCCTGAACGCCCGCCACCACGACCAGGAAGCGATGATCATCGCCCAGGCCGGCGCCAGTGGCCAGGTGACCATCGCCACCAACATGGCCGGCCGCGGCACCGACATCCAGCTCGGCGGCAACCCGGACATGCGCATCCGCCAAGAACTCAACGACCCCGAAGATCCGGCCGGCCGCGAGCGGATTCGCGCCGAGGCGCAGGCCGATCGGCAAAAGGTGCTCGACGCCGGCGGGCTGTTCATCCTCGGCACCGAACGCCACGAAAGCCGGCGCATCGACAACCAGCTGCGCGGCCGTTCGGGCCGCCAGGGCGACCCCGGCGCCTCGAAGTTCTTCCTCTCCCTCGAGGACGATCTGATGCGCATCTTCGGCTCCGACCGGATCGAAGGGATGCTGAAGCGGCTGGGGCTCGAGGAGGGCGAGGCGATCGTCCATCCGTGGGTCAACAAGGCCCTCGAGAAGGCGCAGTCGAAGGTCGAGGCGCGCAACTTCGAGATCCGCAAGAACCTGCTCAAGTTCGACGACGTGATGAATGACCAGCGGAAGGTCGTCTACGAACAGCGGCGCGAATTGATGACGGCGGCGGACGTCGCCTCGACGGTCACCGAAATGCGCCACGACGTCGTCAAGACCCTGGTTACGACGCACATTCCGCCCGGCAGCTACGCCGAACAATGGAATGTCCAGGGGCTGGAGACGGAAGTGAAGCGGGTTTTCGGCCTCGACCTGCCGGTCGCCGAGTGGGCGGCGGAGGAAGGCATCGCCGAACCGGAGATCGAGGCCCGCCTGTTGGAGGCGACCGACCGCAAGATGGCGGAGAAGACCGCCAACTACACCCCCGACGTGATGCGCATGGTGGAAAAGAGCCTGCTTTTGCAGATCCTCGATCAGGTATGGAAGGAGCATCTGCTTTCCCTCGACCATCTGCGCCAGGGCATCGGCCTGCGCGCCTACGCCCAGCGCGACCCGCTGAACGAGTACAAGCGGGAAGCCTTCGAACTGTTCGAGGAGATGCTGGCCCGCGTCCGCGAGCGGGTGACGCAGGTGTTGGCGCATGTCGAACTGAGGTTCGATAGCGACGATGCCGACGCGCTTGCCCTCGACCGGCCGCGCGAACAGCCGATGCGCGAGACCCGGCAGGATCCGGCGCTGGCCGGCACCGCCGCCGCGCCGCAACCGGCGGCGGCCATCGCCGCCGAGGCCGCCACGCCGATGCGCTCGCGGCACGCGGCGGACACGGTCGACCCGGACAACCCGGCGACCTGGGGCCGGGTGTCACGCAACGCCCCCTGCCCCTGCGGATCGGGCAAGAAATACAAGCACTGCCACGGCCAGATCGGCTGATCCGGACACTACTCGGGATCTCACCTGGGACCGGCGCCGGGCGTGCTCAATGACGTGAGGCGCGCTCCGCTTCCTCGCGGGCCAACAGGTCCTCGAACTCCTTGGCGGCGCTGATCGTCGCCTGTTGGTGACCTTTTTCGTCGCCGCTCAATTGATGCTGGCGGGCGAGAAGCTGTTCATCATGTTGACGAAAGATCTCGACGGTTCGCTCGGCATCGAAGGTCGTCATGCCGAGATCCTCCAGAATCTGGGTCGCCATCCCGAGGCTTGAGTGGAGGACCTCGCGCCAGATGATGCGCACCCCACGGTCCCTCAATTGGTTGGCGTGGCGTCGATTTCGCGCCCGCGCGTAGATGGTGAGATGGGGGAACGCCAGTCTGACGTCTTCGGCGGCGCGTAACGATGTGTCGATGTCGTCAATGGCGAGAACAAGGATCTTCGCCTGTTCGGCACCGGCGGCGCGCAACAGCACCAGATTGCTGGCATCGCCGAAGTGGATCTTGTTGCCGTACTTGCGGCTGACGTAGACGTGCTCGGCGTTATTATCGAGGGCGGTGAAGGGGATCTTGCGGGCGCGCAGGATGCGGCCGATGATCTGGCCGAAGCGCCCGAAGCCGGCGATGATCACCTGCGGCGCGTCGTCGAACGGCTCGTCGGCGACTTCCGCCGATGGCTCCGCGCGGCGCCGCATCCAGCGCTCCAACCCCGCGTAGAGGAGTGGCGTCGTGACCATCGACAGGATGACGATGGCGATCAGCTGATCGGTCAGCGTCTGGTCCAGCACGGTCGCCCGCACCGCGACGCCGACGATGACGAAGGCGAATTCGCCGCCTTGCGACAGGGAAACGGCGACCACCGCCGCGCCGCGCGCGCGGATCGCCGTGAATCGGGTCAACAGAAACAAGATCGCCGCCTTGACGGCGACGAGCGCGGCCACGCCGGCGGTGATCAGCGCCGGCTGATCGGTGAGAACCCGAACGTTCAGCGACATACCGACGGCGATGAAGAACAGCCCGAGGAGCAGGCCCTTGAACGGCTCGATGTCGACCTGCAGGGCGTGACGGTACTCGGAATCGGCGAGCAGGACGCCGGCGACGAAGGCACCCAGCGCCATGGAAAGGCCGATCCATTCCATCAGCAGCGCGGTGCCGATGACGGTCAGCAGGGCGAGCGCGGTGAACAGCTCTTGCACCCGCGTCGTGGCGACGATCTTTAACGCGTAGCGCAGGCCGTAGCGGCCGCCGACGGCGACCACCGCCAGCACGACCAGGGTGTCGATGACGGCGATGAACCCCTCGAAATTGAACGGGCCGGTGGCACTGGGCGCGAGCAGCGGGATCAACGCCAACAGCGGAATGATGGCCAAGTCCTGGAATAGCAGAATGGAAAAGGCGATGCGGCCGTGGTGCGTCGTCAACTGGCGCTTCTCGTTCAACAGCTGCAAGGCGAAGGCGGTGGACGACAGCGACAGGATGGCGCCGACGAGCAGGGCGGTGACCAGCGGCAGGCCGACGACGTGGACGATGCCGCCGATCGCCGCCGTGGTCAGCACCACCTGCGCCGCGCCGACGCCGAAGACCAGCTTGCGCAGCGTCCACAGGCGGCCGACCTGCAACTCGAGGCCGATGATGAACAGCAGCAGGACAACGCCGAATTCGGCGAAATGGAAGATCTGGTCGACGTCGTCGATCAGGCCGGTGACCGGCGGGCCGATGATGACGCCGGCGGCGAGGTAGCCGAGCACGGTGCCGAGCCCGAGGCGGTGAAAGATCGGCACGGCGATCACCGCCGCGCCCAGGAAAATCGCCGCCTCCAGCAGAAATGACACGCCCGCCCTCCTCCCGCCGCGGCGCGGCTAGTAACCGAGGGTCAGCGCGCCGGCGCTTCGGGGATCGGACGCACCGAGCCGGTAGCCGGTCTCCGGATCGACGACGATGGATTGGGTCGAGCCCATCGCCGATCGGATCGCCACCGCATGCCCCTTCGCCGCCAGCAGCGCGCGCGTGTCGGGGCTCACCCCCTCCTCGACGCGGAGTTCGTCCGGCAGCCATTGATGATGCACGCGGGTGGCATAGGTCGCCTCGGCGATGTTCATCCCATGATCGACGACGTTCATGATCACCTGCAGGGTCGTCGTGATGATGCGGCTGCCGCCGGGGCTGCCGGTGACGAGGAAGGGCTCGCCCTCCTTGAAGACGAGGGTCGGGCTCATCGAGCTCAGCGGCCGTTTGCCGGGCGCGACGGCATTGGCTTCGCCGCCAATCAGGCCATAGGCGTTGGGCACGCCGGGCTTGGCGGAGAAGTCGTCCATCTCGTTGTTGAGCAGGATGCCGGTGCCCGCGGCGACGAGGCCGGTGCCGTAGGAAAAGTTGATGGTGTAGGTGTTGGCGACCGCGTTGCCGTCCTTGTCGACGATGGAGAAGTGCGTCGTCTCGCTGGATTCGTAGGGCAGCGGATCGTTGAGCTTGATGCGCTCCGACGGTGTCGCCCGGTGGCGGTCGATCTTCCGCCGCAGGGTTTCGGCATACGCCTTGCTGGTCAGCCCCTTGACCGGCACGTCGACGAAATCGCTGTCGCCGAGGTATTCGCTGCGGTCGGCGTAGGCCAGCTTCATCGCCTCCGCCATCAGGTGGATCGTCTGCGCCGAATTATGGCTAAGGAACCCGATGGGGTAGCCTTCGAGGATGTTCAGGATCTGCACGATATGCACGCCGCCCGACGACGGCGGCGGCATCGCGGCGATCTCGTAGCCGCGATAGGTTCCCCGCACGACGTCGCGTTTCTTCGGCGCGTAGGCGGCGAGATCGGCCTTGGTCATGATGCCGCCGGCGCCGCTGACGGCGGCGGCGATCCGGCGGCCGATGTCGCCTTCGTAGAAAGCGCTTCGGCCCTGCTCGGCGATCAGTCGCAAGGACCGCGCCAGATCGGCCTGGACGAGAACGTCGCCGGGCTCGTAGTAGCCGCCATCGGCCTTGTAGAAAACCTGCTCGGTGCTTGGCCACTGGCGCAGCCGCGCCTCGAGGCCCTTCAGCGAGTCCGCCATGTCGACCGAGACCACGAGCCCTTCCTCGGCCAGTTCGATGGCCGGCGCCATGACTTTGGCGCGCGGCATCGAACCGTACTCCTCAAGCGCCGTTAGCAGCCCCGCCACCGTCCCCGGCACACCGACGGCGAGGCCATGGAAACGCGACAGCGTCGGGTCGGGCTCGCCCTTGGAATCCAGATACATATCGCGTTCGGCCGTCCCCGGCGCGCGCTCGCGGTAATCGAGGGCCACCGTCTCATCGGACTCGGCGTCGTGAATGATCATGAACCCGCCGCCGCCGAGATTGCCGGCGCGCGGCAGGGTCACGGCGAGGGCGAAACCGACGGCGACGGCGGCGTCGACCGCGTTGCCGCCTTGTCGCAGGATGTCGACGCCGATGCGCGTCGCCCGTTCTTCCTGCGTCGCCACCATACCGTCGCGCGCCCAAACCGGGTGGATGCGGTCGTTTGAGCGGAAGATCGCCGCCTGCTGGGCGAGGACCGGCGAGCTGAATCCGAGGGCGATCGCCAGTGCCATCGCGGCAAGACGCGTGAGTTCCATCATCGGTTGCCTCCGTCAAGGGTCGTTGCCGCCCGGGCCTAATGGCGACACCAAGCCAACCCAAGATAGAGCCCGCGCCGTCAAGGGTCTACGCGGTGCTTTCGAAGGGGGACGTTGGCGGCAGGCCAGCGCTTACTTGGTGGCCTCGCGCAGATAGGCAATGATCGCGCGGCGATCCTCCGCGTCGCGGATATTGGCCATTCGCATGGTGGTGCCGGGCACGAAGTTCCGCCCCTCGGCGAGGTAGCGGTCCAGCGTTTCCTCGTTCCACTCGATGTCGAGATTCCGCATGGCATACGAATAGCCGCGGAAATCGCCGACCGATCCGGGCCGGCGGTCGAATAACCCATGCAGATTGGGCCCCTGGCGGTGCGGCTCATCGGGCCCGACTGTGTGGCATACCTTGCATTTTCGATTGAACTGTCGTTCGCCGTGGCTCACGTCGTTCGCCGCCGCTGGCGTGGCGGCAATCAACACGAGAAACCCGGCACCAATCAGCGCGCCGTTAACGATCTTTTCTTTCAGTGCGTCCATTTTCGTCGCCCGTTCCGTTCTCGATGCGATAACCCCGTTTTTTGTCATTCAAAAGTTTTCGCGCAAGTTTATGGTATCGAGGCATGCGGCGCCTTGACGCCGACGCGATTTGGATGGCAAATCCCGCCGCATGCTCACGTTCGCCGCGCGTCGTCGCCGGTTTTGCATGCGCGCCGTTCGAAACCTCCCCGCGGATTTAAGGTAACGATCCCGAGGCGGTCATCCGAGTCGATCCGGCTTCTGGCGCCGGAGAGATGCGCAGGCGAATAAGGCGGATGAATTGACAGGAGATCCCGCGATGAGTGGACGCCGCCGTCGTTACAACATGTATCCTCAGAAAACATATGCCGGGCATGTCGAAACGGAGATCCTCGATGATGGCCGCATCAAGTATTATATCTACATGCTCGGCTGGGACCAACCCAACGAGGTCGTCGTCGATCCGAGCGATGACAATCAAATGCGCGGCGTTCGCCAGATGCATCTCGTCATCCGCAATGTCGAGGAAGAAGCCGGCGAAGAGCACTCGTACATGATCCAGGGGCCCGACGCGGAAGTCATGTTGGAGGTGATGCGCACCATGTTCCGCAAGGTCGAGGACTAACGGCGGCACGGCATGGCCGGCGATCACGCCTCGCCGGCGACGGTCTCGGGGGTATGGAGGCGAACCTGGCGGCGTCCGGCCGCCTTCGCCTGGTACAGGGCTTGGTCCGCCCGATCGATAATCTGCGACAAGGTCAGGTCCGCCCCCCCTTCGGCGACCCCGAACGAGCTGGAGACGCGAATCTCCCGCCCCTCGCCGATCTTGATCGGCGTCGCCGTCAGTTTGCCCAGCACCCGGCGCAGGATGGCGACCGCGACGTCCGCCGGCGCGTCGTGCAGATAGATCAGGAACTCCTCGCCGCCGTAGCGATAGACAATGTCATAGGGCCGGATCGAATTGAGAAATATCTCGGCGGTGGCGGCCAGCACGATGTCGCCGGCCTTGTGGCCGAAGCGGTCGTTGATCGACTTGAAGCGATCGAGGTCGGCCAAGGCGATCGAGAACGGCGCGCCGGTACGCTCGGCGCGTGCCCGCTCGCGCTCCAGATCGCGGTTCATCGCCTGGCGATTGTGCAGACCGGTCAGCGCGTCGAGGTCCGAGGTCGCCTGCATCATCGCCCGCTCGACCCGCTTGATCGCCCGCAGCAGATCGAGCTGCGATCGCATGAACACGTCGTATGCGTCGCGGCTCAGCGGTGCCCCGCCACGGATCGCGGTTTGCATCGCCCGCGATTCCGAAATCGCCTTGTCGAGGATCGCGGCGATGATGGAAACCGCGTTGCAGGGCGTGTCCTGGCTTGGCATCGCCGACACGGCGGCGAGGATCTCGCGTTCGTGTCGGGCCACCGTTTCGTCGATCTCGCCGATATCCGGGGGAAACAGCAGCCGAACGTGCAACGCCCGCACATAGTCCAGATAGCGGACGAAAAGGCTATCGGTAAGGCCGATGATCGACGGCGCCACCGTCGCATCCCCGCGCCCGCCCCCGGCCGCGACCGCCGGCCCAATGCGACCACTTGGCTTGCTCGCTGTTGTGACCACAGATCTCCTCCGCTGTCGTGACCGTGGGCGCCCGGAGGTCCCGATGTCGCCATCGAACTGTTTCCGGGCACGCGATGCGCCGACCGGTCCAGCGTTAACGGTTTAGCCGCATCGATATTTCCGAAAGATAAAAGAAACGTGACTTTTTTCCGGTATTCGGCTGTTGATGACGCTTTCCGCGCGTTACGGCGGAACGCGCGGCATCCCTGGGCTTGGTTTTGAGCTCGCCAGCTGGCGGCAATGGCGCTTTGCGTGTTGAATCGGCTCTGTCGTCGGCCGGCGGCGGCGGGTGCGCCCGGGTAAAGATGTCGCGACGTGCTCCAAAATGCTTAACGGCGCTTGAAAATGGCGTTAAGTTGCATCGCGCATCGCCGGACGATCTTGATCCAGCGGCGCACGATAAAGCAACAAGGCGAGTGAGGCTGTTTCACAGGGTTGAGCGCTGGGGACGGGAGCAAAAGGACGGCCAGCGACGGCGCACAACGCGCCACGATCGGTCAAGAAGAACGAGAATCCCCCCGATACCAAGCCGCTTTCAGCCGCTTGGACGTCCCCTCTCATGTTCGACCCCAAGGTCGGCCGGCTCGCGCTTCGGCCCCATCGCGTAGCATCCGCCGTCGACTCGCGCCGGTACGGAAGGCGTCGTGGCTCGGGCGGAGACAAAACAGGCAGGGAGTATCCCTATGGTGACGACGAAAAAGGCGGCAAAGGCACAAACGACGGCTCCCGTCGCGATCAACGTAAACAACAATCAGGTGGGCATGGACGTCGACAGCCTCGTCGACAGCTATTCCTTCCATCTCAAATGTACGTTGGCGAAGGATCAGTTTTCGGCGACCAACCAAGACCGCTACCAGGCGCTGGCGCTTGCCGTACGCGATCGGTTGGTGGGTCGCTGGATCGACACGCAGCAGGAGTATCACGCGAAGAACGTCAAGCGGATCTGCTACCTGTCGCTTGAATTTCTGATGGGCCGGGCGATGGGCAACAACGTCATCAACCTGATGATGGAGGAAACCTGCCGCGAGGCGATGCAAAAGATTGGCCTAGACTGGGACATCCTGCGCGATGTCGAGGTCGACGCGGCGCTGGGGAACGGCGGCCTGGGCCGGCTCGCCGCCTGCTTTCTCGACTCGATGGTGACGTTGAAACTGCCGGCGATCGGCTACGGCATCCGCTACGACTACGGCATCTTCAAACAAAAGATCGAGAACGGCTACCAGGTCGAGGAGCCGGACAACTGGCTGCGCTACGGCAACCCGTGGGAGATCGTTCATCCGGAGATCTCGTATGTCGTCAACTTCGAGGAACACAACGAGCAGGTACGCAGCAACGGCGCCACCCGCTGGAAATGGGTCGATACGCGCCCGGTGATCGGCGTCGCCTATGACACCCCCATCGTCGGCTACGGCGCGTTCAACGTGAATAATCTGCGCCTTTGGTCGGCGAAGGCGACCGACGAGTTCGACTTCCTCGATTTCAACCGCGGCTCTTATGTCGACGCGGTCGAGGGAAAGGTGATGGCGGAGAATCTGACCAAGGTTCTCTATCCCAACGACGCCGTCTACTCGGGCCGCGAACTGCGCCTGCGCCAGCAATACTTCTTCGTCTCCTGCTCGATCCAGGACATCATCCGCCGCTTCAAGGGCGACAATTCCGATTGGTCGGCGTTCCCCGACAAGGTGTTCGTGCAGATGAACGACACCCACCCGGCGCTCGTCGTTCCCGAACTGATGCGCGTGCTGATGGACCAGGAGGGGCTGGAATGGGATCAGGCGTGGGAGATCACCGTCAACTCCACCGGCTACACCAATCACACGCTGCTTCCCGAGGCGCTGGAGCGGTGGCCGGTTTCCATGTTCGAACGCCTCCTGCCGCGCCATCTGACGATCATCTACGAGATCAACAGCCGCTTCCTGCGCCAGGTGGCGACGAAGTATCCCGGCGACTTCGATCGCCTGCGCCGGATGAGCATGATCGAGGAAGGCGGCGAGAAGGGCGTGCGCATGGCGCATGTCGCCATCGTCGGCTCGAAGTCGACCAACGGTGTCGCCGCACTGCACACCGAATTGCTGAAGAAAGGCTTGATGAAGGACTTCGCCGAGTTCTACCCGGAGCGGTTCAACAACAAGACCAACGGCGTAACGCCGCGACGCTGGCTGCTGAAGTGCAATCCCAGCCTCTCCGCGCTGATTAGCGACAAGATCGGCAAGGGTTGGGTCACCGAGCTCGATCAGTTGCGCGGCATCGAGAAATTCGCCCAGGACAAGGAGTTCCGGGCGCGTATTCGCGACGTCAAACGGGCCAACAAGGTTGCCCTGGCGGAGTACATCAAGCAGGAACTCGATCTGACCGTCTCGCCGGACTCGATGATCCAATCGCAGATCAAGCGAATCCATGAATACAAGCGCCAGCTGCTGCAGTGCCTCTACATCATCGTTCTGTACCATCGCCTGAAGCGCAATCCGGAGATGGAGATCACGCCGGTCACCTTCCTGTTCGGCGGCAAGGCGGCGCCCGGCTACGCGATGGCCAAGCTGATCATCAAGCTGGTCCACCAGATCGCCGGAGTGGTCAATTACGACCCGGCTGTCGGCGACCGCATTCGGGTCGTCTATCTCCCCGACTACCGGGTCTCGGTGGCCGAAAAGATCATCCCCGGCACCGACGTCAGCATTCAGATCTCCACCGCCGGCATGGAAGCGTCCGGCACCGGCAACATGAAGTTCGCCATGAACGGCGCACTGACGGTGGGCACCCTCGACGGCGCCAACATCGAGATCAAGGAAGAGGTCGGCGACGAAAACATCTTCATTTTCGGTCTCACCGCCGATGAAGTGATGGAAAAACGGCCGCACTACCGGCCACGGGACGTCTACGAAAGCGACGAGGAAATTCGCGAGGCGATCGACCTCATTCGCGACGATTTCTTCAGTCTGACCGAGCCTGGCATCTTCCAGCCGCTGATTCATCACCTACTCGACGAGGGCGGCGATTACTTCATGAATCTCGCCGACCTGCGCAGCTTCGTGCAGGCGCAAGAGAGAATCGACAAGAACTTCCGCGATCAGGAAGACTGGAGCACCAAGGCGGTGTTGAACATCGCGCGCACCGGCCGCTTCAGTTCCGACCGCACCATTTCGCAGTATGCGGAAGACATCTGGAAGGTCGTGCCGGTGGAAATCAACCGCTAGACACGCCACCGCGAACTCCGGTGAGAGCGGCCGGTCCGCCAATGGGACCGGCCGTTTCTTTTTGTCCGATTCGCCTGACCCGTGGCGGGACGCACAGGGCGCCCATACAGGAAAATGGAAAAGAAAAAATTCCTTAAACTAAAACGAGCGCTCGGGTAATTGATTTTACCCATATGGACCTGCTATCAACCTGTTTTAACGGCGCTTCGCCGGTCGTCGTCGAAAGCCATGAGTTCTTCCCGTGGCCGTGGCGGCGATACCATCGGCTTCGGTCGGGGGACAGTACGGGTTGGCGTATTTCCGAATTCTATTCGCTGTTGCCCTGGCGGTGGTCGCCGCTGGCCCGCCGCTGCCGGCCGCCGCGCAGACGCTGGATCCGATCCTGCGCGACCTGGTCGACGACAGCCCGATCATCCGTTCCCAGCGCAAGGCCGTCGAATCGGCGCGCCAGGGCGTGCGCATCGGCGATTCCGGCTTCCTGCCGAAGCTCGACGTGACGGCGGAGGTCGGGCCTGAATACATCGACAGCCCGATCACCGCGCAGACCGAGGAGGAGGAGTCCGTCGAGATCAAACAGATCTATGGGGCGCGGCTGAGCCAGCGGGTATTCGATGGCTTCGCGACCCTCTCCGATGCGCGCGCCGCCCGTCTCGAACTCGAGGTCGCCGAGTTCACCTTGACACGCACCCGGCAGTCCGTCCTTTTCGATGGCATCGCCGCCTACATCGAAGTGCTCCGCCAACAGCAACTGGTCGAACTCGCGCGGACGAACGAGGAGACGATCCGCCGCCAGCTTAGTCTGGAGGATGAACGGGTGCGGCGCGGCGCCGGCATCGCCGTCGACGTGCTGCAGGCGAAATCCCGGCTGCAGGTGGCGAAGGAACGCCGAGTGGCGTTCGAAAGCGGGCTGAAAGACGCCGCGGCGCGTTTCATGCAGATCTTCGGCTTTTTTCCGGAAATCGGCGCCATGCGGTCCCCAACACCGCCGGAAGGCCTCGTCCCCGATAGCATCGAGGCGGCGGTGCGCATCGCCGAGGGCGAGAACCCGGCGATCGACGCCAGCCTGGCAACCATCGAGGTGACGTCCGAACGACGGCGCCGGGCGCGCTCGGACTACTTTCCCACCGTCGACGTCGTCGCCGCCGCCAATCGCGAGGAAAACAGCGACCTGATCCGCGGCACCCGTAAGGATGCGTCGATCGTCGTCCAGGCGACCTGGAACCTGTTCAACGGCTTCGCCACCGATGCCGGCGTCGCGCAAGCGGCGTTCGACTATCGGGCGAGCCAGGACAATCATGAGCAGACCCGGCGCGAAGTGGTCGAGTCGGCGCGTCTGGCCTGGCACGAGCGGGAGTCGGCGCGCGAGCGGGTGGACCTGCTGGAAAACGCCGTCGACATCGCCGCGGAAGTCTTCGAGGCGCGCCGGCGGCTGCGCGAGATGGGCAAGGAAACGGCGCTCAACGTGCTCGATGCCGAGCGAGAGTTGATTACCGCGCGCATCAACCTCGCCACCTCGAAGGCCGATTTCAAGATCGCCACCTATCGCTTGCTGCTCAGCCTCGGCCGGCTCGACACGGCGCACCTGGCGCTTGATTACCCGTGAAACCGTTCCGCGTTACCGACCTCGCCGCCGGGTTCCGCGGAAATGTGACTTGCGCGTCAGCCGCCCCACTGGTTAGGCGAAGGCATTCAGATGCGCATCAGGCGCCCCCGCCGCCGCGCACCGTCGCGCCGGATCGCCCGTAAGCCGCAAGGAGGACCGTCCATGAACGAGGATTTCGCGAAGTTTCACGACCCCGAGCTGCCCGAAGTGGTGATGCCGTCGTGCCCCATCGACAAGAAGTTGAGCGGACAAAAGGCGCTTGTCACCGGCGGCAGTTCCGGCATCGGCAAGGGGATCGCCATCGGCTTGGCCCATGCCGGCGCCGACGTCGTGGTGAACTACATCGGCAGCGAGCAGTCGGCGCTCGAGGTCGTCGAAGAAGCCAAGCGTTGCGGAACCAACGCCTACGCCCATCGCTGCGACGTCTCGAAGGAGGACGAGGTCGAGGCGATGTTCGCCCACATGATCGACACCTTCGGCACCATCGACATCCTGGTCAGCAATGCCGGCATTCAGAAGGATGCCCCCTTCGACGAGATGACGCTCGACCAGTGGAACGCCGTCATCGCGGTCAACATGACGGGCCAGTTCCTGTGCGCCCGCGCGGCGATCCGCGAGTTCAAGCGGCGTGGCGTGCGACCGGAGGTATCCTGCGCCGCCGGCAAGATCATCTGCATCAGCTCGGTGCACGACGTGATCCCGTGGGCCGGCCACGTCAATTACGCCGCCAGCAAGGGCGGCGTGTCGCTGATGATGAAGAGCATCGCCCAGGAGGTGGCGCCGCATCGCATCCGCGTCAACGCGATCAGCCCCGGCGCCATCCGCACGCCGATCAATACCGACGCCTGGAACACCCCCGAAGCCTACGCCGCGCTGATGAAACTGGTCCCCTACAAGCGGATCGGCGAGACCGACGACATCGCGCGGGCCGCCGTCTGGCTGGCCTCCGACGACGCCGACTACATCACCGGGCTCAGCCTCTACGTCGACGGCGGCATGACCCTCTATCCTGGCTTCGAGACGGGAGGCTGAGGGCGATGCGCCGCGCCTTCCTGCCTGCCCCTGTCCTGCTTCTCAGTGTCGGCGCCGCCGCCTCGACCGACGAGGCGCCGCTCGGCTCGATGAGCGACTCGCGCGGCGAGGCGACCGGCCCGCCGGCCGGCGTGTTCCAGCCTCGACACAACCGCGCTTAAGGATATGCGACTATGGCCTATCCCCTGCTCTATCAGATCAACACCCGGGTGTGGCTTACCGACCTGGCGGCGGAGCTTGGGCGCCCGGCGACCCTCGATGACGCACCCGAAACGATGTTGGACTGGCTCGACGCGGGCGGGTTCGACTGGGTGTGGCTGCTCGGTGCCTGGCAAACCGGTGAGGCGGGCCGGCGGATATCGCGCACGCATCCCGCTTGGCAGGAAGAATTCCGCCAGGTGCTCCCCGACCTCTCGGAACGCGACATCTGCGGTTCCTGCTTCGCGATCCAGGACTACGCCGTCGCTGAAAGCCTCGGCGGGGCGCCGGCGCTGGCCCGCTTCCGCGACCGGCTGCGGCGACGCGGGATAAAGCTGATACTGGACTACGTTCCCAACCACGTGGCGCCCGATCATCCGTGGATCGAGACGCATCCCGACTATTTCATCCAAGGCACGGAACAGGCCCTCGCCGATGCGCCGCAGAACTATTTTCGCGCCGAGACAGAGCACGGACCGCGGATCATCGCCCATGGCCGCGATCCTTCCTACGGGAGCTGGGTCGATTCTGCGCAACTCGACTACGCGAACCCGGAACTGCAAGCGGCGATGCGGGAAACCTTGTGGGCCATCGCCGATCTCTGCGACGGGGTGCGCTGCGACATGGCGATGCTCATCCTGCCGGAGATTTTCGAGGAGATGTGGGGCCGCCCGGCGGCGCCTTTCTGGCCGGATACGATTCGGTCGGTTCGCCAGCGGCATCCGGGCTTCCTGTTCATGGCCGAGGTTTACTGGGACAGGGAATCGGAACTGCAGCGGCAGGGTTTCGATTATACCTACGACAAGCGTCTCTACGACCGTCTGCGCGACAGCGAGGCCGCCGGGGTGCGGGGCCACCTCGTCGCCGACCTCGACTACCAGAACCGGCTGGTGCGGTTTCTCGAAAACCACGACGAGCCGCGCGCCGCCGCCACCTTTCCTGAACCGGTGCATCAAGCGGCGGCGGTGATCACCTATTTTGCCCCCGGCATGCGATTCTTCCACCAAGGCCAGTTCGAGGGGCGGCGGGTGCGCGTGCCGCCGCATCTCTGCCGGGCACCGGTGGAGGTCGAGAATGACCGGATCGGCGCGTTCTACGACCGGCTGCTGACCATCCTCGACGCGCACGTGGCGCGCAACGGCGTCTGGCAAGCCCTCGACTGCCGGCCGGCCTGGGAGGGGAATGACAGTTTCCGAGGGATGATCGCCTACGCCCTGCACGACGATACCGACGGACGCCTCGTCGTCGTCGTCAACTACGCGCCGATCCCGGCTCAGTGCCGGCTGCCTCTGCCGTTCGCCGACCTCGGCGGGGGCCAGCGGACGCTGGTCGATCTGTTGGACGAGGAGACCTACCCGCGGGCCGGCGACGAGTTGACCGCGCCCGGCCTCTACATCGACCTTCGAGCCTGGGGCCAGCATGTCTTGAGCGTCGGGAAGGTGTCATGACAACGCGTGGACAGCGGGCGCCGGAACGCGGCGTCCCGATCGGTCGGGTCGGGAATGATCAGAAAAGATTGGCGGACAGCGATTCGAAACCGGCACTCTGCGCTTTTCCGACGCGACCCGTGACGTCTTCGATGGACACGGTCGAGGTTAGACCGCGCATGAGGAGCAGGAAATCGAGCAGGACGCCGAGCGGGATCTCATCCTGCTTCACGACATTGAAGCTTTTCCAGGCGATCGCAATCTGCTCGAAGCGGCCGAGCAGGTCACCCAACTCCCAGTATGAATTCTTGCATCGAAGCAAGAAATCTCGAAAGGTCCGCACATCTCCACTGAATATCAGGCCTTCATAGGCGTGTTTATATTCGTTCGATAAGCGGCGGATCTTCGCCCAGTCTTCTTTCATCCTGTTTCGTATATATTCGACATGAATAAGAATCTCCTCACGGTTGACCCGGTTCAGACCGCCTCGCCGGTGAGGGTTGCTGTTCAGGAACTCGGCGACTCCGAGAAGATCGGCCTGCGCCGCCGCGTACTCATGCTCGAAATAGGTGATGCCGACCCAGGAGGTCATCAATTCCACCGAGTCTTCGGGAGGCAACTGCAAGGCGGTGACGAACGGGAGGATTTCCGTGGCGTCGTGAAGCGAGAAAAGCTTGGTCGCCAGTTCTTCGACCGCGTGTTCGACCCGCCGCGGATGATCGCCGAAGGCGGCGACGATCAAGGGGCGGATGCGCGATTTCATCAGCATCCTTAGCTTTCGCCGCATGCTTTCCGTCAAGTCGAGATAGGCGCCCGGAACATCGATCCCCGCGCGTTCGAATGCCATCTCGAGTATCAGCGGGCTGAAGGTCGGCACCGAATCGAGAACGTCGAGGATCTCGAGGTCGCGATCGGAAGGCTTCGACCGCGCATCCTTTTGCTCCGTCTTGCAGGCGTAGAACTCGCGATAGTTCTTTTCCGAGAAAATGAACGACTCGCCCCCCATGCCCGGCGACTCCGAATCATAGGGCACGTAGACCAGGCTCTTGACCGGTTTGTCGGGAACCTCCCCATGGTGCATATTAAACATGGAATACTTGAACAGAAGCGCACCGTTGAGGATCCGATCATCGAATAGTGTGCCCCGCTCCTCTTCGGTCACGGCATCCTGGTTTCTTGTGAAATAGCCGATATCGAACTTTCGCGCGGGGCCTGACCGAAGCAAAACACCCAAGAGTTTCCGATCCATGCGAGTAAACTTTCCAAATATTCGTCGGTCAGGTGTTGCTAGATCGGCGACAGCAAGCCTCGGCCCGGCGCGCGCTCCTTCGCCACGTGTTGCCCCAATGCGTCGGCCCCGGGTGGCCGATCAGAAAAGGTCTGCCGCCAACGCGGCAAATCCGGAATCGGCGGCCAATCCCTGACCCTCGATCGTCGTCTTGATCGGCATGACAGTATTCAGCGTGCGCAGCAAATGCAGGAAATCCAGGAGCGCGCCGGTGGAAAGATCCATCCGACTGCGCGCCTGAAAAGCTTTCCACGCGATAGCCGTCTGCTCCAGACGGCCAAGCAGATCGCCGAGTTCCCAGTAGGATGTTTTGCATTTCAGCAGGAAATTCCGGAACCCCATGATGTCTCCATTGAAGACAAGCCCCTCGTACATGTTTTTGTACTCAAGGGAGAGATCGCGGATCTTGGCCCAGTCGTTCTTCAGACGCCCCCTGATATACTCGACGGTCCGCTGGATCTCGTCCCGATTGGCGCGGGCGATGCTGACGGCGTCGTGAGGCTTGCTGTTGAGGAAATTTGCGACGCCTTGCAGCTCACGCTGCACCGAGGTGTATTCGTGTTCGAAGTAGGTGATGCCAACCCAGGACGCCATCAGATCGACCGCGTGCGACGGCGGCAGCCGTAGCGCGGCGACGAACGGCATGATCTCGCTCACATTCTGCAAGGTGAAAACCTTCGAGGTGAGCTCTTCGACCGCGTTCTCGACCCGGCGCGGCTCATTGCCGAAGGCGGCGACGATCAACGGACGCACGCGGGATTTCATGAGCGACTTCAATTTCATGCGCATATCGTCGGTCAAATCGAGATAGGTGTCGGGGATGGCGATGCCGGCGCGCTGAAACGCCAGTTCCAGAATGAGCGGGCTGAATGTCGGCACGGAGTCGAGAACGGCGAGAATATCGAGATCCCGCTCACTCAATTGGACTTCTTCATGTCTGAATTTTTTCTTATATTCGCAAAATTTTTCGTAGTTTTCCTTCGAAAAAAGGAATGACTCCCCCCCATCTCCGGGCTTCGAGGGATCGTAGGGGAGATACACCAGCGTCCTCACGGGATGCGTGGCGTCGATCGATCCATCCTGTTCGAATACGGAGTACTTGAAAAGGACGGATTTGTTCAGGAAACACGTCTGAAAAAGAAGATCTTCTTTTTCTTGACTCGGACTCTTACTTACAAAGTAACGGACGTCGAACTTACGCGCCGGACCCGACTGCAGGAGGATAGCGAGCAGTTTGCGGTCCATGGCGGACTTACAACGCCAGATCGAAGCGGGTCAGGGCATCAACGAAATCCATCGACCGTACCGTCTCTTCCCAACCTTCGCGCGGCGGTTTGTAGGTCAGGACAAAAAACAGATCGGTCTGCCGAACCAGTTCCCCCACCACTTCCTCGCGCACGATGTCGCCCTCGGCTTCGTACTCGAAAACAAGTCGATAGGTCTCCGTTTGTGGCAAAGGTTCGTCGGGGATGAGAAGGCGGACACCGGATGCGGAAATGTCGAGAATGGCGCAAGGAATACCGTTGACGTAACCTTGCATTCCGCTGACGATGAAACGCTGTTCCTTTCGTCTCTCATTATCGATGGGAAACAAGCTTTTAGTCCTCCGCCTCTCAGACGTCATCCAGAATAGCGGAGGAAGATAAACAACGTCTTAATGGCCTCTATCGCCACGCCGTCGGGTCAGCGCGGCACGGCTTGCGCGGATTCAGGCGTGGCCGGATGGAACGCAGAGGCGAAGGTCGGTCAGATTGGCCAACCGCCGCTCGGCGAAAGCCCGTTCCGCCGGGTGCATCACCGCTTCGAGGCTCGCCAGCTTCTTGAAGACACGCTCGCTGCCCAACTTCTGCGCCCGTCTCAGCCAGTAATAGGCGCGCCCGAAATCGAGTTCGGCGTTGGTGCCTTCCATGTACGTGACGCCGAGATTGAATGCCGCCCGCTTTTCGCCGAGTTCCGCTCCCTGCCGCCAGAGCGCCAACGCCCGCGCGACATCCTTTTCGCATCCGAGACCCTGGGCGTAGAGGGCGCCAAGATTGACGAACGCCATCGCCTCGCCGTTCCCCGCCGCTCGTTCATACCAGTAGACGGCGGCGGCGTAATCGCGGGCAAGACCGCGGCCCACCGTGTAAAGATAGCCGAGATTGAATTGCGCGACCGGAATACCGCCTTCCGCCGCGCGGCGATACCACCTGGCCGCCGCACCGGTATCGCGATCGACACCATCGGCGCGGTCGAGCATCGCACCCAGATTGTTGGCGGCCAACGCGTGGCCCTGTTCGGCGGCGCAGCGGAACCAGAAGGCCGCTTCCGGCTTGTCGCGATCGCAGCCGACCCCACGGTAGAGAATGAATGCCAGTTGGTATTGCGCGTCGCAGTCGCCGCCTACGGCGAGGCTTTGCAGCCCTTCGAAACTTTCCTGCAGATCCATCATGGGGTCGCTCCCCTCGCTCATCGACTTGCCTGATCGTCGGCCCGGCCGCCGCCGGCCGACGCCACTCCCGCGTGCGCGACCCCGTTTTTCTCGTTTTACTCTCCTGAACGCCCCCCCAAACCTGGGTCGGAGATACTCCGTCATCCACAGCTGACAACCCTATTGCTCGCCGTGGATCAGGAGTTCCGGACCCTTTACCGTTGATGCACGCATCTCGTTGAATGGGCCATTATAAGATTATTATCCTAAGAAATTGAAGTTGTCAATCTCGCGACGGTCCCTCGCCGAGCGGCGTGGAGTGTATCCCTTGCCGATCGCCTTTCGAACCGTCGGACCCGGGCGCGCCGAGACGGCGATCTCCCGCTTCGCGTTCGCGGCCGGCGAACGTCGCCTCGAAGTATCGGCGGCGCTGCTCCGGCGGCAGGGCGGCGGCGATCTCGGTCAAATGAGCTGTCATCACGGCGCGCACCGCGTCGACGCGTGCCGCCAATTCCCGCTGCGCCGCTTCGATCGCCGCCGGGTCGAACGGCTCGGCGATAAGCGCCTGCCGCAGCGCCCATCTCGCCTCTCGGTAGCCGCGCGCCGCGCGACGGATCTCCCGACGATTGTCCCGCCAGATCGCGGCGACCCTTTCGCGCTGGGCGGGGTCGAGGACTTCCAGTCCGGCGCGGTGATCGAAGGCGCGGTATGCCCGCTCGCTGATCGGCGGCGGCGGCTCGAAAATCCAGCGGGAAACGAGAACGCCACCGAGAAAAAGGTTGAGCCCGAGCGACACCATCAGCGCAATGCCGAGGCGGCGCGACCAGCGGGTGCTCACAGCATTTCCTCCTCGACCGCGAACGGCGCGGCGAACACGCCGTCGTCCAGCACGAGGGCCGCATCCTGGGCGCCTTCGATGCCGGGCTCGGGTAGCAGTGGTCCGATGGCGACGCCAAGCATGAGCGCCATCGCCAGCGCCGCCGCCGGCTGCCATGCAGGGCCGAACGGCCACAACGCGGCGGCGAGGCGCCGCCAGCCAGCGGGGGCCGCCGCGGCGACGATGTCGGCGGCCAATTCCGGCGACGGCTGAACCCGTGGCGCCTGGGCGAGGAGAGAATCAAGACGTAACGCCTCCGTGTGCAGCGCCCGCGCCGACGCCGACGCCGCGAGCAGCGCCCGCCCCGCCTGCTGCTCTTGTTCCGGCCACAAGCGGCAATCGGCGCCGTACGCCTCCAGCAAATGGCCTAATCTTTCCAATGTCATGCCCGGCATCAGCCTGCCTCATCAAGTTCATCGCGTAACACGGCGAGCGTTTCGCGCAGCCGCCGCCGAGCCCGGGCCAGCAAGGATTCCAAGGCCTCGACGCTGACGCCCATTACCGCCGCCGCCTCGCCCGCCGCCACGCCTTCGAAGTGGACCAGGGTGATGGCGGTCCGCTGGCGTTCTGGTAGCGCCTGCACCGCCGCGCCGACCTGCCGGCCGATCTCCATGCCGTAGACGGTCTCGCCGGGGCGGTCGGCGGCGACCAGGGTCTCGGGCAGCTCCCGTTCGGCATGGCGGCCGCGCCGGCGTATCGCGTCGATGGCAAGATTATGCGTCACCCGAAACAACCAGGTGCGGACCGACGCCTTGGCCTGCCAGTGCTTCGACTGCTTCCACAAGCGGATGAAGGCTTCCTGCGCCACATCCTCGGCCAGTCCATGGTCCCCCAGCATGCGAAACGCCAGGTTGAAAACCCCCGGCAGATGCTGGCGAACAAGGGCCCGGCAGGCGACCTCGTCGCCTGCCGCCACCCGTTCCATTTGCGCGCCGTCCGACGCGACGGTCCCAGGATCGCCCTGCATCGAGCTGGAAGCGACCCCACGGCGCCGAAAATGTCAAGCCACGCGCTACCAGTTCCCTCCCATGCCACCGCGACCGCCACCGTAGCCGCCGCGGCGCATCTGCGCGGCTTCCTCGCGCGTGACCTGGCCGTCCCCGTTGGCGTCCGCCCAGGCGAAGGACGGCGTCCCGCGTGTAGCCAGCTCGCTCTCGCTGATCATACCGTCGCCATCGGTGTCCAGTACTCCGATAAGGCGATCGAGACGCCACTGCGCCTGAGCGGTGGCCAACTCCTCGCGGTTCAACAGGCCATCGCCGTTGATATCCGCTTGCTGAAACCGTTCGGCGCGAAAGGCCGCCACTTCGTCGCGGGTGACTACGCCATCGTTGTTGCCATCGAACTGCTCGAACATGGCTTGCGGACCGCCGCCGGGCCGCGACTGTTGCGCCATGGCCGGCTGGATCGCCAACGGCAGCATCGCGGCAGCAACTGCCAGGGCGACAAGCGTCTTGTTCCTCATCTTCGCTTCTCCTTAACCTTCGAATGATCCCGGCCGGATGAACCGGCCTTGCTATTTCAACAAACGCCTTGCGGCGGTGAGTCCGTCGCCATTTCCGGAAAAAAAACTTCGCGGCGCTTCATTGGAATTAGTCAAAACAGATGGAACCTCGGCCGGCGATTGGGGTTTTTTAACCGTGTTGACCCGCTGCCTGGCCGGTGTCAGAAAGCGAATATCAATAAGGGGATAAGGAGAGCGACGGTCATGGCCCAGAGCGCCGGATATCATGAAGATTCGGAAGATCTGTCTCCGGAAACCAAGGATTACCATCGCGCCATCGTCTCGCTGATGGAAGAACTCGAGGCCGTCGACTGGTACAACCAGCGCGTTGACGCGGCGAACGACGATGAGCTGAAAGCCATCCTCGCCCACAACCGTGACGAGGAAAAGGAACACGCGGCGATGATCCTCGAGTGGATCCGCCGCCGCGATCCGAGCTTCGCCGGCCATCTCGACACCTACCTCTACAGCGAAGGCGACATCACGGAACTGGAAGAGCATGAAACCGGCGGCGGCAACGGTAACGGGCCGGCTGGCGGTGGGTCGGCCACCGGCGTCGGCAGCCTGAAGGAAGAACCGAAACCATGAGCGAACTGCTGCGCAACCATGCCCCTCTGTCCGCCGCCGCCTGGGCAGCGATCGACGACGAAGCGACGCAGACACTGAAACAGATCCTCGCCGCGCGAAAGCTGGTCGATTTCAAGGGCCCACTCGGCTGGTCGGCCTCGGCGATCGGCACCGGCCGGGTCACTGCCTTGACCACCGCGCCGCGTCCCGGCGTCCAGGCCGTCCTGCGCAATGCCCAGCCGCTGGTCGAACTCCGGGTGGCTTTCGAGCTTTCGCGGGCGGAAATGGACGACATCACCCGCGGCGCCGTCGATCCCGACCTCGATCCGGTGCGCGAAGCGGCGCGCTCCATCGCGCTTGCCGAGGATTACGCCGTGTTTCACGGCTATCCGGACGGCGGGATCGAGGGAATCGGCCAAGCCTCCGCCGATCAGACACTGGGGCTGACGGATGATTACGAGGCTTACGTCGGCGTCGTCGCCCAGGCGGTCGGCACGCTGCGCAACGCCGGCGTCGCCGGCCCCTACGGCATCGCGCTTGGGCCGCGCTGCTATACCGGCTTGACGCAGACGATCACGCCCTCCGGCCATACGGTGATCACCCTGGTCGAACGGCTCCTCGACGGGCCGGTGATCTGGGCCCCGGGTGTCGACGGCGCGGTCGTGCTCAGCCTGCGCGGCGACGATTTCGAGCTCACCGTCGGCCGCGACTTCGCCATCGGTTACGAGGCGCACACCGAAGACACGGTTCGGCTTTACATTGAGGAGAGCATGACCTTCCGCGTGCTGGCCCCGGAAGCCGCGGTTCCCCTGCGCTATCGGTAAAAGCGGCCGTTGGCTGCTTCAAACCGTCTTGGCGGCTAAATGGTCGCCTAGCCGCAGCGCCCAGGCGTAGATCGTCAGCGCCGGATTGACGCGCGACGAACGCGGCAGCACGGAGCCGTCGCCGACGTAAAGGCCTTCCATGCCGAAGACCTTGCCGTCGGCGTCGACAACGCCGAGGCTGGGATGCTCGCTGGTCACCATCGTCCCCACCGCGTGCGCGGTGCCCGCCATGCCCATGTAGCGGTCGACGCTGGCCAGCCCCGCCTTGAGCAGGCGGGTCGCGAAGGCACGAATCAGGCGGCGGTGTTCCTTGTCCGCCGGCTGCAAGCGGCGGAGGTCGTAGTTCATGATCGGCATCGCCGCGTCGCCGCACGAGATGATCCGGTTGTCGAGATCCGACCCGTCCTCGGTGGTGACGAAAAACCCGTACGCCCGGGCGCCGAAGGCGCTGGCGACGAGCTTCGGCACCGCCGCCGGCAACTGCGCGCCGAGAATGTCGCCGTCGATCCAGCCGAGGCATTGCACCGTGGAGTGCGGGTAGTCGTCGTTGTAGATGATCGTCGTCTTGCGCAGGACGTCCTCGTTGGAGAACGGGGAAAAGCCGATCAGCGCCGAATTGATGTGCAGTTTGAAATAGGCGCCGACCTGCCGCGCGCAGGCGAGATCTTTTTCGAGTCCGGTTTCCCGCAGATAGTCCTGGAGAATGCGCGGTGACGTCATGGCGCCGGCGGCGAGAATGACGACCGGAGCGCTATAGGTGCTGCCGTCGGCGCAGCGGACGCCGGTCACGACGGCTGGATCGCCCGCCGCGCCGGTCAGCGCGACAACCTCCTTGTGGCACATCAAGGTGAAGTTTTCGCGGTCGCCGATGGGGTCGAGGAGATTCCACTCGGCGTCGGACTTGTAGCCGCAGGCGGACGCGAAGCCGTCGAAGTGCTTGGCTTCCTGCTCATCATCGAGGATCTCACGCTTGAGGCCGAGCGGCAGTGGCTCCGGCCGCCAGCGCGAGTCGGCGGCGACGATCTTGTCGAGCAGCGCCTGCAGTTCCGGTTCGTTGTCGAAGCGGTTCACGTCGAGCAACGCCTCCGCCTCCTCGTAATAGGGTCGGAGATCGTCGACGGTAATCGGCCAGCCGAGGCACTGGAAATCCGGGTCGGGCTGGAACTCCTCGGCGCTGAACCGGAGCAGAGCGGCGCCGTACCATTTGGTCTTGCCACCGAGATTGTAGAATTCGCCGGGGATGAACTGCTTGTTGTAGCCGTCCGCCCATGGCTGCTGATTCTTGAACCGGCCCTCCTTGAACACCTGCTTGACGTCGAGGGTCGAGCCGTCGCGCGGCAATTGCCCGCCTTTCTCCAGCACCAGCACCCGTTTGCCATGGTTGATCAGCTTGTGGGCCGCCGCGGCGCCGCCGGCGCCCGATCCGATGATGATCACGTCGTAGTCTTGCGTCATCTATGCTCTCCCCGTCTGTCGGCCGAGCGGCGCGGCCGTTGCGAAGCGCGCGGTCGCCGTGTGTGCGCGCATCATAATCAAGGCGGCTCGTGGCATGCCACTGACAACACCTTCACGCGTATTTTACGAGGCATGATTGGCGCCGGCGGACCAAGGATGCGACGTTACAAGCGTGCGACGTTAGCCGGTGACAGATTTCGCTGAGGAAAATGGCTGTGGCGGAGACGATAGAGACGGACGTGTGCGTCATCGGCGCCGGATCGGGCGGCCTGTCCGTTGCCGCCGGCGCGGTACAAATGGGAGCCCGCGTCGTGCTCATCGAGAAAGGCAAGATGGGCGGCGATTGCCTGAACTACGGCTGCGTGCCCTCGAAGTCGCTGATCGCCGCCGGGCACGCCGCAGAACTGATGCGAACCAGCAAACGCTACGGCGTCAACGGCGCCACGCCGTCGGTCGATTTCCGCGCCGTGCATGACCACGTGCATGGCGTGATCGCCGCCATCGCGCCGCACGACTCGGTGGAACGCTTCGAGGAGTTGGGCTGCACCGTGATCCAAGCGCCGGCGCGCTTCGTTGGCGAAACCGAGATTGAGGCCGGTGGGCGGTGCATCCAGGCCCGGCGCGTCGTCATCGCCACCGGCTCGTCGCCGATGGTGCCTCCGATTCCGGGCCTCGACACCGTGCCGTTCCTCACCAACGAGACCATTTTCGACCTGACGGAAGCGCCCGATCACCTGATCATCGTCGGCGGCGGGCCCATTGGCTGCGAGTTGGCGCAGGCACATCGTCGCCTCGGTTGTCGGGTGACGATCCTCGAGCGCAGACAAATCATGCCCAAGGACGACCCCGACGCCACCGCCATCGTCGGCGCCCGGCTTCGCGCCGAAGGCATCGACATCATCGAGCATGCCGAGGTTCAGTCAGTGGAACGCGACGCCAACGGGATCGTCGCGCGGTTTACCGTCGATGGCCGGGCGCTCGACGCGCGCGGCTCGCACCTGCTTCTAGGCGTCGGTCGGCGGGCGAACGTCGACGAACTCGATCTCGACGCCGCCGGCATCGCCCACTCGGCGAAGGGGATCGAGGTGGATGCCCGCCTGCGAACCTCCAACAAGAAGGTGTTCGCCATCGGCGACGTCGCCGGCGGTTACCAGTTCACCCACATGGCGAGCTATCACGCCGGAATCGTCATCCGCAACGCGCTGTTCCACCTGCCTTCGAAGGTGAACGACGCAGCGGTGCCGTGGGTGACCTATACCGATCCCGAACTGGCCCACGTCGGCTTGGCGGAAGCCAAGGCGCGCGAACGGCACGGCGACGGGGTCAAGGCCCTGACCTGGTCTTTCGAGGAAAACGATCGCGCCCAGGCCGAACGGGACACGGAAGGCTTCATCAAGGCGGTGACGGCGAAGAACGGCCGCGTGCTTGGCGCGACCATCGTCGGCTTGCACGCCGGAGAGCAGTTGACACCGTGGATCCTGGCCATCAACCAAAAGCTCAAGATCGGCGCGTTGGCCAACATCATCGTGCCCTACCCGACGCGGGCCGAGGTCTCCAAGCGCGTCGCCGGCAGTTACTACACGCCAACCCTGTTCGGCGAACGGACCAGGAAGGTCGTCCGACTGATCCAGAAATATTTGTAGCCGGCTCGCGAATGCCCAAAACGCCCCCCGAAAAAGAGAGGTCAGAAGGAATGGCGGAGCTAGAAAACACCGCGACCCGAAATGACGCGACAGCGGACCAGAAGCCGACCCCCGGCGGCGGCTTTTCGCTCAAACGCTTGTGGCCCGTCGGCATTGTCATCGCCGGCTTCATCGCTTTCTTCGCGCTCGGCCTCGACGAGTACGTCACCTTCGAGACCCTGCGCGAGAACCGACAGGCGCTGACCGACTTCGTCGAGGCGAACATTGTCGTCGCCGTCGTGCTCTTGATGATCGTCTACGCCGTCGCCACCGCGTTGTCGGTGCCGGGCGGCGCGGTGCTGACCATCGCCGGCGGATTCCTGTTCGGCATCTGGCTCGGCACGGCGGTGGTCGTCACCGCCGCGACCATTGGGGCGACCCTGATATTCCTGATCGCCAAGACGTCGCTCGGCGATCCGTTGCGTCAACGCGCCGGACCATGGCTGAAAAAGATGGAAGCCGGTTTTCGGGAGAACGCGATCAGCTATCTCCTCGTGCTACGCCTCATCCCGCTGTTCCCGTTCTTCGTCGTCAACCTGGTGCCCGCCTTTCTCGGCGTCCGGCTGAAAACCTACGTCATCGCGACCTTCTTCGGCATCATTCCGGGCTCCTTCGTCTACACCTCGGTGGGCGCCGGACTCGGCAGCATGTTCGAATCGGGCCAGGAGTTCACCGCTTCCGGCATCCTGACCCCGGAAATCATTACCGCGCTGGTCGGCCTTGCCGTCTTGTCGCTGCTGCCAGTCGGCTATAAAAAGTGGCGGGCGCGGAAGGGCGCCTCACCGACGGACCCGATTTCACCGAGCGTCGGCGGCGAGGACGCCCGCTCCAAAACGGACGTGAACAGCCGATGATCGATCTTCATTATTGGACGACACCCAACGGTCACAAGATCGCCATCTTCCTCGAAGAAGCTAGCATCGATTATACCATCAAGCCGGTAAACATCGGCCAGGGCGAGCAGTTCAAGCCCGACTTCCTGGCGATCTCGCCCAACAACCGGATCCCGGCGATCGTCGATCACGCACCGACCGACGGCGGCCCGTCGCTGTCGGTATTCGAATCCGGGGCCATCCTGCAATACCTCGCCGAGAAGACCGGCCGCTTTATTCCCGGTGATCTGCGCGGCCGGACGCAGGTCATGGAGTGGCTGTTCTGGCAGGTCGGCGGTCTCGGCCCGATGGCCGGCCAGAACCATCACTTCGTGCAGTACGCGCCAGAGAAGCTGCCGTATGCCGTGGATCGCTACCTCAAGGAAACCGAGCGCCTATACCACGTCCTCGACAAGAGGCTGGCGGCGCGCGCGTTCATCGCCGGGGACTACTCCATCGCCGACATGGCGTGTTACCCGTGGATCGTTCCGCACGAAAAGCAGGGCCAGGACATCACCTCGTTTCGCAACCTGCACCGCTGGTTCCAGGCGATCCAGACCCGGCCGGCGGTGGTACGCGCCTATGCCCGCGCCGAGGAGATCAACCCGAAACCAGTTGTCACCGACGATAGCCGGGCGTTCCTGTTCGGCCAGGGACGCCGCTGAACGCACATCGCGAGTCGCTCCGAAGTTTCGTCTATTCCGACGCGAGAGAAAATCGATGGCGAAATCCCCAACCCCGCTCAACGAAGAACGGCAACGCCTCGAGAACCAGCGCTTGGGCAAGGAAAACTGGCGTCTGTGGGGGCCTTATCTTTCCGAACGCGCCTGGGGCACGGTGCGGGAAGACTACAGCGCCAATGCAAACGCCTGGAATTTTATTTCCCACGACGCGGCGCGCCATCGGGCTTTCCGCTGGAGCGAGGACGGCCTGGGCGGCATCTGCGACGAAAACCAGTATCTATGCTTTGCCGTCGCGCTGTGGAACGGCCGCGATCCGTTCCTCAAGGAACGCGCCTTCGGTCTGACCGGCGAGCAAGGCAACCGCGGCGAGGACGTCAAGGAATATTACTTCTACCGAGAGGCGACGCCGAGCCACAGCTACCTGCGTTATCTCTACAAGTATCCGCAGGCCGAATTTCCGTATCAATGGCTCTTGGAGGAAAACGCCCGACGGTCGCGCGACGAAGAGCCGTTCGGCCTGCTGGATACCGGTGTCTTTGACGAACGCCGTTACTTCGACGTCGACGTCAGCTACGCCAAGCAGTCGCCGACCGAGATCCACATCCGCGTCAGCGTCCACAATCGCGGCCCGGAAACGGCGCCGGTGCACATCCTGCCGACGCTGTGGTTCCGCAATACCTGGTCGTGGGACGACGACTCCGAGAAGCCGCGGATCCGCTCCCACCCGTCGCCGCTCGGCTCCTCCTGGATGGTGCGCGCCGAACACCCCCGGCTCGGCCGCTACGAGTTGCACGGCCGTCAGCCGGCGGAGGAACTGTTCACCGAGAACGAAAGCAACGCCGAGGCCTGTTGGGGCGTCGACAACGCCAGCCCGTACGTCAAGGATGCCTTCCACCGGCGCGTCGTTCACGGCGAGGCGGCTGCTGTTTCTCCGGACCGCGCCGGCACCAAGTTCGCCGCCTGGCATGCCTTCGAGTTGCCGGCCGGCCAGGAAATCCGCCTCGATCTCGTGTTGTCCGGCCAGTCGCTGGCGCAACCGTTCAAGGGCGGCGAAGTGGTCTTTTCGACGCGGCAAGCCGAGTCCAGCGTGTTCTATTACGATCTCAACCCCGATGCGAGCCCGGAAGACCAGCGCATCATGCGCCAGGCGCTGGCGGGGATGATCTGGTGCAAGCAGTTCTTCCACTACGACGTCGAACGCTGGCTGAACGGCGACAAAATGACGCCGCCGCCGGAGCGCCGCTACGGCCGCAACCGGGAATGGAAGCATCTTCGCGCCGCCGATGTCATCTCGATGCCGGACAGTTGGGAATACCCGTGGTTCGCCGCCTGGGATCTGGCCTTTCACTGCGGCGCGCTGGCGCTGATCGATGTCGATTTCGCCAAGCATCAGATTGAGATGATGCTGGACGCCCGCTATCTGCACCCCAACGGGCAAATCCCCGCCTACGAATGGAACTTCTCCGACGTCAATCCGCCGGTGCACGCCATGGGCGCGCTCAAGGTATTCCGCGCCGAACGGGTGCAGCGGGGCGTTGGCGACCGCAATTTCCTGCAGCGCATCTTCCACAAACTGCTGCTCAATTACGCGTGGTGGATCAATCGCAAGGACGCCGACGGCCTCAACGTGTTCGAGGGCGGTTTCCTCGGCCTCGACAACATTTCCGTGTTCGACCGGTCGCATCCGATGCCGCCCGGTTTCAGCCTGAAGCAGGCCGATGCCACCGGCTGGGTGGCAATGTTCGCCCTCAACATGACGGTGATCGCCCTCGAACTGGCGGTCGACGATCCCGATTACGAGGGGATCGCCATCCAAACCTACGAGCAGTTCTTGGCCATCGCCGAGACGGTCGGTGGCCACGCCACGCACAACCAGGTTTCCCTGTGGGATCCGGAGGCTGGGTTCTTCAAGGATCTGATCATCGCTCCGGACGGCCAGCAGTACCGCATCGACGTCTATTCGATGGTCGGCCTGATCCCGCTGTTCGCCACCGAGGTCATCGACAAGCGCCTGCTCGCGCATGTGCCGCGGTTCAGGGAGAAACTGATCGAGCACCGTGGCGGCGCATTTCACGGCAATTACATCTGCGCCTGTCCGGAGTGGGAAAACGAGCGCGGCGAACACCTCCTCGCCCTGGTCGACCACGCGATGCTGCCACGCATCCTGGAGCGCGCCCTCGATGAGGAACAATTCCTGTCGCCGTACGGGGTGCGCAGCGTCAGCCGCGCCCATGGCACCCACCGTCATCTCGGCACCCTGCCCGGTGTCGGCGAGGCGGTGATCGACTATGTCCCGGGCGAATCCAACTCGCCGATGTTCGGCGGCAACTCCAACTGGCGCGGCCCCATCTGGCTGCCGGTGAACTATGCGCTGATCCAGGCGATCGAGAAATTCCACCGTTTCCTCGGCGACGGCTTCTCGGTCGCGGTGCCATGTCTCGGTGGGCGGGAGCTTAATCTGAACGACATCGGCACACTGATCGCCGAGCGCATCGTCGACCTCTACCGCCGTAAAAAGGCGAGTGCCATGCCGGCGATGGCCGGGCGCCCGCCGTTCGCCGACGACGAGAATTGGCACGACCTGATGCTGTTCTACGAATACTTCCACGCGGAAACCGGACAAGGGCTCGGTGCGTCGCATCAGACCGGCTGGACCGGACTGATCGCCAACCTCGTTATGCGGCGCTATCGTCAGGATATTCCGGCCTTCTGGGCCGGACGCCAAGCCTCGGCGAAAGCGGCGGAATAGGAGCCAACCGGCGCCATGGACGCTGCCGCCACCGCCGCCCGACGCCCCGCCCAACCCCGCCTCGCGGCGACCGCCGTTGTCTATATCGCCTGTCTGCTGCAGGGACTGACGCTGGTCTCGTTCCCGGCGGTAAGCGGCGTGCTGAAACAGGGCTTCGCCTTTTCCGACGCCCAGTACGGGACGATCTTCCTGCCGCAACTGACCTTCGCGGTCATCGGCGCCCTGGCCGGCGGGTCGCTGGCCCGCAGGCTCGGGCTGAAAACGATTCTGCTGCTCTCCCTGCTCATCAATGGCCTGTCGCAGGGGCTGCTGGCGTCCCTCGCCTGGTTTCCCGTCGACGCCGCCTACCCGCTCGTGCTTGCCGGGATGGCGGCGCTGGGCCTCGGCTTCGGCCTGTCCGGCGCGCCGATCAACAGCTATCCGCCGATCCTGTTCCCGCGCCACGCCTCGGCTTCCGTCGTCGCCGCGCACACGTTGATCGGCGTCGGCCTGGCGATGGGGCCAATCCTCGCCGGCCAGGCCATCGCCGCCGGATCGTGGTCGGCGTTTCCCGTCGGCTTGGCCGCCTTCTGCGCCATCCTGATGGCGGCGACGCTGATGACGACCCTGCCGCGCGACGCCAGCCCGCCATCCGCCGACGCGGCAATGGCCGACCGGCCGGTCGGCACCGGCGTGTTCTGGGTGTTTGTCGCCATCGCCGTGCTTTACGCCTTCGCCGAGGGAACCTTCGCCAACTGGGCGGTCATCTACCTCAACGAAGGGCGCGGCATCGCCGAAGCGACCGCCAACCAGGCGCTGTCGCTGTTCTGGGCGGCGTTGGTCGCCGGACGTCTGGTCATCTCCGCCCTGCTCACCCGCGTCGCGCCCACCACCTTCTGGCTCGTGCTGCCGGGGTTCATGATTGTCGCCTTTCTCGCCATGCCGCTGGTGGATAGCGCCTGGAGTAGCATCGCCTTGTTCGCCTTCGCCGGCCTCGCCTGCTCCGCCTTCTTCCCGCTGACCATCGCCATCGCCGCGCTGCGCTTCCCGCATCACGTCGCCTGGGTGTCGTCGATGATGATCGCCTCCCTGATGGTTGGTGTCGGCGTCGGCACCTTCGCCATCGGCACGCTGCGCGAGATCCTGTCGTTCGACGCGCTCTATCGGCTCTCGGCGCTTTACCCGGCCCTGGTGTTCCTCCTCGCCGTCCCGGTGGTCCGCGGCCTGCTGCGGCGGCAACGGCCGCCGGCACCTCGCTAATTCACCGGCGAATTCACCGGCGGGCGGCGGCGTTTTCGACCCGCGACACGGCGTTCAAACTCCTCTATAGAAAATGGTAATAGATAGGCGGGCGGCATCGCATCGCCCGAGAGCCCGCAGACACGTCCGGCTGGGAGGCGAACGGCGTGACGATCATCTTCGAATTGATCCAGCAACTCAGCGTCTACCTGCTGATCGCCTACATGCTGAGCAAGACGCGGATCTTCGATTCGGTGTTTTCCGGCGCCCCGGAATGGCCGCAAAGGGCGGTGATCTACGTCGTTTTCAGCGGGTTTTGCATTCTCGGCAGCTATCTCGGCCTGCAGATGATGGATGCCATCGTCAACACCCGGGCGATCGGCGCCGTGCTCGGTGGCCTGTTGGGCGGGCCGGTGGTCGGTGTGCTGGTCGGCGCCACCGGCGGCCTGCACCGCTACACGCTGGGCGGTTTCACCGACCTCGCCTGTGGCCTGTCGACCGTGGCGGAGGGGCTGCTCGGCGGCATGATGCACCTTTACCTGCGCCAAGCGCGCCAGCCGCAGATGATCTTCAACCCGCTGGTGCCGCTCGGCATCACGATGATCGCCGGCTTCGCGCAGATGGGCATCATTCTCGCCGTCGCCGAGCCCTTCGACCGCGCGAAGACGCTGGTCGAGGCGATCGCCGGGCCGATGATCCTCTGCAACGCCGTCGGCGCGGCGCTGTTCATGATGATCATCCGCGACCGGCGCAACATGTTCGAGCGCTTCGGCAACATCTTCTCGACCCGCGCGCTGCGCATCGCCGAAAGCGCCGTGCCGCTGTCGGTGAGCGACCTCAACCCGGCCTCCGCCGCCCACATCGCCGAGACCATCCACCGGGAAACGGGCGTCGGCGCCGTCAGCATCACCGACCGCCATCGCATCCTCGCCTTCGTCGGCACCGGCGACGATCATCACAAGCCGGGCAAGCCGGTGATATCGGACATCACCCGGCAAGCCATCGAAACCAACAAGGTGGTATTCGCCGATGGCGTCGAGATACCCTACCAGTGTCCGATGCGCGACGACTGCCCGCTCGGATCGGCGGTGGCCATCCCGCTTAGTCGCGAGGGCGAGGTGCTGGGGACCATCAAGCTGTACGAGCCGCGCGGCAAACTCTTCCTCAATATCAACAAGACCATGGGCGAAGGGATTGCCCGGCTGTTGTCGAGCCAGATCCTCACCGGCCGCATCGAGCAGCAGAAGACCCTGCTGGTGCAATCGGAGCTGAAGCTGATCCAGGCGCAGGTCAACCCGCATTTCCTCTTCAACACGCTGAACACGATCGCCGCCGTCACCCGACAGGACGCGGAAAAGGCGCGCCACCTTTTGCTCCACCTGTCCAACTTCTTCCGCAAGAACCTGAAACGCGACGCCGACGTGGCGACCCTGCAGGAGGAGCTCGACCACGTGCAGTCGTACCTGGAGATCGAAAAGGCGCGGTTCGCCGACCGGTTGACCATCCACGTCGATGTGGACGCGCGCCTGCTTTGCTTCCCGGTGCCGACCTTCACCCTGCAGCCGCTGGTCGAGAACGCCATCAAGCATGGCGCCAATACATTGCTCGGCGGCGCCGCCATCCGCATCCTGGGGTCGATAGTCGGCGATCACGTCGTCCTCGTCGTCGAGGACAACGCTGGAGCCTACACCGGCACGGAGGATAACGGCGGACACGGCATGCGCCTCGTCGACCGGCGCTTGAAAAGCCTTTACGGCGAACTCAGCGGACTCGATGTCGCATGCGAACCGCACCTCTACACGCGAATTTGCATCCGCCTGCCGAAGCACGTGTTGGCGGCATGATCACGGCGCTGGTTGTCGACGACGAACTTTACGCCCGCGAAGAGCTGGCCGTGCTGCTGCGCGCCGAGCCGGAAATCGAGATTGTCGGCCTCTGCGGCAACGCCATCGAGACATTGAAGCTGGTCAATAGCCTGCGACCGGACGCCCTGTTTCTCGACATCCACATGCCGCAGATCAGCGGCCTCGAACTCGCGGGAATGATCGACCCGGACCGCCGGCCGCGCATCGTCTTCGTCACGGCTCACGATGCCCACGCCATCGAGGCGTTCGAAAAGAGCGCGCTCGACTATCTCCTGAAACCGGTCGATCCGGCCCGCCTCGCCGTGACCATCGACCGTCTGCGCTGCGAAGCCCCCCACGAGCCGCCGCCGAACCCGCTCGTTTCACCGCACTTGACGCAAATCCCCTGCGTCGCCGGCCAACGGATCCGGCTGATTCCCGCCGATGCGGTGATCTACGCCTACAGTGACGCCAGCGGCGTGCACGTGGTTACGGGAGACGGCGTTTCGTTCACCGAGCTGACCCTGCGGGTCCTGGAAGCGAAGACGGATCTGGTCCGCTGCCACCGGCAGTACCTGGTCAATTTGGCGCGCGCCCGCGAGATCCGCCTGCTCGACAATGGAAGCGCGCAGGTCTGGGCGGAGGGCGAAACGGTGGTGCCGGTGAGCCGGCGTCATCTGCGCGAAATCAAGAACCGGGTCGGTCTCGTCTGACACGCCGGCGCATACCGGCGTTTTTCGCGCATGCCCCGAAAAAGAAATCCCCCTCCGGGCCGGTGGGAGGATGGTTTTGGCCCGGAGGGGGATCCGCACTGACGTGGATGTCCGCATAGGGGGAGGAGGAAGCAGACACCTTGGGGGGCAGGATGGACGTCAGGCGGAACTGTTTCCTGGCGTGACGAGCCGGATGGCCGGGCGTCAGCCGACAGGGAAGGCGATGAGCGCTGGGATGGCCAAGACGTGGCCGCTCGCCGTGGCGATGGCGACAATTCTGGTGCAACGAGAGGCCGACCGTGCAGCGGATCAGCGAGATCACGCCTTCGCCGCTCGTGGACCCGTCGAAGATCCTCTGGCCGGCGCGCTCGTTCCCCAAGCGGCGGGCCACCGGCGGTGACTGGGTGGCGGGAAAGCCGCCGCTCACGCCGCGCGCAATGCTAATGATGGGTAGAGCTCCATGACCGGGTGTCCTGGTTCGTCCTGCCGAGTTAAGGACAGCGTAACCGAGGCCTCCGAGGATGGAAGGGGACGATCCCGTCACCGGTTGCCGGCCGATATCAGCGGTCGAAATCGCCGTTTAAGCGGTGGCGCGAACAACGAGGCGGGAAAGGGACGCGGCGCGAA
>CAYWRP010000022.1:0-1838 GCA_964460955.1 uncultured Rhodospirillaceae bacterium | reverse complement strand
CTTACTTGTCGCGCGGCGGCCGCAGGGAGTCGCGAACGCGATTCAGGGCGTCAAGTTCCCGATCTACGCTGGCGCTGGCCTGGTGTTCCGGCGAGTGGTGGCGCGCCAGCGCGCAGTGGATGGCATGCGCCAGCGTCTCGCCCGTCGTGTCGCCCTTCACCAGGAAATCCTGAGCACCGATTTCCACCGCCTCGAGCCCCTTCTCCTGGGTATAGAGGGAGGTGAAGACGATGATCGGAACATGATCGATGCGGCCGCGCATGCGCCGCAAGGTATCGAGGCCATGCGAGTCGGGAAGGCCCAGATCGAGCAGGATCATATCCGCGCCGCGCTCGCCCAGCACCCGAAACGCCTCGCCCAACGATGCCGCGTCGATCGTTTCGATTGACGCGTCACCGCCGAGGCTATCGATCGTCGCCTTGAGCAGCGCGCGATCCGATGCGCTGTCCTCGACGATGAGGACCCGGGTCGCGCTCCCCGTCGATGTCATTGCTTTTAGTCCTGCATGGTCCTGCAAAAACGGCGCTTTCACAATCATACCCAGGGGGCGGCATGTTTTCCAGACCGCCGCCGAGGTTGCAAGCGGTCAGATCCGCGATTTGGACAGGAACGGATCCGGCTCGAGGCCCGACAAGGGATCGCCATCCGGCGATGCGTTGGCGGCGAACTCGTGGACGTGAACGTCTTCGGCGTTGTTGCTCTTCAGCGCCTCGACCGCCCGCTCCTCGTGCGAGGCGTCGCGCACGTGAACCCACAGCAACAGGCCGCCCTTGGCCAGCTTGGCCTGCAGGTCCTTGGCCCGCTCGCGCCCGAACGCCCGCGCAGCGAACGAGCCAAGCACGCCGCCCGAGCCGCCGGCGACGGTAGCGGCGGCGATCGCCGCGGCGATGGTGCCACCGGAGGCAACGACGACACCGATCGCGGCCAGCGCGCCGACATAGGCCATCGTGCCGATGATCCCCGTTCGCGCCTCGATCAGCGAGTCGCCGGCGAAGAACCCGGTTCGCGGCACCTCGGGATCATCCTCCAGCGTCCGCACATGCTCGTAGACCTTGCCGAGCTTTTTCTCGACCGTCTTTTCGTCGGCGAGCAGGCTGATCTCCGAACGATCGAAGCCGCGCACCAACAAGTCGTCGACCGCCGAGCGCAGATCGTCCCAGCTGTGGAACACGCCAACCGCTTCGCGAATATTGAATTCCTGCGTCGTCGTATCGCCCTTTTCCGCCATTTTCCGTTTCCCCTCGTTAACTTGTTCGAGTGGACGCAATTCTGTCATCTCATCGGGGGTAATCCAAGCGCTTACATTCGTCACATTCGCCGACTTAGCGGTCGGCGATCATCTTGGCGCCAAAAGCGATGAGGCAGGCACCGGCAATCCGCTCGATCCAGTGCCGGGCGCGGCGGTAGGCTTTGGCGGCGCGGCGGGTGGTTAGCAGGACCGCCACTAGCGAATAGCCGGTCGCGGTGATCGAGACCATGGTCGCGACGGCCGCCGCGCCGAGCGCCGGCGACGGGTCGGGCGGCATCGTCGTGGCGTAGACGCCGGCGACGAAAGCGGCGGCCTTGGGATTGGTCAGATTGGTCAGCGCCCCCCGCCGCCAGGCCCCGCCGCCGGTCGCCGACGCCCCGACGGCCTCGCGGTGCGGCGGATCGCCGAGCCAGCCACGCAGGCCGAGGTAGATGAGATAGACGCCGCCGGCCACCTTCAGGCCCGCGGCACGGATGAGAACAGCAGCGCGACACCAAAGAAACCGGCGACACCCCAGGCCAACGTGCCGCAGCTTGTCAATCGGCGTTGAATTTTGGTTCTGGCGCAAGTTTCGTGCAGCTATAGCGGA
>CAYWRP010000021.1:0-46225 GCA_964460955.1 uncultured Rhodospirillaceae bacterium | reverse complement strand
CTTGGCAAGGTTGCGCTCTACCCCTGAGCTACGCCCGCGCGCCAATCGTATCCGTGGCAAGCGCCGGATACTACGCGATCAGGCGCCGTTTGCAAGAGCGTTTCATCGCCGGCCGCCGGCCCGTCAAGGCATACCTTGTTTCGCCGCCGATCTCCGCATAAATTGCCGCGTCATGCATGCTGGCGAGTCGGATCTTCAGGATACATTGATGGCGTTGGGCATCGACACCAAAACGATGCGCCATCCGGCCGTGTTCACGGTCGAGGAAGCGCGCGCGCTGCGCGGCGACCTGCCCGGCTGGCATTCCAAGAACCTGTTCTTGAAGGACAAGAAGGGCCAGCTGTGGCTCATCGTCTGCGAGGAGGACCGCCCGGTCGATCTGAAGGCGTTCCGTGGCCGCACCGGCGCCGCCCCGCTGTCCTTCGCCAAGCCGGAACTGCTCCGCGAGGTGCTCGGCGTCGAGCCGGGCGCGGTGACGCCGTTCGCCGTCATCAACGACCGCGAGCGGCGGGTGAGGGTGGTGCTCGACGCCTCGATGCTGCTGGCGGATGTCCTAAACTTCCATCCGCTGGTCAACACGGCGACAACCGCCATCGCGCCCGCCGATCTTCTGGCATTTCTCGGCTCCTGCGGTCACGAGCCGGCGATCATCGATTTCGACGCCGAGCCGGAATAACTGCGATGAGTGCCGAGGCAAGGCTTGAGACGCGGCGGCATGCGGCCATCTATAGGGGATAACTGGGAAAAAGAAGCTCGACCAACCATGGCGCTGATCATCGATCCGAGCATGAAAACCTCGCCATCCGGCGCGCAACAGCCGGCCGGCGATATCATCAAGGACGCCGACACCGCGACGTTCGCCAACGACGTCATCAAGGCTTCGATGACGACGCCGGTAATCGTCGATTTCTGGGCCACCTGGTGCGGTCCCTGCAAACAGTTGACGCCGGCGTTGGAAAAGGCGGTGCGCGAGGCCGGCGGCCGGGTGCGCCTGGTCAAGGTCGACATCGACAAGAACCAAGCCCTGGCGCAACAACTGCAGATCCAAAGCGTGCCGACGGTGTACGCCTTCGTCGGCGGCCGGCCGGTCGACGGCTTCGTCGGCGCGCAGCCGGAGAGCCAACTGCGGGCGTTCATCGAACGCCTCGCCGGGCCCGCCGATGCCCCCGGTGCCGATGCCCTGCAACGGGGCCAGGAGGCCCTTGCCGCCGGTCAGTTCGATCAGGCGGAGAAACTGTTCGGCCACGTCCTCAACGAGGCGCCCGACAACGCGGACGCACTCGCCGGGATGCTGCGTGCCCTCATCGGCAAGGGAAAATTGAAACGGGCGCGCGGCCTGGCGTCGGAACTGCCGCCGGAAAGCCGAAACGCCGGTCCCATTGCCGCGGCGCTGTCCCATCTTGAACTGATCGGCGAGGCCGAGGCCGGCAAACCGCTCGGCCGGCTGCGTGCGGCGGCCGAGGCCGACCCCGCGGACCCCGCCGCCCGGCACGCGCTCGCCCTGGCCCTGTTTGCCAACGGCGAGGTGGAGCCGGCGTTCGACGTCCTCGCGGCGATGATCCAGGCCGATCGCGCGTGGAACGACAGCGCGGCGCGGAAACTTTACCTCCGCTTCCTCGAAGCGCTGGGCCCGTCTCACCCGCTGACCGCGCCGGCCCGACGCAAACTCTCCTCAATCATGTTTTCTTGACGGATCCCGATTTGGCAAACGCCTCTCTGACTGTCCTCGCCGCCCTGCCGATATTTCCGCTGGAAGGCGCCTTGCTTCTGCCGCACGGCCACCTGCCGCTGCATATCTTCGAGCCGCGCTACCTCAACATGGTCGAGGCGGCGCTGGGGCGGCAGCGGATGATCGGCATGATCCAGCCGCGGCGCAAATCGGATCCCTCGGAGGCCGACACGGTGGCGGTTTACGACACCGGCTGCGTCGGCAAGATCATCAACTTCTCGGAAACGGACGACGGCCGCTTCCTGGTTACCCTGCACGGCATCTGCCGCTTCCGCGTCGCCGAGGAACTGGCGTTGGAAAACGGGTTCCGTCGGGTCAGGCCGGATCTCGAACCGTTTCGCATGGATTTCGACAATCCGTCCGACGAAGGCATCGACCGAGCTCAACTGCTGGAAGCGGCACGCGGTTATCTTGACGCGCGCGGCATCGAGTGCGACTGGGACGCCGCCACCTCGGCGTCGCCGCAGTCGCTGATCACGACGCTGGCGATGATCTGTCCCTTCGATCCGCGCGAAAAGCAGGCCTTGCTGGAATGCCCGTCGCTCGCCGATCGCAACAAGCTTCTCGTATCCCTGTTTCAGATGTCGGCGCTGGAAGCCGATACCGCCTTTTCCGGCACCAAACATTAACATCCAACGCGAGGCGCCGCCGCGCCCGCCGCGCTAAAGGTCAAGGCGATGGTCGATCCGAAGCTGCTTGAAATTCTCGTTTGTCCGCTCACCAAGGGGCCGCTGCGTTACGACGCGGAGCACCAGGAACTGATCAGCGAGCAGGCCGGGCTGGCCTATCCGATCCGCGACGGCATCCCCATCATGCTCGTCGACGAGGCCCGCCCGCTCGACCCCGATCCGGTCGGAGCGTCCCGATGACATCCGAATACGGCCCGCGCCACAAGCCGGTGGAAATCCGGCTCAAGCGCGAGGAACATGCACTGGAGATTGATTTCGAGGACGGCGCGTCGTTCCGGTTGCCGGCCGAGTATCTGCGCGTCGAGAGTCCGTCGGCCGAGGTGCAGGGGCACAACCCGGAGCAGAAACAGACCGTTCCCGGCAAGCGCCATGTCAACATCATCGGCATCGAGCCGGTCGGCACCTACGCGGTGCGTCTTAAGTTCGATGACTTGCACGATACCGGCCTCTATACCTGGGACTGGCTGTACCATCTTGGCGCCAATTATGAGACGCTGTGGCAAGCCTACCTCGACGACTTGGCCGCCAAGGGTCTGAAACGCGATCCCCGCTAGGCTAGGTCATCGGCCGACTGGGCGAGGATCATGCTGATCTCGCACAACGGACGGCCGCTTTCCGCCGCCCAACCGTTGAACGCCTCCTGGACCGCGACGCGATCGCGCTTGTTTTTCGGCTCGCCGTCAAACACCCGCCAGCAATTGAGGGCGGCGACCACCGACTGCGTCAGGATGAACGTATCCTTGCCGACCAGGCGCAGGAACGACGGGCCGGAAAGGCCGCCGAGGTGGGTGCCGCGCTTGGCGAGATCCGCCCATAACTCGACGATGCGCTCGACCGGCCAGTCGGCGAGGTAGCTTCCGAAACCGCCGCGCGCGGCGCTGAGAGCCTGCAGCATGTCGGCGTTGGCGCGCACCGCCTTCAGCTTCGCCCAGTGACGGATCAGCCGCTTATCGCCCATCAGCGCTTCCAGCGTCTCGTCCGGCATGCCAGCGACGTGGCGCGGCTTGAAGCCGCAAAACACCTCCTCGAAGGCGGGCCATTTGGCATCCACCAGATCGTGCTTCAGGCCGGCGCGGAAGATCCGCCGCGCCATCTCCGAGAGATAACGGTCATCGGGAAAGGCGCGCAGGCCGTCCGCCGTCTTGCATGCCGGCAAGCGGGCTTCCAGGGCCGCCACGCCGCCGGCACGCCGCGTCGCCGCCTCGTGGATCGTCGCCAACGGTGTCATGGCTCCCCCCTCAATCGTCGATGGCGCTAGGATGGACCGCCGACTCCCACCGGCCGCCGACTTCGAGGCTGAATGCCGGCCTATCGTCGCGCGGCCGGATCAAGCCGGCGCGGTCCCGGGTGGCGTTCGCGAGCCCCTCGGTGCCGGTCGAGACGGTGCGGTCGCTTGGCATCGGGGTTGGCTCGGCGGCGGCGTCGGAGAAGGCGCTCATGCATGGAAAAACGGCGGCCAGGACGGCGGCGCGCGGCAAACCGATTGTCATTGATTGATTCCCGAAACGAACCGCCCTTCGCCGGTGGCGGCCCTCCAAAACCTATGAAAAAGCATAAGACCACAGCTGGACGCGACGCGCCATATCTTCTATGAAAGTTGTCTATATTGCTGACACCTCAGCAAAAGCCGGACCACTTACGATGCCTTCGTCGTCACCCGCATTCGGAGGCGAGGCGGCCGATCCGGAAAAGGATTATCTGCGAATTGTCGAGCCGTCGCGCTGGGTCACCCGCTTCGGCGCCGGTCTCCAAACCGGCGCGACGGTGCTGGATCTCGCCTGCGGCAACGCGCGCCATGGGCGCTGGTTTCTCGCCCGCGGTCATCCGGTGACCCTGGTCGATATCGATATCGCTCCGGTGGCCGATCTCGCCGGCCGCGAGGACGTCGAGGTGATCGCCCGCGATCTGGAGGCCGTCGTCAACTACCTGCACCGGCCGCTATTCGCCGACCTCGTGGCCGGCCTCGCCGCCGGCGGCCTGCTGCTTTACGAGACGTTCGCCGAGGGCAACGAGACGGTGCGGTGCCGGCCGACCAAGCCCGAGCATCTGCTGAAAGCGGACGAACTGTTGACCCTCGCCGCGGCGCATGGGCTTTTCGTCGCGGCCTTCGAACAGGGCCTGATCGACACCGAATGCGGGCTCGCTGTCAAGCAGCGCCTAGCGGCGGTGAAGGGTCCGGTCGATCGCCGCCGGCCGATCGCCCTTTATCCCTAGTGGCCAGCATCGCTCCTCCCTCCTCCGCCAATTCATGGCAAAAATGATAAATTTTCATAAAATGAGCGACAAATATTTTTGATAAAGAAGTAAAAAAAAGGCGCAAATAAATGTTTTGAGTATTTAGCCTTTAGGCAGTAAATTTCACAAGTATCTGAGATTGAGAAGTTGTTTTCTCAAGAGTTTCTGGCTGACGAGCAGCCACGACGACCGTCTTGATCCGGCTAATGCACCGATGACCCACCGTTGCCGCGGCTTATCGAATCGCAAGCCCGGAACGGGCTGAGGTCGACGAGGAGGGTTTACATGCTTCAATTCTACGCCAGTGACGCGGCGAAGGAACCAGACCAAGCGGTGGACGACACCGACGTCGTCGACCGTCCGACCTCGATGCAGGTCATCGTCGTGTCGTCGCAGAAGGGCGGTTCCGGCAAGACGACGCTCTGCGGCCATCTCGCTGTGCAGGCCGAACGGGCCGGATGCGGTCCGGTGGCGATCATCGACACCGATCCGCAGGGCAGTTTGGCGCAGTGGTGGAACGCGCGGTCGGCCGAGACCCCCCTTTTCATGAAGGCGCAGGTCGACTATCTGCACGAGGATCTCTACCAGCTGGAAAGGGCCGGCGTGGAAACGGTGTTCATCGATACACCGCCGGCGGTGACGGACACCATCCGCCGCATCGTCGCCTTCGCCGACCTGGTGCTCATCCCGACACGCCCGTCGCCGCATGATTTGCGCGCGGTCGGGGCGACGCTCGATATCGTCGAAAGCTACCGCAAGCCGCTGATCTTTGCCGTCAACGCGGCGACACCGCGGGCGCGGATCACCATCGACACGGCGATTGCGCTGTCTCAGCATGGCGCCGTCGCGCCGACGGCGATCTGCCATCGTACCGCCTTCGCAACGAGTATGATCCACGGCAAGACGGTGATGGAGACCAACCCAAGTTCGCTGGCGGCCGAGGAAATCGCCGACCTGTGGGGGTATATCAAGGATCGCCTGGCCCGCTCCGAGGGCAATGTGACGCGCGGCACCGGTGTTTTCGAGGAAAAGCGCGGCATCGGTTTCGGCCGCCGCCGGACCACCCCGGCACAAACGGCGTTGGGTTAATAAGCCGATGGGACTGCCAGCAGCCATCGCCGATTTGCAACTGTTTGCCCGAAAGGGGGAGGCGATGCCGGCCGACGTTAAGCCGACACGGTTCCGCCCCGAGCCGCGGCCGAAGCGAGTCGAAAGAGCCGCCGTCGGTCAGCCATGCTCGGACGCCGACGACGACAACGATTGGGAAGCATCGACCCTGTGCGGATTGATCCAACGCCGGGTTCTCACCGATGACCCGATCGCGATGCGGGCGAGGCCATCGCCGCCCGACATCCGGTCCGGTCGTCCGGAGGGCGGAAGCGAAACCCGAACGGTCGAGATGGGCAAGCCCCGCCCTCGGGAAGTGCCGGCGCCGTCCGTGGTTGTGTGCGATGGCGCGACGCCGGAGCCCTCGTGGCGGAAGATGACGGTTCGCCTGCCCCCCGACCGGTACCGGGAACTTCAGGAAGTCGCCCGGCTATGGGGCACGAGCTATCAAACGCTGCTGCGGCAAGCGGTAAACCGATTCCTTGACGATGCGATAAATGGTCGGCGGCAGGATGCCAGCCGCGACGTCAGCCACTGACGCCGCGCGACACAACCAGGCGCTCTACCCCTCGACCGTGGCGACACCCAACCGGCCGGCCAGGTCCTGAATGAACTGCCAGGCGACCCGGCCCGACCGGCTGCCGCGCGCCTGCGCCCAGGCGAGGGCCTGGCGCCGCACCTCCGCGGCCGGCAGCGGCAGGCGATAATGGCTCGCGTAGCCGTCGACCATCGCGAGGTAGGTCGCCTCGTCGATGGCGTGGAAGCCAAGCCACAATCCGAACCGATCGGACAGTGAAACCTTCTCGTCGATGGCCTCCGACGGATTGATCGCCGTCGCCCGCTCGTTCTCGATCATGTCGCGATGCATGAGGTGGCGCCGGTTCGAGGTGGCGTAGAACAGGACGTTCGCCGGTCGACCCTCGATGCCGCCCTCCAGCACCGCCTTGAGCGACTTGTAGGACGACTCCTGCGGATCGAACGAAAGATCGTCGCAGTAAAGCAGGCAGCGGCGCGGCGTTGCGCGCAGAGCGGCGAGGAGGCGCGGCAGCGAGGCGATATCCTCGCGGTGGATCTCGATCAGCGTCAGGGCACCCGGCATCCGCCGATTGATCTCCGCGTGCACCGCCTTGACCAGCGAACTCTTGCCGGTGCCGCGCGCCCCCCAGAGCAGCGCGTTGTTGGCCGGCAGGCCACGCGCGAAGCGGCGCGTGTTGTCGAGGAGGGTATCGCGTTGGCGGTCGATGCCGCGCAGCAGGGCGATGTCGATCCGGCTCACCGCCGCCACCGCCTCCAGCCGGTCCGTCTCGGCTGTCCAGACGAATGCATCGCCGGTGGCGAGGTCGGCATGGTCGGCGGCCGCTGGCGCTAGGCGTTCCAGCGCCTCGGCGATGCGGGTCAGCGGGGCGGCGAGGGGATGGTCGGTCATCATCGGGGCCGTTCTTATGTTGCGGAAGAGAAGCGCGCCGCGCGCCGCGACGAGCGCCCGGCGAGACCGCCCAAGGCAAGCCCAGGCGCGTCCTCCGGGCGGCGCTGAGGCGGTCCGGCCGCGGCGGGCGGCCGTTAGCGTTTGCATGGCAGCCGTGGACCGTTATAGTCCGCGGTCTTGAAGGTGCAAGCCAACCGGACTGAAACGAGGAGAGGTTAATGCTGATCTCGCCGGCGTGGGCGCAGGACGCAGCCGGGGCCGCGGGCCCGGGGGTACTCGAGGCGATCCTTCCGATCGTCCTGATATTCGTCGTTTTCTATTTCCTGCTGATTCGCCCGCAGCAGAAGAAGATGAAGCAACACAAGGAGATGCTGGCGTCGATCCGGCGTGGCGACCGGATCGTCACCGGCGGCGGCATCATCGGTACCGTGGCCAAGGTCGTCGACGACAACGAGGTGGCGGTCGATGTCGCCGAGAACGTGCGCGTGCGCGTGCGCCGCGAGTTGATCTCGACCGTCCTGGCGAAGACCGAGCCAGCGAACCAGGACAAGGACGACTCGGGGGCTAAATCCGACGCTGGCACGGACGCATCCACCGGCGAGCAGAAGGGCGGCGGGATGAAGTTCGGCGGTCTCCTCGGCGGTGGTAAGAAGAAATAGCCACCGCGTTTCGCTGATCGCTGTATAAGGCCACATCCCGCGCATGCTTCGTTTCGGTCCCTGGAAGATTACCCTCGTGGCTTTGGTCTGCGCCGCGGGACTTCTGTTCGCGGCGCCCAACCTGTTCAGCCGCGCCACCCTGGAACGGCTTCCCGACTGGGTTCCCGCCGACCAGATCAATCTCGGCCTCGACCTGCAGGGGGGCTCGTATCTGCTGTTGCAGGTGCAGACGGACGTCGTCCTGGGGGAGCTTCTGGAAGCGGTCGTCGACAACATTCGCGAACAACTTCGTGAACGGCAGATCCGCTATCGCAACCTCGGTGTCGATGGCCGCGCGGCGACGGTCACCATCATCGACGAGGCGCGTTTGGACGAGTCCGAGGAGGCGCTGCGGGAAATCGATCCGGACATGACGCTGGAGACCGACCCCGGCGGGCGCCTTCGCCTCGTCTTCACCGATCAGGCCTTGCGCGAACGCAACGCCTCGGTCGTCTCGCAGTCGCTCGAGGTGATCCGCAAGCGGATCGACGAGACCGGGGTGCGCGAACCCACCATCCAGCGCCAGGGCGCCGACCGTATCCTGGTGCAGGTTCCGGGCGTCGACGATCCGGAGCGCCTCAAGGAACTCATCGAGTCGGAAGCGAAGATGAACTTCCACCTCGTCGCCGACACGCCTGAGGCCTTCTCGCCGCTGGAAACGCGGGCGCCGCCCGGCACCATGCGCCTGCCCTTGCGTGGCGAGGTGGATCAGTTCGGCAACCAGCGGCAGATCCTGGTGCGCAAGCGGGTCATCGTCAGTGGCGAGAACTTGGTCGATGCCCAGGCGACGTTCCAGGACGGCCAGCCCGTCGTCTCGTTCCGCTTCGACAGCATCGGCGGCCGCAAGTTCGGCGAGGCGACCAGCAACAACGTCGGCTCCAGTTTGGCGATCGTTCTCGACGACGAGGTGATCAGCGCGCCCCGCATCCGCGAGCCGATCCTCGGCGGCTCCGGCGTCATCACCGGCAATTTCACCGTACCGGAAGCGCAGGACTTGGCCCTGCTGCTGCGCGCCGGGGCACTGCCGGCCCCGCTGACGATCATCGAGGAACGAACCGTCGGCCCGGGGCTCGGCGCCGACTCCATCGCCGCGGGTAAGGTCGCCAGCATCGTCGGCATCGTCGCGGTGGCGGTATTCATGGTCATCACCTACGCGCTGTTCGGGGTTTTCGCCGTCATCGCGCTGTTGATGAACATGGTGCTCATCGCCGCCCTGCTATCGCTCGTTGGCGCGACGCTCACCTTGCCGGGCATCGCCGGCATCGTGCTGACCGTCGGCATGGCGGTCGATGCCAATGTCCTGATCTTCGAGCACATACGCGAGGAAACGCAAGGCGGCCGCGCCGTCGTCCATGCCGTCGACGCCGGCTTTTCGCGAGCGATCACGACCATTCTCGACTCCAACATCACGACGCTCATCGCCGCCATCCTGCTCTACATCTTCGGGTCGGGACCGGTGCGCGGCTTTGCCGTGACGCTCGCCTTCGGACTCGTCTCGTCGATGTTCACGGCGATCATGCTGACCAGGCTTCTTATCGCCCTGTGGCTGCGCCGCACGCGGCCCAAGGCGCTGCCGGTTTAGGACCCCATTTACCGATGATCCGCGGTTTCCGTTTCTTTCCCGCCCACACGCAGTTCCGCTTCGTCGAATTCCGGCGTTTCTACTACATCTTGTCGGTCGCGCTGATCGTCGCCGCGATCGGCCTGTTGGTGCTCCGCGGTCTCAACTTCGGGATCGACTTCCAGGGCGGAATCCTGCTCGAGGTGCGCACGCAAGGCGCCGCCGATCTCGCGGAGATGCGCCAGGACCTGTCCGCGCTCGGCCTCGGCGAGGTGTCCTTGCAGGAATTCGGCGCCGAGGACACGGTGCTTATCCGCATGCAGCGCCAGGAAGGCGGCGAGGAGGCGCAGCAGGAGGCGGTCAACCAAGTCAAGGCGGCGCTCGGCGAGGGGATCGAGTATCGGCGCACCGAGACGGTCGGCCCGCAGGTCAGCGAAGAGCTGTTCTGGGACGGCATCTACGCGGTGAGCGCGGCGATGGCGGCGATCCTGCTCTACATCTGGCTGCGCTTCGAATGGCAGTTCGGCGTCGCCGGTGTCGTCGCCCTGTTGCACGACGTCATCACGACGCTCGGCCTTTTCTCGCTGCTGGGCTTGGAATTCAACCTCGCCATCGTCGCGGCGATTCTCACCATCGCCGGCTATTCCATCAACGACACCGTGGTGGTGTTCGACCGGGTGCGCGAGAACCTGCGCCGCTACAAGAAGAAACCGATCCCGGACCTGCTCGATCTGTCCGTCAACCAGACCTTGTCGCGGACGGTGATCACTGGGGTGACCACCCTGCTGGCACTGCTGGCGCTCTATTTCCTGGGCGGGGAGGTGATTCGCGGCTTCGCCTTTGCAATGATTTGGGGGGTTATCGTCGGCACCTATTCGTCGATTTGCATCGCGGTGCCGCTGTTGCTCCTGTTCGACCTGCGCGGCTTGGGCATGAGTTCCGAGGAACCGCAGCCAGAAGATCAGGTGATCGAAGGGTAGGCGCCAGCCACCGGAAGGGAGGACGCAGATGTCCCTGGACATCACACCGCGGGCCGCGCCCGGCCAACCGCTGATCAACGCCTATGGCGATGGCGGCTTTCGCATCAACGGCACCCGCCACGAGGGCTCGGTGATCATCGCCGACGGCGTGGTGGTGCCCTGGGCGGCGGCGGTGCCGGGCGCCATCGAGTTGGAGACACTGGCCGACGCGCTCGCCGCCGGTCGCTCCGGCGGTATCCTCGTCGTCGGCTGCGGACCGAGCTTCAGGCCGCCGCCGGCGGGGCTGCGCGAGAAGGTCCGCGCCGCCGGCCCGGTACTGGAGTGGATGGACACCAGCGCCGCCTGCCGCACCTTCAACGTGCTGCTGATCGAGGGCCGCGACGTTGCGGCGGCGCTGATCGCGGTTTCGTGAAGCGGGCCGCCTGGCGACGCGCCGGAGGCGGAAAAAACAAGACCCGCCGAAGCGGGTCTCGTCCGGAATAGCGTGCGCGAAGGGTTCGGCCGCTCAGGCTTTCGCCAGGTTCGCGGCGACGAAATCCCAGTTGACCAGGTTGTCGAGGAATGCCTGCACGTAGTCGGGCCGGCGGTTCTGGTAGTCGATGTAATAGGCGTGCTCCCATACGTCGCAGGTGAGCAGCGCCGTCTGGCCGTGCACCATCGGCGTGTCGGCGTTGCCGGTCTTGGCGATCTTCAGGGAACCGTTCTCGGCGACGAGCCAGCCCCAGCCGCTGCCGAACTGGGTGACGCAGGCGGTCTTGAATTCTTCCTTGAACTTATCGAAGGAGCCGAAGGCGGCGTCGATGGCCGAGGCGACGTCGCCCGTCGGCGCGCCACCGCCGCCCGGCTTCATGCAGTGCCAATAAAATGTATGGTTCCACACCTGCGCGGCATTATTGAAAACCCCGGCCTTGGCGGAATCACCGGTCACGGCTTTGATGACGTCTTCGAGCGGCGCGTTCTCGTGCGCGGTGTCCTTCGTCAAATTGTTCAAATTCGTGACATAGGTGTTGTGGTGTTTGCCATGGTGAAAATCCAGCGTGGTGGCGGAAATGTGCGGTTCCAGGGCGTCCTTGGCGTATGGCAGATCCGGCAGTTCGAAAGGCATGGTGACTTCTTCCCATCCAGAGCGTGTTGGCTGAGCCCTGAACATATGGCCTTGACGCGACGATGAAAAGGGTCGCTGCGCGGGGGCGCCATCGGTGACAGGCTCCTGTTATGATAACATCGCGCGCCACCATCCGTTCCACCCGCACCGCCAGCCTTGCCAAGGGGAGAGCGTTACGAGTTCCTGCAAGGGGTCGCCGCGGCGACACGCCGCCGCAAGCTGGTGCGCCCGGTGCAGCGTGATCGCCGCGTTGATGCGCAGCGGCCGCGCGCGGAGGCCGCCGACGAGCGGCTCGGCGGCCTCCAGCAACCGGTCGACGCCGTCGAGAACCCGATCGAGAACGGCCCGCGTCTGGCCACGGGCCGTCGGAATCGCCAGGTGCGCCTCGGTGATGCATGCGTCGCGCAAGTAGTCGAGGGGAATGCAGAGCCGCTGAAACGGTTCTGCCGACACGGCGCGGTCGCACAGCTTGCGGAGGATATGGGTGCCGCAATAAAGCGCGTCCGATGCCGCTCCGCAGGCTCGAACGTCTTCCTGGAAAAGGATCATCAGATGGCGGCCCACGGGGGCCGCGATCTGCCCGCAACAATCGATCACCTCGGCCCAGGTTCGGCGGGGCGGGGCGTCGATGTCGGCACGGCAGGCGGTGATGATGCGCAGGGTGCGCTCGGCGGCGAGTCCACGGCGGCGCAGGTCCTCGCGGTGTCGGCTAACGAGCGCCGCCACATCGTCCGACCACAGCGGCGCCGGCAGTCCGGCGATCGCCCGTTCCAGGGCGAGGAGTTGTCCGCGGCGTTCGGTCGCCGGCCGCAACTCGTTACCCGCCACGTGATCGGCGAGGTGGACGATTTCAGCGAAAACGCGGATGTCGGCACGGATATCCGCCGGATATCGGTGCGCCATCAACGGAAAATGGGCGTATTCACGTGCGTTCAAGGCGGAGCCTGCCAATATCGAAGAGGGGCCGTCGGCGAGCGTAACGGATCAACCGCCCGCTCTTAACCACGAACGGCGACAAAAAGCGAGGCCGATGCCGAAACAAGCGCTCTCCCATTGCGCCGAGCAACTCCGGTCGTCCAACCACGACCGGTTTCTCTGCACACTGTTCGCGCCGCCGGACCGCCGCGAGGCGTTGACCGCGTTGTTCGCGCTCGATATCGAGATCAGCCGCATTCCGGAAACGGTCACCGAGCCGTTGATGGGGCAGATCCGATTACAGTGGTGGCGCGATTCCTTCGACGCCGCCTTCGACGGCCGGCCGCCGTCCCAGCCTGTATTCGCCGCGCTTGCCGCTCCGTTGACGCGGGGCGATGTCGCGCGGGACCTGCTGACGCGTTACTTCGAGGCATGGGCGGAGTCGCTGTGGGACGAGCCGCCGGCCACGTTGGAGGCTCTCACGGCCCGCAGCCAGGGGACGTCGGGCACCCTGGAGCGGCTGGCGCTCGGCCTCCTCGGGGTGGCCGATGCGGTGGCGGAGACGGCGGCGGAGCGCCTCGGGACGGCCCGTGGGCTGGTCGAGGTCATCCGGGGCGTCGCGGCGCACAAGCGGCGCGGTTGGAGCGGTCTGCCGGCGGATCTTCGCCGCGCGGCGGGATTAGAGGGGCAGCGCGCGGCGACGCCAACCAATCCGAACCTGCCGGCTGTCGTCCGGCCGATTGCCGAAAGGGCCCGCGACCTGTTGAGCGAGGCACGCCAGACTGGTGGAATAGTCCCTAACGCCGCGTTGCCGGTGCTTTTGATGGCGACTTCGATAGGCGCCGAGCTGCGGGCCCTGGCGGCGGCGGGCCATCATCCGGCTCGCTTGCCGCCGCTACGGCCGCGGCCCGGGCGGATGATCCGTCTGCTTTCCAACCGGATCGCCGGACGTTACTGAGCAGCGGCCGGCAGCGGCCGCCGTCTCCGGCAGCGGTTATTCGGCAGCCGGCGCCGCTCCGCCCCGGGGCGGATTTTGCGGGGCAAACGGATCGTCGAGGTTGGTCAAGCCGATGTCATTGGCGATGAGCTTCCCAGCCCCGTGCGCCGGCGCCGATGGATCGAACGGGTTGGGCTTGTCGGCGGGCCAAGCGACCGCCGGCGACGCGTCGAAAGCCGTCTCCGAGGCCCCCGGTCCGGCGTTGCTTTCGAAGGCGGCGACGCCGGTCGCCGTTTCCCCGGCCGGGATCGCCTGGCTGTTGCTGGCGAGCTCCATCTGTCCCGGCACGCCCCCGGGCCGCGACGCGGACGTGGACTCAGCCGCCGCCGCGGCCTGAAAATTGCGGACCGACATCAGGTAATGGCAGATCTCGAAATAATCGCGGTCGATGGCGATCTCGATTGGCGTCATACCCCAGCGATCGCGCGCCTCGACGTCGGCGCCCGCCATCACGCTCGCCTGCACGGCCGCCATGTCGTTGGCGTGCACGGCATCGAACAGGGTCATCGTCGGATCGGCGACGGCCTCGGTCGCGGATTGCGCGCGTGCCTCTCCGCCGACCGCCAGGGCGACGGCGAGACATAGGAGGGCGCTTAGGAGGTGGTTCCGGAGTTGGTACGTTGGTGTCATGTCAAACCAATCGGAAACATCCGATCCCTTCAATTAGGTGAGCAACGATCATTTTTTCGCATCCTGAGTCCGGAGCGCTTGCCGGGCAATGGGTAAAATACGACGCGGGGCCCGGAAGGCTCGAGATGAAGCGCGACCGTGACATTGGAGCGACATTCCTTGCCACATATTGTCTCATTGAGCTGATCATGGCATAGACGAGAGTCAGCAAATACCCACTGAAACAGAGGGAATGCAAACGTGATTGCGTCACACACGGGTTGGCGCCGGAAGCGGTTGTTCGTGGCTTCCGGGTTGGTTGTTCTCATGCTAGCGTCGGTCGGCGGTTCCGCCGGGACGGCGCACGCCGCAAGCTGTGCCTCGAAACGCGACATGGCGGCCTTGAATTCGCGGGTCCTGCAGACCGAGCTGATGGTCGCCGCACTCACCTGCGATCAGCACGCGGACTACAATTTCTTCGCCAAGCATTTTCGCCAAGCCCTTATGAAACATGGAACAAATTTGCGCGCGATGTTCAGTCGGACCTACGGCGGGGCGGCTAACCGGCGCTTGGATGCGTTCGTGACCCGGCTCGCCAACGACGCCTCGCAGCGCACCATGCAACTGCGTCAGGGTTACTGCGCCTTCGCCGTGAAGCTGTTCGAAGAGGCGAACACCACCCCCAGCGGGCAGTTCGACCAGCTGCTTCTCAAGCCCTGGCTGCGCACGCGCCACGGCTTTCCACCCTGCGTTGGCTAGGCGTCGATTCGCCCGGCGGGCCTAGTTTCAGGCGACCTGCGCCGCCGGGGTGATTCGCAGCCAAGCCTCAAGATCGGCGAGGGCGCGCGCGCACACGGCGGCTTTTCGGTCACGGCCGCGCAACCGCCGACGCCCCTCGCCGGGGCCGGTTTCGAGGGGCGGGAAGAGGCCGAAGTTGATGTTCATCGGCTGAAACGATTCGGCCGAGGCACCGCCGGTGATGTGGCCGAGCAAGCTGCCAAGGGCGGTCGTCGACGGCGGTGACGCCGGCGCCCGACCCGCCACCTCCTCGGCGGAGAAGCGGCCGGCGAGGAGGCCGATCGCCGCGCTTTCCACGTAGCCCTCGCAGCCGGTGATCTGTCCCGCCATGCGGATCCAGGGCCGAGGTTTGAGCCGCAAGGAAGCATTGAGCAGGCGCGGGCTGTTGAGAAAGGTGTTGCGGTGGATGCCGCCGAGGCGGGCGAACGCGGCATTTTCCAGTCCGGGGATCATGCGGAAAACGCGGCCCTGCTCGCCGTGTTTCAGCTTTGTCTGGAAGCCGACCATGTTGTAGAGCGTGCCGAGCGCGTTGTCCTGGCGAAGCTGCACCACCGCGAAGGGGCGACTGCCGCCGGCATGCGGGTTCGACAGGCCGACCGGCTTCATCGGACCGAAGGCGAGCGTCTTGCGGCCTCGTTCGGCCATCACCTCGATGGGCAGGCACCCCTCGAAGTAGGGCGTGTCGCGCTCCCAATCCTTGAACACCGTCTTTTCGGCCGCCAGGAGCGCGTCGACGAAAGCGTAATACTGCGCCTCGTCCAGCGGACAATTGATGTAATCGCTGCCGTCGCCCTTGTCGTAGCGGGACTGCATCCACGCTTTCGAAAAGTCGATCGACTCCTTGTGGACAATGGGGGCGATGGCGTCGAAGAAGGCCAAGGCGTCCTCGCCGGTGGCGTGACGAAGGTCGGCGGCGAGACCCGCATCGGTGAGTGGCCCAGTGGCGACGATGACCGGTCCCCAATCGGCCGGCGGGAGGGCGTCGATGGCTTCGCGCACGATGCTGACCCGGGGATGCTGCCGCAACGCCGTTTCCACCGCCGCGCTGAAGGCGTGGCGGTCGACCGCCAGGGCGCCGCCGGCCGGCACCCGATTGGCGTCGGCGGCGCGCAGGATCAGCGAGCCCATCAGCCGCATCTCGGCGTGCAGGAGGCCAATCGCCGAACCTGTCGCGTCGTCGGCGCGGAACGAATTCGAGCAGACCAGTTCGGCCAGGGACGCGGTGGCGTGCGCCGGTGTCGCGCGGGCCGGGCGCATCTCGTGGATGACCACGCCGAGGCCGGCCTCGGCGGCCTGCCAAGCCGCTTCCGAACCGGCGAGACCGCCGCCGACGATATGGACGCGTTGAGACCGACTTTCGAGCATCACACCGTGACGTAGCGGGCTTCGCGCATCTTTTCAATCGACCGTTGGATGTGATCGCCGAAGGCGGGCGGGCGGCCACCCGGTTAAGGGTTTTTTTATCCGCTCGGGGTAAAACAATCCAAGAAAGAACCGAGAAATTAAATGCTCGTAAAGCGTGTTTTTTATGGATCGCCGGCGCGTTCGAGACGACGGGCCACATCCGCCATCGAAACGGTGGTTTTGCCGGGGGCGCCTGATGACAGTTGAATGCGATACGATCGGCCGGGTCGTCAGTGTAACTGGCTACAAGGTCATCGTCATGCTGGATATCGCCCAGTCCGGCGCCCAACTGTCGGTGGACCGGCGGATCCAGAAAGGGACGCTGGTCAAGATCCGCTGCGCCGATTTCGCCGTGTTCGGCATGGTGACGGCGGTCACGGTACCGATGCCCGGCAGCGAAGGCGGCGACCAACTGGCGTTGGCGGAACTGACCATGCTGGGCGAAATCGAGCTCGGCGACGTGTCTTCCGAGGCAGCTGTGTTCAGGCGCGGCATCTCATTGTTTCCGACCGTCGGCGACACGGTGCTGCCGGCGACGCAGGATGATCTGGGCATCGTCTATGCCCGCCCGTCGGCGTCGTCGATCCGCCTCGGCACCATCCACCAGGACCGCGCCATCCCGGCATTCATTTCGCCGGACAACCTGCTCGGCAAGCACTTCGCCATCCTCGGGACGACCGGAACCGGCAAGTCCAGCGCCGTGGCACTGTTATTGCGTCGATTGTTGGAAAGCCTCGATCACGCGCACATCCTGCTGCTCGATCCGCACAACGAATATGCGCGCGCCTTCGCCGATCGGGCCGAATTGATCGACAGCACAAACCTCCAATTGCCGCTCTGGCTGTTCAGTTTGGAAGAAATTGGATCGTTCTTTCTCGGCACGGAATACAACCCCGAGAACACGGCGGTGGAGATGACGCTGTTGCGGGACGGGATTACGCGCGCCAAGCAAGGCTACTCCACGCAGGGCGACCGGTCGGCAATCAACGCCGACACGCCCGTCCCCTACCGTGTCGGCGACGTGGTCAAGCTGCTGAAAGAGGATATGGGCCGGCTCGGCCGCCATGAGGCGGCGCCGTACCTCCGCTTGATCTCGCGCATCGAGACGATGGAGGCCGATTCCACGTATGGCTTCATGTTTGGCGGTATCAGCATTTACGACAATTTCGCCAAGATCCTCTCTCGGCTGTTTCGCATTCCGGTCGACGGCAAGCCGATGACCATTCTCGATTTGTCGGCGGTCCCGTCGGATATCCTCAACATCGTCGTGTCCGTCATCTGCCGGCTGGCGTTCGAATTCGCCCTCTTTTCCGATGGCATGGTGCCGGTTCTCTTGGTCTGTGAGGAGGCACACCGCTACGCGCCCCAGCACAGCAACGCCGGCTTCGAACCAACCAAGCGGATGTTGTCGCGCATTGCCAAGGAGGGCCGAAAATATGGCATCTCGCTCGGCATGGTCAGTCAGCGGCCGACCGATCTGGCGATCAGCGCGCTCTCGCAATGCAACACCATCTTCGCGCTTCGGCTGTCCAGTCAGGCGGACCAGGAGTACATCCGCGGCGTGATGCCCGATTGCGGCGAATACCTGCTCGATCTGCTGCCGTCGCTTCGCAACGCCGAGGCGATCGTGGTCGGCGAGGGAATTTCGGTGCCGGCGCGGGTGCAGTTCGACCGCCTGCCGGAAGAGCATCTGCCGCGCAGCCAGACGGCCGCCTTTTCCAAAGCCTGGCGGGAGGACGTCGATGCCGAGTGGCTTCTGCAAGACGTCATCGTGCGCTGGCGGGCGGCGCGATGAGGGCGGGCGGGGCGCGGGCCCGTCACGGTGCGACACCCCCGGCGCGTCGCGGCGGCGCGAGGGATAATCGGAGGCAACGAAGCCCGTCATGATTAGAGGTGGGTTGGATTTCGACGGCGGCCACACGGAACTCGGTCGCTACATTTCGCAACTCAAGGTGCTACAGGGGCACCAGCAAGCGGAAATGGCGGTGTTCAACGCCATGAAGCTGCGGAAAGCCGATGCCCTGATGCGGGCCGTTTTCGAGAACAGCTTCGATGCCATCTTCGTCATCGACGAGGGCGGTCGGATCGAGCTCGCCAACAAGTCGGCACAATTGATGTTTTCCATTCCCCAGAACGACTTCAACGGGCGCAATCTCGCTGAAATCGTCCCCGACATGGCCGCGCCGGGGCGGGGCGCCGATGCCGCCAAGCGGGCGAATGGCCGTTTCGTCGAGTCGCTCGCCATCCGCGACGGCGGCGTGCGTTTTCCGATCGAGGTTTCGGTCGGCTCGATTCCCCTCGGCAGCGACACCGTGCAGGTCGCGGTGGTGCGCGACATCACCGACCGCAAGCGTCATCAGGCCGAGCTCGAGTATCAAGCTTTCCACGATTCGCTGACCGATCTGCCGAACCGCAAGCTGATGAACAACCGTCTCGAACATGCCTTGGAAGTCGGCAAGCGCGAGGGCAAGCCACTATCCCTGTTGATCCTCGATCTCGACCGCTTCAAGGACGTCAATGACACCCTCGGCCATTCGGTCGGCGACGTCATGTTGTGCGATGTTGCCGGGCGGTTGCGCGGCGCGGTGCGTCGGGTCGACACGGTGGCGCGTTTCGGCGGCGACGAGTTCGCCATTCTGTTACCGGCGGTCACCGATGTCCAACGCGCGACCGAGGTCGCCGAACGCATCCTCGAGACGTTTCGCGCCCCCTTCGAGTTCGACCACCTGACCCTCGACATCGGCGTCAGCATCGGGATCGCCGTTTTCCCCGATCACGGGGAAGATCCGAAGAAGCTCCTGCAGTGCGCCGATGTCGCGATGTACAACGCCAAGACCGGGCCCAGGAAAGTTTGCGTCTACGATCAGCAGGCCGATCGCAACAGTATTCGCCATCTCACCCTGACCGGCGACCTGCGCCGGGCGATCGAGGGGCGGGACATCCATCTCGCCTACCAACCGATCATCGACATCGCCTCGTCGGAGCTCGTCGGCGTCGAGTGCCTCGCCCGCTGGACGCATCCCGTGCATGGGGAAATCCGCCCTGACGAGTTCGTCGGCCAGGCGGAGCGCACCGGTCTGATCCGCGAGTTGACCCAGTTGACCTTCGATGCCGCGTTCAGCCAGGTCTCGGCGTGGCGGCTGCGGGGTAAGGATCTGCGGGTGGCGCTCAACCTTTCGGCCAAGGTCCTGCATGACGACATCGTGCCGGAGATGCTGGCCGCCTGCGCCGAGACCTATGACGTGCCGCCGTCGGCGGTGGTCCTGGAGATCACCGAAAGCGCCTTCATGGCCAAGCCAGACGGGGCCCTGGAGATTGTCAACTTCTTGACCAGCCGCGGCTTCGAACTCGCCATCGATGACTTCGGGACCGGGTATTCGTCGCTCTCCTACCTGAGCCGACTGCCGGCTAGGAAGTTGAAGATCGACAAGTCGTTTGTCATGGCGATGTTGGAGCGGCGCAACGACCGTACCATCGTTCAGTCGACCATCGATCTGGCGCATGGGCTGGGCCTGAAGGTGGTCGCGGAGGGGATTTCGTCGGCGCCGGTTCTGGAGGAACTGGCGAAGCTCGGCTGCGATTACGGACAGGGGTTTCACCTCGGCAAACCGATGTCGCCCGAGGCCGTGGAAGCGCGATTTTCCTGACTTCGCGGCGCCGGCAAGGCCGTCTGGCCGACGAACCGGCCAGCACCATGTCGAGAAGACGATGACGTCGGGATGAAACACGGCTAAAAGTACGCTGACGCCGCCCCGCGGTCTCCGCGTTGTTTTCTCAAGGCCCTGTTTCATGTCGATCCGGACTCGTTTCGCGCCATCCCCGACCGGATATCTGCACATCGGCGGCGCACGGACGGCCTTGTTCAATTGGCTGTATGCGCGTCATCACGGCGGCGCCTTCCTGCTTCGGATCGAGGATACCGACCGCGATCGGTCGACCCCGGAAGCGACGGCGGCCATTTTCGAGGCCTTGCGATGGCTTGAGTTGGATTGGGACGAGGAACCCGTTTTCCAGTCGACGCGGGCGGCACGCCATGCGGCGGCGGCAGGCCAGCTCCTGGACGCCGGCCAGGCCTACCCCTGCTACGCATCGCAGGCGGAACTGGCGGAAATGCGCGAGCGCGCGCGCGCCGAGAAGCGGCCGATGCGCTACGACGGCCGTTGGCGCGACCGCGACCCCGGCGAGGCGCCGCCCGGGGTGCCGCCCGTCATTCGCCTCAAGGCGCCGCAAACCGGCGAGACGGTCATCGACGATCTGGTACAAGGCCGGGTCACGGTCCCCAACGATCAGCTCGACGACATGGTGCTGCTGCGCGCCGATGGGACGCCCACCTACATGCTGGCAGTGGTTGTCGACGACCACGACATGGCGATCAGCCACGTCGTCCGCGGCGACGATCACCTGACGAATGCCTTTCGCCAGTGGCAGATCTACCAGGCCCTGGGGTGGCGGCCACCGCGGTTCGCTCACATCCCGCTGATCCACGGGCCCGACGGCGCCAAGCTCTCGAAGCGGCATGCCGCGCTCGGCGCCGAAGCCTACCGGGAGATGGGTTTCCTGCCGGAGGCGATGAACAATTACCTCCTGCGGCTCGGCTGGGGCCACGGCGATGACGAGATCATCAGCCGCGACGAAGCCATCCGCTGGTTCGATCTCGACGGCGTCGGCCGGGCACCGGCGCGCTTCGACCTCGCCAAGCTGACCAGCCTGAACGCCCATTACCTGCGCGCGGCCGACGACTCGCGCCTCGCTTGGCTGGTTCTCGCGCGTTTGGCGCCGAAACTCGGCGACCGGCTCGATCCGGCCGCCGGCGAGCGCCTTCGCCGCGGTATGCCGGGGCTAAAGAACCGTGCTAAAACCGTTGAAGAGTTGGCCGAGAATGCGCTTTTCTATGCCGTCAGCGGGCCGGTCCCGATGCAGGACGCGGCGCGATCCCTGTTAACGGAGACGGCCAAGCGCCATCTGCACATCGTGAGGGATTGCCTAGACGGTCTCGAGGACTGGACGGCGCCATCCCTGGAAGCCAGCGTCCGCGCTTACGCCGACTCCTTGGCCGACAGCGGGACCCGCCTTGGCACGGTTGCCCAGGGTCTTCGCGCGGCGCTCACCGGCATGAAGGCATCGCCGCCGATCTTCGACGTCATGGAGGTCCTCGGCCGAACGGAGACGATCGCCCGCCTCGGCGCGGCCATCGATCAGGAGACGACATCGACAACAGGATGATGGTGCTTGGCAGTTGCCCCGGCTACCGCAGTTACATAGCCAATTCTGCCCGGCAAGCAAGAGTGAGGAAGGAAGCTTATGAGCAACGTGGCGCTGGATACCAATCCCGCCGGTCACACGATGACCCTCATCGACAACAAGACCGGCAAGCAATATGAACTTCCGGTCCTGAAGGGCTCCGTGGGACCTGATGTCATCGATATCCGCAAGTTGTACGCGGAGACCGGCTATTTCACCTTCGATCCCGGCTACACCTCGACCGGAAGTTGCGAGTCGGCGATCACCTTCATCGACGGTGATGAGGGCGTTCTTCTCTATCGCGGCTATTCCATCGCCGACCTTGCCGAGAACGTCGACTTCATGGAGGTATGCTATCTCCTTCTTTACGGGGATTTGCCGAATGCCGACCAGAAGCGAAAGTTCGAGCATGACATCACCTACCACACGATGCTGCACGAACAGATGCACAAGTTCATCGAGGGGTTCCGCCGCGACTCGCATCCGATGGCGGTGATGGTCGGCATGGTCGGCGCGCTGTCGGCCTTCTACCACGACTCGACGGACATCACCAATCCGCGCCACCGCATGATCGCCTCCTACCGCATGATCGCCAAGATGGCGACCATCGCCGCGTGGGCCTACAAGTACTCGTTGGGTCAGCCGTTCATCTATCCGCGCAACGACCTGAGCTATTCCGAGAACTTCCTGCACATGATGTTCGCCACGCCGTGCGAGCCCTACCGGGTCAATCCGGTGCTGGCGCGGGCGATGGACCGGATCCTGATCCTGCACGCCGATCATGAGCAGAACGCCTCCACCTCGACCGTGCGGCTGGCCGGATCCAGCGGCGCCAATCCGTTCGCGTGTATCGCCGCCGGCATCGCCTCTCTGTGGGGGCCGGCGCACGGCGGCGCCAACGAGGCGGTGTTGAAGATGCTGGAGGAAATCGGCGACCGCGAGGCTGTCGGAAAGTACGTCAAGCGGGCCAAGGACAAGGATGATCCGTTCCGCCTGATGGGCTTCGGCCACCGGGTCTACAAGAACTACGACCCGCGGGCGAAGATCATGCGCGAGACCTGCCACCAGGTGCTGGACGAACTCGACAAGCGCGACGAACCCTTGCTCGACCTGGCGATGGAACTGGAGCGGATCGCCCTCGAGGATGACTATTTCGTCGAGAAGAAGCTCTATCCCAACGTCGACTTCTATTCCGGCATCATCTTCAAGGCGATGGGCATCCCGACATCAATGTTCACGGTTTTGTTCGCGGTCGCGCGGACAGTCGGCTGGGTTGCCCAGTGGAACGAGATGATCGAGGACCCGACGCAGAAGATCGGCCGGCCGCGCCAGTTGTTTCGTGGCCACGGGCAGCGGGATTTTGTGCCGCTGGCCCGCCGATCGTAGGCATCCCGGCTGCGCGGGCCGGCGCGCCGACAGGGGCGCGACGGAAACCAGGGGGTGATATTCTACCACCCCCTGGCCCGTACCGGATCGCAGGACCCCGACGTCAACGATCCGGCAAGCTGGGTCATCGAGGGAATCGCCTAAAGGGCGCCGAGGGTATCCATCACCCTGATGATCGCCGCGCCGTTGAGCACGATCAGCAGCGCCGGCAGGATGAACAGGATCATCGGCACCGTCATGATCGCCGGCAGCCGGGCGGCTTTTTCCTCCGCCTTCATCATTCGGTCGTCGCGGAATTCCGTCGCCAGGGTGCGCAGTGAATTGGCCAGCGGCGTGCCGTATTTTTCCGTCTGTAACAGCGTGTTGATTACCGACCGGATCGACGGCACCTGACAGCGTTTCGCCAGATTATCCAGGGCCTGACGGCGTTCCGGCAGGAAGCCGAGTTCGACCCCCGTGAGGCCGAACTCCTCGGCGATTTCCGGCGTTCCGGCGGCCATTTCGCGGGAGACACGGCTCAGCGCGGCGTCGAGCGACAATCCGGCCTCGGCGCAGATGACAAGCAGATCAAGCGCGTCGGGAAGCTGTTTTTGGATGATCGCTTCACGTTTGGCGATGTTGTTTTTGACGTAAACGTCGGGCGCGTAAATGCCAAGCCCCATGGCCAGCAGAGGCGTGAAGATCGGCAACGGTTCCGGCAGGTCGCCGAACCCAAGCAGGTAGAACAGAACAAACGCGCCGCCGCCGAACGCGAATGGCAGGCAAAGTTTCGCAAACAGGTAGGCGACGGCGGCGTCGCGGCTTCGCCATCCCGCCCGCGCCAGCTTTTCGGCGATCGAGTTCGTCGTGTTGCTTTTGACGATCTTGACGCGCTGGGTGACCAGCCGCATCAGGCTCATCGCCTGGACCTTGCGGTTCTGGTTCCGCTTGACCGTCTGCAGCCCGGCGCGCAGTTCGGCGTGGCGGTTCTGGATGCGCTTTAGCCGGTTGGCCATCGGCTTTGGCTCGAGGGTCGCTTTCCAAACCAGCACGACGCACAGGAAGGCCGTCGCCGCGGCGACCCAGGTGACAAGTGCCTGCGGGTCCGTTCCCGCCGGCAGATAGGCTTCGATGTTCATATCTCGAACCTCACCATTTTCGCCATGATCAAGCCGCCGATCGCCATGCTGAGGAGTCCGGCGCCAAGCATGATCATGCCGCGCGGATCGGTGTAGAGCGTGGAGACGTATTCCTCATTGAGGAAATGCATGATGAAGAACATCACGAACGGCATGGCACCCAAGATATAGGCGCTGGCCCGGGCCTCCGACGACAGCGCCTTGACCTTCTTCCGCATCTGCCGGCGCTTGCGGATGATGTCCGACAGATTGCTAAGGGTTTCGGTGAGGTTGCCGCCCGTTTCGCGCTGGATCGACAGGCTGATGACAAAGAACTTAAACTCGGCGGCCTGCATGCGCCGGGCGACGTCCCATAACAACGTGTCCATCGATCCGCCGAAGCGCACGCCATCGGCCACCGCGATGAATTCCTCGCGGATCGGGCCTTGCATTTCGCGGGCGACCGTGGCGATGGACTCGGTGATCGGCAGGCCGGCTTTCAGGCCGCGCACCATGAGGTCGAGGGCATCCGGCAAGCCCTCGACGAACGCGTTGCGACGCTTGGTGGCAAGATGGCCGACGGCGAGATGCGGTATCATGATACCGGTCGCCAGGCCAATTGCCGCGCTGGCGGTCGGGTTGAGCCCGGTGGCGACAGTAATGACGACGAATACCACGCCGCCGACGCCGAGATTGATCAGCGCGTAGGTTCCAAGGCTGATCTTGAAGCCGGAGCGAGCGAGCCGTTCCTTCAGCGCCGTTTGGTTCGGGACATAACGCTTGGCCAATTGCTCGGCCAGCGCGAAGGAGGTCTTCTCCGTTCTTTTGAGGCTGGTGGCGTCGATGGCGGTGCCCGGCTTCGCCAGACCGCCTGTTTTCCGGTCTTTGAGGGTCGATGCCCGTTTGCGCATTCGTTCGCGTGGGCTGGAGCCGAACAGGACGAAGACGATGGCGCCGGTGACGACAAACGCGGCGATGAAGATGAGCAACACAATGGGGGACATGGCGTTACATCTCCTCGGTGCCCATGGCGTTCAGAAGCGACCGATCGAGCCCGAAGTATTCTGCTTTCGATGTGAAGTGCGGCCGCAAGCCCGAGCAGACATGGCGCCCGCGCAGGGTGCCGTCGACATTTTCGCCCTCGAACTTGAAGGTGAAGAGGTCCTGCGTGATGATGATCTCGCCCTCCATGCCGACAACCTCGGTGACCTGGGTGACCCGCCGCTTGCCGTCGCGCATGCGCGAAATTTGCACGATCAGGTGCACGGCGCCGGCGATTTGCGAGCGCACCGCCTCGTGCGGCAGCTTAACGCCGGTCATCGCGACCATGTTCTCCAGCCGCGTCAACGCCTCGCGCGGCCTGTTGGCGTGGATGGTCGCCAGTGACCCGTCGTGGCCGGTGTTCATCGCTTGCAGCATGTCGAGGGCCTCGCCGGCGCGAATTTCGCCGAGGATGATGCGGTCGGGGCGCATCCGCAGGCAGTTCTTGACGAGTTCGCGCTGCGTGATCTCCCCCTGGCCCTCCAGGTTCGGTGGCCGGGTTTCGAGCCGCACGACGTGCGGCTGCTGCATTTGCAACTCCGCCGCGTCCTCGATGGTGACGACGCGCTCGCCGTTGTCGATCATCCGTGACATGGCGTTGAGCAGGGTCGTCTTGCCGGAACCGGTGCCGCCGGAAATCAGGATATTGAGACGGCAGCGGCCGGCGATCTTCAGCACCACCCCCATCTCCGGCGAGATGTTCCCCTGTTCGATCATCATGTCGAGGGTGATCTTCTGCTTGGCGAATTTACGGATGGAGATGGAGGGGCCGTCGATGGCCAACGGCGGAATGATGATGTTGACGCGCGACCCGTCCTGAAGCCGCGCATCGCAAAGTGGCGTCGTCTCGTCGACGCGCCGGCCGATCCGGCTGACGATGCGCGTGCAGATGCTCATCACGTGGGCGTCGTCCCGGAAAGTGACATCCGAGAGCACCAGCTTGCCCTTCTGCTCGACGTAGATCTGCTTCGGCCCGTTGACCATGATATCGGTGATGGACGGATCCTCGAGCAGGGGCTCCAGCGGGCCCAGGCCCAACATGTCGTTCAGCAGTGTCGTCACCAGGTCGCGTTGTTCGGCCTGGTTGAGCTGCATTTTCTCTTCGCCGAGGATTTCGCCGACGATTTCGCTGATCTGTTTCGACAGTTCTTCCGGCGGCAGGGTCACCGCCTTGCTGACGTCGATGCGTTCCATGAGGATCGGCTGGATGTGCTGCTTGGTCTTCTCGATGACCCCCCGCTCGCCGCCACCGTTGCCACCGCCGTTGCTCGCGCCGACCTGGTTCTTAGCCTCGCTGGTCAGCCGATTGACCACGGCAGTGACGATTTTCCGTTTCTCATGGTCTTGGAACGGGACGTTCTCCTCGGCGCAGATGTCGTCGACCATGACGGTGATCTGCTTGGCCAGGTTGCCACGCGTGACGCGCAGGATCTCCGGCGGCTCCATCGCCTTGCGCGCCGTCAGCAGGACCTTTTCGAGGAACTCGTCGGCGTCCACCTGCGGGCCGGCGAGGTCGATTTCCGGGCGGATCCGCGGCTGTGTTGCTGGCTCCATGAGACTCGCTTGCGGTGATCGGTCCGCGCCGTGCGCGGGCGGGCTCGGTGCTTGCCGAGAAGGACCTCGAGGGACGAAAGCGCCTTCCGCCGGCCGGCCGCGTGTTCCGAATCCGGACATCTACTTTTTCCCCTCCAAGAGTTTGGCCAAGAACGAGGATTTGCTTTTCTTCTGTGTTTCCTTGATCCGCCCGTTGATATTCGCGTTGGCATGCGCGATAGCGCGAATTTCCGTGACCGCCTTGGCCTTTTGCTTGACCTTCGCCAGGGGTTTGCCGTTGCTGGCGCTCTCGGCGAACAGCTTGGCATCGAAGGGGATCGCCGTGTCGACGGTGAGCTCGGCGCTTTTCTGGAAATCCGCCAGGTCGAGTTCGCACCCCTTGTTGGCGCCAACCCGATTGAGGATGACGGAGACATCGGCATTGGGGATCGTTTTTCGCATGAACTGATGCAGCCGCTGGGCGTCGCGCATGCCGGCCAGGGTGGGCTCGCTGACAATGCCGATCATCGACGGCGGCAGGAACAGCCCGACCTGCGAGCGGGCGGCGAAACGCGGCAGATCGATGATGACGTGCTCGAAATCGCGCCGCAGATGGTCGATCAGCAGTTCGATCGACGAAGGGTCGAACGAAATCATGTAATCGAGGCCCTCTTCGGCCGTCAGCACGAACAGGTTGTCGCTTTCCCGGACCATCGCCCGCTCTATGAACAGCCCGTCGATCCGCGACGGATTTTCGAGCGCCTCGCGGAAGCCGCGGCCGATGTCGAGGTCGAGGGTCAGGCCGCAGGTGCCGAAGAACAGGTCGAGATCGACCAGCGCCACCCGCTTGCCATGCTCGTTGGCGAGCGTCCAGGCGATGTTGCAGGCGATGGTGGTGGCGCCGACACCGCCGCGGGCGCCGACCACGGAGATCAGCCGGCCGGCCTCCTGCGACGCCGCGTCAACCTCTTTCTCGGCCGCCGTGACCCTGCGTAGGACCTCGCCGAAGGCGACGGGATCGACAGGCTTGACGAGATACTCGCGGACACCAAGCGCCATCAAGTCTCGGTAGAGATTGATGTCGTTGACGTCGCCCACGGCGATGACCTGGGTGCCTTCGTCGCAGACCTCGGCCAGTCGGCCGAGATCCTCGACCGGCTGACTGCTGCCGGTCAGATCGACCACCAGCAACCTCGGGGTCGGCATTTTGCCGAGCCGGCGCACGGTGCCGTCGAGGTCGGCGGTGACGACGTGCGGATCGGCGAAACCGCCGCTGGCGGCACCTTCGGCGACGGCGGCTCGCGTCGCCTCGTCCTTGATGAAGGCGGCGAACGGCCGTTGCACGTTGGGCGCGGATTCCAGAACCTTGGCGAGCATGATCTACTCCTCTCCCGACGATTCGCCCACCGCGAACGTATCGCTCGAGGCGCTCTGACGAATGAGATCCTTGGTCTTGCCAAGGCGGTATCGTTCGATGGCACGCGCCTGCAGTTCGCCATCGGCGATCGGCGCGGGGCGTCCCTCGATCAGGTCTCTCGGATTGGCGACCATCAGGCCGAAATTGATCGCTGTCGCGCATCCCCAATTGGAGTGGGGCTGGTTGTCGTAGTTGTCCCACACCGACGCGGTCCAATCCGGGCAGGCCGGCAGGCGGACGACGTAGCGGCGCGCCACCACGGTGACCGTGCCGACATTCGGCGCGGCGGACGCGACATCGGCCGGCAGCGAGGAGACCCGCAGGTCGTTCTTCTCCAACAGCGCGCGCACCGCCTGTTCCCGGCGGGCGTTGGCCAGGCGCTGCGCGTTGCTCGCCGAGGCGGGCAGCGCCGCCGAGACGAGGGAGACGCTGTCGCCGCGCGCGATGCCGATATCGTTCAAGAAGCCGAGCAATCGATCGGCGGCGGGCGAGGACAGCGACGTCGAGCCGCCGGTGAAGACCACTTCGTGCTGGGTCTGCTTCAGCTCGACGCTCGGCTCGGGGCGCTCGACAATGACCGCGCTTTCTTGGATTGGCATGCCGGTGTCGCTGGCCCAATCGGCAAGCCCTTCGCAGCCTTGCAGCATGGCTCCGGCGGCGAATACGAGGGTTGCCGAGGAGATCATGGTCAGGTTTCTGGATCGAGACATTTTCATGCTCTCCTCTATTTCACGATGAAGCCGACGGGGCCGTAGATGCGGCGGCCGTCCGGAGTGACGCTGGAGGGCTCGCCCGCCGACCGGAACCGGCGCATGGTGCCGCCGGGAAAAAGGCGTTCGACATCGCTTAGCGGCGCGAAGCCGTCGCGCGGCGTCGCCAGGCGTTGCGGCGAGGGGCGAACGATGTAGGGGGTGATGATGATCACCAACTCACTCTCCTTGCGGATGAACTGGTCGGAGGTGAACAGGCGGCCCAACACCGGCACATCGCTCAGGCCCGGAAACTTTTGCACCGCCTCCGAGACGTCGTTCTGCAGCAGTCCGGCGACGGCGAAGCTTTGACCGCTGCCGAGTTCGACCGTGGTTTCCGCCCGCCGGGTCGTCAGCGCCGGGACGTCGATGCTGACGTCGCCGACCTGTAGCGAGATGGACCCTTCGTCGGTGAGTTGGCTGACCTCCGGCAACACGTGGAGATTAACCCGATCGCGGCCGACGATCGTCGGCGTGAAGGCCAGGGAAACGCCGAACTTCTTGAATTCGATGGTCACCCGGTCATCGCCCTGCGGCACCAGGATCGGGAATTCGCCGCCGGCGAGAAAACTGGCGGTCTCGCCGCTCATCGCCGTCAGGTTCGGTTCGGCGAGGATGCTGATCATGCCCTCGTTGTCGAGCGCATCGATTAGGGCGTTGGCGTCGAGGGATCCCGGTTCGGCGCTTAACTGCAGGAAGTTGGAAGTGAGTGACTCGAAGGGGTTGACGATCCCGAGCACGAAGTCGAGCCCGAACATCTCGCCGACAAATTCCCAGTTGAAGCCGAGCTGCTTTTGGATGTCGCGCGTGATCTCGGCGACGCGGACCCGGAGGTTGACCTGCACCGGGGCATCGACACCGACCCGGTTGATCAGTTCCTCCTCCTCGCCGAGATAGCGCGTCGCGATGCGGCGCAGGTTCTCCGACGCGGTCGCCGAGTCGACGCGGCCGTCGATGACGATGGAATCCTCGACACTGCTGACCTGGACATCGGCATTGGGATAAAGGCCGCGTATCGCCGATCGCAGGCCGGGCAGATTATGCTCGACGACCACGTCGACGCTGGCCAGCACGTTGTCGCGCCCGTCGACGGCGTAAACGGTGGTGCGGCCGGTTTTCTTGCCGAGCAGGTAGATCAGCCGCGGCGACTTGACCTGGATGTCGGCGATCTCCGGATTGGCGACGAACACCGTCGCCGCCGCCCGGTTCAGTCTGATCAGGCTGCCGGCGTTGACGGAGACGCGCACCGAGGTTTGGTTGCCCGGGATGATCTGCGTCGCCGAGGCGGTGCCAAGGCCCAGCAAGAATGCCAGGCCGGCGAGGAAGGCTAGCGCGGCGAGCCGCCGCGAGCGAGCCGGTTTCGGGGTCGGGGTCTTCACTGTTGGGGCTCCTAAAAGCTGACGTTGCTGGCTTCGCTACCGCGCAGGACGCTGAGTTTCTCGGCCAAGCCTAGGGGTTGCGGCAATCCGGTCGGATCGCCGTACATGCCAAGCACATCGACGTCCGAGGTGTAGCCGGTCGGGTCCGCTTTCTGCGTTCCGTCGGGTTCCGAGGCGTCCACGCGGGCGAGGCTGTTGAGGCTCAAGGCGAGGTCGCCGATTTCGAGCGCCACGCTGATTTTTTCCGCCTCTTTCGGCGTCACCTCGAGGGTTGCCGTCTTGGCGACGCGGGCCGAACCCTCTTCATTATCGACCGTCTGGTCGATGGCGAGGACGCGGACGTCGCTGAGGACGGTCTGTCCGAAATAGCGGCTCTGGCTGGTGCCGGATTCTTCGTCGGAGACGTTCACCGTGAACGACAGAATGACGTCGACGCTGTCGCCGGGGAACACGAAACCGCCGACGCCGGAGGTGGCGTTGATCGGCACGCTGACGGCGCGCTTGCCGGGATCGAGGACGGCGGCGAGGAAGCCGCGGTCGCCCGGATTGACGAGGCGGGCCTGGGTTACCGGTTGGCCGGGGAACATCCGCGCGCGGATGACGCCGCCGACCATCTCCTCGATGGTGGTTTCGCCTTCGACAAGATAGTCGTCGCGCACGTTCGCCTCCGGCCAGTCTTGCCAGGCGAGCAGGTCCGGGCGGACGAAGGTGCCGGTGGGAATTTCCTTGGCGGCGATGAGGACGGAGACGGTCGGGATCGTCTCGGCGGCCGGCGCGGCCACATTGGCCGGCACCGGCGCGGGTGCCGGCTGCGCCAGGTATCCTTGCACGCCGTAGGCGGTCACGCCGGCGACACCGAGGGCCGCGACCAGCATGGCGATATTGCGGGGATTCACGGGGTCACTCCTTCCTTAATAGAGCGGGATGTTGAGGATTCGGGGGGTGATGACGAGGATCCCGGCGCCGCTGATGGCGATGCCGTAGGGGATCGCGTTGCCGAGCAGGACGTCGCGCATCTGCGTTTGTCCGGCCGCGTGACAGAGGAAAGCCAGGTTGATCCGATAGGGGGTGACGAAAATCAAGGCGAAGGCACCGCCGATCAGGGCGGTCAAGACAAAGAACTCGGCCGCCGCCTCGGGCCCCGCCCACAGGGCGCCGGCGGCCAGCAGCTTGACGTCGCCGCCGCCGAGGACGCGCACGGCAAAAGCGGCCAGGCCGACCGCCAGGGTGACAACCATGAGACCGAGCGATCCCGCCCAGTCGACGGGCTGGATGGCCGCCGAAACGTAAACCGGATAGAGGGCGACCAATGCCAAAGAAATCCGATTGGGGATGCGAAACGCCTGCGCGTCGCTCACCAGGGCGAGGCCCAGCAGGCCGACAAACAAGGTGGCGCTGAGCAGGAGGATCGGGGGCAGGCCAAACATCGGGGTCGGGATCCAAGGCTTGACAACGAGAACGTTTCGCTCTTGCGGCGTGTTTTGGGTCCGATCAGGTTGTTTCGGTTAAGGGGCGGACTTCCCCGGGGCGGCGACGGATTGCGCCGCCGCCCCGGAAACGCCCGGGCTGGTCCGGACGGGCCAGATCAAAGCGGCTTACTGGGCAAGTTCACCCTCGATCGTGCCGAAGAGGTTGGTGAGTTCGATTCCGACCTGGGTGAAGGCGCCAATCGCGGCGACGGCGATGAGGGCGGCGATCAGGCCGTACTCGATGGCGGTGGCCCCGGACTCGTCGTCCATGAAGCGGGCGATAACGTGGCTCATGAGTGTCTCCTGTTAAAAGTAAAGATGCTCCACAACTTGAGAAAATACACAAATTAACCAATTGTCACAAAAGTTTTATTTGTTATATACTTTGAGGTTATTTGTTTGGTGTTTAAAACGATATTCACGGTATATTCTTCGAAATCCCGATGAAGTTCGCCGGTACGCGAAAACGATGTTGGTATACCGCCAAAGTAGTAAATAAATCGTTTATTATCGTAAAAAGGGTTTTTTCGCGCGGCCGTCATCGATCCGGCGGCCCGTCAATGGCGCGGTTTCAGGAATGCTGGTGGGGGATCGGAAAAACGCCGGTCGGCCGGCGGCGGCCTACTCGGAGGCGGGACGGAAACGCGGCTTGCGCTTTTCCTTGAACGCGGCGACGCCTTCCTTCGACTCCTCGGTCTGATAGAACAGGCTGACCGCCTGCAGGCCGAGCCCGGCGATGCCGGCGATGCTTGCGGTGTCGGCGTTGAACGACCTTTTGGCCAGCGCGATGGCGGTCGGGCTCTTTTCGAGGATCTCGTCGCACCAGGCGCGCACTTCGGCGTCAAGCTCGGCGTCCGGCACCACGGCGTTGCACAAACCCATGGCCAGCGCCTGCCGGGCCTTGTACTGCCGGCACAAGTACCACAGCTCGCGCGCCCGCTTTTCGCCGATGCAGCGGGCCAGGAAGGCGGTTCCGAAGCCGGCATCGACGGAGCCCATCCTCGGCCCGACCTGGCCGAACACGGCGCTTTCGCCGGCGATGGTGAGATCGCACAACAGGGCGAGCACATTGCCGCCGCCGATGGCATAGCCCTGGACCTTGGCGATCACCGGCTTCGGCACCTCGCGGATGATCGACTGCATCTGCTCCAAAGGCAGGCCGATGATGCCGCGGCCGTCGTAATGGCCTTCGTGCGCCGTCTGGTCGCCGCCGGTCGAGAACGCCTTGCCGCCGGCGCCCTCGATGACGATGACGCCGATCGTCTGGTCCCAGCCGGCGCGGTTCATCGCGTCGATGAATTCCTCGCAGGTCTGGGCGCGAAAGGCGTTCAGCTTTTGCGGACGGTTGACGGTGATCGTCGCGACGCCGGTGTCGACGGCATAGAGAATGTCTTCGTAGCTCATCCCGCTGTTCCCCGTATTTTCTTGCTATCGGAAGGCCGCCGGCCGGCCGCCATTGTGCAGGGCGGCATCGTAGCGACGCCAGGCCGGCCGGGTCAAACGGCGAAAGGCGGTATCGGTGGCGCGGCCGGCGAGGCGCTCAGACTGGGCCGCCGCCGCGGTCGGACAGCTGCAGGCCGACCACGCCGACGATGATGACGGCGATGAAGAAGATTTTCATCGCCGTGGCCGGCTCCTTGAAGGCGACGAAGCCGATGACGGCGATCAGCGCCGTGCCGACGCCGGACCAGATGGCGTAGGCGAGGCTGATCGGAACGACCTTCACCGCCAGCGTCAGCAGGACGAAACTGGCGGCGTAGAAGACGAAGATGAGCACCGAGGGGACGGGCCGGGTGAAGCCCTCGGCGAGCTTGAGGCAGGTGGTGCCGGCGACCTCGAGGAGGATCGCCAGACCGAGGTAAAACCATGCCACGCGCGGTTGCCTCCCGGAAAAGTCATGCGTGTGCGCCGGGTGGGGCGGCCGGCCCCGCGGGGCGATCGGCCGTCAGGCGATATAGGGGCTCTTGTAGCTCTGCAGCGTCTTGATGTAGTTGGCGCGTTCGAATGCCGAGGGGTCGGCGACCTTCTGCTGGCTCATCGAGCCCTTCATCTGTTCCACCGACTGGAACTGGTGGCGCTCCATCCACTCGACGAGGGATTCGACGACCTTGTGGGTGTGGCCGACGCCGTTGCGCAGCAGGGCGGAGGTCGACATCACCGCGTCGGCCCCCGCCATCAGGTATTTGAGGACCTCCGCCGCCGTGTAGACGCCACGGGTGGCGGCGAGCGACGCATTCACGCGGCCGTGCAGGATAGCGATCCACAACAGCGGCAGGCGGATCTCCGAGGGCGAGCTGAGTTCCAGGTTCGGCACCACCTCGCGCGCGTCGAGATCGAAATCCGGCTGATAGAAACGGTTGAACAGCACGAGGCCGCGGGCGCCGGCTTCGATTAGGCGCACCGCCACCTCGCCGGTGGAGCTGAAGAAGGGATTCATCTTCACGGCGACAGGGATGTCGACGGCATCGGCGACCGACTTGACGACGTCGATGTATCGCTGCTCGACCTCCGCGCCGCTCAGCGTGATGTCGGCGGGAATGTAGAAGATGTTGAGCTCGATTGCCTTGGCGCCGGCGCCGGCGATCTCCTTGGCATACTCGACCCAGCCTGTCTTGGTAATCCCGTTGAGGCTGGCGATGACCGGCACGTCGACGGCGGCGACGCAGTCGCTGACCAGCTTCAGGTAGGTGTCGGGACCGACGTAGTAGTCCTCGACTTCCGGGAAGTAGCTGAGCGATTCCGGAAACTGCTCGGTGCCGGCCTCGAGTAGATGGTCGAAGAACGCGTTCTCGTGACGCAACTGTTCCTCGAACAGCGACGCCAGAACGATTGCCGACGCGCCACCGTCCTCCAGCCGCCGGACCCCGTCGACAGTGCTCGACAACGGGCCGGACGAGGCGACCAACGGATGTTTGAGGGCCAGGCCCAGATAATGTGTTTGCAGGTCCATTATTGTCGTCCTCCCGAGCGTGTTCGTTCTTCACAGGGCATCAAGCCGCGACCGGTTATGGCGGCGAGGGTATGTATTGTCACGACGGCGGGCGCCGGGTGACCGCGCTTGGCCCTAGGCCAGGCTCGCCATCTCCTCGTAGAGCTTCCACCGCCGGTCGACGGCTTCCTGGGCCTGCTGCATCAGTTGCGCCGCTTCCTTCGGATTGGTCCGCGTCAGCATGCGGTAGCGCAGTTCGTTATCGGTGAACTCGCTGAGCTTCATCGTCGGCCGCGGCGAGTCCATGACGAAGGGGTTCTCGCCCGAGTAGCGGACCTCGGGGTTGAATCGCAGCAGCGGCCAGTAGCCGGTGTGGACGGCGCGCGCCTGCTGGTCGAGCCCTTTCTGCATGTTGATGCCATGCGCGATGCAGTGGCTGTAGGCGAGGATCAGCGACGGCCCCTCGTAGGCTTCCGCCTCCCGTATGGCGAGCAGCGCCTGCTGCGGGTTGGCGCCCATGGCGATGCGGGCGACGAACACGTTGCCGTAGGAGATCGCCTGCAGGGCCAGGTCCTTCTTGCCGACCTTCTTGCCGGCGTTGGCGAACTTGGCGACCGCGCCGATAGGCGTCGACTTCGAAGCCTGGCCGCCGGTGTTGGAATAGACCTCCGTGTCCAGCACCAGCAGGTTGATATCGCGCCCGGTGGCCAGCACGTGGTCGACGCCGGACGAGCCGATGTCGTAGGCCCAGCCATCGCCGCCGATGATCCACACGCTGCGGCGCACCAGATGCTCGATGACGGACAGAAGCTGACGGCTGTTCCCGGTGTCGAGAGCGGCGACCTTCGCCCGGATGTCGGCGATGCGCTGCCGCTGCCGGCGGATTTGCGATTCCGTCCGCTGCTGGGCGTTCACGGTTTCCTCGACGAGGTCTGGACCGATCAGGTCGCGCATCTCGACGAGCAGCGAGCGCGCCAGCAGCATGTGTCGGTCGGCGGCCAGACGCATGCCCAGCCCGAACTCGGCGTTGTCCTCGAACAGCGAGTTGGCCCAGGCCGGGCCGCGGCCCTCGGCGCTGGTGGTCCACGGTGTCGTCGGCAGGTTGCCGCCGTAGATCGATGAGCAGCCGGTAGCGTTGGCGACCAGCATCCGGTCGCCGAACAGCTGCGAGACGAGCTTCACGTAGGGTGTCTCGCCGCAGCCGGCGCAGGCGCCGGAAAACTCGAACATCGGCTCCAGGAACTGGGTGCCGCGGACGGTCGCGAAGTCGATCCGCGAGCGTTCGTTGACCGGCAGCGTCTCGAAGAAGGCGACGTCGGCCCGCGCATCGTCGATGATCGGGTCCTTCCAATCCATGTTGATCGCCTTCTTGCCGCTCGCCTCCTTGCTTTTGGCGGGGCAGACCTCGACGCAGAGCGCGCAGCCGGTGCAGTCCTCGGCGTAGACTTGCAGCGTGTAGCGGGTGTCGGGAAAACCGCGCGCATCGATGGGCGCCGATTTGAACGACGGCGGCGCGTCCTTGAGTCTTTCCTCGTTATAAAGCTTGGCGCGGATCACGCCGTGCGGGCAGACGAAACTGCAGTTGCCGCACTGGATGCAGATGTCCGGCTCCCAGATCGGTATGAATTGCGAGATGTTGCGCTTTTCCCATTTCGTCGTCCCGGTGGGATACGAGCCGTCGGCGGGCAGGGCGCTGACCGGCAAGTCGTCGCCGTGGCCGGCCATCATCATCGCCGTGACCTTCTGGACGAACTCCGGCGCTTCTTCCGGCACGACGCGATCAAGAGCGGTGATGCTGGTCGCCGTCTCGGGGATCGGCAGCTCGAACAGGTGGGCGACGGTGTGGTCGACGGCCTCGAAATTCTTCTGGACGATCTCGTCGCCCTTCTTGCCGTAGGTCTTGCGGATCGACTGCTTGATCTTCTCGATCGCCGCGTCCTTGGGCATCACGCCCGAGATGGCGAAGAAGGCGGTCTGCATGATGGTATTGGTGCGCGTCCCCATGCCGGATTCGCGCGCCACCTTCGCGGCGTCGATGACGTAGACCTTCAGCTTCTTGTCGATGATGGACTGCTGCACCGGCTGCGGCAACTCGTCCCAGGTCGCCTCGAGCGGGAAGGGGCTGTTCAGCAGGAATGTCGCCCCCGGCGCCGCCTGCGCCAGCACGTCCGTCTTCTTGACGAAGTTGAACTGGTGGCAGCCGATGAAATTGGCGTCCTTGATCAGGTAGGCGGAGCGGATCGGCTCCGGCCCGAAGCGGACATGCGATACCGTCTGCGAGCCGGATTTTTTTGAATCGTAGACGAAATAGCCTTGCGCGTGGAAGGCCGGATCCTCGCCGATGATCTTGATCGTGTTCTTGTTGGCGCCCACCGTCCCGTCGGCGCCGAGGCCGTAGAACATGGCGCGGAACACGGTGTCGGGCTCGGTGGCGAAGGACGGGTCGAAGTCCAGGCTGGTGTGGGTGACGTCGTCCTTGATGCCGATGGTAAAGTGGTTCTTCGGCTTTTGCTCGACCAACTCGTCGAGGATGCGCTTGACCATCGCCGGCGTGAATTCCTTCGACGACAGGCCGTAGCGGCCGCCGATGATGCGCGGCATGGCGGCGGTCGGCATGGCGCCGTCGGCGGCGGCCTCGGCGAAGCAGGTGACAATGTCGGTGTATAACGGCTCGCCGGTGCCGCCTGGCTCCTTGGTCCGATCGAGGACGGCGATCGCCTTGGTCGTCGACGGGATCGCCGCGAAGAGATGCTTGGCGGAGAACGGGCGGAACAGGTGCACCTGCACGACACCGACCTTGGCGCCTTGGTCGACGAGGTAATCCACCGTCTCCCGGGCAGTATCGGCGCCGGAGCCCATGACGATGACAATCCGCTCGGCATCCGCCGCGCCGTGGTAGTCGAACAGTTTGTAGGATCGGCCGGTCAGCTCGGCGAACTTGCCCATCGTTCTTTCGACGATGCCGGGCACGGCATCATAGAAGATGTTCGGCGTCTCCCGGCCTTGGAAGTAGGTGTCCGGGTTCTGAGCCGTGCCGCGGATCACCGGATGGTCCGGATTCAAGGCGCGGTTGCGGTGGGCGATGACGAGGTTCTCATCGATCATCTCCCGCATCACCGCGTCGCTGATCAAGGTGATCTTGTTGACCTCGTGCGATGTCCGGAAGCCGTCGAAGAAGTGGATGAAGGGGATCCGCGACTCCAATGTCGCCGCCTGGGAGATCAGCGCCATGTCGTGCGCTTCCTGCACCGAGACCGAGGCCAGTTGCGCGAAACCGGTCGGCCGCACCGCCATCACGTCCTGCTGATCGCCGAAGATCGACAGCCCTTGCGTCGCCAGCGCGCGCGCCGCGACGTGGAAGACCGCCGCGGTAAGTTCGCCGGCGATCTTGTACATGTTGGGGATCATCAGCATCAGGCCTTGCGACGCCGTGAAGGTGGTCGTCAACGCACCTGCCTGCAGGGCGCCATGCGCCGTGCCGGCGGCGCCGCCTTCGCTCTGCATCTCGACGACGTCGGGGATGTTGCCCCAGATGTTGGTCTTACCCTCGCTCGCCCACTGATCGGCGAGTTCCGCCATCGTCGAGGATGGCGTGATCGGATAAATGGCGCAAATCTCGTTGACACGGAAAGCGACGTACGCCGCCGCCTCGTTGCCGTCGATTGTTGCGATCTCTACTTCGGCCATGTCGTCCTCCACTGTCGGTCGCCCGTCCGCCGGATTGGCCCGACCGTTTGTCGTTCCTTATGATGGGGGTACCCACGGGGCGGCAACGCGCCACCCCGTGGAAGATGACATCAGGTTGTCGATGCCGGCGGTTCCGGGATCATTTCGATGGCATGGCTTGGACACTGCTCGTAGCAGACGGCACAGCCGGTGCAGCGGCTGTAGTTGTATTCATAGAACTTGCCGGGCCCGAGCTTGATGATGGCATCCTCCGGGCAGGCCCCGTAGCAGCCATCGCACTCGAAGCAGTTGCCGCAGGAAAGGCAGCGCTTGGCTTCGTACACGGCGTCCTTTTCGCCGAGACCGCCGACCACCTCCTCGAAGGATTCATGGCGCCGCTTGATGTCGACGTGCGGCTGCGGCCGTTGCGCCGCGTCCGTGTAATACCATAGATGCAGCTTGTCGAGCGTGGCGATCGGCTTTTTCGGCGGCTTCTCGTACACCTCGCCGCGCAGGTAGGCATCGATATTGCGCGCCGCGAGCTTGCCGTGGCCGACGCCGATGGTCACCGTGCGTTCCGACGGCACCATGTCGCCGCCGGCGAAGACCCCATCGCAGCCCGTCATCATTTGATGATTGACCACCACCGTGCCGTCCTTCTGGAACTCGACGCCGGGCAGCGTCCGCATGAAGCTCGTATCGGTATCCTGGCCGAGCGCCATGATCAGATCGTCGGCTTCCAGCGTTTCCACCTCGCCGGTCGGCTGCGGGCGGCCGTTCTCGTCGATCTTCATCACCTCGACGGTGAAGGTCGACTTCTCGATCGACTTGATGGTCCGCAGCCAGTGGATCATCACGCCTTCTTCTTCCGCCTCCTGGGCCTCGAATTCATGCGCCGGCATGTTGTCGCGGTCGCGACGGTAGATGATCAGCGGTTCGTGACCGAGGCGCTTGGCGACCCGCGCGGCGTCCATCGCCGTGTTGCCGCCGCCGTAGATCGCCACCTTGCGGCCCAACTTCGGCGACGCTCCGGTCTCCACTTGACGCAGGAAGGCAACCGCGTCCAGAACCTTGCCGGCATCGCGGCTGGGGATCTCCGTCTTCTTCGCCAAGTGCGCGCCGACGGCGATGAACACGGCGTCGAAATTCCCCTTCTCCTTCTCCGCCATGACGTCTTCGACCTTGTGATCGAGGACGATCTTCACCCCCATGCGTTCGATGCGCTTGATCTCGCCCATCAGAATGTCGCGGGGCAGGCGGTAGGCCGGGATGCCGAAGTGCATCATGCCGCCAGGAACCGGACCGGCTTCGTAAATCTCGACGGTGTGGCCCAGGCGGGCCAGATGATGGGCGCACGACAGGCCACTCGGCCCGGCGCCGACGACCAGGGTCCGCTTGCCGGTCGGCGCCGCCGTGTTTTCCATGTCCCAGCCCTGCTCGATCGCCATGTCGCCGAGGAACCGCTCGACGGCATGGATGCTGACGGAGGCATCGAGGTCGCCGCGATTGCAGCTCGTCTCGCAGGGGTGGTAGCAGACGCGGCCATGGATCGCCGGCATCGGATTGTCCTCGAGGATCTTTTCCCAGGCCTCGCGGAACCGCCCCACCGTTGCATGACCGAGCCACGCCTGGATGTTCTCGCCGGCGGGGCAGGCATTGTTGCAGGGTGGCAGGATATCCTTGTAGATCGGCCGCTGCACGCGCACGGGGCCGGTGCGCCGTTCGTGTGACAAATCAGGGGGGCTGGTCAGATCCGCAGGTTGATGAGCCATTCTGTTCCGTTCTCCTCCTCTCCGCTTGGCACCCGTGACAAGGGTGGTTCGGTGTTCGTTGGACGTTTCTCAACGCGACAGCCGAAGCGACCAGCGACAATCCATGCGCCGTCAACCGCCACGCCGTTCGGCCCGAACGGACATAATCCCTCGGGTGCGTAGCGGATAATGCCGAACGCTGCTGAGCCTCTCAGACGGATGACCTCGGGCCGTTTGGTTTTAGTTAGGCGGCAGAACAGGGACCATTCCATGCGGTGCCGCAGCTTCCCTGTGTCATGTTGTTACACGCATTGTTTCGGGAACCATAGCGAGGTTTTTCCCAGCAAACAAGGCTTGCGAACCGGCCGGCAAAGCATCGGTGGTTTGCGTTTCCATGGGTGGCGCGGGGTATCTCAACGGGCTAAAATCTGCTAGCTTTCAGTGACTGCGGCGATGATCGGTCGCGCCGATGGCGGCGGGCGCCGGCACGGCATCGTCAACGGTGGTTTTCGGTCGTGCGATGGCTGGTGACTTGATGACTGGAACGGTTGGCGCGTTGGCCGCCGCGATGGCGGCATTTCTGCTCGGCCACTTCGCCCTGGCGCGGCGGGTGACGCGTGACGCCATCGTCGCGCGGATTGGCGAAGTCGGGTTCACCGTCGGCTATTCGCTGATCGCCATTGTTACCTTCCTCTGGGCCATCGCCGCCTACAACGCCGCGCCGGTGGTCCCCATCTGGACGCCGCCGGTGGGTCTGCAGCACCTGTCGCTGTTGATCATGTTGCTCGCATTCATTTTTCTCGTTGCCGGGTATCTGACGCCCAATCCGATGGCCGTCGGCTTGGATTCGCGGCCGATGGTCGAGAAGCCGGCGTCGGGCATTCAGGCGATCACCCGCCATCCCGTGATGTGGGCCGTCGCGCTCTGGGGTATCTCCCACCTGCTGGCCAACGGTACGGCGGCGGACATCATATTTTTCGGCGGCCTGACGGCGCTGGCCCTGCTTGGCGCCCTGCACATCGACATCAAGCGGGCGCGCCGGTTCGGCGACCTGTGGCCGGGCTACGCCGCACAGACCTCCTATGTGCCGTTCGCGGCGATCATCGCCGGGCGTAACCGGTTCAGTCTCGCCGCGCTCGGCTGGTGGCGCATCGGCCTCGGCATCGCCGCCTACGCCATTTTTCTCGCCATCCATGCTTGGCTGTTCGGCGTTTCCCCCTTGCCGCTCTGAGCGGTAGGTTTATGTCGTGCGCGCCAGCGCCCGCTGATTTGAGGGCACTTGAGGGGTACATGATGCAGATTTCCGTTCTCTACTCGAAGATCCACCGGGCGACGGTCACCGACGCCGATCTCCACTACGAAGGCAGCATCACGATCGATCGCGCGCTGATGGATCGAGCCCAGCTTTTGGTGCATCAGCAGGTGCAGGTCTACAACATCACCAACGGGTCGCGCTTCGAGACCTACGTCATCGAGGGCGAGGCGGGGTCGGGGACGATTCAGATCAACGGCGCGGCGGCGCATCTCGCCAGGCCCGGCGACCTGATTATCATCGCTGCCTACGCGACAATGGACCGAGAAGCGGTGCGCACCTGGGAGCCGCCGGTCATCCTGCTCGATGCCGAGAACCGCCCCGTGGACGGCTCGGCGGCCAGCGGACGAGCCGCCGCCGAATAGCCGCTCAGTCACGGGTCGGCGTAGGGCCGGAATTGGTGTCGGTATCGGGCCCGACGTCGGCATCTTCGTCGATGGTGAAGATCTCCACCGGTTCGCCGACGCCGCGCAACACGTGGCGGCCGAGCGACATCGTTCTGTAGGGCAGGACCCTGGCGAGTTCCCCGGACAGCAAGACACCGCGGCGAAGGGTCTTGCACATTCCCTCGATGCGCGCCGCGTGATTGGCGGCGGCGCCGATGACGGTGAATTCCAGCCGCCGAGGGACGCCGATGTTGCCGTACATCACGTCGCCGATGTGCAGCCCGATGCCGAAGTCGAGCGGCGTCGCGCCCATGTCTCGGCGGTTGGCGTTCAATGCCGCCATCCGCCCCACCGCGTCCTTCGCCGCCGCCATGGCGCGGATGCAGGTGTCATTGTGGCGCGGACATTTCTCGGGCGACGGCGCGACGATGCCGATGGGAAAGATAGCCAGCGCCGCGTCGCCGACATAGCGCAGCACCTCGCCGCCGTGATCGAGGACGGCACCGGCCATGCACTCGAAGAAGTCGTTCAGGACCTGCAGGAACTCGGCTCGCGACAGGGATTCCGCCAACGCCGTCGATGCGCGCAGATCGCAGAACCAGATGACGGCGTAGATGTTCTCGCCGTCGCCCCGTTTGATCTGACCCTTCAGCACCCGTTCGCCGGTATGCTCGCCGAGATAGGTCTCGAGAATGGTCTTCGCGGTCCGGCGGAGAGCGTGCAATTCGAACAAGTGCGACAGGACCGGCAACGCCTCGTAGACCATCGCGAGTTCTTGCGTGGTGAAGCCGCCTGGCCGATTGCCGGCGAAGGTTATGGCGCTGCGCCGTCCGTCGGAGAAGTCGAGCGGCATGGCGATGTAGTCGGTGGCGCCGAGGGTTTTCAGCTCTTCGAGGATGGGGAAGTCGATGATCGCGCCCGGTACGTCGAGGCGGCGCCGGATGGCGCCGGCGCCCTCGAAGATCGACGCATAGGGGCTTTTCAGGTACCGGTCTTGCGCGAGGATGGCGTGGGCCGGCAGGAATTCCTCGACCTCGTCGACGCCATGTACCCACGTATGAGACACGCCGATGAATTGGGGATGCAGGGTGCGCAGGGTCACCCGGATGCGGCACACGGGAAGGCCGGCCTGTCGCATGCGCTCGCCAAGGCCACGCACAACCTCTTTTTGGTCCGTGACGTCCCAGCCGGCGCCGATGATCCAGTCGACGATCGGGTTCGTTGCCCGCGCCGTTGAAGGCGGCTGGCAGGCCTCGACTACGGCAACGGTGTCCAACGGATGTTTCGATCCCTCGATGACGGCGTTGACGGCTCATAGCATATATAACCACGTCGCCCGGCAATACCAGCCGGCGCACTGGCGGCCCCGCGGCAAGCGCCCAATCTGAAAGCCAGCACTACCGTCGCTCCGGCGATAGGGGGCGACAGGGAGGCGACAAGAAGAAGGCGACAGGGAGAATAAACGAATGGCCGTTCCGGAACGACTGAACGCGCTTGGCGCCGAGATGGCCGCTTGGCGTCAGCGTCTGCACAATCGCCCCGAGCTGGCGTATGAGGAGCGGATGACAGCGGACTTCGTTGCCGAACTACTCGCCGACTTCGGACTCACAGTGTATCGCGGACTGGCCGGCACCGGCGTCGTCGGCACACTCGCCAACGGCCCCGGCAAGGCGATCGGCCTGCGCGCCGACATGGATGCCTTGCCCATCCAGGAGGCGACAGGCGTCGCCTACCGATCGGCCCATCCCGGCATCATGCATGCCTGCGGTCACGACGGCCACATGGCGATGCTGCTGGGCGCGGCGAAATACCTCGCCGAAACGCGCCGCTTCTCCGGCACCGTGCGGTTCATCTTCCAGCCGGCGGAGGAGAACGAGGCGGGCGGCCGCAAGATGGTCGAGGAGGGCCTGTTCGACCTGTTCCCGGTGACGGCGGTGTTCGGTCTGCACAACTGGCCCAACTTGCCCGCCGGGCGCGCCGCCGTTCGGCCGGGACCGATGATGGCGGCTTGCGATACGTTCGACATCCGGCTTGCCGGGCGGCAGGCGCACGCGGCGATGCCGCACCAAGGGGTCGACCCCATCCCCGCCGCGGCGACGCTGATCGGCGCCGTGCAAAGCATCGTCAGTCGAACCGTCAACCCGTCGCAGGCAGCGGTGGTGTCGGTGACTCGGCTGGATGCCGGCGAGGCATTCAACATCCTGCCAGAGACGGCGCGTCTGCGCGGAACCGTACGCACCCTGGATGAGGCGGTGCAGGACTTCGTCGAGGCGTCGGTGCGGCGCGCCGCCGCCGGTGTCGCCGCCGCGCACGGCTGCGCCGCCGAGATCGACTACGAACGCCGCTACCCGCCGACGATCAACGATCCGACGCAAGCCGCCTTCGCCGCCGAGGTGGCGGTGGACGTACTGGGGGCGGACAACGTCGACCGCGATCTGCCGCCTAGCATGGGCGCCGAGGATTTCGCATTCATGCTGCGGGCGGTGCCCGGCGCCTACATCTGGCTTGGCGGCGGCGCCGGCGGCACGCCGCGCGGCCTGCACCATCCGAAGTACGATTTCAATGACTCGATTCTCCCCTTGGGCGCCGCCTACTGGGCGAGACTGGTCGAGAAGGCCTTGCGGTGAGCGGCGGCGACGGCGGGCGGGTCAAGGCGCGACGAGCAGGGCGCCGAGGATGAGGCCGACGAAGGCGACGATGATGACGATACCGGACGCCAGGCGCCGGCGGGGCGAGATTTGCGGTCCCCAGTTCTTGGCCAGCCGTTCCTCCCACTCCCGACGCTGGGCCTCTTCGTCTGGTTTGGTGCGGCGATCTGTCATCGGCGCCTCCTCGTATCACATTCGTAACCGCGTGGTTTGTTGATGCAGCACGCCAGGGTTCGCGAGGGCGCTTGTGAATTTCCCGATCGCGCCGCCATCGCGCTGAATTCAAAACGATTTTTCAATGTTTGGTCGGCTACCCTTTTTCCATCGGCAAAATACGATATATTCTCAGGGGATGGCAATGGACGGCGGCAGACGACATTGCCAAGGGAAGTTCCGCCTCCTGATCGAGACACGGGCACGCATGAGAACATGAGCGAACCGAAGAAACCGAATATCGACGAGCAGGATAACACGGGGATCGCGACCAAGGTGCGTACGCGGGCCAAGCGTCCGTCGATGTACAAGGTCTTGATGCTCAACGACGACTACACGCCGATGGAGTTCGTCGTGCATATGCTTGAGCGGTTTTTCGGCAAGAACCACGACGACGCGGTCCGCATCATGCTGCACGTCCACCACCGCGGCGTTGGCGTTTGCGGCGTATTCACTTACGAGGTCGCCGAGACCAAGGTGAATCAGGTCATGGAAACGGCGCGCCAGCACCAACACCCGCTACAATGCACCATCGAGAAAGATACCGGCGAATCGGAAGAGTAGATGCTATCGCGTAACCTTGAACAGACCCTACACCGCGCCCTGGCCCTCGCCACGGAACGCCAGCATGAGTACGCGACCCTGGAGCATCTGTTGCTCGCATTGATCGACGACGACGACGCCGGGCAGGTCTTCCGGGCGTGCGGCGTCGACGTTGACCAGTTGCGCAAGGAAGTCGCCGCGTTCCTCGACAACGAGTTGAAGACGCTGAAGACGGCCGTCGCCAACGATCCCAAGCCGACGACCAGTTTCCAGCGGGTCGTGCAACGCTCGGTCATCCACGTACAGTCGTCGGGCCGCGACGAGGTTACCGGCGCCAACGTCCTCGTCGCGCTGTTCTCCGAGCGCGAGTCGCATGCCGTCTACTTCCTGCAGGTGCAGGACATGACGCGCCTGGACGCGGTCAACTTCATCTCGCACGGCATCGCCAAGGTGCCGTCGGAGAACCGGCGGCGCACGGCGCAGGGGGCCGACGAGGAGGGTGGCGCCGACAAGGTGGTGCGCAAGGGGCAGGAGGCGTTGGAAAGCTACTGCGTCAACCTCAACCGGAAGGCGCAGGAGGGGCGCATCGATCCGCTCATCGGCCGCGACGCGGAGATCGAGCGGACCATTCAGATCCTGTGCCGGCGCAACAAGAACAACCCGCTGTTCGTCGGCGATCCCGGGGTCGGCAAGACGGCGTTGGCGGAAGGCCTGGCGCGGCGCATCGTCCGCGGCGAGGTGCCGGACGTGTTGAAGGACGCCACCGTTTTCGCCCTCGACATGGGCGCGCTGCTCGCCGGCACCCGCTACCGCGGCGACTTCGAGGAGCGGCTGAAGAACGTCATCGGCGAATTGGAAGCCTTTGACGGCGCCGTCCTGTTCATCGACGAGATCCACACCGTCGTCGGCGCCGGGGCGACCAGCGGCGGGTCGATGGACGCCTCCAACATCCTCAAGCCGTCATTGGCCGCCGGCAGCCTGAAATGCATGGGCTCGACCACCTACAAGGAATACCGCAACCACTTCGAGAAGGACCATGCGCTGGTCCGCCGCTTCCAGAAGATCGATGTCTACGAGCCGTCGATCGACGACGCGGTGAAAATCCTCCAGGGTATCAAGTCCTGTTTCGAACAGCACCACAGCGTGCGTTACACGGCGGATTCGATCAAGGCCGCGGTGGAGTTGTCGGCCCGCTACAACGGCGACCGCAAG
>CAYWRP010000020.1:0-46590 GCA_964460955.1 uncultured Rhodospirillaceae bacterium | reverse complement strand
GGCGAAACCGACGGCGAGACCGATAGCGAAACCGATGGCGAAACCGACGGCGAAACCGATGGCGAAACCGACGGCGACACCGGCGGTGAGACCGGCGGCGAAACCGACGGCGACACCGACGGTGAGGCCGACGGCGGCGGTGATACGGTCGACGGCGATGTGCCGGTCGACAGCGGCGACAGCATGGATCTCATAGACCTAGGTGGCGCACTGTCAGAGCTGGTCATGTTGTAAACCTACGCATGGTCGAGGTTGAGGAGTTTATCCTCAACCTCGACTGTCGGTTTTCTTCAGCCATCTTCCGCGATACTTGACGATTCTGGGGAGAGAGACCGATACGCGCGCTGAAGTTGGAAGAAAGTACCTACGCCGCCGACTCGTAGGCCAGGAAGCCGCCGGACTGGCGGGCCCAGAGTTGCGCGTAGAGGCCGCCCTTTTTCAGCAGTGCCTCGTGGGTGCCTTCCTCGACGATCGAGCCCTTGTCCATGATTACCAGGCGGTCCATGGCGGCGATGGTCGACAGCCGATGCGCGATGGCAATCACCGTCTTGCCCTGCATCAGGTTGTAGAGGTGTTCCTGGATCGCCGCCTCGATCTCCGAATCCAGCGCCGAGGTCGCCTCGTCGAGGATCAGGATCGGCGCGTCCTTCAACAACGCGCGGGCAATGGCGATGCGCTGGCGCTGGCCGCCGGAAAGCTTCACCCCCCGCTCGCCGACGTGCGCTTCGTAGCCCCGCCGGCCGGCCGGATCGACGAGATCGCCGATGAACGCGTCGGCGTGCGCCGTTTTGGCGGCGGCGATGGCGGCGGCCCGGCTGGCGTCGGGGCGGCCGTAGCGGATGTTGTCCATCACCGAGCGATGCAGCAGCGAGGTGTCTTGCGTCACCATGCCGATCTTCTCGCGCAGTGATTCCTGGGTGACGCGGGCGATGTCTTGGCCGTCGATGGTGATGCGGCCGCCCTCGACGTCGAAGAAGCGGAGCAACAGGTTGACCATGGTCGACTTGCCGGCGCCGGAGCGGCCGACGAGGCCGACCTTTTCGCCGGGCGCCACGGTGAGGGTGAAATCGTCGATGATGCCGCCGCCCTTGCCGTAGTGGAACGTCACGTGCTCGAAGCGGATCTCTCCGCGCGTCACCTTCAGCGGTTCGGCCGCCGGCGTGTCGGTGATGCCGTGCGGGCGGGAGATCGTCTCCATGCCTTCCTGCACCGTGCCGACGTTCTCGAAGATGCCGGTCACCGCCCACATGATCCACGCCGACATCCCATTGATGCGGATGACAACGCCGGTGGCCAGCGCGATGGCGCCGACGGTGATCATGCCGCCGCCCCACAGCCACAGCGCCAGGCCGGCGGTGCCGACGATGAGCAGGCCGTTCATCACCCAGACCAGGGAGGTCATCAAGGTGATCATCCGCAGCTGGTGGCGGAACTTTTCCGTGTGGTCGACCAATGCGTCGCGGGCGAACGCGTCCTCGCGCGCGCCATGGGCGAACAGCTTGACGGTGAGGATGTTGGTGTAGCTGTCGACGATGCGCCCGGTGAGCGACGACCGCGCCTCCGACATGATGGCGGCGCGGTCCTTGATGCGCGGCACGAAGTAGATCAGGGCGCAGACATAGCCGGCGATCCACAACCCCATGGGGATCATCAGCCGGGGGTCGGCCTGGGCGAACAGGAACAATGCGGTGCCGGCATAAATGGAGACGAACCAGACGGCGTCGACCATGTCGACCATGGATTCGCGCAGCGCCGGGCCGGTCTGCATCACCTTATTCGCGATGCGGCCGGCGAAGTCGTTCTGGAAATAGGCGACGCTTTGCCGCAGCACATAGCGGTGCGTCTGCCAGCGGACCAGGTTGGTGAAGGTCGGCACCACGCTCTGGTTGATCAGCAGCGAATGGATGGCGAACACCAGCGGGCGGATCAGCAGCGCCACCGCCGCCATCCAGGCCAACGTCCCGCCATGTTCGGCGAAGAAGTCGGCCGGGTTCGCCGCCTCGCGCACCATGTCGACGATCCGGCCCAGGAAGGCGAACAGGGCGACGTCGATCACCGCGCCGATGAAGCCGAAGACGAGCACGGCGGCGAATGCCGGCCACACCTGGCGCACGTAGTGCCAGTAAAAGGCGACCAGCGTCGTCGGCGGCCGCTCCGGGCCGGTGGCGGCGCGAAAGGGATCGATGCGGGTTTCGAACCAGCGGAACATCAACTATCCAGACTTGAGCGATGGTATTTCAAGGCTATCTCCCCCAACTCACATGGGCATTGCGGATCGCCTTCGCCCACGATAATCGTCGCTGCCCGGTCTCCGTTTTCGGCGGACACCCTTGTCATGTCGGTCAATCGGCGCTAGGCGTCGCGGGCAACGAAATCTGCGGCCAGCGCCGCGCCGGGCCAGGGGAAGGTGCCCCCGCATGTCACGTTTTTGTCTTCTTTCCACTCTCCTGGTCGGCTTGCTGATCGCCCTCCCGGTAGCGGCCCAGCAAACGGGTGGCGGGCAGCCGGACGCGCCGATCGATCTGCAGCAGAGCGCCCGCCAGGATGCCGCCATAGAGCGCCGCATCCTCGCCATTTTGCGGCAACTCGATGTCTACAATAACGTCCAGGTCTCGGTCCAGGCCGGCGTCGTCACCTTGACCGGCGAGACGATCGACGCCCAGGCGGTGGCGCGGATGGAGGAGATCGTCCGCCGCGTCGCCGGAGTCGTCGCCGTCAAGGACGAGGTCACCGAGACGACGGACGTCGCCGAGCGGCTGACACCGTCGGTCGAGCGCTTCGTCAAGCGCGCCGAGCAGACCACGGCGTTCCTGCCCCTCCTCGTCGTCGCCCTCGTCGCGTTCGCCCTCATCCTGTCGCTCGGCCTGTTCATCGCCAGCTTGAAGAGCCTGTGGCAGCGTTTGGCCCCCAACCCCTTTATCGCCGAGATCTACCGCCACATCGTCCGGCTGGTATTCGTGGTCGCCGGCCTCGTTGTCGCCCTCGATATCCTCGGCGCCACCGCGTTGTTGGGATCGATCCTCGGCGCCGCCGGCGTCATCGGCCTCGCCATCGGCTTCGCGGTGCGGGACACAGTGGAGAATTTCCTCGCCTCGATCATGTTATCGATCCGTCAGCCGTTCCGACCCTTCGATGTCGTGGAAATCAATGGCGACGTCGGCAAGGTGGTGCGGCTCACCTCACGGGCGACGATCCTGCTGTCGCTCGAGGGCAACAGCATCCGCATTCCCAATGCCACCGTGTTCAAGAGCCGGATCGTCAATTTCAGCCAGAACCGGGAGATCCAGTTCCAGTTCGATCTCGGCGTCGATCCCGTCGCCGATCTCGCGGCGGTTCAGGAGACCGGCCTGGCGACGCTGCGCTCGCTGCCTTTCGTCCTCGCCGAGCCGCCCTGCAACACATGGATCGATTCCATCGGCGATTTCACCGTCAACATCCGCTTCACCGCTTGGGTCGACCAGAGCCAGGCCAACCTGCTGCGGGCGCGAAGCGAGGCGATTCGGCTGACCAAGGCGGCCATCGAGGCCTCCGGCGTCGCCTTGCCGGAACCGACCTACCGCATCCTCACCGATCTCGCGGCCCGCGAGCCGGGGGGCGAGCCCGCCGCGTCCGGCCGGTCGAAACCGATCCCGGCGCCGTTTCCGGTGACGGACATTGCCAACCTCGATGTCGAGGAAGAACGGTCCCTGGAGCGAATGGTCTCCGCCGAGCGCGCGCAGGCGGAAACCACCGACCTGCTGAACCCACGGGCGACGAAGGAATAACCCGCCGCGCCGGGCGGGCGTCGATGGGCGCGGCGCGCGGGTGGTCAGGCGCGGGTTACCGCGGCTGCCACTGGCGGGCGCGGTCCTCGGCGGCGGCGATGGCGTCGGCACCCATCCGCGCCTTGAGGGTCTCGAGTTCGCGCCGCGCGGTGTCGTCTCCGGCATCCGCTGCGAGGCGGAAGTAGACGAAGGCGGTGGCCGTGTCCTGGGCGACGCCGCGGCCCTCGGCGTACATCCGGCCAAGGGCGGTCTGCGCCGCCGGCACCGGCACGCCGCGTTCGGCCGCCCGGCGGTACCACGCCGCCGCCTGCCCGGCATCCCGCGTTACGCCGAAGCCTTGCGCGTAGGCGTCGCCGAGCGCGGCTTGTGCCTCGGCGTGGCCTTCCTCGGCGGCTCGGCGATAGTGATCGACGGCTTGTGCCGCGTCCTTGGCGACGCCCCGGCCGTGGGCGTACATCGTGCCCAGCCGGTACAGCGCGTCGGCGTCTCCCTTGCTGGCCACGTTTCGATACCAGAGCACCGCCTCGTCGTCGTCCTCGGCGACCCCGCGGCCGACGGCGTAGAGATCGCCGAGCGCCACCTGGGCCGCGACGTGCCCCTGCTCGGCGGCCTTGCGATACCACGTCGCCGCCTCCTCCGGGTCGGCATCGACGCCGTCGCCGCGGTCGAACCGGTATCCCAACTCGTATTGCGCGCCGGCGTCGGCGACCTCGCCCACCTGGCGATAAAACGCGGCGGCCTTTTCCCGGTCCTGGTCGACACCGATGCCGTGGGCGTAGGCCTGGGCGAGGCGGTATTGGGCGAACGCGTTGCCCTGCTCCGCGGCCCGTTCGAACCAGCGCGCCGCCTCGGCCGGATCCTCCGGAACGCCCCGGCCTTGCGCGTAGAGGCTGCCGAGCACGGCTTGCGCCGGCGCGTACCCCTGCTCGGCCGCCTTGCCGTACCACAGCGCCGCCTCGACGTCGTCCCGCGCCACCCCTTCGCCGAGCGCGTGCAACAGGCCGAATGCGAACTGGGCGCGCGCGTCCCCGGCCTCGGCCAGTTGGCGGTAAAGCGTCGCCGCCCGATCGAAGTTGTCGGTCTCGTAGGCGGCCTGCGCATCCTCCCAGGACCCGGCGGAGCCCGGCGCGGGGGCGGCGAGGAGCATGATGGCGACGGCGACGGCGAGACGCGCCCGGCGTCCAGGTGTTGCGATGCGTGTCATTCGGCGAACCCTCCTGCCGTCAGTCCGGCATCCCCCGCGTTCACGCCTGGTCGGCGTCGACGACACCGCGGCGGATGGCGCGCGTTTCGCTGAACTTCTTCTGCAGAATTTCGCCCTCGCCCCAGCGGATCGCCCGCTGCAAGGCGGTGAGATCCTCGTTGAAGCGCTGCAGCATCTCCAGCACCGCCTCGCGGTTCTTCAGGAAGACGTCGCGCCACATCACCGGGTCCGACGCGGCGATGCGCGTGAAGTCGCGAAAGCCGCCGGCCGAGTAGCGGATGACCTGCAGTTTCAGGTCCTCTTCCAGGTCGGTCGCCGTGCTGACGATGGTATAGGCGATGAGGTGCGGCAGGTGCGAGGTCAGGGCCAGCACCTGGTCGTGATGGTCGGCCGACATCCGCTCGACGCGCATCCCCGCTTGGCGCCACAGGGCGGCGAGCCGCTCCACCGCCGCCTCGTCCGTGTCCGGCGTCGGCGTGAGAATGCAGTGACGGCCCTGGAACAACTCGGCGAACCCGGCCTCCGGCCCCGACTGCTCGGTGCCGGCGACCGGATGCCCGGGCACGAAATGCACGCCCGCCGGCATATGCGGGCCGACGTCGGCGATGACGCAGGCCTTGGCCGAGCCGACGTCGGTGACGATGGCGCCCGCTTTCAGCCCTGGCGCCATCGCTTCGGCGATGCCGGCGTAGGCTCCCAGCGGCGCGCAGAGCACGACGAGGTCGGCGCCGCGAACGGCTTGCGCCGGGTCGCTAGTCGTCGAATCGGCGAGGCCCAGCGCGGCCGCCTTATCCAGTGTCGCGGCGCTGCGCGCGCAGACGGCGATGTGCCCGCTCAAGTGGTCGCGGCGGATCACCCGGGCCAGCGAAGAGCCGATCAGGCCGATGCCGATCAGCGCCACGCGGGCGAAGCGCGGGGGGGCGTCGGCGGCGGTCACTTGAGGAAGTCCGCCAACGCGTCGACGAGCGCCCGCATGTGCGGCTCGCGGCCGATGCTGATGCGCAGCGAATGGCCCAGCCCGTAGCCACCCATGCGCCGCGCGATGATCCCGCTACTCTTCAGGAAGGCGTCCGCCGCCTCGGCATTGTGGGCGTTGGTTTGCGGAAAGCGGACGAGCAGGAAGTTGCCGTGGCTGGGCGGCACATCGAGGCCCAGGCCGCGCAGCCGCTCGGCGGTCCACTCCCGCCAGGTGACGTTGTGACGACGCGCGCGCTCGACCCACTCGTCGTCGCCGACGGCGGCGATGCCGGCGGCCTCGGCGAGGCTGGAGACGTTGAACGGGCAGCGCATCCGGTTGAGGATGTCGGCGATCGCCGGCGGCGCATAGGCCCAGCCGAGTCGCAAGCCGCCGAGGCCGTAGATCTTCGAGAAGGTTCGTGTCATCACCACGTTGTCGCCGGCGTCGACGAGGTCGGCGCCCGGCGTGTAGTCGACGGCGTCGATGTATTCAGCGTACGCGGCATCGAGGCCGAGCAGGATGTGACCGGGCAGCGCCTTCCGCAGGCGGATCAGGTCGCGGCGGCCGATGTAGGTGCCGGTGGGATTGTTCGGGTTGGCGAGAAAGACGATCCGCGTCCGCTCCGTGACGTGGTCGAGCAGGGCGTCGACGTCCGCCGTCAGGTCGGTTTCCGGCGCCGCCACGGGGGTTGCGCCGGCGGCGCGGGCGAAGATCGGGTACATCGAAAAGCCATGCCGCGTATGCAACAGTTCGTCACCGGGGCCGGAGAACGCCCGGCACAGGTTGGCGATAAGCTCGTCGGAACCGGCGCCGCAAACGATCCGTTGCGGGTCCAATCCATGCCGATCGGCGAGCGCCCGGCGCAGCTTGGTCGCCGCGCCGTCTGGGTAGAGGGCGATCCGGGACGCGGTGTCGCGGATCGCCGCCATCGCCGCCGGGCTCGGGCCCAAGGCGCTTTCGTTGGAGGCCAGCTTGATCACCTCCCGAATTCCGGGAATCGCGGATTCGCCGCCGACGTAGACGGGGAGGTCGACCAGTTCGGGCTTCGGGCGCACGCCGCTCATTCCGCCGCCGCGCCCTCGTCCGCCGGCAACGCCGGGGGGTCGACCGGGGCCGTCTCGGCGTCCGTCGTCACCGCGAGTTCGGCCGCCGACAGCGGCTTGGCGTACCCGCCCAGGGGAATCAGGCGGTCGAGCGGACGGTTCAGCTTCTGCTGGAAACTGTCAAGTCGAGGATCCTCCGGCGCGACAAATCCCTCGACCTCGACCAGGTACAGCCACGGTCGCGGGTTCTGATCGTCGCGCCAACTGGTGGCGAACTCGGTTCGCAGGCCGGCGTCGTCGATGGCGCGCTTGATCTGCGTCATTGCCACCCGGCGTTCGGATTCAGCGGCGAAGAAGGAGCGGTCGCGTCCGGTCGGCTTGACGGCGACGGGGCAGATCGCCAGCGCGTCGAGTTCCCGTCCCCGATAGCGGTCGGTGGCGAAGAACGGCAGCCGCTTGATGATCCGCGGCGCCTGTGGCGAGTTGGTGACGATATGCCGCCACCATGGGTCTGGATCGTCATGACGCGGCATCGGCAGTACGCCGATGGTGGCATCCTGCCGATAGACCGCCTCGATCACCGAGCGAACCGACCCGTGACGGGTCATCCGCGAGAACAGCCCGAAATGGTCGCGCGCGAGGTCCCAATAGCCCGGTTCGTCCTCCGAGACGTGGACGGCGACCGAGAACGGGCCCTCGAAGGACAGCGTCGCGGTGATCAACTGGCGCCAGATCGCGAACAGGTCGCGTTTCGGGAACGAACCGCGGTGACGCCGCAGCATACGCACGATGATTTCCGCCTCGCGCGAGGGCTGGACCTTGATCGGCCAGTCTTTCTTGATCGCTCTCACGTGCTCGACGAGCGCCGTCCGGCGGACGATCAGATCCTGTATGCTATCGTCGATGGCATCAATTTCCTGCCGAACCTCTTCGAGAGATCTGTTCACCAGTGCGTTCCGATCATAGGTGAGGGTATATCGATTGCAGCGACCCGAAGCCGGGCAATGTTTAATCTTAAGAGGCTTTTAAGGCAAAGAAAACGTTGACACGGATACGCGCTGACATTCTCATCCTCGCCTTCGCGGAAACTTTGGGCGGTGCGCCAAGCCGATGACAACAATCGCCGATGTGAGCCTGACAGGCAACCCTGCCGAATTTTCCCTGCCCGGCCATTGTGTCTCGATCGACGGCGGCGCGCCGTTCCGCCTGGACTGCGGTGTCGAGTTGGCGGGCGTGCATCTCGCTTACCAGACCTACGGGCGGCTGAATGCCGACAAGTCGAACGCCATTCTCATCTGTCACGCCCTGACCGGCGACCAATTCGTCGCCGAACCCCATCCGCTGACCGGCAAGCCCGGCTGGTGGCAGCTGATGGTGGGTCCGGACAAGACGATCGACACCAACCGCTATTTCGTCATCTGCGTGAACGTGCTCGGCGGCTGCATGGGATCGTCGGGGCCGAGCGTGCCGAACCCAGAAACCGGCGAGCCGTGGGGGCTGTCGTTCCCGGTGATCACCATCGCCGACATGGTCCGCGCGCAGGCGAGGCTTTTGGATCACCTCGGCATCGAGACGCTGTTCGCCGTCATCGGTGGCTCCATGGGCGGAATGCAAGTGCTCGAGTGGGCCTCGCTGTTCCCTGGGCGCGTGTTCGCCGCCGTTCCCATCGCCACCGCGGCGCATCACTCGGCGCAGAACATTGCCTTCCACGAGGTCGGCCGCCAGGCGATCCTCGCCGATCCCGACTGGTGCGGCGGCGCCTACTGGCGGCACGGCAAGACGCCGCATCGCGGGCTGGCTGTCGCCCGGATGGCGGCGCACATCACCTATCTTTCGGAGCGGAAGCTGCACGAGAAGTTCGGCCGCCGCCTGCAGAACCGCGACATGGTCTCCTTCGGTTTCGACGCGGATTTCCAGATCGAGAGCTACCTGCGCCACCAGGGGATCAGCTTCGTCGAGCGGTTCGACGCCAACTCCTATCTCTACATCACGCGGGCGATGGACTATTTCGACTTGGCGGAGCGGCATGGCGGGGCGCTCGCCAACGCGTTTCGCGGCACGCCGGTGCGCTTTTGCGTCATTTCCTTCACCAGCGACTGGCTCTACCCGACGCCGGAAAGCCGCAAGATCGTCCACGCGCTGAACGCCGTCGCCGCCAACGTCAGCTTCGCCGAAATCACCTCCAACAGCGGACACGACGCGTTTCTGCTCGACGAGCCGGAATTCCGACGCGTGCTCGGCGGTTTCCTGCACGGGGCGGCACAGCATCGCGGTCTGATCGTCTGATGAAGGAGCTTCCGACGCCGCGACGCGAGCCGATCCGCGTCGATCTGCAGCTGATCGCCGACATGATCGAACCCGGCCAGCGGGTGCTCGATATCGGTTGTGGGGATGGCGTGCTGCTCGACTACCTGGTGCACTTCAAGGACGTCGACGGGCGCGGCATCGAGCTCAGCGCCGACGGCGTCAACGCATGCGTCTCGGCCGGCCTGTCGGTGATCCAGGGCGATGCCGAGGCCGATCTGTTCGACTACCCGGATGGGGCTTTCGATTGCGTTGTCCTGAGCCAGACGCTGCAGGCGATGCGCGCGCCGATGACCACCATCGATCAACTGCTGCGCATCGGCCGTTACGCCATCGTCTCGCTGCCGAATTTCGGCCACTGGCGGTTGCGCGCGGCGCTGCTGTTTTCCGGCCGCATGCCGGTGAGCAACCCGCTGCCCCATCGCTGGTACGACACCCCGAACATTCACATGTGCACCATCCGCGATTTCGTCGCCCTGTGCGACGAACTCGGCATCACCATCGAGCGGTCGCTGTTTCTCGACCGCCGGGGCGCGCACCGGCGGTTCGGCGGACGGCTGTGGCTGGCCAATGTATTCGGCGAACAGGCGATCTTCCGGCTGACTCGCGTTCCGCCCGGTGGGGCGTCTCATCCCGGCACGGGGGCATAGGCGACTTGCGCCTTTCCGCTCCCGACAGGGGCGTAGATCTGCTTCGAGACTTCCAGCAAAAGGATGCCGCCGAGCTGGGTGAACCAGCGGCCGCCGATCTTTTCCCAGGCCGGCGCCCCGGCCAGGATCATCCGCGAGCGGATTGGTGGCACGTAGAGGGCGTAGGCGCCCTGCGTCGTCGTGAACAGGGCGCGTTCCAGGCGTCGTTGCAGCTGGCCGTAGGAATACGGCTTGCCGAAACCGAACGGCGTGCGCTCGAAGAACGACCAGAGGCCGCGCCGGTTGGGCACCACGACCAGGAGCCGCCCGTTGTCGGCGAGGACGCGCCAGACCTCGCGGATCATCGGGCCGACGTTATCGGCGCTCTCCAGGGCGTGAACCATCAGAATGCGGTCGAAGAAGCGGTCGGCGAACGGCATCCCGGCCTCGTGGCTCAGCACGCTCAGACACTCGCCGCCCTCCGGCCAGTGGCAGGCGCCCTGCGCCGCCGGCATCAGGGCCACCGCCCGTGCCGCCTCTTGGCCGAACTGGCCGAGGATCGGCGGCGCGTAACCGACGCCAAGCAGGTTCATGCCGTGCACGTCGGGCCACATCTGGCGCACGCCGCGCACGATCATGCGCTGCGCGGCGCGACCGAGCGAGGAGGCGTAGAAGGTCTTCAAGTCGACGACATCGATCCACATTTCAGCGGTAACCCTAGCGCGGCGCACCCCGATGATGGTAGGGGTAGAAGTGCAAAAAGGTTTCCAAAACAGGACGAGGGCGAGGACGGAAATGGCGGGATTGGAAATCCACCAAATACCGGTATTGCGCGACAACTACGTTTATTTGGCGCGGGATCCGTTGAGCGGCGCCTGCGCCGCCGTCGACCCGTCGGTCTCGGCACCGGTGCTGGACGCGTTGCGATCGCTGGGATGGACGCTGACCCACATTCTCAACACCCACCACCATCATGACCACGTCGGCGGCAACCTGGAGTTGAAGGGACAGGCCGGCTGCACGATCGTCGGCCATGCGAAGGACGCGGCACGCATTCCCGGCATCGACGTGCGGGTCAACGAGGGCGACACCTTCCGGTTGGGCGAGCAGACGGCGCAGGTGATCGATGTCTCCGGCCATACGCGCGGCCATATCGCCTACTGGTTTGCCGACTCGGCGGTGTTGTTCTGCGGCGACACGCTGTTTTCGCTCGGCTGCGGGCGTCTTTTCGAGGGGACGCCGGAGGAGATGTGGGCGAGCCTGCGGAAGCTGCGCGCGCTGCCCGACGAAACCAAGGCCTATTGCGGGCATGAATACACCGAGAGCAATGCCCGGTTCGCGCTGACCATTGAGCCCGGCAACCCCGATCTCGCCCGGCGCGCCGAGGAAGTCAGGTCCTTGCGCGCGGAGGGTCGGCCGACCGTGCCGTCCTCCATCGGCCTGGAGCGGGCGACCAATCCGTTCCTGCGCGCCGACGTCGATGCGTTGAAGACCGCCGCCGGTCTCGCCGGCCGCGACGCCGTCGCCGCGTTCGCGGAGATCCGCCGCCGCAAGGACGCCTTCTGAGGCTTCGCCGCCGCCCGCCCCCGCCGCAAGACAGCTCCATTGTCCTGGAAATAGGCTAGGATCGGCGGCACCGATGGGCTAGACGGACTCCTTATCCTCGTCGGGATCAGGAAAGCCCATGGAAGCAAACACCGTCCTTGCCGCCTTTCCGTTCTCGCTCGCCGTCGCCTTTGTGCTTGGCTTCGGCGCGCGGATGATTGGCCTGCCGCCACTGGTCGGATTCCTCGTCGCCGGCTTTATTCTCAACGCCGCCGGCGTCAGCGCCGACGCGACGATCCAGCAGATCGCCGACCTCGGCGTGCTGTTGCTGCTGTTCACCATCGGCCTGAAGCTGAAAATCAAGACCCTGGCGCGGCCGGAGGTGTTCGCCGGCGCGTCCATCCACGCCGTGATCACGGCGGCTGTTTTCGGCGGCCTGTTTTCGGCGCTGGCCGCCGCCGGCATCTCGGTATTCGCCGATCTGAAGACCGAAACCGCCTTCCTGGTCGCCTTCGCGCTCAGCTTTTCGAGCACCGTCTTCGCGGTCAAGGTGCTGGAAAACAAGGGCGAAATGGCGTCCCTGCACGGCCGGACGGCGATCGGCATGCTGATCATGCAGGATGTCTTCGCCGTCCTCTTCCTCACCATCTCGCTCGGCAAGCTGCCCTCGCCGTGGGCGCTGGCGCTGTGCGGCTTGTGGTTCGCCCGCCCGCTGCTTGGCTATCTGATCGACCGCGTCGGCCACGGCGAACTGTTGCCGCTGCTGGGCCTGTTCTCGGCGGTGGTGCTGGGGGCGACGCTGTTCGATCTGGTCGGCCTGAAGCCCGATCTCGGCGCCCTGATCCTTGGCATGCTGATGGCCGGGCACAAGCGGGCGGTGGAGGTCGCCGACTCGCTGTTCGCGTTCAAGGAAATCTTCCTCATCGCCTTCTTCCTCAACATCGGTCTCGCCGGTATCCCGAGCCTGGAGGCCGTCGGCGTCGCCCTTTTGCTGGTTTTAATGATCCCCTTCAAGGTGGCGCTGTTTTTCTACATCCTCACCCGGTTCGCCCTGCGCGCGCGGTCGTCGCTGCTGACCGCCAGTTGCCTCGCCAACTACTCGGAGTTCGGGCTCATCGTCGCCGGCATCGGCGTCTCGGCCGACTGGCTCGATCCGCGGTGGCTGACCATCATCGCCATCGCGCTGTCCATTTCCTTCGTCGCCGCCTCGCCGCTCAACGCCGCCAGCCACAATCTGTACGCGCGGTTCAAGTCGCTGCTTACCCGCTTCGAGACGCGCAAGCTGCACCCCGAGGACCAGCCGCTGGAAACCGGCAAGGCGCAGGTGCTGATCTTCGGCATGGGGCGGATCGGCAGCGGCGCCTACGACTACGTGCGCGAGAAGTTCGGCGATGTTGTCGCCGGCATCGAGGTCGACTATGAAAAGGTGGTCCAGCACCGGGCGCTCGGGCGCAGGGTGGTGCACGGCGATGCCACCGATTCCGATTTCTGGGAACGGGCGCGGCAGGCCAAGCGGGGCGTCAACGTGATCCTGCTGGCGATGCCGGAGCACCACGCCAACCTGTTCGCCGTCGAGCAGATCGCTGCCAGCGACTACAAGGGGTTCGTCGCCGCCATCGCCACCTACCCGGAACACGCCGCCCATCTGACGGCAGCCGGCGCCCACGTCGCCTTCAACGCCCACAACGAGGCCGGCACCGGCTTCGCCATCCACGTCGAGAACAAGATCCGCGAGACCACCGGCCTGTGGCGCAACGCGATGGCCAAGCCCGACGGCGCGCCCGGCGTGTGACGCGGGTGGCGGAAAGGGTGAAACTCGATGCGTGATACCAACGCCCATGGATCAGTACCCACGCGTCCAGTCTCGGAGGGCGATGGAGATGATCGTCCAGGCGTGGTCGACGAGGCGGTCGCGGGCGCCGCAGCAGCGATCGACGATGTCGTCGTTGGATGCGAAGACGCGGTGGGAGAGCCAGTTGTCGCGCATGAGCTGCCAGAGGGTCTCCACCGGATTGAGTTCGGGGGCGCGCGGCGGCACGGGCATCCGCGGGTGGCCGGCGCCGGCGCCGGGTGATGCCGTTCTTCTGGCCGACGCCGGCTTCGTCCTGAAACCACGGCTCTATCCGCTTGTCCGGGCCGACGTCCTCGACGATCGCTGCCGGCGCGGCGGGGAAGTGTTTTCAAATGTCTCCAACGTTTCCGGGGCGTGTTTGTGATGTCGCGGGCGCGCGGTCCGCTTGCGATAGCGGAATCGCCGGAACTCGCGCGCCAGTGTCTGCCGGCTGATGGAGATGCGGCACTCCTGCCGCGCCGCGTCGCTCCGGGAAGCTCCATCTAAGATCGCCACCAACGCCGAGCCGAGCGCCGCGCCTGGTTGGCGTCGCGGGTGCGTCTTGCCTCGGCGCGGCCATGCCAAACCTTGTTCCGTCTGCCCTCGTGAATCAGATTTACGACCGCGTGGGCCCCCACGGTGAGTCACCCTCATCGCGCGCTGGCATGATCCAAGCCGAACGAGAGGACGGCCGCGCGGAAGACGAAAATCCCGCGCGGTCATCGCTGTTTTCGGCGCTGGGAGATCGCCGTTCGCTTCGTGCCGCTCAACCGATCACGAGGCCGACAAGGGCGGCAATGATCCCATAGAGGATCATCGGCCCGACGGTGCGGGTGATGATGTAGCCTTCCTTGTTCAGGATCCCAAGGATGGAGCACACGGCGACCACGTTGTTGATGCAGACCATGTTGCCCATGGCGCCGCCGACGGACTGCATCGCCAGGATCAGGTTGACGTTGAGCCCGGCGCTCTCGGCGATGGATTTTTGAATCCCGGCGAAGATCAGGTTGGAGACGGTGTTGGACCCGGAGAAGAACGCTCCGATGGCGCCGAGATAGGCGGCGACGTAGGTCCATGCGGCGCCGAAGCCATCGGCGAAGTATTGGCCGATGACGATGACCAGCGAGTCGCCGCCGCCGGCTCGCATCAAGCTGACCATCACCAGGGCTCCCAAGAGCGCCTGGATCGGCTTGATCATTCGCCCGTACGTTTCGCTCCAGCTCGCCCGCAGCGTGCTTCCCGAGGCGCTGAACAGGAGGAACGAGATCCCTGAGATCAGGAAAAAGGGGATAAAGGCCGGAATGTACAGCGCGGCGAACTTCCAGGATGCTTCGGTGCCGAAGATCCCGTCCAGCTGGGCGATCAGCGCCGCGCTCAGGCTGAATTCGCCAAGAGAACCGAGGTTGGCGGCGAAAAGTGGCGTCGCGTCGGTGATTATGCCTTTCAGACCGAGTTCCGGAATGCGGGTGACGATCAGGACGAGCACGGTTCCCCAAATCGGAAACAGCGCCTTTACCAGACCCTTGATTTCCGGCTTGTCAAGCCTGCCTTCGACCGGGGCGAGGCCGATGTTCCGGCTGGCCAGGAACGCCGAGATGACGAGCCCGATCATGCCGCCGACGAGGGAGGGAAACTCATAATTGAAGAAAGCGATGATGATATAGGGAACGACGCAGCTCAGGATACTGAGATAGACGAAGACGATGTTGGCCCGGATCTCCTGCCATTTGACGACGAACGACAGGGCGATCACGGGGATCACCAGCGCCGCCGCGCCATGAATCAACGCCGATTTTGCGCCGATGTCGAGCAGCTGCTCCGGCGGCAGATTAAGCTGCCCGAGACCGAACCAGGTCGGCGTCCCGACGGCGCCGAAGGTGACCGGCACCGAGTTCATGACAAGGGCGAGGCAGGCGACCGGCAACGGTGAAAAGCCGAGTCCGATGAGGATCGGCGCCGCCAGTGCCGCCGGGGTCCCGAAGCCGCTGGCGCCTTCGATGAGAAATGCGAACGCCCAGCCGATGATCATCAATTGCGCCACCGGATTGGGCGTGATCGAGTTGAGCCACGCCCGTACCGTGTCCATGGCGCCGGTGTGCTCCATGGTCTTGAACAAGAGGATCGCTCCCCAGATGATGAAGATCGGCGTGAACGCGGTCAGCAGGCCGGCGATGACCGTGGCGTTGGTCAAATTCGGATCGCTGCCGAAATAAATCATCTTGACGCCGTAGACCAGCAATGCCGCGAACGGCAGCGCGACATAGGACGGCCAACTGTTTTTCTTCACCATCAGGAAGATCAAGATGACGATCGGCGCGACCGCCATGATGAAGTCAAGTGTCGTGGCGTTGGTCATGTTTCCCTCCGTGTTGAGTCGGTGCATCTTGGGAACACCGTCCTCGTCGCGGCTTGCATCCCGCCGCTTGGGCCCGGCAATGTGGGCCGGCTCGAATGGCGTTTCGTGTTTTACCCGCTAGAAGTCACCGCGGGGTGGTGCAGCGGTCGACGAGATAGACGATGGACCGGTAGGGCACTTCTCCGTGCAGGGTCAGGCCGATTTCGCAGGTCCGGCTGTGCGAGTAGCCGGCATCGCAGCCCGCCGGCAGGGCATCCTTGAGCGTCCTCAGGGCGTGTGCGTTAAGCTCCGGCGTCGACCATCCCTTGTCGCCGGCCCAGCCGCAACAGCCGACGCTTTCCGGAATCGCCGCCGTCTCGGCGCAGGCGTTGCCGATCGCCTGCAGCTTGCCCTCCAGGCCCATCTTGCGTCCGCTGCAGGTCACGTGCAGGGCGACGGTTTCTGGCTGCTTGGTGAAGGTGAGCCGGTCCATCAGCTGGTCGTGGATGAACTCGACGACGTCGAGCGGGCGCAGCGGTTCCGGCAGCTGCGTCTTCAGGCGATAGGAGCAGGGGCTGGTGTCGGAAACGATGGGCAACGCGCCGTCGCGGCTGGCTTCCCGGAGCACCGCTTCCATCTCCTGAAGCTTGGCGTCCGCTGCCTCCATCAGGCCCTTGCTCTCGAACGCCTGGCCGCAGCAGAGGCTGGCCAGTTTGCGGGGATAGACGACGCGGAACCCCGCCTTCTTCAGGAGATTCTCCATCCTCGAGGGCAGCGGGTCTTGCTCCGGGTCGTCGCGCGGCGGACCCATCGTGCGGGAGGCGCAACTCGGCAGGTAAACCACTTCCGGTGCCAGGGTGTCGGCGCCGTTGCTGGGCTTGGGCTCGAACGACAGCGCCGTCGGCATCACCCGCGACCAGGCGGGCAGGCGGTCGCCACTGAGCCGGCGGATCGTTCGCGAAACATCCTCCAGGGTCTCCGGGCCGAGGACGCGGTTGGCCAGATCAGCCAAGCGGAGGGTGGTCTTGGTCGCCCCGGCGACGAGACCGAAATTTTTGGCGGCGAGTCGCGCGACGCTTTTCGCCGTGCCGCCCCGCCCTTCGCCGCGCAGCTTCTTGGTCAGCAGGCCGGTCTCGATGCCGACCGGGCAGGCCGTCGCGCAGAGGCCGCATGCGGCGCAGGTGTCCAGCCCCTCGTAGGCATAGAGGTCGAGCATTTCCGCTCGTTGCGCCGAATCGCCGGTCGATCCGAGACGAGAGATCTCGCGCCAACCGACGATGCGTTGGCGCGGCGTCAGGGTCAGCCCCTGCGACGGGCACATCCGTTCGCAAAAGCCGCATTCCATGCAGCTATCGACCAGTGGATCGGCGGCGGGTAATGGTTTGAGATTTTTCAGGTGAACGTGCGGATCGTCGTTGAGGATGACGCCGGGATTGAGCAGCCCGTCGGGATCGAACAGCGCCTTGATGTCGCGCATCAGCTGGTAGGCTTGCGTTCCCCATTCGAGCTCGACGAACGGTGCCATGTTGCGGCCGGTGCCGTGTTCCGCCTTCAGCGAGCCCTGATAGCGGGCCGTAACCATCTCGGAGATGGCCTCCATGAAGGCGGCATAGCGGTCGACTTCGCTTTGTCGGCTGAAATCGGGGGTAATGACGAAGTGCAGATTTCCCTCCAGCGCATGGCCGAAGATGATGGCTTCCGGATAGCCGTGGCGCTTGAACAGGTGCTGCAACTCGGCGGTCGCGGCCGCCAGGTGCTCGATCGGAAAGGCGACGTCCTCGATGATCACCGTGGTGCCGGTCTCGCGCATGGCGCCGACGGAGGGGAAAAGCCCCTTGCGGATGTTCCAGTAGCTGTCGAAGACGGCCGGATCGGTGGTGAATGCGATCGGCAACAATGTCGGCACGCCGTCCAGCCCGGCGGTGATCGCCGCCATCTGCTCGGCCAGCTTTCCAGCGTCCGCGGCCCTCGTTTCGATCAGCAGCGCCGTCGCGCCGTCGGACAGGCCGCGAATGAAGGACGGCATCCCAGGCTTGTCCTCGACCGATCGGATACTCGCCCGATCCATCAATTCGACGGCATCGACCGGTGTCCGCTTGAGCCGGATGACCGCTTCGCAGGCGTCGACGACACTCGGAAACAGCACCAACGCGCTCGCCTTGTCGGCGTATTCCGGCACCGTGCGATAGGTGATCTCGGCGATGAAGCCGAGCGTCCCTTCCGAGCCGATCATCAGGTGTTCCATGATCTGGAACGGGTCACTGAAATCGATCAGCGCGTTCAGGCTGTAGCCGGTGGTGTTCTTGATGGCGAACTTGCGGTGAATGCGACCCGCAAGCTCGGCGTTGCGCTGGGTCGCATTGGCCAACTCCTTTAGCCGTTGCAGAAAGTCGCCATGCGAGGCGCGGAAGGCGGCGCGGCTCGCCTCGTCGCCGGTATCGACCAGAGTGCCGTCGGCGAGGATGATGCGCATGCCGGAGACGGTGTTATAGCTGTTTTGCGCCGTCCCGCAGCACATGCCGGAAGCATTGTTGGCGGCGATACCGCCGATCTTGCAGGCGTTGATGGACGCCGGATCGGGGCCGATCTTGCGGCCCAGCGGTGCCAGGCGCTTGTTCGCGTCGGCGCCGATCACGCCCGGTTTGAGGCGGACGGTGCCGCCATCGGCGGCGATCTCGATACCCTTCCAGCCGTCTCCGAGGACGCACAGCACGGAATCGGAAACCGCCTGGCCGGAGAGGCTAGTGCCCGCCGCGCGGAACGTGACCGGCGTGCCGTACCGGTTGCAAAGCGCGAGCAGGGCCCGAACCTCATCCTCGGTCTCGCTGATCGCAACGACCTGCGGGATCAGACGGTAAAAACTGGCGTCCGTGCCGTAGGCCAGCTTCCGCAACGGATCGCGGATCAGACGGTCCGCCGGAAGCAGCAGCGAGAGATCCTTGATCAGCGCCTCGTGCGGCGACAGCGGCGAGAAATCGACATTGGTCTTGGGTTGCGCAACCGTTTGCGCCATGCGTGTATCCTCCTAATCCGATTACCGGGTTTTCGTTTCCCGGATGCTTTTTGGCGCTTGTTGGCTGCCGAAGCGTTTTCTCATGGTCCGTGAACGGTGTCCCTTTGCAGAGGCCAACCGCCCGACCAATTCCACATGTTTAGTGCAGATTATCGGCGGCGGTCAAGTGGAAAATTGGTAATACCACTCTTGCTTTCCGTCCCAGCACGCGGCTTTTTTCGGCATTTCGGCGCCGCCTGGATATCCGGCAAATCCGTCAAGATAGTGGTATGCCCCTGTAATGGTTGTCTTATAAACGGCGCGACAGATGGCATTAAGTTTGGTAAACTCATTTCATGGGATTTGTGATAAGGGATGCCGGGTGCAGTGCGGGGCGGGATCAAGAGGGGAGATGAGAAAAATGGAATTTCCGAAAATTCGTCAGGAACGGCTGTCCGATACCATCGCCAAGATGTTGGAACGGATGATTGTCGAAGGCGCCTTCGCGGCCGGGCAACGGCTTCCCTCCGAACGCGAACTGGCGGCGCACCTCGATGTCTCGCGCCCCTCCTTGCGGGAGGCTCTGCATAAGCTGGAGACGCGTGGCCTGCTGGAGACCCGCCATGGCGGCGGTACCTATGTCCGTAACACGCTTGGCGAACAGTTGACGCAGCCGCTCGCCGACCTGTTCAACCGGTATCCGCAGGCTGGTGTCGACTTTATCGAGTTACGCAAAACGCTGGACGGCATCGCCGCCTATTACGCCGCCCTGCGCGGCACGACCGACGATCATAAGGCGATCACGGCGACGTTCGAGGCGATGGTGGCGGCCCACGATCTCGAAAACCCGGCGAAGGAAGCCGATCGCGACACCAATTTTCATATGGCGATCGCCGAAGCGTCGCACAATCTCGTCCTGTTGCACGTCATGCGCGGCATGATGGACCTGTTGCGCAAGGACGTCATCTTCAACCGGGAAATGCTCTATTCGCGCCCGCGCGCCCGGGAGCGGTTGCTGGAGCAGCATCGGGCGATCCACGACGCCATCATCGCCGGCGACGCCGAGGGCGCTCGCGATGCCGCCCAGTCGCACATGGCGCATGTCGAGGAGGTCATGCGCGACCACCGGATCGGCATGGCCTCGAACGCGGCCGCCTAAACAGTCTGACCGGACGGCTCGCTTAAGACGACGGCGGCCAAGGCCCATCGACGAAAACCGCCTCGTCTTCTCCGGGCCATGGCGGCATCGTCATGGCGACGACGGCCAAGGGCCCGGCACCACCAGCGCGGAACTGGAAGTGCGTGCCGAGCGGCAGGGTCAGCGACACCCCGGCGTATAATCGGGTGACCTCTTCACGATCGTCCTGACGGCGCCACATCTCTCCCTCTCCAGCGACGACGTACCAGATTTCCTCCACCGTCCGATGGGTGACGGCGCGCGTGGTCTGCCCGGATGCAAGCCGAAAATGCGCCATTGAGCCGCTGGAGAGGCTTGGCAGCAGGCGCACCTCGGCGCCGTCCGGGGCATGCAGATCGGCGCTGGCGGAGAGTGTTTTTGTGGTGAACTCTGACATCGGGCCCCCATGGAGGTGTGAACCGAAGCCTCATTAACGTCGTAGTCGGTTCGTTCCTGCAAGCTTTCCGGAGTCAAGATCAATGGATACTCGCGAGGAGAGGTTCATGGCTGCTCTGCGACACAGCCGATCGGTCTGGCGGCTCAGCGAAAAACCGGCCCGTCTTGAAATTCCGGGGTTGGGGCAGGAGTCGGTCTGGGATTATCCCCGCCCGCCCGCTGTCGAGACGGTGGCCGATCGGTTGCGCGTCGAATTCGGCGGCGCGACCATCGCCGAGACCACCGAGGGCCGGCGCATTGTCGAAACGGCGAGCGCGCCAGTCTATTACTTTCCGCCGAAATGCGTCGATGTCCAAAAGTTGGTCCGGACAAGGCGGTCGACGTTCTGCGAATGGAAAGGCGCTTGTGTCTATTTCGACATCGTTGCCGGCGGCCGAAAGACGTCCGAGGCCGCCTATTGCTATCCGCAACCGTTGGACGATCTCGGCCAAGGCTATGCTCAGGTTGCTGGATGGTATGCCTTCTACCCCGCGCTCGTTGACGCTTGCTACGTTGGCGACGAAAAAGCGACACCGCAGCCCGGCGGCTATTACGCGGGATGGGTAACCTCGAAGATCACCGGCCCCATCAAGGGCGCCCCCGGCAGCGAGCGCTGGTAAGGTAGGCGGCGGCGGCTCCGAGCCATCTCAACGCCGTTTGTGGCGGATGTACCCGATAAGAAGGAACACGGCGAGGGCGGCCAGCGTCAGCGGAAAGCCGATGACGATGAGCGGCACCACCGCCGCAGCGGAAGCGACGGCGGCGATCAAGGCCAGGGCGATGGCGCCCGTAACCGCGATCCAAAACGCGTAGGCCCAACCGGGCGTCCGTTTCATGCCGACCTGACTCCGGCGAAAAAAAAGCGAATGATACCGTGTCTTGGTACCATCCGCCATCGGAGGAAGCAGGGGAGTCGGAACCTCTCTTAGAAAGTGAACAGCTTGGTGTTCTCGGCGAGCATCGCTTCGGCGATCGCCGGCGGCTTGGCGGCGCCGACGCCGTCGAGCAGGTCATCGGGCGATTTGCCGGCATTGGGCAGGTAAAGCGCGCAGACGTCGGCCTTGACGTCCATACCGATTAGCTTGGTCAGCAGACCCTGCGCGGTGACCCCCATCGGCTTCATCGTCTCCTGCGGCGTCCCCTTGACGCCAAGGTCGCCGCCCGGGCCGCAAAGCAGGATCTGCACGGTCGCCCCTTGCTGGACGAACTGCATCGACAGCACCATCGCCATCGTCTGTGTCTGCGCGTCCGGCGAAGTGACGACGACGAACACGCCGCCCTTGTCGTCGGCCGCGCCGGCCTGGCCCGCGCCGAGCACCAGCACCGCGGCCAGCAGCAAGGCGAGAATGCCATGTCTTTTCATCATCGGGAGAACTCCTGTTTTCCGGTTATGGCTGATGGGTTGATCAATCGACCCGCATGGCGACCACGGGGCGGCTCTCGTCCCTGGTCCATTCGTGCATGGAGCCGTCGTAGAGCTTCGCTTGGCGGTTGCCGAGGATCTCGTAGAGCACGAACCAACTTTGCGCCGACACTTCCCCACTGTTGCAGTAAACGATCACTGGCCCATCAAGTGCCGCCCGGAGCGCGGAGTAGGCCGGTCGCAGTTGGTCGGCGGGACGGAAGGTCGCCGGCGATTTCATGGCGGTGTTGAGCGCGAAGGGAACGTTGATCGCGGTTGGAATGTGCCCCTTCGCGTAAACGTAATCGCGCTTGTCGAGGCCGAGGTAGAAGCTGAGCGGCCGGTTGTCGGCGAGTTGCACCGTCTCGTCGTCGATGGCCGCCGTGACATCTTCCGTCTTGGCAAGGATCTCGGTCCGCTCGGCGGTGGCGGAGAACGTGCCCGGCGGCGGTGGCGATGTCGAAGTCGACAAAGGCTGGCCGGCCTTTTCCCAGGCCGCGAGACCACCGTTGAGCACGGCCATCGCATCATGGCCGAAGTATTTTAGCTGCCAGTAAACCCGCGCCGCCAATGCGGCGTCGATGGGTGTGTTGCCCTGGTGCGCGATCACAATCACGCTGTCGTTGCTGACGCCCGCCGCAAGCATCAATTTCTCGAAGTCGGCGCGTTCCGGCAGCATTTTCTGCAAGTCGACGTCGTCGATGGTTCGGTCGGCCCGCACTTGGCCCCAGTCGACGACGGCGGCGCCCGGGATATGGCCCTCGGTTTCGAACGTGCTGACGTCCTTGCGCACATCGATGATGCTGACGCTTTCCAGGTTTTCGGCCAGCCACGCGACGTCAACCAGCGGTCCCGGCAGCGTCGCCGCTTGACCCGGCGCGATAAGCAGCATCAACAGCGCGCCCGCGCCCAATAATCGCCTCATCCTTGCACTCCCGTAATGCCAATTGCCGTTTCGCATTGGCGGCAACAAAAGCCCAACCGCGCCCGGCGCTCAGTAACCAAGTCACAGAACGTGTCGGATTCACCGCAGAGGCGGGTGCTGTCCAACCGCTTGCCGCTGGTGTAGAGGTTCGCGAAGCGGACCGGTTTCCTTGCCGATTTTCTTTATTCGGTGCGAGCCGCTCGGCCTGTCGATCCGCTAGTCCGCTAGTTCGTGGTCTCGCTTGGCGCGACGGCACCACGTTCCAACTGGCTGCGCACTAAATCGATATGCAGACGGAGGTGATAAAGCTGCTCGGCATAGGAGAGCGGCACCTTGACGTCCGAGACCTCGCGGTGGATCCGTTCCAGCCGGGCGAGTTGGTTGGCGCGGCTCTCGGGGTCTCTGGCGACGTCCGCCTCGGCCTCGATATCGCGCACGTCGCCGTACCAGCGATAAATCCTGCGGCGCACTTGCCAGCGGTAGGTTGGCGGAGCGATGCGAAGCAAGGGGATCAGCAGCGTGACCAACGGAACGGCGAGTACGATCAAGCGCTGGATCAGGTTAGCGGCCCAGAATGGGAGATAGCGGCGCAGGAACGACGGTCCCTGCTCGTAGAAGCGCCGTGCATCCTCGCTGACCGGATAGACCGTTTGCGTCGCTGTTGGGAAGACACCCGGCGCCGTGAAAAGGCCCGGTTCGGCATGCACCCGGGTCGCCACCTGGGCCAGCAGGGCGGCCAACGCGGGGTGCAAGTCCTGGTGGGCGATCAGGTTGGCGACCGGCGCCATCAACGTCACGGTCTGTTCGGGCAGGTTGGCGGCGAGGTCGAGCCCGCCCTCCGGCAGGGTGACCGAAGTCAGTGCCGGGTCGAGCCGGGCATACGTCTCGGCGCGTTGGAGATCGAGCAGATGAATCCCCTCCGTCGCCGCCAGTTCACGGATGGCGTCGCCGTAGCCGGCGGTGACGAAAAAAGCCGCATCGATCTCTCCGGCCTGCAAGGCAGCCACCGCGTCCGCGCCGCCGATGCGCACCCGGTTATCCCCGTCTGCGAGACCGTTTAAGTCCAAAAGCCGCTCGGCGAGTGGCACGGTGCCGCTGCCCGGCCGGCCGACGGCGATCTTGAGATCCTGAAGCTCGGAGATCCGCCGTGGCTGTGTGTCGGCACGGACGAAAATCCACACCGGTTCGACGAACATGCCGCCAAGCGTCATCAGGTCGTGGTCTTCCGGCGGCGCACCGAGTCCGCCCTGGACGAAGCCGATGTCGACACGACGATTCGCGCCGGCGCTCCTCAGCCGGTCCAGGTTCTCAAGCGAGCCGCTAGTGGCCACGAGTTCGAGCGTGACGCCCTCCCGGGCCAGTGCGGATTTGTATTGTTCCGCGAATGCAACGTAAGCGCCGCCCTCCGCACCGGTTGCCATGCGCAACGTGTCCGGCGGCGCCGGGCGGACGAAGTAGAACGCGGCGGCGAACCCGGCGATGATAATCAGCGCAATGGGGACGTAGACCTTCAGCGCATCGGAGATCTCGTCCCGCGTCTTTTTCGGTTTTGGTTTCTTCTGAGGAGGCATGGGGTCAAGCGGCTTCAGGTAAAGGACCGGTTAAACCGATGACCTAGCACGATGTTGTTGTGAATTCCAACGTCGTGTCAGGTGCCGCGACGCAGGTCGCCGGAAATTGGCCGCTGACTAGTCTGAGGCCAGACTGGTGGCGAGCCGCTTTGCCCGCTCGGCGAGCCCGCCGGTCGCGCCCTTCTCGAGGATTCGCGATAGCGTCTCCGCGGCCTGCTTGACGATCTTCTCATCTGGCTCAGCTTTTTCGATCTCCATTTCGACGTCGCAGATCAGCTTCCGGAAAACTTCGGCATCCGCCGCGCCGGCCGTTGCCTCGATCCCGTCGCGCCGCGCCTGCGCCGCCTCGATCAGCCGTCGTGCCGCATCGAGGTTGGCCGCGTCGTTACCCTGGCGACGATCCACATCGTCGCTTTGTGGATGGTTCATGATACCGATCGTCCCGACGGACGTTGAGGGTATTCCACGCTGTTGTCGTCTGCTCCATCAAAGGCAACAACTTCTGCGCTGTAAGGTTCATCGAGATGTCGATTTTTTGGCGACGCTGGCTCTGGTTCATTAGCCCCAGTGATCACAGGTCTGCCCACCAAGCCGGTCGGCGAGGCGGACGCGTCATGGATGCGAGCGTCGGTCGAAACGTCGGGCTTCACTTTTCCAGGCTGCCCAAAACCTTCGTCGCCATTTCGTCTCCGGCCGTCGCCGCCGCGTCCAGGTTTTCGAAGATCGAGCTGATGCGGATGCCGCGGTTGGCGACATAGCGGCAGGGCTGCTTGTAGTCGGGCACCGTGCGGTGGTGCAGGGCCACCGTCAGCCAGTCGTCATTGACCACCGGCGAGCCTGACGAACCAGGATTTGTATCGGTTGTGTAATAAACGTACTGCCGCTTGCGGCCGATTACCTGGCTTTCGCGCATTGCGATCTGCTTCGGATGGCCGCTGCCGTGCTGGATGATCGAGACGAATTCCTTCTTCAATGCCTTGCCGCTCTCGCGGATCAGCTGCAGGTGGCCGATGTCTTCCAGCCGGTCGCCGTCCCGGCCGTCGGTACGCACGGAGATGAACGTGAAATCGAGCTCCTTGCTGGTGTAGAAGATCTCGTCGGAGAAGTCGAAGCGCAGCGCCCGCAACAGGTTGTCGAAGGCATCGTAGGCGTAATCGAACAACACGTAGCTCCACCGCGCCAGTTCGCGGCGGTCCAACACGTGACTGTTGGTCAGCAGCAAGCCCGGCGCAACCAGGAAGCCGGTGCCGAAGCCGCGCGGGATCTGGTATTCATTGAATATGCTGATGCGTCCGACCGCGCGGCTCACCCGGTAGCCCTTCTCCAGGAAATTGATCTGGAACAGGTTGGAGCGGCCGAGGATGCGCTCGATGCTGTTGTCGTCGCCGACCAGCAGTTCCTCCCGCGCCTGCCGCCTCGCCTCGGTGTCGGGAATGTCCCATTCGTTCTTCAGTTCGATGACATCGCCGTAGGCGTCGCGATCCACGTCAGACAGGCGCGCCCGCCAGGCGGCCAGCGAGGCGCAGGGGTGTTCCAGCGCCGCCGCCTCCCGGTGCCGCGGGATGTGGGTTGGTGCCATCGGCGTGCCGGGCACGGCGTTCGATCGCGGCTGGAACATCGGCGCTGGCGGCTTGGCCGGCGGGCCGTCGATGACCGCCTCCACCGCCGGGCCCGCGGGCTCGACGCCTTCTGGGAGGAAAACGCGCGCCGTTGGCCGGTGCGCTTCGCCACGCTGAAGGGCTTCGATCTGTTCGATGAAGCGCCGGGCGACGCGCGCGAAACCGGGATCCTTGGGATGCAACTCGTCGTGCCAGCTGTTGGCACTGCCGACGAGGCCGCGGCAGTCGATGGGGAATACGCGGCCGGGCAACTCGGCGGCGACTGTTTTGATCTCCAGATTGACCGCATCGATGAGCAGCACGACCACCTCGGGCCACAGGCGCTCGGCGACACCACGCTCGGCCAGCGGTCCGCCAAGCCAGGTTCCCGCGTCCCGAGGGATGGCGTAGTCGTAGCCATGGCAGAGGATCTTCAGCTTCGGAAAGCGCCGCGCGAGATCGTCGAACAGCCGATGATAGCTTTCCCGCAGGAAGCCGCGAAAGGCGCCGAACGCGCGTTGATCGATAACCTCCTCGGCGGTCATGCCCTCCTGATAGGCGACGAGAAAGTCCACCAATCGGCGGTCGCGCAGCATGTCGTTGCCGCCGCCGCTGAACAGGAAAATATCCGCCTTTTCCTCGTCGAGGGCCTCGGAGAATTCGTCGCGCTGGATCATCTCGTCCAAGAGATCGCCGCCGGCACCGAGGGAGCGGACGGCGAAGCGATCCATCACGATGTCGATGATGTCGTCGAGGATAAACGGATACTGGAACCAGCTGTCGCCTTCGGAGACGATGATGGGGCCGGCGTAACCGACGCGCTTGCGCTTGTAGGCGAGGGCCCGGCCGGCGCGCGAGATGGCATTCGCCAGGGGCAGGACGGCGCTGCTCTCTTGCGCCATGTCGCCGGTTTCGATGCCGTCCGCCGCAAGCGTCTCGGCGTTCAGCGCCAGGGCTGGTTGGAACGGGTAGGCCGCCGGGTTGCCGGCGGTGAAATAGCGGGACAGTTTCTGAATTGCGGCCAGGTCGCCGCGTTTCTCGGCCGTGCCGAGGTGTTCGGAAATCTGGTCGATGACGTCCGTCATTGGCGAGGTCTCCCTGACGCGCGGTTGCTAATCTTGGTTGCTTATGAGGAGCTTACGCCGGTCGGCGGGTAAAAACCACTCTTACGGGGCAGCGCGCCACCGGCTTGAAAAACGCCTGGATGCATGCGAACGCTCGCCAGCGTGCGCATATCGCTTTAAGGTGCCGGCGCGGCGCTGTTCACGGATGGTGCGCAGATCACGAGACTTGGGGACACGCGGAGGACAGACATGCTCAAGAAGAGCACCCGATTTGCCGGCATCGAGGGCCCGGTGGTGACCATCGTCATGGACGGCGTCGGCTACAGCGCGAATACCGTCGGCAACGCGGTCGCCAACGCCTACACGCCGACGCTCGATCGCTTGATGAAGACGTATCCCAACATCACCCTGAAGGCGCACGGCAAGGCGGTTGGCATGCCGAGCGACGAGGACATGGGAAACTCAGAGGTCGGCCACAATGCCATCGGCTCGGGGCAAGTCTACAACCAGGGCGCCTCGCTGGTGAACGACGCCATCGCCTCCGGCGAGATGTTCGAGAAGCCGACGTGGCATGAGCTGATCGACAACGCCAACAACCACGGCTCGACGCTGCACTTCATCGGCTTGTTCTCCGACGGCAACGTGCATTCGCACATCGATCACCTCAAGGCGATGATCAAGCGCGCGAAGGACCAGGGCGTCGCCAAGGCGCGCATCCACATCCTGCTCGACGGCCGTGACGTCCCCGAGACATCGGCTCTCGACTATGTCGAGCCGTTCGAGGTCTTTCTCGAAGAGGTCCGCGGCGACGGTTTCGATGCGCGCATCGCCAGCGGCGGCGGGCGGATGAACATCACCATGGACCGCTATGAGGCCAACTGGGACATGGTCGAGAAAGGCTGGAGGACGCATGTCCTCGGCGAGGGCCCGCAGTTCGACTCGGCGACCGCCGCCATCACCAGCCTGCGCGATCAGAACCCCGGCACCATCGACCAGGATCTGCCGCCGTTCGTCATCAGCGAAGGCGGCGAGCCGGTGGGGCGCATCGTTGATCATGACTCGGTGATTTTCTTCAATTTCCGCGGCGACCGGGCGATCGAGATGTCCATCGCCTTCGAGGCCGACGCGTTCGACAAGTTCGATCGGGTACGTCGCCCGGACGTGGTTTATGCCGGGATGCTGGAGTACGACGGCGATCTGCATATCCCCAGCCGCTACCTGGTGCCGCCGCCGTCGATCAAGAATACGCTCGGCGAGTACCTGTGCGCCGAGGGCATCACCAGCCTCGCCATTTCCGAGACGCAAAAATACGGCCACGTCACCTATTTCTGGAACGGCAACCGCAGTGGCAAGGTCTCGGAGAAACTGGAAGAGTACATCGAGATTACGTCCGACGTCATTCCGTTCGAGCAGCGGCCGTGGATGAAGGCGGCGGAGATCACCGATGCGCTGATCGAGCAGCTGAAGACCGGCAAATACCGAACGGCGCGCGTCAATTACGCCAACGGCGACATGGTCGGTCACACCGGCATCTATCAGGCGGCGATCATCGGTGTCGAGACGGTGGACCTGATGCTGGGTCGCCTGCTGCCGGTCATCGATAAGCTGGGCGGCGTTGCGCTGATCACCGCCGACCACGGCAACGCGGATGAGATGTTCGAGGTCGACAAGAAGACCGGCGAGCCGAAGCGGAACAAGAACGGCAGTTTTCAGGCAAAGACCAGTCACACCCTCAATCCGGTGCCGTTCATCCTCTACGACAACCAGACCAACGGGGCGCTCGATTTGATCCGCGGCAACGACTTCGGGCTTGCGAACATCGCCGCGACCACCGTCAACCTGCTTGGCTACGAGCCGCCGGAGATGTGGGAAGCGTCGACGCTCGAGGTCAAATCGTCCGGGTGAAAACGTAATGCCGGTTGACGAACACGCATTGGAGGCGAACTTCCGCGCCCGCGGATTTACCTACGGCGTGTTCGTCGACCCACCCGGCCGGCAGTGGCTCGGCTTCACCCATCCGACCGACGAGATCGTCGTGCCGCTTCAAGGGACGGTCACCATCGTCATCGACGGCAAGCCGCGCACGCCGGCGGTTGGCGAGGAAGTTTTCATTCCCGCCGGCGCGGTGCATGACGTCATCACCGCGCCGCAAGCCGGCAGCCGCTGGGCCTACGGTTACAAGCGGACTTGACGCCAACAGCCGACCTTCAGCGGCGCGATGCCGCTTGCTGGTCCAGAAACGCGACGAGCTGGGTTACATCCGGCGTGTCCACCGTGCCGGCCCTGATGTAGCGGGAGATTTCCACGCAGCGATCCGAATATGGATCTTCGTAGCAACTTTCAAAGCCGCACTCGGTTGGATCTTCAACTTCCCACGGCGTGCCATTGACCGGCACGCACGTCCAACGCTTTTGCATCTCGGTTTCCTCCACTGCTTTCATTGATGCGCCACATTATTTCGCGTCGGGCACTTAATTGCTTATATCCCAACCATGATGCCTAAATTTTCGCCAGATGGCTAGCGAATTTTGCCAGCAAGCATTCAATTTTTTGGTTCAAAATAAGACTTAATTTCAAGCCCGGCCGACGCCGCGAGGGCCAGGGATCGCTTCCGTCCAGCCAGTCATCTAGGCTCCGCGCGACGGACACCTCCGGGACCCGACTCATAATGCTTAATCGTTTCGTAATCGCGGTCGGATATTTTCGATTGAATTGCTGAATTCGATTGGGATGGCTCGCGTTCACATGGTCCCTTGGAACGAAACGCCGACCGCGACGGTGACTGGTTTCATTGTCGATGCCGATGGCCGGGTTGCCGAGTCCTGCCGCCGCCTCTCCGTGTTCCCGCGCGCTGGTCCGCGCCTCGCGTGGTCGGTCTTCGCGGATGGCGACGCGGCGCTGACGGCGATGGCACGCGCGTCCGCCGATGGAGATCCCTTCGCGCTCGCCGTATTGGTTGAAGGTGCGGCGGAGGCGCCCACGGTCGCGGCCATTGGCGATCGGATCAGGCGCCTCGATCCCGAACTTGAGGTGGTCATCGTCGGCGCCGCCGCGGCGGCGTCGGCTGATGATCCGGCCTTGCGTATCCACCATTGGCAGCCGCCGATCGACCCTGGGCGTTTCGGCCCGTTCGTCCGTGCCTTGTTCGAAAAGGCGCGAGCGCGACGTTGGGTCCTGCAGACCGAGGTGCGCATCGGCCGGTTGCTGGTCGCGGCGCCGGTCGTTCTCTACATCCGTCGGCCGGCGGGCGACCACCGACTCCGCTTCGTGAGCGAAAACGCGCGCGACTACCTCGGCCGTGACGCCAACGATTTTCTCGGCCGGCCCGCATTGTGGTCCGACAGCATCCATCCTGGGGACCGCGCCCGCGTTGTCCGCCGCTTCGCCTGCCTCGGTGAGATGAACGAGTTGGGTATCGAGTACCGCTTTCGCCGACCGGACAACACCTATCTTTGGGTTCACGACCGGGCCAGGCTGATCCGAGATGAGACGGGCGCGCCGGTCGAGATCGTCGGCAGCTGGACCGATGTCACGGAACGGCATTTCGCCGAAGAGCAGATCCGCCACCTCGCCTACTACGATGATCTGACCGGTCTTCCCAACCGGACATTGATGAAGGAGCTGTTGGAACACGCCATCGCCCTGGCCGCTCGATACGGCCGCCGGCTGGCGGTGATGTCGCTCGATGTCGACCATTTCAAGCGCATCGTCGATACCTTCGGCCATGAAGCGGGCGATCAACTGCTGAACCAGCTTTCCAAGCGGCTGGTCGCCTCGGTGCGGGCCAGTGATCAGATCTTCCGGCGCCAACTCCCGGACCGCGACGTTGGCGAAGATGCGGAGGTCGCGCAGTCGGTCGCCCGACTAGGCGGCGACGAGTTCGAGATCATCCTCTCCGAGGTGAGGGGCCCGGAGGACGCCGCCGCCGCCGCCAGGCGCGTGCATGCGGCCCTGACGTCGCCGATATCCCTTGGCAACGAGGACGTGACCGTCAGCGTCAGTATCGGCATCGCCAACTATCCAAACGACGGTACAACAGCGGAAATCCTGTTGCGCAATGCCGATACCGCCCTGCACTCGGCCAAGGAAAATGGTCGAAACTGCTTTCGGTTTTATACCCGAAAGCTCAACGAGAGGACGGCGCGGCGATTTTCAATCGAAACGCGCCTGCGCCACGCCCTCGAAGGCGATGAATTCGTTTTGCATTACCAGCCGATCATCGATCTCCAACGTGCCACGGTACGCGGCGCCGAGGCGCTGATCCGCTGGCAGCAGCCCGACGAAGGGCTCATCCCGCCAGCCGAGTTCATCCCCGTCGCCGAAGAAACCGGGCTTATCATCCCGATCAGCGAGTGGGTCTTCGCCGAGGCCTGCGCGCGGATGGCACGTTGGCGCGCCGCGGGCCTGCCGCTATCCATGATCTCCGTGAACGTATCTTCGGTGCAATTCTCGCAACGCACCCTCGCCGATGCGGTGGTCAAGGCGCTCGACAGCAGCCGCCTCGATCCGGCCTGCGTCGAGCTCGAACTGACCGAAGGGATCTTGATCAGCGACGTCGAGGCAAGCCGGCGCATCCTCGAACGGTTACGCGAACTTGGGGTCCATGTCTGCATCGACGACTTCGGCACCGGTTATTCGTCGCTCGCCTACCTGAAGTCGTTCCCGCTCAGCGCGCTGAAGGTGCCGCGCTGCTTCATCCACGACCTGACGCTCGATCTCAGCGATGCGGCGATCGTCGGCGCCACCGTCGCTCTCGGCCACAACCTCGGCCTGCAAGTGGTCGCCGAGGGGGTGGAGACGCGCGAGCAGTTGGGTATTCTGCAGCGTTTCCAAACAGACTTCGTCCAGGGCTTCCTGTTCAGCAAGGCCGTTCCGCCGGATGACTTCCTGGCTTGGATCGGCCGCTGGCCCGAAATCAGCCGCCGCATTCCCGAAAACTGGGGCGGCTCGCCCGGGGCGGACCGGGATATCCAGCCCGCGTTGAATTTTTGAGCGGTTTTGCGGCGCCTCGATTGATCGCTGGCGACAACCGCTCAATGACCCTGCCTGCCAGGGCGGTACTCCATTCTAAAAGGTGATCTCCGCGCGGGGCGGTCTCGTGTCGTTGGGATCGTACACCGGCCGGCACTCGGTGAGGCGCTCTGGCGGGAGTTGAGCCGCGTCGAGGACGGCACGGCGAACAATTTGGGTACGCTGTTTCGCCAACGCGGTTAGGTCCTTTCCCGCCTGTTCCATCAGCGCTTCAGGCGGTTCGGCAGAGCTCGCGGGCGGATACCCGTTTCGTTCCAGAAACGACGCCAGGTCGGCCTTCGTCGCTCGGCCGCATACCTTCAGGTTAAGTTCCGGCCGCTCACGCAGCAGTTCGCTCAACTGTCCGATAACCGGCCGGCATTCGGCGTCGGGGCGTGCCAGTTCCGGCTCGAAGGTGATCGGCTTGAATGTCTGTTCCGGGGCCACCGCGCCGGCGACCGCCTGCACGGGCGCAAAGAGCAGCGAGAATGGCGCGGTGATGGCGCCGACCATGGCGCCGCGGACCGCCTGCCCGATGGCGTTGCTCAAGTCGAATTCGGGGTTGGTGAGGTCGCCGGACAGCGGGATCGACAAATCGATGACACCGTTCCGGTTCTCTAGCAGGCCGACAACCGTTTCGATGGGAACGCCGACATTGGCCGACAGACGCCGGGCGTCGGCCTTCGTCAGCGGGCTGAACGCCAGGTCGCGGAACGTCATGTTGATCAACCCGTCCAGGGTGCCTGCCTCGGCCGAGGCATTGGTCGTCGTGTCAAGCACGCCGGACTCGATATACACGCCGATCGCCGTTGCCGCGTAGGGTGAGAAGGTCGGCAATGCGAGGTCGGCGACACGGGCTTCGATGTCGAAATCCGGTTTCTCGCCCCATGGCGCGACCCAGCCGTCGGCATTGGCTTCCGTGAATTCGTTAATTCGCGCGGCGACGGCGATCGCTGTCCGCCGGGAGACATCGGTCATGTCGAGGTCGGTGACCTCGAAACGGTCGAACCGCGTGGTTACCCGCACCGCCGGCTCGACGGAGGCATCGGTGAAATCGATCACGCTGCCGGTGGCGACCGTACCCTTGCCGAGCCGCACGGTCGGTGACGGCGCGTCCCCGCCGACCGTCGCTGCCCCGCCATCGCCAAACGCCGCGAACAGGCTTTTGTTCAGGGAAATCTCGCTCTTGCCGATTGTCGCGGTATCGGCGGCGAGGGCCAGGCTCTGATCGGCATTGAGGTTTCCCAGCGAGAGGGATTGGACGTTCGCGCTGAGCATCTCGCCATCGCCGGCGGAAAACTTGAGATCGCCGAAGGAGCCGTCGAGGTGGATCCGCCAGCCAAGAGCGGCTTCCGAAATGTCGACCGTCATTTGATGCAAGTCCACGTCGATTGACGCGGCCTCGGCGGTCATCGGCGGACGGCCAGCCGCCTGCGGCATGCGAACGTCGAGGCCACCGAGAGCCATGGCGCCGGCGGTGTTCAGGGCGGTTCCGGCGCCCTCCTGCTCGAGGACGGTCTCGCCGAGGCCAATCTCCAGCGTTTCCGCTTTAACGTTGGCCGCGGTCTGCACCTCGATCGCCGAGGCTGTCAACGTCGGCTTGGCTTTAAGGGAGGTCGTGCCACCGACGTCGACGGCGAAGCCGGGCTCGTCGAGGTTGATGGTTTCGGCGGCGATGAACAGCCCCTCCCCGAGGTCAGCCTCGGCTGAGTTGAGATCGACCCGCAGCGGGCCGGCGACCGAGACGGCATCGGCGATTTCAACCCGCAGGTCGGCGGTTTCGATGCCGGCTCGCCCTGAAGAAAACCTGGCGCCGGTGGGCAATTCGACGGTCAGCGGTTCCAGCGTCACGGTAGAGGCGCCCGTGACTTGGCTGACGTTTTCCGGTGTCAGGACGTAGCGGACGTCGAGATCCATGACGCCGTGGTCGGTTAGCAGGCGGATGCCGTCGGGGCGCGAATTGACAAAATCTACCAGCTCGATCTGCCCCTTGCTGGTTAGCTCGATCCGACCATCCGGGCTGATCACCAGTCGATGCGTGGTATCGGACGACAGCGTTCCCGAGCGTTCGTTGAATCCCAGCGCCCCCGTGTACTGGATAATCCGCTCCAGATTGACTCCCGCTAAGCTGCCCTCGAAGTTTGCCACCACCGTCTCGCCGAATGGCCTTGCCTCGCCCTGCCAATTGAAGTCGATATCGTTGACCCGTGCCTCGAGATCGAAGCTGCCCGGATTGTCCGGCTCCCACGTCCGAAAGCCATTCAGGGTCAAAGAGACAACGACGACGATGATCTCGCCGCCACGGCTTTGGTCATCAAAGAACACGCGGGCGTCGCGAAGTTCGAATGTATCGACGCCGCCGCCCCAACCGGGCTCGTCGTCGGCGGGTTGCTCGGGTTCCGCCGCGTCCGCCTGCATCAACTGCGTCAGTGGGACTCCGTTCAAGGCAAGGCCGCCGTCGTCGGCGCGGGTTACATGCAGATCGATCCCCTCGAGGATGATCCTTTCCGCCAGCGCGCGGCGCTTGAACAACTCGGTAAAGCCGATGCGAATGCCGACCCTGCCGATCTCGCCCGGCACCGCGTCGGCGGCCTTAAACCGGACCGGGCCGGCGGTGATTTCTTGGTCCAGCAGGTCGATCTCCAGGGTATCGATTCCCGTCGCCTCGATGCCGACCGTTTCCAGCTGCCGGGTGAGGATGTACCGCGCGATATACTGGTCGCCGACGAAAAGGCCGGCCGCCAAAACGCCGATCACGGCAAAGGCGATCAACAGGCCCTTGACAAGCCCGCGTCCTTTCTGACGCTGGCGTGGCGCGCCCAACGCCTTGTTCTCTGCTCCGTGGGAGGCGCCATCTGGCAGGTGGCCGTCGCCGGCGGTCCGCTCGCCGTTGTCGGATTCTCGTGCCATCCGTTACTCCCTGTGGCCCGTTTGCGGTCACCTTGCCGCAGCCGCCAACGCCGGGTTCCGAGCGGCCCAGTGATCCGGGGATCCGTGAGCTCCGGTCAGGCCGTCGACCGCGGCCCCGCCGTCCTTTCCTGATGCCTATTTGCCACGTCAACGCGATCCTCGCTTGATCCTAGGACAAGGTCTTTCAACGTTTGGTCGGCCAAAGTCGTGTTGATCGCTTCCGAGATCCGGTCTTCGATGCGGGTGACGGCGGGATCGAGGCTACCTCGCCACGCCGCCGCGCGGGTGCCCTCGTTCCCCTCGCGGACCACCTCGAGAACCCGTTTGAGCGGTGTTGTCTCGAAAGGGCAGCCGGGCAGGTAGCCTGGGGGCTCCTGCGCGGTTCGGCTGATGAGCGACGCATCCTCCAGCGATGACAGGATATTGTCGAGAACGGCGCTCGGCGCGCGCAGTTGTTGGCCTAGTTTTTCGAGTGTTGGCGGGCTCTGTCCCTGATAGAACGCGCGGCCGATCCCGAGGATGGCGGCCAGTGCCAGGTGTTCCTTCTGGCGGTTGGAGGGTTTCAGCGCGGTGTTGGTGATGCTCAAGTATTCAGGGTGCTGGACATAAAAGGAAATGCTGGCGCCGGTGAGCAGGATCAGCCATGCGACATAAAGCCAGATCATGAAGATGATGATCGCGGCGAACGCCGAATAGATCGCCTGGTAGTTGGCCGAACCGGCGACGAATGTTGCGAACATCCACCCCGCCGTAACCCACAAGCCACCGGCGACAACGCCGCCGATCAAGGCGCAGCGGGCGCGAACCTTGGTGTTGGGGATGAAGACGTAGATGAAGGTGAAGGCGGCGACGATGAGCAGGAACGGCGCCAGTTTGGCGGCCATCTCGATCGCCGCTCCCAACGGCTCGATCTCCGAGGCGCGCGCGACCAATTCATTGCTGGTCAGTGTCGTGCCGACGCCGAGCGCGGTGAAAAGCAGAACCGGACCCAGCAGGATGACACTCAAAAAATCGCTGAAACGGCGCGCCAGGGAGCGGCTGCGGGCGACGTGCCACACCTCGTTGAAGGCGCGCTCAATTCGCTGCATCATCGATATGACCGTGTAGATGAGAACCGCCAAACCGAGCGTGCCCAGAACACCGACGCGCATGTTGTCGACGAAATTGATCAGCCGGGTGGTGATCTCGTTGGCCTGCTCGCCGAGAGGCTGAAGCAGTTCCAAGAGGATCGGTTCGATCTGATTGTGGACGCCAAATCCTTTCAACACCGAAAAACTCAGCGCCAAGAGGGGCACCAACGACAAAAGCGTCGTATAAACGAGACCCGTCGCGTGCAGCGTCAGCGAGCCCTCGGCGATCTCCCGTCCGATGGTATGGGCGATCCGCGCGCTCAGCAGCAGGGCGTGCCGCCAGCGCGGCTCCGCTCGCAGATCCGGGCTCCAAATCGCATCGATCAGCTTGTCGATGACGGATCCGTTTTCGTTATTCGACACCTTGGCTGTCCCCGTCTTCCTGGCGTTGTTCGACGGCACCGCTTGACAAACACCGCCGCGCGCCGCCGGTTCCTCATCCCGCGATCCCATACGTGAAAGCCAGCAGGATTACGCCGAGGATCAGCCGGTAGACGACGAAGGGGCCGAAACCGGCGTGTCGCAGCCAAGCCATCATCGCCGCGATGGCGGCCAATGCCGCGAAAAAGGCCAACACGGCGGCGATCAGGGCTTGCGTCGTCAAGGCCACGTCCCCGGCCTCGGCAAGCTTCAGGCCAGCCAATGTGCCGGCGGCGAGAATTGTCGGGATGGAGAGCAGAAGGGAAAACCGCGCCCCGTCGACGCGATCGAAGCCAAGGAAGCGGGCGGCCGTCATGGTAATGCCGGCGCGGCTGGTGCCCGGGATGAGAGCGAGAACCTGGAAAAGACCAACAATAATGGCATCCCGCAATCGCAAGCCCTCGATGGCGCGGCTTCTCGGCCAGTAGCGGTCGCTGACCCATAGCAGCACGCCAAAGCCGATATTGGCCCAAGCAATCAACTCCAGTCCGCGCAACCCCGCCGGGTAGATCAGGTTCAAGAAAAAGCCGGCGCAGACTATGGGAATGGTACCGATTGCGACGAAAAGGACGAGCTTGGCATCGAAATCCCATTGCCTCAACACCAACTTCTTGAATCCGACGGCCATACAGAGCACGTCCCGCCTGAAGTAGAGCATGACGGCGAACAGCGTGCCGACGTGTACCGCCACGTCCAACAGCAACCCCTGATCGGGCCAACCGAAAACGTGCGGTACGAGGATGAGATGTGCCGAGGAACTGATCGGCAAGAACTCGGTAATGCCCTGAACAAGGGCGAGTACCACAATATGCAGCAGCGTCATGTATCGAGTTCCAAATATATGGGTGTCTCAGGAAAACATCGGCGGCGGGCATGGATGCGTAAAGAAAGTGTTGCCTGAGCGTGCTGACTTAGTAATCTGCGTATCGACGACGGAGGGCGCCGGCGGGGGATCGATGTGACGGCGCGGGCAGCCGGAAGTGGGGCGAGGAACGGACGACGACGAGTGTTCGCGCCTCTCGCGGCAGTCTCCAAAGAACGATACGGACGGAGCGTAAACGCTTCTTTAACACGGGCGTCTTTGACGGGCGAATGAAAACAACGTCGACAAAATAAAGCGTCGACCCTAACGCGAAGGAGTGGGCATTGTCGCTCAACCAGGGCCTTTACGATCCGCGTAACGAACATGATGCCTGCGGCATCGGCTTCGTCTGCGACATTAAGAACCGCAAGTCCCATGGCATTATCGAGCAGGGACTGCGGATCATGTGCAACCTGCGACACCGTGGCGCTGTGGGGGCCGATCCGCTTGCCGGTGACGGGTCGGGGATCCTCATCCAAATCCCGGATGCGATGCTGCGCGAGGAGTGCGAGGCCAAGGGCATCTTGTTGCCCGAAACCGGATCGTACGGCGTCGGCATGGTGTTCCTGCCCCGCGAAGAGGAGACCCGCAAGCTGGCGATCGCCTCCATCGAACTCGCGGTGAAGGCGGAAGGCCAGGTGGTGCTCGGCTGGCGGGACGTGCCGACGGACAACTCCGTGCTCGGGTACAGCGTCAAACCGCACGAACCGGTTATCCGCCAGGTGATCATCGCCTGCGGCGACCCGGCGATGGATACCGACGCCTTCGAGCGTAAACTTTTTGTCATCCGCAAGCTGTCCCATAATCGCCTATGGCGCCGGGGCCTGCCTGGCGGCGAGAATTTCTATATCGTATCGATGTCTGCCCGGGTGATGACCTACAAGGGCATGATCCTGGCCGAGAACCTCGCCACGTATTATAGCGACCTCGCAGATGATCGCGCGCACTCGGCGCTCGCCATGGTGCACCAACGCTTCTCCACCAACACCTTCCCGTCGTGGAAACTGGCGCAGCCGTTCCGCTATCTCTGCCATAACGGCGAGATCAATACGCTGCGCGGCAACGTCAATTGGATGATGGCGCGCAAGCAGTCCATGCATTCGGAAGTGCTGGGCGACGACCTGGAAAAGCTGTGGCCGCTAATCGGCGACGGCGCATCCGACTCCGCGACGTTCGACAACGCGTTGGAACTGTTGATGGCCAGCGGCTACACCATGGCGCACGCCATGATGATGATGATCCCCGAGGCGTGGGACGACAATCCGCTGATGGAAGAAAAGCGGCGCGCCTTTTACGAATACCACGCGGCCTTGATGGAACCCTGGGACGGTCCAGCCGCCGTGGCGTTCACCGATGGTCGCCAGATCGGCGCGACCCTCGATCGCAACGGTTTGCGCCCGGCGCGCTACATCATCACCGACGACGATCTGTGCGTCGTGTCATCGGAGGTCGGCGTGCTGCCGATCCCGGAAGAGAAGATCGTCAAGAAGTGGCGCCTGCAACCCGGCAAGATGTTCCTCATCGATCTGGAGCAGGGCCGCGTCATCGACGATGCCGAACTCAAGGCGCAACTGGCCGACGCGCGTCCGTACCAGCAGTGGCTCGACGCAACGCAGATCAGGGTGGAAAACCTGCCGCCCGAGGTGGGACCGATGGCGCCCGACGGGCAGACCCTGCTCGACCGTCAACAGGCCTTCGGCTACACCCAGGAAGATGTCCGGTTTTTCCTCGCGCCGATGGGGATGACCGGCGAGGATCCGGTCGGGTCGATGGGGCGCGACACACCGATCGCCGTGTTGTCCGACCGGCCCAAGATGTTGTCCGACTATTTCAAACAGTGCTTCGCGCAGGTGACCAACCCGGCGATCGATCCGATCCGCGAGGAATTGGTGATGTCGCTGGTCTCGCTGATCGGGCCCAGGCCCAACCTGTTGGAAATCGGCGGGTCTGGCGGCCAGCACAAGCGACTGGAGGTGCGCACGCCGATCCTGTCCAACATCGATCTCGAGCGTATTCGCCGCATCGAAAACCACGTCGATGCCGGCTTCCGAACCTTCACGCTTGATATCTGCTATCCGGCCTCGGAGGGCGCCGCCGGAATGGGGCCGGCGCTGGACGCGTTATGCAGAAAGGCAACCGAAGTCGTTCTGGCCGGCTACAACATCATCATTCTGTCGGATCGCGGCGTCGGCTCGGATTACATCGCCATTCCGTCGCTCCTGGCCACGGCGGGGATCCATCATCACCTGATCCGTGAAGGACTGCGGACGTCGTCGGGGATTGTCGTCGAGACGGGCGAGGCCCGGCAGGTGCACGATTTCTGCCTTCTGGCGGGCTACGGCGCCGAGGCGATCAATCCGTATCTCGCGTTCGACACGCTCTCCAACATGCGCAAGCAGTTGGCCAGCGACCTGACCGAGGTGGACGTTCACAAACGCTACATCAAGGCCGTCTGCAAGGGCATGATGAAGGTGATGTCGAAAATGGGCATCTCCACCTATCAATCCTATTGCGGCGCGCAGATCTTCGACGCCGTCGGCCTCTCGAAAAGCTTTGTTGACACCTATTTCGTCGGCACCCATACGCCGATCGAGGGCATCGGCTTGGCCGAGATCGCCGAGGAGACCGTGCGTCGGCATCGCTTGGCGTTCGGCGATGCGCCGGTGTTGCACGGCGCCCTCGACGTCGGCGGCGAGATCCAATACCGCCTGCGCGGCGAGGACCACATCTGGACGCCGGATACGGTCGCCACCCTGCAGCACGCGGTGCGCGCCGGGGATCCGAAAAAATTCGCCGAATACAGCCGTCAGATCAACGAGCAGACGCGCAAGCTGAAAAACCTGCGCGGCCTGTTTGAGTTCAAGAGCGACCGCGAACCGGTGCCGCTGGACGAGGTGGAGCCCGTCTCGGCCATCGTCAAACGCTTCGCGACCGGGGCGATGTCATTCGGTGCCATCTCGTGGGAAGCCCACACGACGCTGGCGATCGCCATGAACCGAATTGGCGGCAAGTCGAACACCGGCGAGGGCGGCGAGGAGTCATCGCGCCTGAAGCCGCTTCCGAACGGCGATTCCATGCGCTCGGCGATCAAGCAGGTCGCTTCGGGGCGTTTCGGCGTGACGACCGAGTACCTGGTCAACGCCGACGATATCCAGATCAAGATCGCCCAGGGCGCCAAGCCAGGCGAGGGCGGCCAGCTGCCGGGCCACAAGGTCGATGAATGGATCGCTCGGGTGCGTCATTCGACGCCGGGCGTCGGCCTGATCTCGCCGCCGCCGCACCACGACATCTATTCGATCGAGGATCTGGCGCAACTCATCTTCGACCTGAAGAACGTCAACCGGGATGCGCGGATCAGCGTCAAGCTGGTCGCCGAGGTTGGTGTCGGCACCGTCGCCGCCGGCGTTTCCAAGGCGCATGCCGACCATGTCACCATCGCCGGGTTCGACGGCGGTACCGGCGCCAGCCCCATCACGTCCATCCTGCATGCCGGTCTGCCGTGGGAAGTCGGCTTGTCCGAGACGCATCAGACGCTGGTGATGAACGATTTGCGCGGCCGGATCGCCGTCCAGGTCGATGGCGGGCTGCGCACGGGGCGCGACGTGGTGATCGGTGCGTTGCTGGGAGCCGACGAATTCGGCTTCTCCACCGCCGCGTTGATCGCCGCCGGCTGCCTGATGATGCGCAAATGCCATCTCAACACCTGCCCCGTCGGCATCGCCACCCAAGACCCCGAATTGCGCAAGCGGTTCACCGGCCAGCCGAACCATGTCGCCAACTTCATGCTGTTCCTCGCCGAGGAGGTGCGCGAACTGATGGCGCAGCTCGGTTTCCGGACGATCAACGAGATGATCGGCCGGACCGATGTCCTGGAGATCCGCCCCGCCATCGACCACTGGAAGGCGAAGGGGGTCGACTTCAGTAAACTGTTCCATCGGCCGGAAGTCGGCGACGAGGTGGCGCGATACAACCGTCACGCCCAGGATCATGGCCTGGAATCGTCGATCGATTTCTCCCTCGTCGACGGGGCGCGCAACGCCATCGACACCGGCCAGGCGGTGCGCTTGGACATTCCCGTGAAAAACACCAACCGTACCGTCGGCGCCATCCTGTCGAGCGAGGTGGCGAAGCGCTACGGCCATGACGGGCTGCCGGACGATACCATCTGGATCAAATGCAGTGGCACCGCCGGCCAGACGTTCGGCGGCTTCCTGGCGCGTGGCGTGACACTGGAACTGGAAGGCGATGCCAACGATTATGTCGGCAAGGGCCTGTCGGGCGGCAAGGTCATCGTCTATCCGCCCAAGGTGAGCCGCTTCGAGCCGACCGAGAACATGATCGTCGGCAACACCGTGCTCTATGGGGCGATCGCCGGCGAAGCATACTTCCGTGGCGTCGCCGGCGAACGTTTCGCCGTCCGCAATTCCGGCGTCTTTGCCGTCGTCGAGGGGGTGGGCGATCACGGTTGCGAATACATGACCGGTGGCTGCGTGGTCGTTATCGGGCCCACCGGCCGCAACTTCGCCGCCGGCATGAGCGGCGGTGTCGCCTACATCCTCGATCAGGACGGCCAGTTCGAACGGCGGTGCAATCTGGCGATGGTGGAGCTCGAAGCCATCGCCGACGAGGACGCCAAGCTCGAGGAGTATTTCCACCTCGGCGGCGACCTGGTGACACATGGTCTCGTCGACGTCATGCACGACATGACCAATGACGACACGCGCCGGATCCACACGTTGCTGACGAACCATCAGCGCTACACTGGCAGCGCGCGGGCGACCGAGATCCTCGGCAACTGGTCTCAATATGTACCGATGTTCGTCAAGGTGATGCCGGTTGACTATCGCCGGGCGTTGCAACAAATGCAGGCCGAGTGGCGGGCCACCGAGCGGCCCGGCGTCAGCGTTGCGGTGGGATAATTGATCATGGGAAAGCCAACCGGTTTCAAGGAGATCGACCGGCACGACCGGTCTTACGAGCCGATCCGCGATCGGGTTCGCCATTGGAAGGAATTCGTCGTTCCGCTGGACGAGGCGGAACTCAGCCGCCAGGGCGCCCGCTGCATGGACTGCGGCATTCCCTATTGCCACCAGGGTTGCCCGGTCAACAACATCATCCCGGATTGGAACGACCTGGTGTTCAAACACCAGTGGCGGGAAGCCCTCGACGTGCTTCATTCCACCAACAACTTTCCGGAGTTCACCGGCCGGATCTGTCCGGCGCCGTGTGAGGCGGCGTGCACCCTCAACCTCATCGACTCGCCGGTGACGATCAAAAGCATCGAGTGCGCCATCGTCGACAAGGGATGGGAAGAAGGTTGGATCCACCCGGAAATTCCTGCCCACCGCACCGGCAAGCGGGTCGCCGTGGTGGGGTCGGGCCCGGCGGGGATGGCTTGCGCGCAGCAACTGGCGCGTGCCGGGCACGGCGTTGTCGTTTATGAACGGCAGGACCGCGTCGGCGGCCTGCTTCGCTACGGCATCCCGGATTTCAAGATGGAGAAGCACCTGATCGACCGGCGGATGGCGCAGATGCAAGCCGAAGGGGTCGAATTCCGCCCCGGCAGCCATGTCGGCCACAACGTCGCGGTCAGCGAACTGGCCCATGCGTATGACGCCATCATCCTGGCCGCCGGTGCCGAGGCGCCGCGCGACCTCAAGGTGCCTGGCCGGGATGTCGAAGGCGTTCACTTCGCGATGGATTTCTTGGTCCAGCAGAACGCCCGCGTTTCCGGCGCCCGCAATGGCGAGGAAGACGCCATCCTGGCGACGGGAAAGAAGGTTGTCGTCATCGGCGGCGGTGACACCGGATCCGACTGCGTTGGCACCTCCATTCGCCAGGGCGCCGCGTCGGTCACCCAGCTGGAAATCATGCCGCGTCCGCCGGAGAAAGAGAACAAGGAGCTGATCTGGCCCCACTGGCCGATGAAGCTGCGCACATCGACCTCGCATGAGGAAGGCTGTGAGCGGGATTGGGCCGTTTCCACCAAACGCGTTCTCGGCAGTCAGGGCCGGGTGACAGGCCTTGAACTGGTGCGTGTCGAGTGGGCGAAGGACGAGAACGGAGCCTGGAAGCTGAATGAACTCGCCGACAGCGCTTTCGTTCTAGAAGCCGATCTTGTTCTCCTCGCCATGGGTTTCGTCCACCCGGTGCATAACGCGCTGATCGCCGAACTCGGCGTCGAGTTGGACGATCGCGGCAACGTCAAGGCCGATACCGAGGCCGAGCCGGGCGCCTACCAAACCAACCTTCCCAAAGTGTTCACCGCTGGCGACATGCGTCGCGGGCAGTCGCTGGTCGTCTGGGCGATCCGCGAGGGTCGACAATGTGCGCGGTCGGTGGATCAATTCCTGATGGGATATTCGGAGTTGCCGCGTTAGGGTTTGGCGCGGCATGGTCCCTCAGGTGACGGAACAGGAACAACGGCGATGATCGTCTTCGATTTGCGGTGTTCGGCGGGGCATGTGTTCGAGGGCTGGTTCGGTTCCTCGACGACGTACGATGAACAAGCGAAAACCGGTGATATTGCCTGCCCGGAATGTGGCGATACGCAAGTGAGCAAGGCAATCACCGCGCCCCGCGTCAACAGCGGCGCCGGCCAGCCGCAGCAGACCCCTGGCCCCTGCGGCATGCCGTGCGGGACTAACGGCTGCCAAGTGGCCGACTAGCCGCCGGTATTAGCCGCCGGCTAACTGGATGGATCGCCGAGCCATGCTACCAACGCTTTCGCGGGTCTGGATCTTTTTCGGCGGCTTGCTCGGCGCTGTGGCTGTCGCCGCCGGTGCCTACGGGCGCCACGGCGTTTTGGAGCCAGCCGGCCGGGAAATGTTTGCCATCGCGGTCGACTATCAGCTTTGGCATGCCCTGGCGCTGTTGGCCGTCGCCTGGCTGGGCGGTCGCCTCGTCGGTGCCTCGCGTCTTATGGCGCATGTCGCCGGGGCGGCATTCCTGCTGGGCGTCATCCTGTTTTCCGGCACGCTTTATCTTTTCGGGCTCACCGGCGTCGTGCCGCTGGAAGGAGCGGCACCGGCCGGCGGCTTCATGATGATCGGCGGCTGGATCGCCCTCGCCCTGGCTGGCATCCTCGGTCGAACGCGCTAATCCGGGTCGGCCGACCGTGCCGATTGCGGTCGACACCTGGCTTGCCTTCGGTCGGCCATGACCTACGCAGCGACGACGCAGTGTCGTGCCGACAATGCCTTGACAGCCGCAACCGGCGTGCTTCAATCGACTTGAGAAACAAAAAAGCCGGCTCGAAGGCCGGCTTTTCGCAGTCATAGCGTCTTTTGGCGCGGCTTTATGCCGACTTGGCCAGGCTCCACACTTCCGGTGCCTTGGCGCAGCTTTCGGCCAGCGCCTTGCGCTCGGCCTCCAGTTCCGCAGGTACCACGTCGCCGAAGGAGTCGAAGTACTCCTTGAGCGCTTCGGCTTCCTTGATACCGCCTTCGCGGTTGATGTCCATGATGCCGTAGAACTTCTCTTTCGAGAAATCGAGGCCGGCCCAGGTGAGGTCCTCATAGGTTGGCATCAGGCCCAACGGGCTTTCGACGGCGCCGACCTTGCCGTTGACGCGGTCGACGATCCACTTGAGGACGCGCATGTTCTCACCGAAGCCGGGCCAGATGAACTTGCCGTTCTCGTCCTTGCGAAACCAGTTGACGCGGAAGATCTGCGGCAACTTGACGTCCGTCCGCTTGCCGAAATCGATCCAGTGCTGCCAGTACTTCGCCATGTGATAGCCGATGAACGGCAGCATGGCGAACGGGTCGCGGCGGATGGCGGCCTGGCCGATGGCGGCGGCCGTCGCTTCCGAGCCCATGCTTGCCGCCATGAACACGCCATGGTTCCAGCTCTTCGCCTCGTAGACCAGCGGGAAGGTGCTGGAGAGACGGCCACCGAACAGGAACGCCGAAATCGGCACGCCGGCGGGATCTTCCCAGGCGGGGTCGATGGTCGGGCACTGACCGGCCGGCGCGGTGAACCGCGCGTTGGGGTGGGCGCCCGGTGTTCCGGAGGCCGGCGTCCAGTCGTTGCCTTTCCAGTCGATGCCGTGCGCCGGCGGGTCACCATCCATGTCTTCCCACCAGACGTCACCGTCGTCGGTCAAGACGACGTTGGTGAAGATGGTATTGGCCTTGATCGACTCCATGGCCATCGGGTTAGTCTTGTACGAGGTGCCCGGCGCGACGCCGAAGAAGCCGTATTCCGGATTGATGGCGCGCAGTGTGCCGTCCGGCGCCGGCTTGATCCAGGCGATGTCGTCGCCGACGGTGTAAACCTTCCATCCCTCGAAGCCGTCGGGCGGCAGGATCATCGCCAGGTTGGTCTTGCCGCAGGCACTGGGGAACGCGGCGGCGATGTAGGTCTTTTCGCCTTCCGGCGACTCGAGGCCGAGGATCAACATGTGCTCGGCGAGCCAGCCTTCGTCACGCGCCATCGCCGAGGCGATACGGAGCGCCAGGCACTTCTTACCCAACAGGGCGTTGCCGCCATATCCGGAGCCATACGACCAGATCTCGCGCGTTTCCGGGAAGTGGGTGATGTATTTTCTGTCGATTTCACCTTCGCAAGGCCACGGAACATCCTGTTGGCCCGGCTCTAGCGGGGCGCCGACCGAGTGGATGCATTTGACGAAGAAGCCATCGGCACCCAACACGTCGAGAACCTTTTGGCCCATGCGGGTCATCAGGCGCATGTTGACAACGACATAGGCGGAGTCGGTGAGTTCGACGCCGATCTGCGCGATCGGCGAGCCGATCGGGCCCATGCTGAACGGGATCACGTACAAGGTCCGGCCACGCATGCAGCCGTCGTATTGTTCCCGCATCGCCTCCCGCATTTGCTTCGGGTCCATCCAGTTGTTGGTTGGACCGGCGTCTTCCTCCTTTTCGGAGCAGATGAAGGTGCGATTTTCGACCCGCGCGACGTCACTCGGGTGCGAGCGGACCAGATACGACCCGGGACGCTTCTCGGGATTTAACGGGGTGAAGCTGCCTGCCTGCACCATCTCTTGGGAAAGCCGTTCGCTTTCCTCGGCGGTTCCATCGCACCAATGAACCTGATCCGGTTTCATCAGTGCGGCCCACTCCTCGACCCACGCCTTAAGCGCGGCGTTTGAAGTCTTTACGGTTCCGGTTTCCATAGATTGGGACTCCCTCGCTTTTCGTTTGGACACTGTGGACGTTCTGCGGACGCCGAGTGCCGAGATACCTCCCCTCCTCGGCGTTGATGGCCATACCACCTCATGTGGGCAAGGCCACGCCTCTTTGAAGCTTTTCTAACTCGCACTCTAGTGTTTTTGCCATGCCATGCAAGCGAAACAGGCCCCCGCCATCCGACAACCTGCCGGTTCACGACAAGCGCGGCGCGGCATGCCGCCCGCGAGGCTCAGGCGGTCGTCCCCGGCGGGCCGAAATTCCGCAGGGCATCGACGGCCGCGCCCGGCTCTTCCAGCGGTTCGGCAAAGGTGATACGCCGCGTT
>CAYWRP010000019.1:0-48843 GCA_964460955.1 uncultured Rhodospirillaceae bacterium | reverse complement strand
AGTCGGGCGAGCGCCCTGGCATCCGAGGGCGAGTCATTGACCCCTTTTAGCATGACGTATTCGAAGGTGATCCGGCGCGCATTGTCCGCGCCGGGATAATCCCTGCAGGCACGCATCAGCTCGGCGATCGGGTACTTTCGATTGATCGGTACGAGAGTATCGCGCAGCTCGTCGGTCACCGCATGGAGGCTGACGGCGAGGTTGACGCCCAGTTCGCGCCCGACCCGGTCGATCATCGGCACCACCCCGGATGTCGACAGGGTGATCCGGCGCCGCGAAATCGCGATCCCCTCATGATCCATGATGATCTTTAGGGCCTTGGCGACGTTGTCATAGTTGAACAACGGTTCGCCCATTCCCATCAGCACGACGTTGGAAATCAGCCGGGAACCCCGAGGCGTCGGCCATTCGCCGTAGGAATCCCGGGCGACCATCAATTGGCCGACGATTTCCTCCGCGGTGAGATTTCGCACCAGCCGCTGGGTCCCGGTGTGGCAGAACGCGCACGTCAGCGTGCAGCCGACCTGCGACGAGATGCAAAGCGCTCCCCGGTCCTCCTCGGGAATGAAAACGGTTTCGGCCTCCTTGCCGTCGCCGAAACGAAGCAACCATTTGCGCGTCGCGTCGGCGGAGGTCCGCTCGACGGCGATGGCCGGGCGCGCCAGCGTATGGGTTGCCGCCAAGCGCGCCCGCGCCGATTTGGAGAGCGTGGTCATGGCGCCGAAATCACGGGCGCCGCGGTGGTAGATCCAGTGCCAGACTTGGCGGGCGCGGAAGGGCGCTTCGCCCAGTCTGCGCAACTCGGCGGCAAGTTCCTCGCGCGACAACCCGATAAGCGGCAACGGCGTCCGGCCTGCAGCGGCGGCGTCGAAAGGCAGGTTCGCCCCGGCCACGCGGTCATCCGGTTCCCTCACCAATGAAACGGCGCCGTTGTCCACTGGGGCCTCAGCAGTCATGACAAGCATCGACGGCATAGTCGCGACGCAACCAATCGATCATACCGCCCTCAACGTTGAAAACATTGGAATATCCCTGCCGCTCGACCAGGAAACGACCGACCGCCGCCGACCGCGCCCCTGATCGACAGACCAAAACGATGGGATCGTCGGGGTCGGTCTCAATCAGCAGCGCTTCGAGGAACTCGGTCTGAAATCGTCCTGCGCTGTCGAAAGCCGTGAGAAGACGGCTGTCAGGAATGACTCCCGTTGCCCGCCATTCGTCCGACCGGCGGATGTCGATGACGGTCGCTCCATCGGCTCGAACGCCGGCCACCGCCGCCGCATCGATATCACGAACTCCCGAATCAGCGGCCGTGACATTCGGCGAGAAGGCAAGCAAGAAAGCGACAACAATGAAACGCATGGCGGAGACCGATTTTTGGCGGCATATGGGAAGATACATGGGCGCCTTGGACGGTAAGTGCCACGGGCATTCTCCGCCTGCGTGACGTTCTTGTCGTGCCGATACCACCGGTGGGACGGCCTTATCCCGGGTCCCGACCTACTGACATTCGTCGGTAATCGCCTTGTAAGCCGCCGTAAAGCCGAACAATGAGTACGTATCGCTCGTCAGCGTGCCGCGGCTCGAAGTTCCCTTGATCACCATCTCCGCTCCCGCCCGCATGGCACGCACCATTTCCCGGTCCGCCGCCTCGTCGTACGCCCACGCATTACCGCCTTCGGTAAAAAGCTGAAACGACCGTCCGTCGATGGTCGCCGTCGCTTCGCTGCCGCGCTGATAGCTGTAGCCGGCCTCGACACTGACTTCTCCGACGACCGCATCCGCGGGTCTGTGCGTGACTAAGATGTATGTATCGCCACGGCGCGTATAGTCGCCCTCCTGCTTTTTCGGCAGACTGCCGGCGTAGCAGACCTTATTGCCGCCGACCGTGTCGGTGAAAGCCGACCAATCCCTGAAGGTGCCGATGGACCGCTGTTCGGCGGCCACCGATGAGGCCACCAGTACGGTTGTCGCCGCGACCGCGGCAAAGCCTACTCCCCGGATTGTTTGCATTATCACCCACGTACCCATAAACCGTTTGCAAAAGATGCCACATCCAAGGAAATTTAGGGAAACGCGTCAAGCCCAAGGCTGAGTGAATGGCGGTTGCGAAGACCGATCAGCGGAATAACCCTGTGTTGGTCGAAGTTTACCGAGGCGGCTCGGTGGAAAGCGTGCATCGTGGCGCGGTGGTCGTGACGGCGCCGAGCGGCGATATCCTGGCTGCCTGGGGCCATGTCGATGCGATGATCTATCCGCGATCGGCGATCAAACCCTTTCAGGCCATTCCACTTGTCGAAACCGGTGCCATCGACCGCTACCGCCTTGGCGCCGCGGAAATCGCCCTCGCCAGCGCATCGCATGGCGGCCAAGCCGCTCACGTGGCAGCGGTTGCGCGCTGGTTGGCGCGAATCGGTCTGTCCGAGGATGCCTTGGGATGCGGCGCCCATTGGCCGATCGATGCGGAGGCGGCACGGGCGCTGGTGCGCGAGGGCGGCGAGCCTTCACCGATCCATAACAATTGTTCCGGCAAGCATGCCGGCTTCCTGACCATGACACTCCATTTGGGAAATGGGATCGAAAGATATCTTGATCCCCCTTCGCCGGTTCAAAGCCGCGTCCGCGAGGCGATCCAGGATATGTGCGCGGTCGACTGTCCCAGGACCGCCACGGCGGTCGACGGGTGTGGCGCCCCGGCACCGCGCTTTCCGCTCCTCGCCCTCGCGCGCGGCTTCGCCCGCCTTGGGGCGCCCGGTGATCTACCCAAATCGCGCGCCGAGGCGTGCCGACGCATCACCGATGCCATGGTCGCCAATCCGCGCTTGGTCGCCGGGGAAGGTCGGTTCGATACCGTTGCGATGACAGCACTTGGCGCGATCGCCGTTACCAAGTCCGGTGCCGAAGGCGTGCGCGCGGCGGCGCTTCTCGAGCGGGGAGTGGGACTCGCCGTAAAAATCGACGATGGCGCGAGCCGCGCCGCCGACGTCGCGATGGCGGCACTGCTGCGGTGCTTTTTAAAGGCAGGATACAATTCCGCCAGTTTGGCTAGGTTGGAGACGCCCTCCGTTTACAATACTCTCGGTCAGGTGGTGGGAAAGATACAGCCGGCGCCCCCTTGGGCACTGGAACTGGCCGCCTGCTGAGTGGTGTTTTTTTGGTTTTCGATTCCCTCAGGGGAAGCCAGTTTTAATCGGAGACTTACTTGCGGCGGCGAAAAATCGGCCCCCCGTGCACATGAGGCGGCGGCTCTTCCGTCGGCGGGCCCGGCCGTTCGGCGCGAGGGGCGAATCGCCCCAGGCTGATCAGCCGATCATACATCACGATCGCACCCGCGATGCCGACGTTGAAGGAGAACCGGGCGGGAATTCTGACGACGAACTCGCAGCGATCCATCATCGCCGAGGATAGTACGCCCCGCTCCGGGCCAAACACGTAAGCCGCCTGGCATGGATGGCGAAAACTCGGCAGATCAATGGCGTCGTCCGTAATCTCGACGCCAACGAGTTGGCAGCCACGCGGCAACACCAGATCCGCGATCGTTTCATAGGTATAGAGCGGCACGTGGTGTTCGGCGCGCGACGTGTCGGCGAGGTTCCCCTCTTTCTCGCGGTAGGAGGCACCTACGGTGAAGAGAAAGCTGGCCCCGAAGGCGTGCGCCGAACGGATCAGCGAGCCGACATTCATGGCTTTGCTGATCCCTTCCACCCCAACGGCGAAATAACCCCGCACCATATTGCCCTTTCGTCAGCAATGTTGACCTGTACCCGCGACCTTGGGCAAAAACAGGCATCGAGATCAAGGAGGGGCCAATGCGTGCCGTTGTCTGCGAGACTTTGGGCGGGCTGGAAGATCTGGTTCTCAAGGAGCTTCCGGAACCGGACACGGCCGCCGATGCCGTTCTTATCGACGTCATTGCCGCGGGCGTCAATTTCGCCGATACCTTGATCACCGCCGGCAAGTACCAGCTCAAACCGCAACCTCCGTTCGTCCCTGGCTTCGAGGTTGCCGGACGGGTGCTCGAAACGGGTGAACATGTCGAAGGGTATGCGCCGGGAGACCTTGTGATGGCGCTGCTCGACTGGGGTGGTTTTGCCGAACGCATCGCTCCGCCCGCGTCGCGCGTCTTCAAGCTGCATCCGAACGCCGATCCCATCTCCGCCGCCGGCTTCCCGATCGCCTACGGTACGGCGCATCTGGGACTTCGGTTCCGCGCCCGCCTCGCCGCTGGAGAGACGATCCTTATTCATGGCGCCGCCGGCGGTGTCGGCATCACCGCCGTCGAGGTGGCGAAAAAGCTGGGCGCCACCGTTATCGCCACCGCTTCCAGTGCCGAAAAATTGCAAATCGCCTCGGCGGCGGGGGCTGACCATGTCATCGATTCCAGCGCCGACGATCTCCGTGATCAAGTCAAGGCGTTGACCGGCGGCCGCGGCGCCGATGTCGTGTACGACCCCATCGGCGGCAAATTGTTCGAGACCAGCCTGCGCTGCACGGCGCCCGGCGGTCGGATGCTCGTCGTCGGCTTCGCCAGCGGCGAAGTCCCGCAAATCCCTGCGAACATTCTCCTCGTCAAGAATATCGATGTGATCGGTTACTACTGGGGCGCCCACCAGAACTTCGCGCCCAAGATGTTCCGGGCTTCCATCGACGAACTGCTGGCTTGGTTCGCGGCCGGGGAACTGGTTCCGCACGTCTCGGCGACATACGATCTCGCGGAGGCGGCGCAGGCCTTGGGAGAACTCAAGGCCCGCCGCACGACCGGTAAAGTCGTTCTCACGGTCGGCCGCTAGGCGCCATGGACGAGTTCCGGCTGCGCGACCAATACGATGCGTTGCCATATCCGACCCGCAACCCCGAGGACGAGCGCCGGCGCCTGATCACCGGCTCGCCAAGCCATCTCAGCGAGCTCGACCATTACGGTTTCGGCGGTGGGCTGCGAAACCGGCAACAACCGTTCCGCTGCCTCGTCGCCGGCGGCGGCACGGGGGACGCGTCGATCATGCTCGCTCAGCAAATGGCCGATGCTGGCATCTCGGCGGGGATCCTCCACGTCGACCTCTCCGCCGCCTCCTGCGATGTTGCAAGGGCGCGCGCCGAGGTGCGCGGCCTCTCGACGCTCGGTGTCTGCGAGGGATCGATATTTGACCTCCCCGCCGGCGGGAACCGGCTGTTCGATTACATCGATTGCTGCGGCGTGTTGCACCACCTCGAAGATCCGGTCGCGGCCCTGCGCCACCTCGCCGCCCTCCTCGAACCGGACGGCGCCATGGGGTTAATGGTCTACGGCCGCTTCGGTCGCACCGGTCTCTATCCAGTGCAGGACGTCCTGCGGCCGATGACGCCGGACATGACCGCCGCCGAAGCGATTGCCCTCGCCAAGCGGCTGCTCAAGCAACTGCCGGAAAGCAACTGGTTTCGACGCAATCCATTTCTGAAGGATCACCTGAGCGCCGGCGACGCCGGTATGCTCGATCTGCTCTTGAGCCCTCGGGATCGCGCCTTTGACGTGATCGAGGTGAGCGAGCAGGTTGGTGACCGCGGCCGGCCTGCGCCTGACATCGTTCGTCGAGCCGGCCTCCTATGATCCGGCGTCGTACCTGACCGATGTCAAGCTGCTGGAACGCGTGGCGGCTTTGCCATGGATCCGCCGATGCGCTGTCGCCGAAGGACTGAGCGGCGCGCTGCACAAGCACATTTTTTATTGCGTTTCGGCGGCGAATCGCGTCGAGCCGCCGCGAGCGGAGGACGGGTCAGCCATACCAATCGCGCGGGACCTTGACGCCGCCGCTTTCGCGGACAGCTTTCGCCCCGGCCAGGCATTGACAGCGCGAACCGATGGCGTGGCACTTCGTCGCGTCCTGCCGCCGCTTGCCGGAATGTTGGTACGACGAATCGATAGCAAGACATCGGTCGCAACGATCATCGATCAAGTGGCGCAACGGACACCGGAAAAGCCGCGCGATCGGATCGTCGCCGAGTGGCGGGCGGTATTTTCCGCAAGCGGCCTCAACGGCTCGAGGATGAGCCGCGGGTTGTCACCGGCGGCGGCCAGCGCCGCGTGGATCCTGTCGCCACGGCAAGACTTCAGACGCCGGCGAGTCGACAACGTCGACGGGGATCCCCGGACAGCCGTGGATCAAGTCCGGGGATGACGAAAAAGGGGCGGACATCCGCGTTGTTGCCTCGGAGGCCGGGCGCCCGCTCCGCTTCGCGCCTGGCTCTTTTTTGTCCCTCGAACGGCGGGCGCGGCCCGTCCGGGCCGCTTTCCTTCGGCGCGTTCGCGCCGGCGCTCGGTCGCGCTTGGGGGCTCACCCCTCCAGCTGCTTCTTGAGAAACTCGTTGACCGCCTGCGGGTTGGCCTTGCCCTTGGTCGCCTTCATCACCTGGCCGACCAGGAAGCCCAGCGCCTTCGGGTTGCCGCCCCGGTAGTCGGCGACAGGGCCGGGATGGGCGGCGATGACCTCCGAGACCGCCGTCTCGATGGCGCCGGTGTCGGTGATCTGCCGCAACCCCTTCTCCTCGACGATGGCGGCCGGGTCTGCGCCGGTCTCGGTCATGATCTCGAACACCTCCTTGGCGATGCGCCCGGAGATGGTTTTGTCGGCCATCAGGTCGATCAGCTTGCCGAGGTTCTCCGCCGAGATCGGTGAGTCGGTGATGCCCAGGCCCTTCTTGTTGAGCACCGCGAACAGGTTGGTGATCACCCAGTTGGCCGCCTGTTTGCCGTCGCGGCCCGCCGCCACGACCTCGAAGTATTCCGAGGCCTCCTTCTCGGCGACGAGGACGCTGGCGTCGTAGGCGCTCAAGCCATAATCGGCGATGAAGCGCGCCTTCCGCTCATCGGGCAGTTCCGGCAGGGTGGCGCGAATGCGCTCGACGAAGGCGGGATCGAGACGCAGCGGCAACAGGTCGGGGTCGGGGAAATAGCGGTAGTCGTGGGCGAATTCCTTGGTCCGCATCGACCGCGTCTCGCCCTTCGCCGAATCGTAGAGGCGCGTCTCCTGGACCACCTCGCCGCCACTCTCGTAGACGCCGACCTGGCGTTCCGCCTCCCGCTCGATCGCCTGCATGACGAAGCGCACCGAGTTGACGTTCTTCACCTCGGCCCGGGTGCGCAGGTCGTTCTCGCCCAAGGGACGCACGCTGACGTTGACGTCGCAGCGCATCGAGCCCTGCTCCATGTTGCCGTCGCAGGTGCCGAGGTAGCGCATGATGGCGCGCAACTTGCGCAAGTAGGCGCCGGCTTCCTCCGGGCCGCGGATGTCCGGCCGGGAGACGATCTCCATCAGGCCGACGCCAGCGCGGTTGAGGTCGATCAGGGTGTAGCGCGGGTGCTGGTCGTGGATCGACTTGCCGGCGTCCTGCTCGACGTGCAGGCGCTCGATGCCGATGTCCTTGCTCGAGCCGTCGTCGAGGTCGATGCTCACCGCGCCTTCGCCGACCAGCGGATGCTGGTACTGCGAGATCTGGTAGCCGGCCGGCAGGTCGGGATAGAAGTAGTTCTTGCGCTCGAAGACGCTCTCCAGGTTGATCCGGGCGTTCAGGCCCAACCCGGTGCGCACCGCTTGTTCGATGCAGGCCATGTTGAGCACCGGCAGCATGCCGGGGAAGGCGGCGTCGACGAACGACACCTGGGTGTTCGGCTCGGCGCCGAAATCCGTCGCCGCGCTGGAGAACAGTTTCGATTTGGAGATGATCTGCGCGTGCACCTCCAAGCCGACGATGATCTCCCAGTCGCCCGTTTCACCCGCGATCAGATAGGTCATGCAAGAGGACTCCGAAACCGGCCGCGCGTTGACTGGCGGGCCTTGAGGAACCGGCGCGTTTGGTCGGCCCGCGATGGGAGCCCGGCCGTGGCCAGTATCCTGGCAAGTCGCGCCCGCCAAGGCAATGGCCTAGGCCGGTCGCAAGCCGCCGCGTCGCCGCCGGCAATTGCCGAGAAATGAAACTTCTCGATGCCATTGTCGTTCGACTTCCGATAGACTAGACAACACCATAACTTCTCGGAAGCGGGCGAAAAATGGACAACGCACTGCAAAAGCAGATCCATGTCATGGCGCAGCAGATGTGGGACTCCGCCGCGCGTCCCTATGGCATGGCCCTCGACTTCTGGCTGATGGCGGAAAAGATGTTGCTGGAAGCGGCGACCACGGTGGCGAAGATGCAGAACATCGCCATGAGCACGCCCCGGCTGCCGAATTTCACCGAGTGGCCGACCTTCGCCGCGCCGGTGGAACAGACGCAGGCACTCGCCGAATGCATGCGCAAGGCGGCCGGGCATCAGATCGCGCTGGGCCAGGATTACTGGATGGCGGCGGCGAAGCATGTCTTCGCGGTTCAACGCGCGCTGGAATCGGTCGCCGGCGCGCCGGACGGCAGCAAGACCAAGCAGCTGGTCAACGAGTTGGCCGCCCTGCCGCCGCAGGACTATCTGGAGCGGATCCGTCAGCGGGCCTACGAGTCGTGGGAAAAGGCCGGCGCGCGATACGGAACGCCGTTCGAACATTGGCTGAAGGCGGAGCAGGATATGCTGTCTATTTTTGTCGCCGCCTCGCGCGGCGCCGAGGCGGGGTTGTCCGAGTCCTCCATGCCGAAGGTTTCCGCCGCGCCACCCGCCGCCGTGGCGAAGAAACCGCGCCCCCGCGCCGCCAAGAAGGCCTCGCCGAAAAAGGCTTAAACGTCGTTCAGGCGCCAGTCGTATTCGTAGTCGTCGTAGCCGGCACGGCCGGCCAGCCGCGCCTTCAACGGCGGTTCGGCGTAACGCCGCAGATGGGCGACGACCGCCGCCTCGCTGTCCCCGAAATCCTCCTCGAACCAGGCATAGATGCTGGAGACGATCAACTCGCCATCCTCGATCCGTGCCCCGCGCGGGTGGTTGACGTAAGTGATCGCCGCTTGGCGCATGATCCGCTCGGCATTGTCGGCGGTCAGTGCTTCCGGATGCAGGTCGGGGCAGCCGATGGCGGCGCAGTTGACGACGTAGTGGATGCGCGGCTCGCGCCAGATCGGGCGCAGGATCCGGTGCTCGATGTCGTCGAGGGAAACCGCTTCGTCTTCGATGGTCAGCAACTTGGCGCCCCATGGTCCGTCGGCGAACAAGCCCGGCGAGATGTCGATGTCGCGGATGGAGTCGACCGGATAGTGGTCGAGGACGACCTGGATCGTCAGCGCGTTGTAAAGATTGACCCAGTAGGCGAACTGCTCGGCGCGGTTGAACGCGCTAATCGGCGTCGCCGCCAGTCGGGACACGTACGCCTCCAGTGCCGACCGGTCGTCCGGGCTCACCGCTGCGTAGCGGAACCGGTTGACGCCGTCGCCGCCCTCGACGACGTAGGTCCGCAACAGGCGGGTCCACGGACCATGGTCGATTGACTTGGTCGATGTCGGCTCATGCGCCTGCCAGCGCGGCCAGAGGTCGGCCTCTGGCGCCGCCGCCGCCGGGCGCGCGGCTAGGGCGAGCGCCATCGCCGCCAGCACCACGGCGGCCAGGGAAAGGGGGATCGCGGCGCGCTTCGCGCCGGCACGGTGCGGGTGGGGCATCTCGTCAATTCCTGTCGCTGCGGTCCGGAATGATCGGTCGAATCCGGCGACCTCCTCAATCCCGTCTGGTGGGGATGTTGGAACACGGAGCCAGGAAAACGACTCGGCGGTGGGTCACGACGCCGTGTGTCACGCCGAGGTGTTCGGATGTGAGAAGGAGCCGAGACGGCGCCGCCCGAGGCTCACCGCCGGGTTCCACCGGTTTCGGTTCGCCGCTTGAGTGGTGGGCGCGGCTGGGATTGAACCAGCGACCCCTACGATGTCAACGTAGTGCTCTCCCGCTGAGCTACGCGCCCGCCTTTGTCCCGTGGCAAGCCATAACGCATAGCTTCTTCACCGGCGTTTGGCAAGCCGGCTTGAAAAGCCGCCGAGGCGCTCCCTATCGAACCAACAGGCTGGCCCGTCTGGCCCGAGTGGGACGCGGCGGTGCGGGTATCGGCCAACGTTACAAATTCGTTGCACTCATGGCGTGCACTCGCCATAACTCTGGCATAACGCAAAGAAAGAGGCACTCGTGAGGTTGGAGAAAGCGCTCGCCGAGGACACCGAACCGCCCGGCACACCCACGCGGGCATCGTACGCCATCGTCGCACCGAGCACGCAGACGGCCCCGCTGGTTTTCGCGTCGCCGCACAGCGGGCAGCACTACCCGCCCGAGTTCATCGCCCAGTCGCGGCTCGACCCGCTCGCCCTGCGCAGGTCGGAGGATGCGTTCGTCGACGAGCTATTCGCCGCCGCGCCGGCCTGCGGCGCGCCGCTGCTGAAAGCGCACTTCCCGCGCGTCTACGTCGACCCGAACCGCCAGCCCTACGAACTCGACCCGGCGATGTTCGAGGATCCGCTGCCGGACTACGTCAATGCCAATTCACCGCGTGTCGCCGGCGGGCTCGGCACCGTCGCCCGGGTCGTGACCAGCGGCGAGGAGATCTATCGGCACAAACTCCGCTTCGCCGACATCCGGGAGCGCATCCAGGCCCATTATTTCCCTTATCACGAAGCGTTGCGCCAGTTGCTCGACATGACGCGCGAGACCTTCGGCGCGTATCTGCTCATCGACTGCCATTCGATGCCGTCGGTCGGCGGGCCGATGGACAGCGATCCGGGCGCGCCGCGGGTGGATTTCGTGCTCGGCGATTGCTATGGCACGTCCTGCGCGCCGCGGGTCACCGACCTCGCGGAGCGGACACTCAAGGATCTTGGGTTCGTCGTCCGGCGGAACACGCCGTATGCCGGCGGCTACACAACGCGCCACTACAGCGAGATCAACAATGGTGGCCATGCGTTGCAGATTGAGGTCAACCGCGCTCTCTACATGAACGAGGATGCGATCGAAAGGCTGGGTTACATGCGCAACGCCATCGACGCGACGACGCGTCTAATCGAGGCGCTGACGGCGATCGATGTCGCCGTCCTGCTGCCGCGTTGAGCAGCCTCGACATGCGCAGCCCGTTGACGGAAACGCCCGCCACGGCGTCACCGCCGGGCCTGACCGTCGATCTCAGACCGTCGCGGCGCAACGACATGATCGCGGTTCAGGCAATCTACGCACACTACGTGAAAGGTAATACGGCGACTTTCGAGGAGGTCGCGCCGAGCGTCGACGAGATGCTGCGCCGGCGCGATCTGCTGGTCGCCCGGGACCTGCCCTACATCGTCGCCGCCGATGGCGGGCGCGTGCTCGGCTATGCCTACGCAGCGCCGTTTCGCGAACGCTCGGCCTACCGCTTCACCGTGGAAGATTCTATTTATGTTCATCCCGACGCCGTCGGCCTCGGCGTCGGCCGCCGTCTGCTCGACGATCTGATCGAACGTTGCCAGGGGCTCGGCTATCGGCAGATGGTCGCGGTCATCGGCGACAGCAGCAATAACGCCTCGATTAGGCTGCATCGCCGGCTCGGCTTCGCCCCCGCCGGCACGCTGACCGCGGTCGGCTTCAAGTTCGGCCGCTGGATTGACAGCGTCTACATGCAGAAAACGCTCGATCCGTGACGCGGGCAAAAAAAAGGGCCGTACGAGTACGGCCCGAGTTTTGGGAGGAAACGTCCAAGAAGCACGGGCAACAGAGACAGGCGTCTCGTGCTGCACCGCACAAAGGGAAGATAATAGGTCGCAGGCCGATCTGCAAACGACAATTTTCGAAGCCGCGCATTATCCGCGCGGGATCACCGTTCATAAGCCCAATTTTCTATTTAACATATTGTTTTGGAATAAGTAAAAATACAACAGCGAGTCGTTCGATCTTTTCGTGAAGCGACACGCTTGCCGCGTCGACGGCGGCGGCTCGGTGGTCGCGCGGGCCGGTTCAAATGATCTTTCGCGGTATGCGCTAGTTGCAGCGCGAGAGTTTCACCCATGGAGGCCGCGCCGCGGATCAGTGATTTTACGACACCGCGGACCTTGCGCGGTTCCCGCCAGCGGGGTCAAATCACCCCAGCGTCGCGCAACCGGGCCAGATCGGCGGCGGTCAGGCCCAGCAGGCGGCCATAGACCTCGTCGTTGGCGCCGCCAAGCGCCGGGCCAACGCTCTCGATCGCGCCGGGCGTCTCGGACAGGCGCGGCAGGACGTCGGGGATGACGATCGCGCCGAGTTCGCGGTCCTCAATGGCGCGCAAGTTGCCGCGCGCCTCAAAGTGCGGATCGGCGAAGATGTCCGCGATGGAGTTCAGCGGGCCGGCCGGGACCTCGTATCGCAGACACAGATCCATCAACGCCTCCCGGTCCAGCGACCGCGTCCAGGCCTCGACCAGCGCGATGACCTCTGGCCGCGCCGCGAGGCGGCGTTCCTGTGGCCCGAAGCGGTCGGCGGCGGCGAGTTCGGGCGCTCCCATCGCCTCCGTCAGGCGGGCGAACATCTTGTCGGTGGTACACGCGATGGCCACCCATTTGCCGTCCCGGGTCGGGAAATGGCCGTGCGGGCAGGCGTTGCGGGTGCCCGCCCCCTCGCGTTCGCGGACGATCCCGGCGCGGGCGTAGGCCGGTGCCAGTTCGTCGAGGACGCGGAACACCGCCTCATAGAGCCCGATGTCGATCATCTGGCCCTCGCCGCCGGCACGAACCCGCAGCAGCGCCATCAGCACGCCAACAGTCCCGTAAAGCCCGGAGAGATAATCACCGAGCGACGTCGAGCCGGGGGTGACGGGAACCCCGCCCGGCATGCCGGCGAGGTTGGAAAGCCCGCCGAAGGCATGGGCGATACGGGCGAAGCCGGGCCGATCCTTGTAGGGGCCGGTCTGGCCGTAGCCGGAAATGCGCAGCATGATCAGGCGGCGATTGACGGTGCGGAGATCTTCCCAGCCGACCCCCCAGCCTTCCATCGTGCCGGGGCGGAAGTTCTCGCAGACGACATCCGATTCGGCGACCAGCCGCTTGAACAGGGCGGCGCCCTCCGGTTGGCGCAGGTCGAGGGTGACGGATTTCTTGTTGCGCGCCTCCGACAGCCAGGCGAGGGTCGAATCGGCGCGTTCGGTCGGCGTGCCGAAGCGGCGGAACGGATCGCCGCCGCCAGGCTGTTCCACCTTGATCACCTCGGCACCGAATTCGCCCATGATGGCGGCGCAGTAGGGGGCGGCGATGAAGGTGGCGACGTCGAGCACACGGACGCCGGCAAGCGGTTTTTCGGGATCGGTCATCGTCAAGCCTCGCGATCAAAGGCGGATCGTAATATACCGAAGCACGATGAGCGGCGCTCATCGCGCTTTGGGAAGCCGCGACCGCGGCCCGCGCCGACCGGCGCGAAAGCCAAGGGATGCGGACGCATCCCGCCGGCGTTCGAGGGCGCGGCGGCGAAAACCAATGGGTTTTCGTCAATGCGCATTGCTATTAAACGCCCCATTCGCGTTCGACAAACGGTTTATGGGCGCCGCGGGCGAACAGGTAGGCGCTGTAGGCGAGGCGGCCGTAATCGGTGACGTGGCGCCAGCCCCATCGCAGCCGCGACGTGCCGGGCGGGCGCGGCGCCGGCGCGCCGGTCGCAGGCAAGCCGAGGCGCCAAAACGTATGCAGGGCGCGGCGCATGTGAAAGCCATCGGTGACGACGATGAGGCGGCTCCAGGCGTTGTCGCGGACGATTCGGCCGCAGAACAGCGCATTCTCGAAGGTGTTACGGGCCCGGTCCTCGACGATGATGCGCTCCGTCGGCACGCCGCGATCGAGGGCGATATCGCGCATCAAGTGCGCCTCCGCCGGTGGCGGGCCGACGATGCCGCCGCTGACCACGAGATGCGCCGCCCGCGCCGCGTTGAAGGTATCGATGCCGTGCGCGATGCGACGCAGCAAGGCGGCGCCGGGCACGCCGGGCGCCCGTGTGGCCGCGCCCAGCACGATCACCGCGTCGCAGCCGTCGCGGGGCATGCTTGCATTAAAATCAGGCATTCTCGACTCCCCGATGGCATAAACTAGGCCGCGGCGCGGTGGCCTGGCAAGCACCGCTCCGTGCCGGGACCGGTCGACAAGGAGGCACCCACGGATGATGACAAAATCGACGTTTCTCAAGTTTCTGCTGCAACACCAGGTGCCGTTGCGCCGGGCGCAGCGTGCCGTCGAGATCATCGACGGCAAAACCCGCGCCCATGTGCCGCTTTCGTCCAGCGAAACCGATCTCATTGGCATGGGCGAGCGCCATGTTGGCCGATACTACATCGTGCCGGTGCGTCACCACGCCGCGCCCCACGATCACCGGGGCATTCGCGACGGGATCCCGAGGCCGCGACGGGCGACTGGCGGCACGGGACTGGCCGAAGATGGATCGATAACCGCGGATCGGCCGGCTGCCGCGGCGACCCACAACGATACGCCGCCGTCCCCTCCGGCGGATATGACCTTTATTCAGGAACGCGCCCGGCGCGTTGTCGACGAGGAAGAACATTTCGCTCGCCGCCGGTGCTGAAAACGGCCGCCCACCCGCCGCGCGAATAAGGGGTTTGCCACATGGAGATGGAACAGGGCCTGGTTGCCGCCGCGATCCTCGACGGCAGGGGCGGCGCGCGACGTATCGGTTGGGACGGTATCGCCGCCTGGCGCCCGCAGCAGGGTCCGCTTTGGGTGCACCTCGACCGCAACGTCGACGCCGCCTGCGACTGGGTCGGCGGCGCGGCGGGACTGGATCCGCTGATCGCCGAGGCGCTGTTGGAGGAGGAAACACGCCCCCGCACCTTCGCCACCGAGACCGGCCAGCTGATCATCCTGCGCGGCGTCAACCTGAACCCCGGCGCCGAGCCGGAAGACATGGTGGGCTTGCGTGTCTGGGCCGAGGAGCACCGGGTGATCACCATCCGCTATCGCCGCCTGATGGCCGTCGCGGATATTCTGGAGCGACTCGACCGCGGGGTCGGCCCGCGCGCCGTCGGTGACCTTCTTGCTCTCGTCGCCGACCGACTGGTCGAACGGATGAAGCCGGTACTGGCCGAACTCGGCGACCAGATCGACGAGATCGAGGCGAAGTTGAGGGAAGAGCGGGCACCACAAGTGCGCGAGCAGCTTCGCGATACACGCAACGTCGCCATCATTCTGAGGCGCTACCTGGCGCCGCAGCGCGATCTGATGGCGCGGCTGGCCGACGAGCCGCACGGCTGGCTCTCGGCGCCCAACCGGTCGCTGCTGCGCGAGGTCGGCAACGATATCACCCGCTATGTCGAGGAATTGGAGGAAGTGCGGGAACGCGCCCTCGTCGTGCAGGACGAGATCGGCAACCGGATCTCCGAGGCATCCAACCAGCGCATCTACATCCTCACCATCATTTCGGCGATCATGCTGCCGCTGTCGTTCGTCACCGGCCTGCTCGGCATCAATGTCGCCGGCCTGCCCGGCACCGACGACGGGGCGGCGTTCTGGGTCGTCTGCCTGATCCTCGTCGTCTTCGGGATCGTCGAATATCTCGTGCTGCGCCGCCTGAAGTGGCTTTAGGTGAGCGAGACGCGCGGCGCGGTCATTGGGCCACGCGGCCCAACGGTGTTTTCGCCATCCGGAGGCAATGACACAACGGCGGGTACCGCCGCCGCCGGGCTTCAGAAGGAGCGTGGGAGGCCGAGGACGTGCTCGCCGAGATAGGCCAGGATGAGATTGGTCGAGATTGGCGCCACTTGGTAGAGGCGGGTCTCGCGGAACTTGCGCTCGACGTCGTAGTCGACGGCGAAGCCGAACCCGCCGTGCGTCTGCAGGCACATGTCGGCGGCGTGCCAGGAAGCGTCGGCGGCGAGGAGCTTGGCCATGTTGGCCTCGGCGGCGCATTTTTCTCCGGCGTCGAACAGCGCCGCCGCCTTGTCGACCATCAGCGCGGCGGCTTCCGTCTCGGCGTAAGCGCGCGCGATGGGGAACTGGATGCCCTGGTTCTGGCCGATCGGCCGGTCGAAAACGACCCGTTCCCGCGCGTAGTCGCGCGCCTTCTCGATGAACCAGCGGGCATCGCCGATGCATTCGGCGGCAATCAGGATCCGCTCGGCGTTCATCCCGTCGAGGATGTAGCGAAAGCCGCGCCCCTCGTCGCCGATCAGGCTCGACGCCGGTACCCGCAGGTTGTCGAAGAACACCTCGGTTGTATGGTGGTTGATCATCGCCCGGATGGGGCGAATGGTGACGCCGCTGCCTTTCGCCGCCCGCAGGTCGATAAGGAAAACGGACATCCCGTCGTGCGGCTTGGCCACGTCATCGCGGGGCCGCGTGCGCGCCAGTAGCAGCATCAGGTCCGAGTGTTCGGCGCGCGAGGTCCAGACCTTCTGGCCATTGATGACATACCCGTCGCCGTCGTGCACAGCCTGCGTGCGGATGCGGCTGGTGTCGGTGCCGCTGGTCGGTTCGGTGACGCCGAACGCCTGCAGGCGCAGGGTCCCGGCGGCGATACGCGGCAGGTATTCCGCCTTCTGCGCCTCGCTGCCGTGGCGCAGGAGGGTGCCCATCGTGTACATCTGGGCGTGGCAGGCGCCGCCGTTGCAGCCGCTCTTCTGGATCTCTTCGAGGATGGCGCAGGCTTCCCTCACGCCGAGCCCGCTGCCGGCGTAACGTTCGGGGATCAGCGCGGCGAGAAAGCCGGCTTCCGTCAACGCGGCGACGAATTCGGTCGGATAGGCTTGCTCCGCGTCCAACTTCCGCCAATATCCACCAGGAAAGTCGGTGCACAAGGCGCGGACAGATCGGCGGATATCCTCATGTGTTTCGGACATGTCTACAATCCGTTAAAAGCGGGTTGTCGGCTGGGTTCGGCGTCGGCCACGATGGCCGCTGAAGAAAAGAAAATCCACCGGGTTAACGTTGAGAGGCGACGATGGAGACGATCGAACGGCGGGGAAGTTTCACGGTCCTCGAGGATGTCCTGACACTCGAAAACGCGGAGATCGTCGACGTCGGCTGCGGCGACGGCTGGCTGGCGCGGGCGATGGCGAAGCGCGGCGCCTACGTGACCGGCGTCGAGGTCAGCCCGAAGCAACTCGCCCGCGCGCGTTCCTTTGCGCCAGTCGGCAACGAGCATTTCATTCAAGGCTCGGCCGAGGATCTGCCACTCCCCACCCGTTCCGCCGACACTGTGATCTATTTCAACGCCCTGCACCACGTCGACAAGCAAAGCCTGCCGAAAGCGATGAGCGAAAGCGCCCGCGTGCTCAAATCGGGCGGTATCCTCTACATTTCCGAGCCGATGGCCGAAGGCCCCTATTTCGAACTGATGAAGCCGGTGCACGATGAAACCCAGGTGCGGGCCGATGCCCAGCGCATCCTCACCTTCGCGCCGGAGTTCGGCTTGGTGAAGGAACGCCAACTGACGCACCTCGACACCATCACCTTCGCCGACTTCGAGGCGTTCCACGACCGCCTCACCTCGATCAACCCGCACGTCCGCCAGCGGTTCGAGGAAGACGAAGCCAACATGCGCGAACACTTCGAAACATTGGGCAAGGAAACCGAGGAAGGCTGGAAGTTCGACCAGCCAATGCGCGTCTCGGTGTTGCGCCGCGCCTGACACAAAGCCGCCACGCCATTCGGCGGAGCCGGGTGAGCTTAGGTCGTGCCATCCATCGACCGGATCCATGAACCGACGTCGACGGGAGTCGGGGTCGCGAACAATGGGCGCGGTCCGCGCTGGCCGACTGAGTGAAAAACGTCCTCGGCGCCGGAAGGTAGCGTCGGAATATCCCTAGGTTTTGTTGCTCCGTCTATGGAGCCAAGTAAACGCGTAGAAGTAAAAAACCCACAGAATCCCGGTCAAACCGTAAAATGTCAGGGTTCGCCATGACCACCATGGCCACGCGCCAGCCGGTCCGATGGCTATGACGTTCGGGTGCAACGAGAAAAGCTGCGATCGCCATCGGTTCCACATGACGGTGACCTCGGAATTCCGGCTCGCCGCCGTCTTGGCGTCGTTGAATATCCGTTGGCTATTGCGCTTGAACCACCACCAGGAATCCTCGTTTTGCAGTTCGACGCCGACGTCAGCCCGATTTCTCATATAGATGTATTGTAAATCGCGCGTAACGCCGTCCTTGTTGGTGTCACTTCGCCGCACCTCGGTGCCACTGACAATGCCGGTGGTCCAGGATGGCCTCGCGTATTCCCAACCGAACCAAAGTGCGAGCCCGACCACAAGCGCAACGACCGAGATCGCGACGCCGCCAGTGCGCCAAAGAATGAATGCGAATAAAAGTAACGCCAGCAAAAGGATGTATCCGAACGAGAGCCAGATCTCGAGCATGGTTTTCCTTTCGCCAATCAGAATCTAATCACCGAAGTGCGCACCCAATGTGCGTGTGACGTTAAACCCAGTCAAGCCACACATCACTAGGACGGCCCTGGCCTATCCCCACAGGCGGGCGTCGGGCGGGCTGACCATGCCGCGCTCGAAAGCGAGGCCGAGCCGGCGGTCCGGAGCGAGCCACAACGGGCCGTCGAGGTCCAGCATCGGGGCCAGGCCGGCCAGGCACAGCGCCGGCGCGATGGCGAGCGACGTGCCGACCATGCAGCCGACCAGAATGCGCAGCCCGCGAGCCTCGGCCGCCCGAACGGCGTCGATGGCGGCGGTCAGGCCGCCCGCCTTGTCGAGCTTGACGTTGACCCAGGCGTAGCCGCCGGCAAGCCGCTCGACGTCCGCCGCGCCGTGAAAACTCTCGTCGGCGCATAGCGGGATCGGGGAGCGCCAGTCCCAGAGCTCGGCGTCGTCGCCGGCCGGCAGCGGCTGCTCGATCAGTTCGACACCGAGGTCTGCCAGCGGCGCGGCGACGCGGGTCAGGGTGGCGAAGTCCCAGGCCTCGTTGGCATCGACGATCAGCGATGCGGCGGGCGCGGCGCGGCGGACGGCGGCGACCCGCTCGACGATCGCCTCGCCGTCGAGCTTGATTTTCAGCAGCGGCGCCGCGTCCCAGGCGCGCGCCGCCGCCGCCATCGCGTCCGGCGGGCCGATGGCCACGGTCGCCGCGGTCACCGCGCGCGTCGGCGGCGGCAGGCCGGCGAGGTCCCAGGCGCGCACGCCGGCCTGCTTGGCCTCCAGGTCCCACAGCGCGCAGTCGAGCGCATTGCGCGCCGCGCCGGCGGGCAGTTCGGCGAGCAGCGCCTGGCGGTCGCCGCCGGCCTTGATCAGCGGAGCGGCGTCGCCGATCTGGCCGACGACGCCGTCCACCATCTCGCCGTAGCGGGCGTAGGGCCGGCATTCGCCGCGGCCGACCAAGTTGTCGCCGCGCACGGTGACGCGCACCACCTCGACCGACGTCCGGGTGTCCCGGGCGATGACGAACGGGCGGGCCAGGCGCCATTCCTCGGTGGCGACCGCGATGCGCCGCATTCAGGTCAGGCAGTCGACGATGGGGCCGATGCCGGTGGCGATCGGATCGACGCACGGCATGTCGAGCAGTTCCGAGAGGTCGGTCAGGTAGCGGCCGGCGTCGGCCAGCGACATCCGGCTGGTGTTGACGGCGATACCAACACAGCGGGCCTGCGGGCAGGTCAGCCGCGCCGCCGCTTCGTTGGCGGCGATGCACTCGGCGATATCCGGTAAAGGCTGGTGCGGCAGGCCGCGCATGTGGGTGCGGGTCGGCTCATGACACATCACCAGGGTTTCCGCCTGCGCGCCGTGCAGCAGGCCGAGGCTGACGCCGGCGAAGGAGGGGTGGAATAACGACCCCTGGCCCTCGACGACATCCCAATGCTCGCCATCGGCGGCGGGGGTCAGCGCCTCCACCGACCCGGAAATGAAATCGGCGACCACGGCATCGACCGGGATGCCGTCGCCGGCGATGAAGATCCCGGTCTGGCCGGTGGCGCGGAAATCCGCCGCGACGTTCCGTGCCCTGAGCGCCGACTCGATGGCCAAGGCGGTATACATCTTGCCGACCGAACAATCGGTGCCGACGGTCAGCAGGCGCCGGCCGGACCGTGGCGCGCCGGTGCCGACGCCGAAATCGCGACCGGGATGGCGGACATCGATCAGCCGGCGGCCGTGGGCGCGGGCGGCCTCGACAAGGCGGGGTATGTCGGCCAGGCGGTCGTGCAGGCCGTTGGCGACCTCCATGCCGTGGCGCAAGGCGGCCTCGAGGCTGTCGATCCAGGCCTCGGCGAAGACGCCGCCGGCGTTGGCGACACCGATGACGAGCGTCTTCGCCCCGGCGCGCGCGCCTTCCTCGATGCTCATCACCGGGCACGGCAGGGTCACCGCGCAGCCGTCGAGCCGGACCTGGCCGACGCACCATGCCGGGCGCCAGTGCAGGATGCCGATGGCGGTTTTCGCCCGCAGATCCTCGTCCGCGTCGCCGAGGAAAAGGAGATAGGGAGGCTGCAACATGGATCAGGGGCACCCTTTCGACCGTACCATGCTCAGTTGACATTTGTTGCCGGCGCGACGCAACAGCCGAAACGCAATCGACGCCGGGACAATGCCGGCGGAGACCGCGTCATCGCGGGCGCATCGCCGTCGGCAGATCCGTTGGCGGCCGGAGGTGTGATGAACGATACAGCGCAACATTCCATTTTTTCGCTAAAAAGCGAAGAAAATACAACGAAAGCTTGACTCTTCGCGGCTCGAACGTAGCTTGCATGACGCGAATACGGCGGACATTTTGCCGCCCCGGTAGAATTTTTGGCCTCGTTGAATTGCAAGATCATTGGCGTTTCAAACGGATAGATCCAGGGATATCAATGAAAAATTTAATCGGAAAAATTCTAACGGCATGTTGTGTCGCGGCTGGCGTATTTATGCTTGCCCATATCTTCGGTCCCGCGATGGCGACAAAAGTAGCGCATGCCGCCGCGCCGGACGAGTCGTTCGTTCAGTCGTTCGAGCCGATGCCGCCGGCGTTGCCGCGCGACCCGGCGACGCGGAGCGATGACGGCCGTCCGGCCATGAGCAGCGGACCGAGCTGGCGCACCCGCATCGGCGACGATCCGCAGGCGGAGCTGCGTTGCCTCGCCTTGAACATCTATTTCGAGGCGCGCTCGGAGCCACGCATCGGCATGCTGGCCGTCGCCGCGGTGACCCTGAACCGGGTCAGCGATCCGAGGTTCCCGGACAGTGTTTGCGGGGTTGTCTGGCAGAACGCGGACGCTGGCCTGCATCGGTGTCAGTTTTCCTGGGCCTGCGACGGCCGCAGCGACCGGCCGGAGAACGCCGGGGCCTGGCGGGCGGCGCGTAACCTGGCGCGGATGATGCTCGCCTACGAACTCGCCGACCCGACGGCGGGCGCCCTGTGGTATCACGCCGACTACGTAGAACCGAAGTGGGCACGCGCCAAAACGGTCGTTGCGCGGATTGGCCGCCACATCTACTACCGCGCCCCGTTCTCCGTCGAACGCCGCTACCGCGACGCCTCCTGACACCGGTCAGCCGGTTCGGGCGGCCGCCATGCGGAGGCGTCTGAACTGGCATGGGAAATGCAAGCCGTTGGCGCGTCCCCCCTCGCTTCCTGGTGAAGCGATCCTGGTCCGGGTCGACGCCTCCGGGTTGCCACGTCCCGGCGTGCTCCGGCCCGGGCCAGGAGCATTGTCTCGAGCGTCCCATGCCTTTAGCGGCAACGGAGCCAGGGCGCTTCCGGCAGACGTCTCGATCTGGTGCTCAACGTGCCGGCGGCCCAACGGTCGCCGGCTTTTTTTCACTTTTTTGGGTGCTCGTCGGTGCCTGCCAAGGCTGGATCGCGCGGACGGTCCGGGCCAGGCGACGATTATCAAGGTGAGAGGGGCCCGGTCTCATGACGTCTCATAAGAAGACACGCGCTCGCGCGGGAAACTCCCGTCTGACATCGCCAACGGCCTTTATTGTCCCCGCGGACGGGCCTACGCTGCGGCGATCGGCGACGGTTTCGGAACAGAGGCAGTGAAAAGATGACGACCACCGGCACGGCCCTCATCGCCAGCGCCCTGCTCGCCGCCGGCATCGCCTGCGCCGGCTGGTTCATCGGCAACGGTTTCGTCGAGGGGCGCGGCGCCGATCGCTTTGTCACCGTAAAGGGGGTTTCGGAGCAGCCGGTGGAAGCGGACCTGGCGATCTGGCCGGTCCGTTACGTGGCGACCGGCAACGACCTGGAACAAACGCAAGCGAAGATCGTCGGCGACGCAGCGCTGGTGACCCGGTTCCTGTCCGAGGCCGGCCTGCCCGAGGACGCCGTTCGCACCGAACCAGCCGAGGTCACCGACCTGTTCGCCCAGGCCTACCGATCCGGTCCGGTCGCCAATCGCTTCATCCTCAGCCAGACGGTGATGGTCCGCACGACGGATGTGGGGCGCGTGGCACAGGCCAATGCCGAGGTCGGCCGCCTCATCCAGCAAGGTGTCGTCTTGTCGAGCGAAGGCCAAAAAGGCCCCTTCTACCTGTTCACCCGCCTGAACGACATCAAGCCCGGGATGATCGCCGAGGCCACCGCCAGCGCTCGCCAAGCGGCGGAGCAGTTCGCGCGCGACGCGGACAGTCAAATCGTCGGCATCCGGCGCGCCCATCAGGGCGTCTTCCAGATCCTGCCGCGCGACCGGGCGCCGGGCATCACCGAGACAAAACAACGCCATAAGATTGTCCGCGTGGTCTCCACGTTGGATTACATCCTGGGCGAGTAGATCCTGTCGCCATCCGCCTCGGGCAGGCCCGTAACCTCTGGGTTGAAAGCGGCCGTGGGCGATGACCTTACTCGCGCGGTTTTCAGCCTCGGCGTTCTTGGCTATAGTCGTCCGGATAAGGCGTAGCCGGCTCGCGTGTAAGGCTGGGCAAAAAAGGTGGCATGCAGATGTGGGAATGGTCTTTGAATTGGAGTGAAATGCGCGATGATCTGCTCATCGGGTCTTGTCCGATTAGCGTCGACGATCTGTCGCGGATCAAGAACGAGAGCGGGGCCAGCGCCGTTCTTTCCCTGCAGACCGATGAATGCCGCGCCGCCTTTGGTATCGACATCGACCTGTTGCGCGTCCATGCGCAGGATATCCACCTGACGATGGCCAACGCGCCGATGCGGGATTTCGATCCACCCGACCAGCGGCGTAACCTGCCGAACGCCGTGCGCCAGCTGACCCGGCTGCTTGGCAACGGCCACCGCGTCTACCTCCACTGCACCGCCGGCATCAATCGCGCCCCGTTGAGCGCGCTCGGCTATCTCACGTTCGTCGAACGCTACACGCCGGAAGAGGCGATGCGGCTGATCGGCGCCGCCCGCCACGATGCCGAGCCATCGTGGGAAGCCTACGAAGGCTGCCGCCGCGATCTGCTCGACGCCCTCAACCGCCATGTCCACGTCTGCGCCTATTATCTGTCTCAGATGCGCCCGGACGCGCAGACGGAAGATCACTGGTTCGAGGCGGAGGCGCATACCCTTGTCGGCGTCTTCACCCATCCCGGCATCTATCCGACGGCGCGGCTGGATCCGAGCCGCGACTGAGCCTCGGCGGCCGTTTTCCGTCTCGCCGCCGCGGTGCCTCAGCCGGTCACCAGGACGGCGGCGCCGGTGAGGCGACCACCGCGCAGCCGGTCGAGCGCCTCGTTGGCATCTTCCAGCCGAAACGGGACGGTTTCCATCTCGATCGGCACCCGGGCGGCAAGCGCGAGGAAGGCGTCGCCGTCGGCGCGGGTCAGATTGGCGACGGAGACGATCGTCTTCTCGCGCCACAGCAGGGCGTAGGGGAAGGCGGGGATATCGCTCATGTGAATGCCGCCGCAGACGACCGTGCCGCCGGGCCGGACGGCGGCCAGCGCCGCCGGCACCAGCGATCCGACCGGCGCGAACAGGATCGCCGCGTCCAGCGGTTCCGGCGGCGGTTCGGTCGATGCCCCGGCCCAGACGGCGCCGAGGCGGCGCGCGAAATCCTGCGCTTGGGTGTCGCCGGCGCGGGTAAAGGCGTGGACCGCGCGGCCCTGGTGGACGGCGACCTGGGTGATGATGTGCGCCGCGGCGCCGAAGCCGTAGAGGCCGAGGCGGTGTGCGTCCGCCGCCTTTACCAGGCTGCGGTAGCCGATCAGGCCGGCGCACAGCAGCGGCGCGGCGGCGACATCGCTATAGCCCTCCGGCATGGCGAAGCAGTAACGGGCGTCGGCGATGGTCCGGTCCGCGTAGCCGCCATCGAGCGTGTAGCCGGTGAAGCGCGCCCGTTCGCAGAGGTTCTCCTCGCCCCGGCGACAGGCCGCGCAGGTGCCGCAGGTCCAGCCGAGCCAGGGCACGCCGACCCGATCTCCCGGCCGGAAGCGGTCGACGCCGGGCCCCGTTTCGATCACCCGGCCGACGATTTCGTGGCCCGGCACGAGGGGCAGCCTAGGATGCGGCAGATCGCCGTCGACGACGTGCAGGTCGGTGCGGCACACCGCGCAGGCGCTGACGGCGATGGCGATCTGGCCCGGGCCCGGCGGGGTGTCGGGCAGCGACCGCGCACGCAGCGATTCGCCCGGATTTTCGAACATCATTGCCCGCAAGGACGCCTCGCGACAGACATCGGATGGTCGATCTCAGCCGGCATGGTCGCCGACGATGAACATTTCGTAGACCGTCAGCACAATCTCGACCAGAATCAAGATGACGATATACCACTCCACGCGCAGCGCCCGCCGCGACTCGATGAGGCCGAGGGAGGTGCGCGCGGTCTGCGCGATCAGGTCGAGCTTTCGCGATAGCGCGCGGTCGCGTTCCTGCAGTTCGTATTCCTCGTGCAGGCGGGCGTAGAGCCGTTCCATTTCCGGATGATCCCATAGGATATCCGGTTTTTCGGTCACCTCGACGCGGCCGACGATGTGATGCTGGGTGAGCAGGACGTCGGAGATGTGATCCAGCAGGTGGCGGGTCGGCACCGAGCCGCGCCAGGACCGGTTGATCGACTGGGCGACCGGTTCGATGAGATCGAAGGCGTGGGCGATGCGCGACTCGTCGAGGGCGAGCACGACGCTTTTCGCCATGACGTCGGCGATGATGATGAGGCGCTCCGAGGTCAGTTCTTGAAGACAGATCGTGCCCGCGGCATCAACCGTTTCCTCGCCGGTCGCGCGGAGCAGGATATCGGCCTCTTCTTCCTCGGGAATATTGAGCGGATCCTCGATCACCGACTCGATTCCGTCGAGGAACCGCCGCTGTTCCGCCGGCGTCACGTTGAACAGGACGACGGCGCCGTAGCGGAACAAGACGGCGAGACCGCGGGCACCCACCGGCACGGTCAGCGGCTGGACGGCGAGCGCCTCGTCGCTGGCGACCGATTTCAGGCGCAATCGCCGGCCGAGCAGTAACGCCCGCGCCTCGACGCGCGCCGCGTTACCGAGCCGGTTCTCGCCGTCGGAACGGGGCGCGGCTGCGCCGCTAGCCATCCGGATGCGGTTCGCCGGTTCCTCGCGCCGTGTGATCGATGGCTCGGCGCGAGATCGACGCGGATATCTTAAAAAGGGAAATAGAACGGCGGATCATGACGGTCTGGTCAACCCGGCGGAACGTGGCGAACGCCTGGAAGACGACAGCCGGCATCGCGACCAGGCGTCGACCGGTCAGCCCGTTCGCCTACCACCACCAGGGATGATGGGTGGTGCGACGCGCGGGAACGGAAAGATCCGGGCGCGGATCGAGTATTCCAGCGTAAAAGTCGCCGACCATGCGAATCGTGCGAAGCCACTGCTTAAACAACGTTTCCTGATACCCCATCCACGTATATGCAATCCCAGACATTTCTAACCTCACCTTTTCGCGAAAGCATATCACCGATGCCGGTAATTACGCCAGTGGGTTTTTCACCCGGCTCCTGCGGCCAAATTTATTGTACATCTCGGTATCGTTCAAGTAGGCGCGGCCGCCCGGCCGCTAACTCGTTACGTCAATAGTGAGGCGGGTTGTTTGCGGCTGACGATTGCACTGACTGATTGAAATCGACCGCCGTGCCCTGTAGCCTTGTCATTCAAGGGGACGGACGGCTTGCCGGGACGCGCGCATCGGGCGCGGCGTCGGACGATGGACTTCTGGTGAAAACGATCGCCCGCGGGGTGACCAGTGACGGGAGCATGACGTGACCCGACTCATGCGTGAACGGGTTGTGCAAATCGTCGGCCGCAGCCGGCTCGACGATCACATGACGGCCGAGATCTTGCGCAGCGGCGCGACGGAAAGCGAACTGATCGAGGCGATGAACCGTGTTTACCGCGGCGGCGAGATCGACGCGGAGCGCGGCCGCCCGGCGTCGCGTACCGTGGCGCATCTCTGCGAAATTCTCTCCACGGGCCAACCCTGGGACGAGCCGGATTGACGCCACCGCGCGCCGCCGCCGACCGTGTCGCGGGCTAGATGTCGTCGAGCGGGTCCACCGACTCGACGGACAACGGCACGCCTTCCGGGACGAGCACCTGAATGGTGTCTTCGTCCTGACGGTCGACGCTGATGATGGCGATGGGCAGCGGCATTACCTGTCCCTCGTCTGATTCGACCGAGCGGCGAATGCACCCCCAGTGGACGAACCAGCCGAATTCGCCGAGTGCCTTGATGCGAGCGCCGATGCTGTCGAGCACGGGCGCCTTGTTCTCCCCCGGCGCGCGGTCCCAGCCGTCGACGAGGCTTTCCCATGCCTCGAGAAAATCGTCGATCGCCTCTTGCTCCGGCGCCAGGATCGACGAATCGCGGGTGATGATATGCGCATAGAGCGCCGCCTCGATCGTCGACCACAGGTCGGTGCCCGACCGCGCGCGCGTCAGGTCGATCGTCTGATAGGAGAGGGCGTCTTCGTCGAATCCCACGGTCATGCCCTGTCGCCCGGAAATACCGTCACCGCTGAACGAACTCATCGCGCCCCCGATTCACTGGCCTTTCGACGCCGACCGCCAAACCAAGAGTCGGGCAACGCGCGTGGTTCGAACCCGCCGCGTATGGTCTTCCGGCTCGTGTTCGCGTTTCGGTTCATATATCCCCAAACTATAAAGTAGAATCGCGGGCCAATACAATCGCCCAATAGAGAATGGTGTTTAGCACGTTTCCGCGGATAAATCCTCATCCGTCGTGCTCGCCGCCGGCGCGCGGTTGGCCAAAATCTAATGCGCCGCCGCCAGCGGCGCCAGCAGCCTTCGCGCCTCGAGATCGGCGCGCAAGCGTTCCGGCGAGTGGTAGGTGATCGCCGCCATGCCGAGTTCCCGCGCCGTCGCCACGTTGTCCGGCTTGTCGTCGATGAACAGACACGCCGCCGGGTCGAGCCGGTAACGCGACAGCAGGACGCGATAGATCTCCGGCTCCGGCTTCACGCAGCGCTCCTCGGCCGAGACGACAATGCCGTCGAAGGCGTCGAAAAAGTCGTGGTGTCGGCGCATCAGGGCGAATTTCTCGGTATTGAAGTTCGTCAAGGCATAGAGCGGGGTGCCACGCGCCTTCAACGCGCGCAGGATCGCCACCGTGCCGCCGATGGCGCCGGACACCATCTCCTGCCAGCGCGCATCGTAGGCGGCGATCATGTCGGCGTGTTCGGGGAACCGTTCGGTCAGCTGGGCGACGCCGTCGGCGAACCGCCGCCCGGCATCGTGTTCGTTGTTCCACGCCGGGGTGCAGACGGTGGCGAGGAATGTCTCCATCGCCGCCTCGTCGCCGTCGAACAGCTTGCGATACAGGTGACGCGGGTTCCAGTCGAGCAGCACGCCGCCGACGTCGAAAATGACCTTCGTGTGCGATGTGGTGTCCAAGTCTCGTTCCATTCACGATGTGCCGCCGAGCGTTGCCGCGCCCGGCTTGCCGTTTGCGTTGGCGGCGGGGTTGTGATACCCGACTTGGTAGGTTTTCAACAGATGTGAACGCTTTTGCCAAGATGTCCGTCCTCGATTTCGCCGCCTTCGAACGGGCGCCGTTGCGCCATGACCCCTGCGACTTTATCATCGTGCCGGGATTCGTCTCGGGCGAAGCCCTGGCGGCGGTCAACCGCGACTATCCGGAGGTCGCCGAGCCCGGCAATTTCGACCCCGAGGGCTTGCGCTACGGCCCCGCCTTCGCGCAGTTGTTGGCTGAACTCAATTCGCCTGAATTGCGCCAGCTCTACGAGGCGAAATTCGGTTTTGACTTGGAGGATTTCCCCCTACAACTCACCGTCCGCAAGTATTCGGAAGCCTCGGACGGCAATATCCACAACGATTCGCAGACAAAGAAGCTGACCACGTTGATCTATTTAAACGAGGAGTGGCCGCACGAGGGCGGCAAGCTGCGCCTGCTGCGCTCGCCGAAGGACATCGAGGACTACGCGGCGGAAGTGGAGCCGCAGGGCGGCACCCTGCTCGCCTTCCGCCGGTCCGAGCGCTCCTTTCACGGCTTCAAGCCGGTGGCGGCGGAACGGCGGTCGATTCAGATGTACTGGGTCAAGCCGAAGCGCGGAGAGCGCGGCGGCAAGAACCGCAACAGCCTGAAACGCCGCCTGAAACGCCTCATCCGCGGCCGCGATTAACCCTTGGCCGGCGGCGCGTCGGCGGAGCCAACGGCATGTTGACAGTCTATCGCCTCGAGGACGGCCGCGTCGAATCGCTCACCCCGGCCGATCACGATCCGGTGCCGCCGGGAGCGGTGTGGCTCGATCTCGTCGAGCCGGCGCCCGAGGAAAAGCAATGGGCGGAGACGCGGACGGCGATCAACATCCCGACGCGCGACGAGATGCGCGAGATCGAGCCCTCCAGCCGCCTCTATCGGCGCGGCGACCAGCTCTATCTCACCGCCAGCGTGCTCAACCTGTCGGATACCGACGACCCGGAAACCCGCGCCGTGACCTTCGTCCTCGTCGACGGCATGATGATCACCATCCGCTACTGCCAACCGATGCCCTTCCGCACCTTCGCGGAGCGCCTGAAGACGGAGCCCGATCTTGCCGCCACCGCGCCGATCGCCCTGCTGTCGCTGCTGGATGCCATCGTCGACCGCGTCGCCGATACCCTGGAGATGGTCGACGCCACCGTCGCCCGGGTCTCGCGCGGCATCTTCACGTTGGATGAGGAGGCGAAGAAGGCGCGCGACTACACGACCGAGCTGCGCGGCATCGGCCTCAACGCCTATCGCTGCTCGAAGGTCGACGAAAGCCTGGTCAGCCTGTCGCGGCTGCTGACCTACGTCGACGCCCAGTTCCGGGAGACCGGGCAGAAGCTGGTCCGCGCGCGCCTGAAGACGCTGGAGCGCGACGTCGTCTCGCTGCTGGGCTACAACGAACGCCTGTCGGAGAAGCTGGAACTGATGCTGGAGGCGACGCTTGGGATGATCAACATCCAGCAGACCGGCATCATCAAGATCTTTTCCGTCATGGCGGTCGTCTTCCTGCCGCCGACGGTGGTCGCCAGCATCTACGGCATGAACTTCGAGGTGATGCCGGAACTGGGCTGGGAACTGGGCTATCCGTTCTCGCTCCTGCTGATGCTTTTGTCCGCCATCGTCCCCTACCTGTTCTTCAAGTGGAAGGGCTGGTTGTAGCGGCGCGCGTGTCGTGGATGGCCGGATCAAGTCCGGCCATGACGGGTGTGTTGCAGATTGGCTTGGCGGACAAATGCACACCGCGAGCACGTTCGTCCGACATCCTTCGAACCTCTCCGAACCACTCCACCGTCATGGCCGGACTTGATCCGGCCATCCACGAGGAGACGCTCGGTCGGCGAATTGCGCAGGGGGACACCATCAAGCCATGCGAAGGGCTTGGGTTTACATCATGACCAACCGTCCGAACGGAACGCTGTACACGGGTGTGACCACCGACCTGCCACGGCGGGTGTGGGAGCATCGTGCGGGCGTCGCCGACGGCTTCACCAAACGATACGGATTGAAGCGGCTCGTATATGCCGAACCCCATGACGACATTCGCGCCGCCATCCAGCGGGAGAAGACGATGAAACACTGGCCGCGCGCCTGGAAGGACGGGCTCATCCTGAAAGCCAATCCCGACTGGACCGATCTCTACGACCAGTTGGCGTGAGTGTCGTGGATGGCCGGATCAAGTCCGGCCATGACGGTGGGGAGGAACGGCGCGGAACTTGAAGCCTGATCGACCCACCGGCTGCGTGGGTAACGCCCTCGATCCGTGTCTTGCCGTCTCATCGACGTCTAACATTATCGTCATGGCCGGACTTGATCCGGCCATCCACGAAAACGCCGTCTCAAGCCGCCTCGGCCTTCGGATCATATCCCAGATTCGGGGCGAGCCAGCGCTCCGCTTCCGCTAGGCTCATGCCCTTCCGCCGCGCGTAGTCCTCGACCTGGTCGCGGTAGATCCGCCCCACCCCGAAATAGCGGCTTTCCGGGTGCGAGAAGTAGAGCCCGCTGACCGCGGCGGCCGGCGTCATGGCGTAGCTTTCGGTCAACGCGATGCCGGCGTTGGTTTCGGCGCCCAGGAGGTCGAAGAGGCCGCGCTTTTCGGTGTGGTCCGGGCAGGCGGGATAGCCCGGCGCCGGGCGGATGCCGACGTAAGCTTCCGCGATCAGCGCCTCGTTGGACAGATCCTCCTCCGGCGCGTAGCCCCAGAACTCCTTGCGCACCCGCTCGTGCATGTGCTCGGCGAAGGCTTCCGCCAGCCGGTCGGCGAGCGCCTTCAAAAGGATCGAATTGTAGTCGTCGTGGCTTTTCTCGTACGCGGCGACGCGGTCTTCGATGCCGAGGCCGGATGTGACCGCGAAGCCGCCGAGGTAGTCGGCCAAGCCCGTTTCCTTCGGCGCGACGAAGTCGGCGAGCGCCAGGTTGGCCCGCTTGCCGGCCGCGCGCGCCATCTGCTGGCGCAGCGTGTGGACACGGGCCAGCACCTGCGACCGCGACTCATCGGTATAAAGCTCGATGTCGTCGCCGACGCTGTTGGCCGGCCAGAAGCCGATCACCGCCCGCGCCCGCAGCCACTTCTCGGCGACGATTTTCTCCAACATCCGAAGGCCGTCCTCGTAGACGCCACGCGCTACTTCGCCGACCACCGCGTCATCGAGGATGTCGGGGAAGCGCCCGGCCAGCTCCCAGGTCTGGAAGAACGGCCCCCAGTCGATGCGGCCGACCAGCTCTTCCAGACTATAGTCCTCGAACATGGTCAGCCCCAGCGTCTTTGGCCTCGGCGGCGTATAGGCGGACCAGTCGACCGGCACCGCGTTGGCGCGCGCCTCGGCGATGGCGGCAAACTTGACCTGGCCGCGCCCCTTGGCGTGGGATTCCCGCAGGCTGGCATATTCCTCGCAGATGCCCGCGACGTAAGCTTGGGCGTCGGTTTTCGACACCAGCTTGCCGGCGACGCCTACGGCGCGCGAGGCGTCCGTCACGTAGACCAGCGGACCGTCGTAGTTGGTGGCGATCTTCACCGCCGTATGGATCTTGCTGGTCGTCGCCCCGCCGATCAGCAGCGGGCAGGTGAACTCCTGGCGCTGCATTTCGGCGGCGACATAGCACATCTCCTCCAGGCTCGGCGTGATCAGGCCGGAAAGGCCGATCATGTCGGCGCCGACGTCCTTCGCCGTTTGCAGGATCTTCGCCGCCGGCACCATGACGCCGAGGTCGATCACCTCGTAGTTGTTACACTGCAGGACGACGCCGACGATGTTCTTGCCGATGTCGTGCACGTCGCCCTTCACCGTGGCGATGACCATCTTGCCGTTGGTCTCGTGGCTGGAGCCGGCCTTCTCGGCATCCATGAAAGGCATCAGGTAGGCGACCGACTGCTTCATCACCCGGGCGCTCTTGACCACCTGCGGCAGGAACATCTTGCCGGCGCCGAACAGGTCGCCAACGACGTTCATGCCGGCCATCAGCGGCCCTTCGATCACCTCAAGCGGCCGGCTCGCCTGCTGGCGCGCCTCTTCGGTGTCCTCCTCGATGAACTCGGCGATGCCGTTGACCAGCGCGTATTCGAGCCGCGCCACGACGTCCTTCTCGCGCCACGAAAGATCGACCGTCCGCGCCTTGCCCGCTCCCTTGTACTGGTCGGCGATCTCCAAAAGGCGGTCGGTGGCGTCGTCGCGGCGGTTGAGGATGACGTCCTCGACCCGCTCGCGCAGCTCTTGTGGAATGTCCTCGTAGACGGCGATCTGCCCGGCGTTGACGATCGCCATGTCGAGCCCGGCGCGGATGCCGTGGTAGAGGAACACCGAGTGCATCGCTTCGCGCACCGGATCGTTGCCGCGGAACGAGAACGAGACGTTGGAAAGCCCGCCCGAGACGTGGCAATGGGGTAGCTCGGCCTTGATCCGCTTGGTCGCCTCGAAGAAGTCGACCGCGTAGTTGTTGTGCTCCTCGATGCCGGTGGCGACGGCGAAGATGTTGGGGTCGAAGATGATGTCTTCCGGCGAGAAGTCGAGCTTCTCGACAAGGAGCTTGTAGGCGCGGGCGCAGATCTCGAACTTGCGCTCGGCGGTGTCGGCCTGGCCGACCTCGTCGAAGGCCATCACCACCGTCGCCGCGCCGTAGCGGCGGACCAGGCGGGCCTGATCGAGGAACTGCTCCTCGCCCTCCTTTAGGCTGATCGAGTTGACGATGCTCTTGCCTTGAACGCATTTGAGCCCGGCCTCGATCACCGACCATTTCGAGGAGTCGATCATGATCGGCACCCGGCTGATGTCCGGTTCGCTGGCGATGAGGTTGAGGAAGCGGACCATCGCCGCTTCCGAGTCCAGCATGCCCTCGTCCATGTTGATGTCGATGATCAGGGCGCCGTTGGCGACTTGCTCGCGGGCGACATCGAGGGCGGCATTGTAGTCGCCCTCGGTGATCAGGCGGCGGAACTTGGCGGAGCCGGTGACGTTGGTTCGCTCACCGATGTTGACGAAATTTGAAATCATGATGCTAACGCAAACGGTTCCAGTCCAGAGAGGCGGAGGGCGGGCTGACTGGCCGGGATCGGCCGCGGCGGCATGCCGGCGACCGCCTCGGCGATGGCGCGGATGTGCTCCGGTGTCGACCCACAGCAGCCGCCGACGATGTTGATCAGGCCGGATTCCGCCCATTCACGGATCAGCCCGGCGGTGGTCTCGGGCGCTTCGTCGTATTCGCCGAATTCGTTCGGCAGCCCGGCGTTGGGATAGGCGCAGACGTAGGCATCGGCGACCCGCGACAGCTCGGCCAGGTGCGGGCGCAGTAGATCAGCGCCGAACGCGCAGTTGAGGCCGATGGTCAGCGGCCTGGCGTGGCGCACCGAATACCAGAGCGCTTCCGAGGTCTGCCCCGACAGATTGCGCCCCGACATGTCGGTGATCGTCCCCGACACCATCACCGGCAAGGTGATCCCATGTTCCTCGAACACCTCCGCAATGGCGAACAGCGCGCCCTTGGCATTGAGGGTGTCGAAGATCGTCTCGACCAGCAGCGTGTCGACGCCGCCCTCGATCAGCCCCTCCACCGCCTCGCGGTAGGTGGTGCGCAGCCCATCGAAGCTGATGTTGCGAAAGCCGGGGTCGTTGACGTCCGGCGACACCGAAGCGGTGCGGTTCAGGGGGCCGATGGAGCCGGCGACGAAGCGCGGCTTGTCCGGCGTCTTCTCCGTCCAGGCATCGGCGGCGCGGCGCGCTACCCGGGCGCCCTCGACATTCAGCTCGCGGGCAATCGCCTCCAGGTGATAGTCCGACTGCGACACCGTGGTCGAATTGAAGGTGTTGGTCGTCGCGAAATCGGCGCCGGCCTCGAAGTACTGCGAATGGATCTCCTCGATGATCGCCGGCTGGGTGATGTTGAGCAGGTCATTGTTGCCCTTGACATCATGGTCCCACGCGGCGAACCGCTCGCCGCGATAGTCGGCTTCCTGCAGTTTGTGGCGCTGGATCATCGTGCCCATGGCGCCATCCATGACCAGGATGCGCTTCGGCAGCGCCGCTTCCAGGGCGGCGCGGCGTTGGTCTCGATCGAGCATGGTTGGCTCCTCGGGTTTAAGCGTGCGCCGCCGCCGGCTCCGCGATGGCGAGGTCGTGCTTGGGCCGCACGCCCAGGATGTGGCAGATCGCGAAGCTGAGATCGGCGCGGTTGAGGGTATAGAAATGGAACTGCTTGACCCCGCCGGCGTTGAGCGCCCGGCATTGCTCGGCGGCCACCGAGGCGGCGACGAGGGCGCGGGTCTCCGGGTCGTCGTCGAGCCCCTCGAACAGGTCACCCATCCACGTTGGCACGGCGGCGCCGCACATGCCGGCGAACTTGACGACCTGGGCGAAGTTGGTCACCGGCAGAATGCCGGGAATGATCGGCACGGTGATGCCGGCCTTCGCCGCCTCGTCGAGGAAGCGGAAGTAGCAATCGACATCGAAGAAGAACTGGGTGATCGCCCGCGTCGCGCCGGCGTCGATCTTGCGCTTCAGATTGTCGATGTCGGCGGCGAGGCTTTTCGCTTCCGGATGGCACTCCGGATAGGCGGCGACGCTGATCTCGAAATCGGCGACCCGTTTCAGGCCGGCGACGAGATCGGCGGCGAAGGCATAGCCCTCCGGATGCGGCACATAGCCGGCCTCTTGATCCGGCGCGTCGCCGCGCAGGGCGACGATATGGTGGATGCCGGCATCCCAATAGGCCCGCGCGACGGCGTCGATCTCCTCGCGGCTGGCGCCGACGCAGGTCAGATGCGCCGCTGGCTCCAGGTTCGTTTCCCGGCGCAGGCGGGTCACCGTGGCATGGGTGCGTTCGCGGGTCGAGCCGCCGGCGCCGTACGTCACCGACACGTACGCCGGCTCCAGCGCCGACAGGCGTTCGACGCAGCGCCACAGGCTTTCCTCCATCTTCGGCGTCTTCGGCGGGAAGAATTCGAAGGAAACGGTCACGTCCCGCGGCAGCGGCGCGGCGATGGGCAGTCGTGTTAACGGTTGACCCAGTGGTCGCATGGGGTGCTCTCCGTTGGTTCACCGATTCTTGCTTTGACGGGGGCCACCCGTCACGCGTACGTCGACGCCATGAGAAACGGAGCCCGAACGAGCTCGCCATGGCGTCAGGGAGCGGGGCCGAAAACGGCGTCCCTGAAAAGGCGCTACCGATCGATCACCGCATGGACCGGAGCCTTCCGACGAACCGCCGGGACCCCGCGTGGCTGGGGCGGCAACGCCGAAATCACGCGGCATCACCGAAGCGCTTAGTATCCACAGCCGGCATGCCCAGTTCAACGACAAACGGTCTTTCCGCTTCACGGGACTGTGTGATCAGTCACTTTTCAATCCGCCCGAGGTGTGATACCTGAACCGTAAGGTGTTACAATTGCAGTCAGAACACTCACCTCCGGCGCCCTTCCGCGCTGATGGATATCTAGGCTGGTTTTTTTCGAATAAAAGGGTGGGCATGGCGCGTCTAGGTGTGGATCACGGGGGCGGAGCACACGCGACGAGGTCCCGTTTGGCGGCCCTGTGTCTCGTGTTGGCCTTGATTATCGGGGGGTGTGCGACACCGCCGGATCCGTCCGATCCGGTCGCCGTCGCCGAATTCGAGGAGGTCAACGATCCGCTCGAACCCCTCAACCGGACCATCTTCAGCTTCAACACGTTCCTTGATGACTTGCTGATCACCCCGGCGATCATTTTCTATCAGACCTTCATCCCGCCCGAAGCGCGCGAAGGAATCGGCAACTTCTTGCGAAATCTCAATTCGCCGGTGGTCCTGATCAACAGTTTCCTGCAGGGCGATGTCGATCAGGCGGGGGTGACGTTCGCGCGCTTCCTCATCAACACGACGCTCGGCGTCGGCGGCTTCGGCGACCCGGCGACCGATCTCGGTTGGGAGCGCCGGTCGGAGGACTTCGGGCAAACCCTGGCAGTGTGGGGCTCGCCGGAGGGGCCGTACCTGATCATCCCTGTGTTGGGTCCGTCGAACCCCCGGGACCTTTCGGGCTTCCTCGTCGACGCACTCGTCTTCGATCCCATCGGCTGGTACATTCGGGTGCGCAATGACGATCTGCAGGGATATGGCTTTGCCCGAACCGGCCTGATTTACCTCGACGCGCGGGCGCGCAACTTCGATGAGCTCGAGAGCCTGAGGAAATCCTCGCTCGACTACTACGCCGCGCTGCGCAGTCTCTATCGCCAGTTCCGCCGCTCGCAGATCTACAACGGCAATCCACCGCTGCAGCCAGTCGGTCCCGGCTTCGGCGACTTCCCGGAGGATGATGGTTTCGATGACGAAGTGCCCTTCTGAACCGGTCTCGCGGTTGCCGCGCGCGGCCGCCCCGGTGGCGGTGCCGGCCCGGCGGCGCTGCGCCATGCTGATCCTTTGCGCCCTCGTGCTGCTGACGGCCGCGCCCGGCCATGCGACGGAAGCGACGGCGCGGAAGGCGGAGGAACACGTCGCCGCGTTCGTCGACGACGGGCTGGAACTATTGCGCGAGGAGGGATTGACGCCAAGCCAGCAGGCCGACCGCTTCCGCACCCTGTTTGGCGACTACTTCGCCGTCGATGCGATCGCCCGCTGGGTTCTCGGCCGCTACGCGCGGCAGGCGAGCGAAGCGGAATGGGACGCGTATCGGGCCTTGTTCGAGGATCTGGTCGTCTATGGCTACGTCAAGCGGTTCCGCGAGTATTCGGGCCAGGTCGTCACCGTCGAACGTTCCGTCGCCGAGACGCCGAACATGTCGGCCGTGTTTTCGAAGGTGACCGGCGCCGGCGATCAGCAGGTTTATGACGTCGCCTGGCGCGTCGGCGTCCGCGGCGACACCGCCCGGATCACCGATGTCGTCATCGAGAACGCCTCTCTGGCCACCACCTGGCGGTCGGATTTCGCCTCCACCATCCGCAGCCAGGGCGGCACCGTCGCCGGCCTGCTCGAGGTCCTGCGGAAGCGGGTCGGCGCGTTGAAGGCGGAGTTCGCCGCGGACTCCTGAGCGATCCGGCGGCCGGCGTTCAGGCCCGGGTCAGCGGCCTGTACTTGATGCGGTGCGGCTGATCGGCTTCCGCGCCCATGCGTTGCCGCCGGTCGGCTTCGTAGTCCTGGTAGTTGCCCTCGAACCAGACCACTTGGCTGTCCCCCTCGAAGGCCAGCATGTGGGTGGCGACGCGGTCGAGAAACCAGCGATCGTGGCTGATGATCACCGCGCAGCCGGCGAAATCGGCCAGCGCGTCCTCGAGCGCGCGCAAGGTATCGACATCGAGATCGTTGGTCGGCTCGTCCAGCAAAAGCACGTTGGCGCCGGATTTCAGCATCTTCGCCAGGTGGACCCGGTTACGTTCGCCGCCCGAGAGCTGGCCGACCTTCTTCTGCTGGTCGGGGCCGCGGAAGTTGAACCGCCCGACATAGGCACGGCTGGCCATCTTGTGCTTGCCGAGCTCGATCTCGTCGAGACCGCCGGAAATCTCCTGCCACACCGTCTTGCCGGCATCGAGGGTATCGCGGCTCTGGTCGACGTAGCCGAGGATAACCGTATCGCCGACGCGGATGGTGCCATCGTCCGGCTCTTCTTGGCCGGTGATCATGCGAAACAGCGTCGTTTTGCCGGCGCCATTGCCGCCGATGATGCCGACGATGCCGCCCGGCGGCAGCTTGAAGCTGAGATCGTCGATCAGCAGCTGGTTGCCGAAGCCCTTGCGAAGGTGCTCCGCCTCGATGACCAGGTCTCCCAGGCGCGGCGGCGGCGGAATGACGATTTGCGCACTGTCGTCGGACTTCTTGCCGGCTTCCGCGAGGAGTGATTCGTAGGCGGTGATGCGCGCCTTGCTCTTCGCCTGGCGGGCGCGCGGGCTGGCCTGGATCCATTCCAACTCGTGCGCCAGGGTACGCTGCCGGGCCTCCTCCTGCTTTTCCTCCTGCGCCAGGCGTTTCTGCTTCTGCTGCAGCCACGAGGAATAGTTGCCTTCGTAGGGAATGCCGCGGCCACGGTCGAGCTCAAGGATCCAGCCCGTCACGTTGTCGAGGAAGTAGCGGTCGTGGGTGACGATCATCACCGTGCCCGCGTAATCCTTCAAGAACCGTTCCAGCCACGCCACCGAGTCGGCATCCAGGTGGTTGGTCGGCTCGTCGAGAAGCAGCAGGTCCGGGCGCTGCAACAGGAGCCGGCATAGCGCGACCCGCCGCCGTTCGCCGCCCGAGAGCGTCGTCACGTCGGCTTCGCCCGGCGGACAGCGCAGCGCGTCCATGGCGATCTCCAGGGTGCGGTCCAGCTCCCAGCCGTTGGCGGCGTCGATCTTCTCCTGCAGTTCGCCCTGTTCTGTGAGCAACGCGTTCATCTCGTCGTCGTCCATCGGCTCGGCGAACTTGGCGCTCAGTTCGTTGAAGCGGTCGACCAGCGCCTGTGTCTCGCCGACCGCGTCCATGACGTTGCCAAGAACGTCCTTGGCCGGGTCGAGGTCCGGTTCCTGCGGCAGGTAGCCGACGGTCGCCCCCTCGGCCGCCCAGGCCTCGCCCGTGTAGTCCTCGTCGAGGCCGGCCATGATCTTCAACAGCGTCGATTTGCCGGCGCCGTTGACGCCGAGCACACCGATCTTGACGCCGGGGAAGAACGACAGGGTGACACCCTTGAGGACCTCGCGGCCGCCCGGATAGGTGCGTGAGAGGTCCTTCATCACGTAGACATACTGGTAGGAGGCCATGGCAATCCCGACGAGTTGATGACGATCAGCCGCCTTGTAGCCCGTTGGCCGGCCGCCCGGCAACCGCCACCGCGAACGGTCGCCTCTCGCCTGACCGATAGCGGTCGCCGGCGCGCCGGTTGTTACTGGAACAGCTGCTGCAGCCTCTCCCCGGCATCCGGGTCGCGCAGCATCTCCCGCACCCCGTCGAGGACGCCGCCGACCCCGGCGCCGGCCGCCGCGTCCTGCGCCTGCGCCAGGATCGCGCCGACGATCGCCTCGGCGAGTTGTTGCGGTGTCGCGCCGCCGCTGTCGCGGCCAAGGTCTTGCAAGTGGATGTCGGTCAGCGGCGCCGACAGCTTGCTGCCCGGCAATTCGGCCGCCGCGAGGTTGACCGTCCCGCCGCGGATGTAGAGGTCGTCGATGACCACCCGCGGTCCGGAGGCCGCCGGCCCGCCTTGCGGTGCCGGGGATCCGGCGGCGGGCGCGTCGTCGCCGGTTTCGGTCTGTCCCGTCCCGGTTCCGCCCGCGTCGCCGCTCCGCCGGTGTCCGGTGTATGCTTCGACGTTGCGCCGCAGGACATCGAGGTTGCTGTCGTTCGGCCCCACTTCGTAGGTAACGGTGGGCTGGTCGATGACGACGCGGGAAATGACAATCGGGTCCTGGGCCGCCGTCCGCAGGTCGATAACAAAGGTTGTGCTGCCGATTCGCAAGGCGGTCGGCGCCGAAAATCCGGGCGGATTGGCGACCGCGATGTCGGTCAGGCTGCCTTGGCCGCTGAACAGGTCGACGTCCACCGCGCCGACGGAGACTTGCGACTGCGTGGCCCGAGACCCTTCGGTCTCGATCGCCGTCTCGACGAGGGAGTCAAGGGAGGTGAGGACGTAGATGCCGACGCCGACCGCGATGACGGCAATGGCGCCGATGATCGCGCCGCCGATCCACAGAACACGTTTCATAAGAGGTTTCCCCTTGCCGATTCGTCGACCAAATGCCCGCCGCTCCAGTGCGTCGCCGGCCCGCCACGGATAACCAGGGTAGCCTTAACCGCCTAATCGGCCAAGTCCCGGAGGATCGCCAATGCGCCGGTCGACAAGGCACCACTCGTGACGGCTGGGGCCCGAAACCGACAGTGCCGGTACCGCAAAGCTGCGTTCGCTCTTGCAAAATGCTCGGAATTCGAGAGAAGCTGGTATAAGAAGTGTCCCGCGGCCGCCGCGTTTCCGCCCGGCCGCCGCGTTTTCAAGTGAAGAATGCAAACCAACGGGAGGAAGAGAGAATGGCGAAATCCATTCTCGTTGTGGAAGACGAGCCGAACATCGTTCTCTCGCTGCAATTCTTGATGAAGAAGGCCGGCTTCGACGTACGGGTGGCCAGCGACGGCGAGGAAGCCCTCGTCGCGGTGAGGGATCGCGCGCCCGATCTGATTCTGCTCGACGTCATGATTCCGAAGCGCGACGGCTACGATGTGTGTCAGACCATCCGCGCCAATCCCGACTGGAGCAACATCCACATCATCATGCTGACGGCGAAGGGGCGCGACGTCGATCGCGAGAAGGGCTTGGCGCTCGGCGCCAACGATTACGTAACAAAGCCGTTCTCGACGCGTGACTTGACCGAAAAGGTGAAGGCGATCCTCGACGGACACGCCTGACCCGCGCCGCCAACCGTCTTGGACTTAGAGTTAGGCCGATCCGGCTCCATGGCACCTCGTCTGTTCCTGATTCTGTGCTTTGCCGCGTTGGCCGCCTCCAGTCTGCTCGCGGTCGGTTTCGCCACCTGGCTGATCAGCAGCGAACTTCCCGAGAGCGGACCCGACATCACCAACCTGGTGATCGTCTTCGGCGGCGGACTGGCGTTCCTGCTCATCGCCGTGATCGCCGTGCTGTGGGCCTATCTGGATTATGCCATCGCCCAGCCGCTCACCAGCGTGCTGCGCGGCATCCAGACGGTGCTGCACGCCAACCCCGATCACCGCATCGAGGTGGACGACTTTCACCTCTTGGGCGGCCTGCCGGCGGCGGTCAACGAACTGGTCCGCCAACTGGCGAAGGCGCGCACCAACGTCGAGGAGACGGTGGCGACGGCGACGGCGCGGGTGGAGGAGCAGAAAAACCGGCTTGGCACCGTCCTGCAGGACCTGCACGAAGGCGTCATCGTCTGCACCATGCGCCATCGCATCCTGCTCTATAACAACCGGGCGCTGGAGATCCTGCACATCGGCGGCGATATCGGCCTCGACCGCACGCTGTTCACCTTCATGACCCGCCAGCCGGTCCTGCATGCCATCGAGCGGCTGACCAACCGGATCACCCAGGGCCGCCACGAGACGGAAGGCATCGTTGTTCCCTTCGTCGGCTCGACGCCGGATGGGCGCTTCACGCTGGAAGGCCGCCTCAGCCTGATCCTCGACGCCGACGACCTGCCTTCCGGTTACGTGTTGTCGTTCGATGACAAGACCGACGAGCTGGCGATGCTGGGCCTGCGCGACAAGCTGACCCGCGAGGCGACGGAAGGCCTGCGCGGCACCGCCGCCAACCTGCGCGCGGCGGCGGAGATCCTCACCAGCGGCCAGGACCTGGCGCCGGACGAGGCGGCGAATTTCGGCCAGGTGGTGATGCGGGAAAGCGAGCACCTGTGCCAACGGCTGGAAGAACTGTCGGCGGAATACCGCAACGTCATCACCGGCCATTGGCCGATGAACGACATCTATTCGACGACGCTTTTCCAGACCGTCTCCGATCGCCTGCGCGAGCAGCACAACATCGAGACGACAATTACCGGCATTCCCCTGTGGCTGCACGCCGACAGCTATACCCTCGCGGCCTTTCTTGTCCGGCTCATCGTCCGCGTCGCCGAGACCACCGACTGCCGCCAGTTCGATCTCGAGGCCGCGGTGGGCGAAAAGCACGTCTATGCCGATATCGTCTGGAGCGGGCCGGCGATCGCCGCCGCCGAGCTCTCCGGCTGGCTGACCGAGGAAGTCGAACAGGAAGTTGGCGGCCTGACCCTGCGCGAGGTTCTGGAACGTCACAAGACGGATGTCTGGAGCCACAGCGAACGGGACGCGCGGGCGCGCATCCGGATTCCGCTGCCGCAGGCGCACCGGCCGCGCGAAAGGGCGGAAGGCCGACGCCGGCAGTCGCGTCCGGAATTCTACGATTTCGACCTGTTGGGGCGCGAGGTCGATCTCGGCGATCGAGGCGACGTGCCCTTGCGCGAGCTCAACTATGTCGTCTTCGATACGGAGACCACCGGCCTCGACCCGGCGGGCGGCGATGAGATCCTGTCGGTTGCCGGCGTGCGGGTGGTCAACGGCCGGATCCTCACCGGCGAATCCTTCGAGCGCCTGGTCGACCCGCAGCGGCCGATACCCAATGGGTCGATCAAGTTCCACGGCATAACGGCGGAAATGGTCAAGGACAAGCCGCCGATCCAGGTAGTCCTGCCGCAGTTCCGCGACTATGTCGGCGATGCCATCCTAATCGCCCACAACGCCGCCTTTGACATGAAGTTCCTGAAGCTGAAGGAGGGAGAATGCGGTGTCAGCTTCGACAATCCGGTGTTGGATACGCTCCTGCTCAGTGTCTTCGTGCACGATCACACCAACCGGCATACCCTGGACGCGGCGGCGCAGCGCTTCGGCATCCCGGTCTACGGCCGCCACACGGCGATGGGCGATGCCGTCGTCACCGCCGGGATCTTTCTCAAGATGATCGACCTGTTGGAGGCGCGCGGCATCGAGACGCTGGATCAGGCGATCGAGGCGAGCAAGGAGATCGTCGCCGTCCGCGCTCAGCAGGAGCAATTCCTGAGCGAACGGAAATTTTGAGCCCGAGGGGAACGTGTGCCATAACCTTGATCCGACATAACGGCGCGCAAGCCGAGTTCGGGAGACGAAACGACCATGGAAAGTGACGAGCGGACAGGCGCCACGCTGGCGGCGACGGCCGTCCTGGGCTGGCTTCTCTTCCAGCCGATGGTGATCCGGCTATTCGATGGCGGCCTGGAGAGCACGGTCGCCGGCGTGCCGCTTTTCTACGCCTACCTGTTCGCCGCCTGGGCGGTGCTGATCGCCCTGCTCGCGGCGGCCATGCGTGTCCATGACTGGTCAGGCGTGCACGGTGATCGCGGTCCGGACAAAGGCGATCCGACGACCCTGGAGGCGGGTGCGCCGAAGCGGCGATGATCGGGCCCGCCGTCGTCGTTGCCGCCAGTCTCGGCTACCTGCTGCTGCTGTTCGCCATCGCCTATTACGGCGACCGGCGGGCCGAGGCCGGCCGCAGCCTGATCGCCAGCCCCTATATCTACGCGCTGTCGATCGCCGTTTACTGCACCGCCTGGACGTTCTATGGCAGCGTCGGCCGGGCGGCGACCACCGGTGTCGGCTTCCTGCCGATCTACCTCGGGCCGACGTTGATGTTCGCGCTCGGCTGGGTGGTGCTGCGCAAGATGATCCGCATCGCCAAGGTGCACCGCATCACCTCGATCGCCGATTTCATCGCCTCGCGCTACGGCAAGGGCCAGCTCATCGGCGGCTTGGTGACGGTGATCGCCGTGATCGGCATCATGCCGTACATCTCACTGCAATTGAAGGCGGTCGCCAGCAGTTTCCACGTGCTGACCAGTTATCCGGTCGCGGCGGAACTCGGCATGCGAACGGACCTGCCGATCTTCTCCGACACCGCGTTCTGGGTCGCCGCGGCGATGGCGCTGTTCTCGATCCTGTTCGGTACCCGCCACATCGACGCGACCGAGCACCATCAGGGGATGGTCGCCGCCATCGCCTTCGAATCCATCGTCAAGCTGCTCGCCTTCCTCGCCGTCGGCATCTTCGTCACCTTTGGGATGTTCGACGGTTTCGGCGATCTGTTCTCCCGCGCCGGCCAATTGCCGCGCGCGGCGGAACTGATGACCGTCGACAGCATCGGTCCCGGCTGGGTTCCGTTGACGATCCTGGCGATGCTGGCGGTGATCTGCCTGCCGCGCCAGTTCCAGGTGACGGTGGTCGAGAACGTCGACGAGCGGCACCTCGGCACGGCGATCTGGCTGTTCCCGCTCTATCTCCTGCTGATCAACGTCTTCGTGCTGCCGATCGCCCTCGCCGGTCTTATCGTGTTCGCCGGCGCCGGTGTCGACGCCGATACCTTCGTGCTGGCCCTGCCGCTCAGCCAGGGCGCCGACCTCCTGGCGCTGCTGGCCTTCATCGGCGGGCTGTCGGCGGCGACCGGGATGGTCATCGTCGCCACCGTGGCGCTGAGCACGATGATCTGCAACGACCTGATCATGCCGGCGCTGCTCCGCTTCGCCTGGCTGCATATCTCCGAGCGCACCGACCTTTCCGGGCTGCTGCTGGGCATCCGCCGCGGCGCCATCATCTTCATCATGCTGATCGGCTATTTCTACTTCCAGCTGATCGGCGAATCCTACGCGCTGGTCACCATCGGCCTCGTCTCCTTCGCCGCCGCCGCCCAGTTCGCCCCGGCGATTCTGATCGGCATGTACTGGAAGGGGGCAACGCGCCAGGGCGCCCTGACCGGTATCATCGCCGGCTTCGCGGTGTGGCTGTACACGTTGCTGCTGCCGGCGTTCGCCCTGTCCGGCTGGCTGCCGGCGAGCTTCGTCACCGAGGGGCCGTTCGGCATCGAGGCCTTGAAACCGTACGCCCTGTTCGGCATGACCGACTATGGGCCGATCGCCCACGCCCTGTTCTGGAGCCTTTTGGCCAACGTCGGCGCCCTCGTCGGCGCCTCGCTGTTCATCCGCCCGAGCACCATCGAGCGGACGCAGGCGACGCTGTTCGTCGAGGTCTTCCACGCCGCCGGTCACGAAGCCTTCGCCGGCATCCCGCAGGCGAGTGTGCGCATCGCCGATCTCAGGGCGCTCAGCGAGCGGTTTCTCGGCGCCGAGGGGACGGCCCGCCTGTTCGACGACTATGCCAGGCGGCGCGGCGTCGAGATCGGCAGCCAGCTGTTCGCCGACAGCGACCTCATCCAGTTCGTCGAACGCCGGCTTTCCGGGGTCATCGGCGCCGCGTCGTCGCGGATCATGGTCGCCTCCACCGCCAAGGGCGAGGGCATCGGCACCGGCGAGATCATGCAGATCCTCGACGAGACCTCGCAGGTGCTGGAATACTCGCGGCAACTGGAAGGCAAGTCGCAGGAACTGGAACAGGCGACAAAACGCCTGCAGGCCGCCAACGAGCGCCTGCGCGAACTCGACCGGTTGAAAGACGACTTCCTCTCCACGGTTACCCACGAGTTGCGCACGCCGCTGACCTCGATCCGCTCGTTCTCGGAGATCCTCCATGACTCGCCGGAGCTGGAACTCGCCGAACGCCAGCATTTCCTGACCATCATCATCCGCGAAAGCGAGCGGCTGACCCGGCTGATCAACCAGGTGCTAGATCTGACGAAGATGGAAACCGGGCGGATGAAATGGCAGATCGCCGATGTCGACATCTGCCAGGTGGTCGACGGCGCGGTGGAGTCGCTGCGCCATCTCTTCGAGGAAAAACAGGCGTCGATCGAGGTGCGCCATCCCGATAAGGCGTTGGTGGTGCGCGGCGACCAGGATCAACTGACGCAATTGATCATCAACCTGCTTTCCAACGCGCAGAAGTTCTGCCCCGAGGGCCGCGGCCGGGTGAGGGTCGTCATCGAGCGCAACGCCCACGAGGCGCGGGTGCACGTCGCCGATAACGGGCCCGGCATCCCGCACGCGGAACAGGAAGCGATCTTCGACAAGTTCCACCAGGTGAAGGCCAAGGATGCCGGCAACCCGCACGGCTCCGGCCTCGGCCTCGCCATCTGCCGCAACATCGTCCAGCACCTCGGCGGCACGATCTGGGTTGAAAGCACCCCCGGCTACGGCGCCAGCTTCATCTTCACCATCCCCGCCTCGCGCTTCTCGGACTGATCGGCCGTCGCCGGCAGCGTCCCGCCGCATCGGCCCGCCGCGGGCGTTCTCGCCGTGCCGCTCGCATGAGGCTCAAGCTCGCCACCGCAGAGTTTAGCCCGTTTGGGAAACACCCATCAATAATCCCCCCCAATAGAGACACATCAGGTGGCCAACGCTCTCGTTCTGAAGTCTTATTAAGAGAGTTTTGCAAATGAAGTCTTGTGAAAGTTTCGATTAATCTGCATCAGATACGGCGTTAGAAGGATCGCAATGGGGGCGTTTGCAAGGTCATTATACTTTACTCCATTGGAGTAAACACGCAATTGCCGAAGAAAAAATATAATTCGGCCTTCATTGCGACACAAAGATCGGCCCCTGAGCCCGATGCCCGAAATGGACATTTGAGAAACCACACAAGGCTGCGGAGTGGACGATGGCGGAATTCATTGGCGATGGTCTCGATAACGATCTGGCCGGCGGCCCGGAAGACGACACGCTGATCGGCGACGCCGGCAACGACACGTTGACCGGCAACGCGGGCAATGATTCGATTGACGGCGGCGACGACAACGACGCGTTGACCGGCGGTCCTGGCAACGACACCTTGATCGGTGGTCGGGGACGCGACACGCTGGAAGGTAACGCCGGGGAGGATGATCTCCGTGGCGGGCCGGGCGGTGACGACCTGCGCGGCGGCGGCGGCAATGATACCCTGATCGGCGGCAACGTGGCCGACACCCTGCGCGGCGCGCAAGGCGATGACAGCCTCCGTGGCGGCAATGGGCCGGATCGGCTGTTCGGCGGCGCCGGGCAGGATACCGTGGCTGGCGACGACGGGGATGACACCGTCGTCGTTCGCCAAGGCCAGGGCGACGACAGCGTTTCCGGCGGCGCCGGCACCGATACCTTGACCATCACCGGGCCCGGCGGCGTCGTGCCGCTTGGCTGGACGCTCGCCTTGACGGCGGGGAGCATCGTCAGCGACGGGCCGGTGCTCAAGGAGTTGTCGCCCGAGGCGGCCGGTAGCGTGACCTTCGCCGATGGCACCGTGGTCACCTTCGACGGCATCGAAGCGATCGACAGCGTCGCGGCGCCGGCCCTGACCGTCACCGTCGACCCGGCGACGTTTTCGGAGAACGGCGGCACGGCGACGGCGACGGTGAGCCGCAACACCGGCACGGTGGGCGATCTGGTAGTAACGCTCGCCAGCAGCGATGCGGGCGCGGCGGCGGTACCCTCGACGGTCCTCATCGCCGATGGCTCGGACTCCGCGATCTTCACGGTCACCGGGGTCAACGATGACACGGCGGACGGCGACGACGCTGCGACCATCAGTGCCACGGCGACCGATTTCATCGCCGGAAGCGCCACGGTGACGAGCACCGACGATGACGTTCCCGCGCTTGATGTGACGATTGTTCCGCTCGAGATCGCCGAAAATGGCGGCAGCGCGACCGCGACGGTGACCCGCAACACGGGAACCATTGGTGCACTCGAGGTCACGTTATCAAGCGATGATCCAAGCGAGGCGACGGTGCCGTCGACGGTCACGATCGGCGACGGCGAAGAGTCGGCCACTTTCACCGTTACCGGCATCGACGACGATCTCGCGGACGGCGCCAAGGAACCGACCATTACCGCCGGGGCCAGCGGATTTGTCGACGGGTCGGCGACGGTGGTCGTGACCGACGAAGAGGTTCCGGAATTGACCGTGAGCCTGGCGGCCGCCGAGATTGCCGAAGGGGTGGCGACGATCGCCACGGTGACCCGAAATACCGAGACGGTCGGTGACCTCGTGGTGACGTTCACGGCCTCCGACGCCACCGCGGCAACGGTGCCGACGCCCGTGACCATCCTCGACGGATTCGCCTCGGTCACCGTCCTGGTGCTCGGCGTCGACGATCTCGTGGTCGACGGCACCCAGGCGACGGATCTGAACGCCTCGGCGGACGGTTTCATCACCGGTACGGCCGCGCTGACGGTCACCGACAATGACGTGCCCCGCCTGAGCCTCACCATCAATCCGGCGGAGATATCCGAGAACGGCGGCACGGCGACGGCAACGGTCCAGCGCAACACCGGTACCGGGGGCGACCTCGTGGTCACCTTGACGAGCGGTGACGAAAACGCGGCAACCGTTCCGGCGACGGTAACCATCCCGGACGGCGCCGATGCTGCGACCTTCGTGGTAACCGCCGTCGACGATACCAGCGGCGACGGCGCGCGCCTGCCGATATTGACCGCGAGTGCCGCTGGTTTAATCGATGGCACAGCCACGCTGACGGTCACCGACAATGACTTGGTCGGTGACGGACGCGCCAACGAGCTAACCGGCACCGCGGCCGATGAAACGCTGATCGGCCTGGCAGGCGACGATACGCTGTTGGGCGGTGGCGGCAGCGACCTGATGCGTGGCAACGCGAACGACGACTCGGTGCGGGGAGGTGCCGGGAATGACACCTTGCGTGGCGGCGGCGGCAACGACACCCTCATTGGGAACACCGGCGACGATGACCTGAACGGCGGCGGCGATGCCGACGAATTGCGCGGCGGGCTTGGCAACGACACCCTGGACGGGGGCGACGGCGCCGACGAGGGGCGTGGCGGCGACGGAGAGGATAGCCTCGACGGCGGCGTGGGCGACGATACGCTATTCGGCAACCAAGGCAGCGACACGCTCAATGGCGGCGATGGCCAGGACTCGCTGATTGGCGGCCAGGATCTGGACAGTCTTGCCGGCGACGGTGGCGACGATGTCCTGGTCGTCCGCGAGGGGTGGGGCGACGACACGGTTTCCGGTGGCGACGGCAACGATGTGTTGCTTCTCCAGGGAGCGGGCGGGGCTCCGGCGATCAGCTGGTCGCTGGCACTGGTCGACGACCCGCGTACCGGAACACGACCCGATGTGACGCGGTTGCCGGCGGAATCGGCTGGAACCGTCACCTTTGCCGATGGAACAGTGATCAACTTCGACGGTATCGAGCGCATCGAGGTCGAGGATCCGCCGAAGTTGACCTTGTCGATCGATCCTGTGTCGATCTCGGAGGCCGGCGGCACGGCGACGGCGACGGTGCAGCGTAACACCAGCATCGAGGCTCCCCTGGTGGTTGTCGTGGTCAGCAGTGACCCGACCGAGGCCACGGCGCCATCACTGGTTGCCATCCCGGAAGGAGCGGACTCGGCGACCTTTACGATTACCGCTGTCGATGACGATGTCTTGGATGGCGAGCAGACTTTCTCTTTTAGCGTGGATAGCCTCGACGGCATTCTGCCGCTGCACCTTGGCGGTTCGGCGGAGCTCACCGTCACCGACGACGAAGTGCCGGCGCTGACACTCGACATCGCGGTCGGCGCCGTCTCCGAGAATGCAGGCACCGTCGCGGCGACGGTCAGCCGCAACACCGGCACCGAGGGCGATCTGCTCGTCACCCTGATCAGCGATGACGAAGGTGAGGCGACAGTGATCCCGCCGACGGCGGTCATTCCAGACGGCTTTGACTCGGTAACGTTCGCCGTCACCGTGGTCGACGACGATCTCGCCGACGGCACCCAGACGCCGACGATTACCGCCTCGGCGG
>CAYWRP010000018.1:8447-50729 GCA_964460955.1 uncultured Rhodospirillaceae bacterium | reverse complement strand
AGAATCCAAATCACCCCCCCGCGCCAGACCTAATCTTCAAATGCGATTCCCCTGGTGGGGATAATGACGGCCGGCGACCGGGCCCGGGCGGTCAGCCGGCGACCGGCAGCGAGAGCAGCCCGTCGGCCAGCTTCGGTTCGAACCAGGTCGATTTCGGCGGCATGATGTCGCCGGCGTCGGCGACCGCCATCAAGTCTTCCAAGGAGGTCGGATACATTGAGAAGGCCACCGCCGCGGCGCCGCTCGCCACGCGGTCCCGCAGTGCCTCCAGGCCACGCGACCCGCCGACGAAATCGATACGCGGGTCGGAGCGCGGATCGTCGATGCCGAGGATTGGCGCCAGCAACTGGTCGCTCAGTTGGGCGACGTCGAGGCGGTCGACGGCCGGCCGGTCGGCGCCCGGCGGAGTGAGGGGGCGGAGCCGATACCAGGCGCCGTCGAGCACCATGCCGAAGGTGCCTTTCTCCGTCGGCCGGTAGGGGTCGGCCATGGCGTCGACGTGGAAACGCTGGCGTACGGCGGCGAGGAATGCCGGCGTGTCGCGGCCATTGAGGTCGGCGACAACCCGGTTGTAGTCGAGGATGCGCACGCTGTCGGCGGGAAAACTGATCACCAGGAACCGGGACTGGTCGATGGGCACCGGATTGACGGCAGCCGTTGCCCGCGCCTCGGCGACGCGCGCCGCCGCCGCCGAGCGGTGATGGCCATCGGCGATGTAGAGGGTGCCGAGCGCCTCGAAGGCATCCGTCAGCGCCTGGATCCGCTCAGGATGGTCGATCCGCCAGACCGCGTGCCGGGTGCCGTCGTCGGTCGTCGCGGCGGCGACCGGGGTGCCGGCGGCGGCCTCGCCGAGCAGGCCGCCGATGGCGGGATCGGGCGCGTGCGCCGTCATTACCGGGCCGGTGTGCGCGCCGACCGCCTGGATCTGCCGCACCCGGTCGGCTTCCTTGGCGGGGCGGGTGAGTTCGTGCTTGCGCACCCGGTTGTCGAGATAGGCGGTCACCGAGGCGGCGGCGGCGATGCCGGTCTGCACATGGTCGCCGCGCGACATCCGGTAGACATAGTAGCAGGGCCGTTCTTCGCGGATCAGCACGCCTTGTTCGATCAGCGCCAACATCGCCGATGCCGCCTGACGGTAGACTTCCGCCGCGTAAGGGTCGGTGCCCGGCGGCAGATCGATCTCCGCCCGCGAAACATGCAGGAAGCTGCGCGGCCGGCCCTGCGCCGCCGCCAGGGCCTCGTCGAAGCTGACCACGTCGTAGGGCGGCGCGGCGACGTCCGGCGCGGTATCGGCGTGCGGACGGATCGCCGCGAACGGTTGCAGCAATGGGACAGTCACGGCTTTCTCCCCTGGGGCCAGTCGATGAGAGGCGCGCCGCCGCCAGCGCGTAAGGCAATGCTTGGCTGGCGGCGGCGGTGCTTTCGTCTAGCCTTTTTCGAGGCGGACGGCAACAAAGCGCAAACCGCCGCGCCCCTCGACCAGGAGAAGAACCGACGCGCGGTCTGCGGCGATGGCGGCCTCGACCTGGCTCGCCACCTCGGCCGGCTCGGTGACCTCGTTCTGGCTGATTTCGATGATCCGGTCACCGGGGCGGATGTTTTTCTCCGCCGCCGGACCGCTGGCGTCGACCTCGGTGACCACGACCCCCTTGGCGTCGGCGCCGAGATCATACTCCTGGCGCAGTTCCTCGGTGATGCTCGCCACCGTCAGGCCAAGCGGTTCGATCTCGGCCGCGCCGGCTGTCTCGTTCCGTGGTTGCGGCTCCGTCTGCGTCATCTGCACCTCGCCTTCCGACAGCGAGCCGACGTTGACGGTGACCTCGCGCTCCTCGCCGTCGCGCCACACCTTGACGGGGACCGTTTTGCCGACCTCGGTGTCGGCGACGACCCGCGGCAGGACACGCATCTCCGGGATCGGCTGACCGTCGAATTCGAGGATGACGTCGCGCGCCTGGATGCCGGCCTCGGCGGCGGGCCCGTCCGCGATGACGCTGGCGACGAGCGCGCCCTCTGCTTCCGGCAGGTCCAGCGTGTCGGCGATGTCGTCGGTGACCTGCTGGATCCGCACGCCCAGCCAGCCGCGGCGTACCTCGCCCGTCTCAACCAGTTGCTGAACGATCGGCTCGGCGCTGCGGCTGGGGATGGCGAAGCCGATGCCGACATTGCCGCCGGACGGCGAGAAGATCGCCGTGTTGATGCCGATCACCTCGCCGTCGAGATTGAACATCGGCCCGCCCGAGTTCCCCCGGTTGATCGAGGCGTCGGTCTGCAGGAAGTCATCATAAGGACCGGCGTTGATGTCGCGGCCGCGCGCCGAAATGATGCCGGCGGTGACACTGCCGCCGAAGCCAAATGGATTGCCGATGGCGATCACCCAGTCGCCAACACGAACGGAGTCCGAGTCGCCGAAGTCAACCGGCGTCAGGGCCATCGGCGGAGTCACCTTCAGCACCGCGACGTCGGTCTTTGGATCGCGGCCGATCACTTCCGCCTCGAGCTGCGTCTCGTCGTGCAGGATGACGGTGACCTCGTCGGCGTCCTGGATGACGTGATTGTTGGTCACCACGTACCCGTCGGCACTGATGATGAAGCCCGACCCCAGGGAGGTGGCGCGCCGCTGTGTCTGCGGCTGCTGGTTGCGCTCGAAAAACTCGCGGAAAAAATCCTCGAACGGCGACCCGGGCGGCAGTTGCGGGATCTCTATCCCGGAATGACCCTCGATTACCTGCGTCGTCGAGATGTTCACCACCGACGGCAGCAGCCGCTGGGCGAGGTCGGCGAAGCTCTCCGGAGCCGTGCGGGCGAATGACGTCGTCGGATAGACGATCATGACAACGAAAGCGACAACCAAACCGAGCGCTCGGTAACCCGTCGTCGGAAGGTGCTGCCGCCGGGTGGCAGTGCTGCTCATGCTCTTCTCATCTCCTTAAGCTCGGATCCCAAGCGTCGCTGAATGGTAGGTCGACGGACCCGGCAGGTTTTCGTCGCAAGGGGGCCGACCGTGGCTACGCGGTCTCGACCAAGTCGGGCAAGGTCCGGTTCCGACTTGACGTGTCATCAAACAGTGTTTCCGCAACATATTCTAAGGGAATTTGAAAAAACGAACACCCGGCCGGTCGAGCCTGGCCGGGTGTCGTTTGACTTTTCGAACCCGCCGTCGGGCCGGTCGCTTACGGCCCCTCGGCGGATGGCGGCGACGCGGTCTCGACGTCCCGCTCCAACCGCGCCCGGTTCTCGGCAGTCCGGTTATCCGACTCTGGCACCATCATGTCGCGATCGAACTGGGCGCCCCGCTCGTTGAGGAAGAAGCGGAAGAAGTCGGCCTGCGGACTCAAGACCAGCTTCGTTTTGTCATCGGCGAGCGACGAATACGCCTCCAGGGAACGGAAGAAGTCGAAGAAATTGGCATCCTGCCCGTAGGCGTCGTTTAGTATCTTGGTTTTTTGGCCCTCGCCCTCACCGCGGAGGATCTGCGAGGTTCGGTTCGCCTCGGCAAGGATGATCGTCCGGTCACGATCCGCCTCCGCCTGGATCTTCGCTTTCAACTGTTCGCCCTCGGCGCGCAGCTGCGAGGCTTGCGCGTTTCGTTCCGAGCGCATCCGGTTGAAAACCGACTGGCTGGTCTGTTCCGGCAGGTCGGTGCGGCCGATGCGGACGTCGATCACCTCGACCCCAAACTCCTCGCCCTGGTCTTTCAGCACCTGAGCGATTCGCCGCATGATGTCGTCGCGCTGTTCGGACAGCAGAGTGGCGAGCGAGAGGCGGGCGATTTCGGTTCGCACCGCTGAATTCAGCCGGTTGTTGAAGATGCCCTCGAAGTTCACGAAGGTCACCGCGCGCTGTTTGAAGCGGAGCGGGTCGACGATCCGATAGCGGGCGAATGAGTCGACGTTGATGCGCTTCTGGTCGGCGAGCAGCACTTCTTGCGGAGAGGGGTCGAGATCGAGAATGCGTCGCTCGAAAATCTCCGCCGACTCCCAAGGCAGCTTGAATTTCAAGCCGGGCTCGGTTTCCACCCGTCGCGGCTCGCCGAACCGCAGAACCAGCGCCTGTTCGGTCTGGTGCACGGTGAATAGCGTGCTGTAGCCGACGATGGCGAGGACGACGACAACGATGCCAATGATGGCAAGCTTGTTCTTACCCATGATTATTCAGCCTCCTCGCGCCTGCGTTGGATTTCTGGCAGCGGCAGGTAGGGGATCACCCCTTGCCCGCCTTCCGGGCTGTCGATGATGACCTTGTCGGTGTTGCCGAGCACTTCTTGCATCCGCTCGAGATAGAGGCGGCGGATGGTGATCTGCTCTCCAGCCTGATACGCTGCAAGCACCGAGAGGAACCGTTGTGCCTCACCTTCCGCCTCGCGGACGACCTGCTCCTTGAAGGCGGTCGCCGCCTGGATGATCGTTTCGGCCTGACCCCTGGCGCGGGGAATGATATCGTTGCGATAGGCGTTGGCTTCGTTCACCGAACGGTCCTTGTCCTGCCGCGCCCGCTGCACGTCGTTGAAGGCGTCGATGACTTCCCCCGGCGGATCGACCTTGAGCTGACGCACCTCGGCGATTTGGATGCCGGCGCCATACAAGTCCAGAATGTTTTGCAGCAATTGACGCGTTCGGTCGTCGACTTCCTGGCGGCGGATTGTCAGCGCGTCCTCGAGCGGCGTCTGCCCCATGACCTCGCGGATGGCGCTTTCGGCGGCGAGCTTCACCGTGCCTTGCGGATCGCGGATGTTGAACAGATAATCGGCCGCGTTACTGATCCGCCACTGGACGACGAAATCGATGTCGATGATGTTCTGGTCCGAGGTCAGCATTAGGCTTTCCTGCGGCACGTCGCGCTCGCGGGAGATGCCGTTGCGCAGGTTCGCGACGTCGCCGCGAAAACCGACGGTGATCTGGTTGGTCTGCTCGACGTTCGGCGTCATCACCTCACCAATGGGCGCCGGAAACCAGAAATTCAGACCCGGCGTGGTGACCTTGACGAACCGGCCGAACAACAGTTCGACACCCTGCTCGCCGGGCTGCACGCGGTAGATGCCGGTCAGCATCCACACCACGAGGACAACCAGCAGCGCGATCAACAGACCGCGACCCGCCCCCATCCCACCTGGCATCATGCGGCGGAAGCGCTCCTGACTGCGCCGCAGCATCTCTTCGATATTCGGCGGCTGCGGGGGGGTCGGGCCGCTGCTCCACGGTCCGCCGCCGCCACCCCAGGGGCCTCCGCCTTTCGGGTTCCAGGCCATGCGTATCCTTACTCCTTAGGTTTATTCAGCCGCGAAGACGGACCCGGACGATCGGATCAAGGCCAATCGCGACATGTGAATCGGTTATCTCGCCCTATATATGTGGTTCGTGATCCTTATAGGAAACCGATACGCGTGGCGCAACGCGCCTGGAAGACCATCGCTCACACGTCAAACCCGCAAAGGGGAGATCATCCATGTCGCAGCTGACCGAAAACGACATCCTCGAAGCCCTCAGATGCGTTCCCGATCCGGACCGCAAGCAGGATATCGTCAGTCTCGGCATGGTAACCGGCATACGCATCAAGGATGGCCACGTGATGTTCGCCCTGCAAGTCGAGCCGGAGCGCGGTCCGGCGCTGGAACCGCTGCGCAAACAGGTCGAGGACCTGGTGCACAAGCTGCCCGGCGTGTTGACGGCGAACGTCGTCCTGACCGCCGAACGCCAGCAGAAGGCGCCGCCGCAACAGCCGTCGCAGCGCCAAGGCAGGGGCGGCAGCGGCGGCGACCTGTTGCCGTCGGTGCGGGCGATCATCGCCGTCGCCTCCGGCAAGGGCGGCGTCGGCAAATCGACGACGGCGATCAACCTGGCCTTGGCGCTGGCGGCGCTCGGCAAGAAAACCGGCCTTCTCGACGCCGACGTTTACGGGCCGTCGCTGCGCCGGCTGATCGGCTTTACCGGCCAGCCGACGACCAAGGACGGCACCAAGATCGATCCGGTCGACAAATACGGCATCCGCTGCATGTCGATGGCCTTCCTGGTCGAGGAGGACACGCCGATGATCTGGCGCGGTCCGATGGTGCAGTCGGCGCTCGAACAGATGATGCGCGACGTCGATTGGGGCGAGCTTGACGTCATCGTCGTCGACATGCCGCCCGGCACCGGCGACACGCAGCTGACCATGGCGCAAAGGGTGCCGCTGGCCGGCGCGGTGATCGTCTCGACGCCGCAGGACATCGCGCTGATCGATGCCCGCAAGGGCCTCAACATGTTCCGCAAGGTCGACGTGCCGGTGCTCGGCCTGATCGAGAACATGAGCTATTACAGCTGTCCGCAATGCGGCCACCGGGCGGAGATCTTCGGCCACGGCGGCGCCCGCCGGGAGGCCGAGCGACTCGGCATGGAATTCCTCGGCGAGGTTCCCCTCGACATTCGGATCAGGGAGACCTCCGACGAGGGGCATCCCATCGTCATCGCCGAGCCGGACAGCCCGCATTCCGCAGCCTACCGGGCGATCGCCGAAAAGGTGTGGGCCAACATCGAAACCGTCCTCGCCAACCGCGAGTCGTCGACGCCGCGCATCGTCATCTCCTGAGGCGCGTCACACCGGCCTTTCGAGCAGCGCCATCAACTCTCGCCATTCACGGGGGCCGAGGCCGCTGTCTTCCTGGGCGACCGCTTCGCCGGCGATCAGCCGCTTGACCACGGCGAGGCCGGCGGCGGAGAGCTCGGCGCCGCCCTGCACGTAGGCGGCAAAGGCGGCGTGGCAGAGCGGCACCCAGCGCCGGACGACCTCCAGCATCGCTTGCGCGTAGACGCGGATCTCGTATTGGGCGTGCGGGTCGGCGCGCAGGCGCAGGAAGTGAAAAAGGTTGTGCAGATCGATCTTCCAGTACCACTGCGTGTAGGTGTTCAGCGTCAGGTTCATCCGCGCCAACTCGCGGGCGAGACCGGCGCGGCCCGGCTCCAGGGGATTGCCGGCCCGGTCCTCGTTCAGCATTGCCTCGTAATGGCGATGGCAGCGCTCGGCATCGTCGCGCAGCAGCGCCAGCACCTCGGCCGCCCGTTCGGCGTCGAAAATCTCGCCACGGCCCTGGCGGTTGGCCTCCGACTGGGCGGCCAGCTGTCGCGGCGCCGGCAGGTAATATTCCTTGTCGAGCACCGAGTAGCGGGCGGAGTATTCGTTGACGCTGGCGGTGCGGTGACGGATCCACTGGCGGGCGACGAAGATCGGCAGCTTGACGTGCAACTTGATCTCGCACATCTCGAACGGCGTGGTGTGGCGATGGCGCATCAGGTAATTGATCAGCCCGGCGTCGGTGCTCACCTGCCGCGTCCCCTTGCCGTAGGAAACGCGCGCCGCCTGGACGACCGCCGTGTCGTCGCCCATGTAATCGACGACGCGGATGAAGCCGTGGTCGAGTAGCGGAATCGGCTCGAACAGGATCTCCTCCAACGCGGCGACGGTGGGGCGCCTGGTTTGCGACCGCGCGGTTTTCTGGGCGTCGATGTCGGCGCGTTGTTCGGCTGTCAGGTCCATCGTTCGGGCTCGATCCTTCTCTCAAGGTGTCGCCGCACTTTAGCGGGGCAGGGTCGCCGCGCAACCGTCGCCTGCGGGGGCAGGGGAATCGCATTTGAAAGGGAAGGGTCGCGCTTGGGGGGTGAAACCGAGGTCATTGAGGGGGCTTGTCGCACGTTGGATGGAGCAGCCTGCCTTGTTGCCCTGGTTTGAAGATGCATTCGCGGCGTTGCCCGATCCGCGCACCGGGAACGCCAAGCGCCACACCCCTTGGAGGTGCCGACTGTCGGAGCAAATCGCGACTTTTGCAAATCAATCATTTGATCTTCGTGGGTGATCGGGTGATGCGGGTTGCGCGAGCCAGCGGTTTCGAAGCCGTTCGCTCGTTAGGAAGGCGCGAAGCGGGTCCGTGATTGCTACGGCAGGCGGGTGTGAAGGTGATTGCGCGGCCTCCGTCATCGCCGGTACCGACGAGGGGAGCATTTTCAGCGGCGGGCGTTTGCCAGGGCGTTGATCGCCGCCGCCGCCATCGCGCTGCCGCCGCGCCGGCCCCTCACCGTGATGTGGTGCAAGCCAAGCGGGTGCGCGATCAACGCTTCCTTGGCCTCGGTGGCGCCGACGAAGCCGACCGGAAAGGCGAGGATGGCCGCCGGTACGCCGGCGCCGCTATCGATGAGTTCGAGCAGTCGGAACAGAGCGGTCGGTGCGTCGCCGATGGCGACCACCGACCCCTCCAGCCAGTCACCCGACAGATCCACCCCCGTCGCGGCGGCTGTCATGGCTCGACGAGGCGCCGCCTCGGCACCCCCGGGCTCGCCAAGCGCGCAAACGACGGCGTTGTCGCCCGGCAGCCGTTCGCGGTTAATGCCGGCGGCGGTCATCGGCGTGTCTACAAGGATCGGCGCGCCGGCCCGCAACGCCCGGCAGGCCGTCTCGACCGCCGCCTCGCTCGCGTGGATGAAACCGGCTACCCCGGGATCGCCGCACGCCTGGATCAGCCGCACCGCCACCTCGGCCAGCGGCGGCGAAAACGACCTGAGATCAACTTCGCGGCGTATCGTCGCGACCGCCTGCTCGTCGATTCGCCGTGGATCCCGGACGTCGGTGTAGCGGCCCGGTTGCGGCGTCGCCCGACGGCCGTTGGCGCCGACCACACCCAGGATCCAGCCTTCCTCGGTTTCGATCATTCGCCTTTGTCGAGGGTCGAGGCCTGGCGGCCCGGCAAACAGGGCGGCAAGCTCGTTGTCGGTATCCAGGCGCGCGAAATGGTGTGCCAGGCAGCGGATCTGGTGCAGGTCCTTCGGCTCGTCGCCGCCCGCCGAGGCGGCCGATTTTTCCAGAAACGAGGGATAGACCTCGGCGAAAATGACGGTTGGATCATCGTTGGCCGATCGCTCCAGCTTACGCAGTCCCGTTTCGAAGGGCCAGACGCGACTGGTCTCGGCGAACAGCGGATGGTGGCGAAGCCGGTGGACATAGGGAATGCCGAGCAACGTCTGGCCGCCGACACATCCCGGATAATACAGCTTCCAGACCGATTGGGCGGGGTGGGCGGCGCGTTCGGCCAATCGGAACTCGTCCAACGCCGGCGCCGCCGGCGGTGTCGGTTTGCGCGCCGAGAGATGTAGACCCGCCTTCGGCGCCGGACAGCCCCAAAACGGATAGTCGGCGCCGGACAGCTCGGCATTCAGGGCGGCGGCGACCTGGAAACGGTTGTTGGCGTTGTCGTCGTGATCGTGGATTCGGGCGGCGAGCTGCTTCCACACGCCGAGCCAGGTGGGTTCCGCCGGCCGCAATCGACCGGCGAAACCGGACGGATAGCCGAAGGCGAAATCGAATCCGACCAGTGTCATCCGACCCCGCGCGACAAAGTCGGAGAGAACGTCGATGAGGATGCCAAGCGCTTGCAGGCGTGTCGACGGGTTGGCGACGCAAAAAGGCGCCACGCCGCGTTCGTCGCGATCGAGCGCATAGATCCAGACGCTGTCGGGGCCAGAGCAGGGCGACTGCGCGGCGCTCCAATCGACCACGATGTACGAATCGAAGATTGGCATGGTGGAGATCTGCGTCAGGCAATCGCGAAGGGGAATTTGAGGGCCCGGGGGCCGTCGGTCGCCATCGTCATGGTGCTGGTTTTATGGTCGCTTGCTGTCGTCATGAACTCTATCGTTGGTGACCAGCATTGGTGGCGAGGCGGCGGATGCGCGACGAGGCTCCGCGCGGCGCCCGTTGCGGCCAGATCGAGTCCCCGCCGTCGGCTCGCGGCCGACCTGGCAGACGAGGGCCTCTTCTGGATCGATTGTCCGCCAACCTTCACTTTCCTTAACACGCCGTGCGCAAGCGGTCGATCCTCGCCTCCGGCTGCATCGTCGGCAATACTATAAAGATCGAGCCCCGGTGGTGTCATCTCCGATCCACCACCGTCCGCCAATGAGCGAAACCGTCAGCCAAGGAAATCACCCGTGACACGGCGATACCGCACATGCTTGCCGCGCTTCTGATCGACGAACCGGCGGCTCCCGTCTTGCTGCTGCTTGCCGTCGCGCTGGCGGTCGATTGGACGGTCCCCGAGCCAACGGGCTTTCTGGCAAGAATACCGCATCCGGTGCGCCTGCTTGGATGGGTGATCGGCCAACTCGACGCGAAGCTGAACCGCGAACAACGGTCGGCGGTGGATCGCCTGCGACGTGGCGTCGTCGTCGCCCTCTTTCTCACCATCGCCGCCCTCGCGGCTGGCCTGGCGGTGACGGCGGCCAGACAGGCGCTGCCGTTGTTTTGGCTCGTCGAGTTGATCCTGGTTGTCTCGCTGCTGGCGCAACGCAGCCTCCATGATCACGTGCTCGCCGTCGCCGAGGGCTTGCGCAGGCAGGGGGTCGTCGGCGGCCGGCAGGCGGTGCGAAAGATCGTCGGGCGAGACCCCGAACACCTGGATCGGCACGGTATCGCCCGCGCCGCCGTGGAGTCCTGCGCCGAGAACTTCAGTGACGGGACCGTCGCACCGGTCTTCTGGTACGCGGTTTTGGGCCTGCCAGGGATCCTGGCCTACAAGACGATCAACACTCTCGACAGCATGATCGGCTACCGGACCTCCCGCTACGAGGCATTCGGGAAGGCGGCGGCGAAGATGGACGACGCGGTGAATTGGCTGCCGGCACGGCTGTCCGCCGTCTACATCGCGCTCGCTTCCGGGTTGGCGGGCCACGCCGGCCCGCATGTCGCGTTGGCGACGGCGATCCGTGACGCGTCCAAGCATAGCTCGTCGAATGCCGGCTGGCCGGAAGCGGCGATGGCCGGCGCGTTGGCGCTGTCGCTCGGCGGGCCCCGCCGCTATGCGGGTCGCGTGACGGCGGACGCTTGGATCGGCTCGGGCCGGACCAGCGCGACGGAGACCGACATTCGCCAAGCATTGAAAGTGCTTGCCTTCGCCTGTCTGGTCAACGCGGTGGTCGTCGTCCTAGCGGCGGTCCCGCCGCTTGTCGCCGCGCTCGGCGTTCGATGAGCAAACGCGGCGACGGGGGTAAGTGCGGTTTGGTTGTCGCCTTTAGGAGGCGGGTTCGGGGCTTAACGGAACCACCGCCGCCGGCATCGGCGCCGCGATACCGGCGAGGGCGTCACGCAGCGGGTCCGCCTGCGGATTTAGGGATCGGCGTTCGAGCACGATCTCGCGGGGCCCAACCGCGGTGCCATAATATGCTTCGTTGAGATCGTTGCGACGTCCGAGCACCGCGCCCTCGATCGAGGCACCAAAGAAAAGGCCCGATCCGGCCGCGTAGCCAACAATATCGCCGCCGATGTTGGACGTTGTCGCGCCCTCAAGTCCCGCTCCCAAGTTTCCCGCCGTGGCTTGAACATCGCCGCCGAGTTTACCTTGGTGGGCAATGACCGCCTCGATGGCCTGGTCGCTCATCAGCAGCAAGACGACCTCCGACGCCTGGGCGCCGATCTGCAGCCCGAAGCTGCCGGCTCCCATGGTATAGAAGGCCGGGTAGCCCCATTCGCCGTTGGGATCGCGCGCCAACATGACCCCGGAGCCGCCTTCGGCGCCGACGAAGAACCCGCCCTTCACGACATTGGGAAAAATGACCACGCCCTTGGCCCTGCCGAGCATCCGGCGAAAGTCCCGCGCGGCTTCGTCCTCGCGGTTCTCGAAGTGGCGGATCGTCCAGCGCGATTTGTCGACCAATGACTCAGCTTCCACCAACTTGTTGTCGTGGGTGACACACGCGGCGACGCCAAGCGAAACGGCCAGAACGCAAACAAACCGGAATAAGTTCGTCATCGAGGTAATCCTCCCATTGATCGACAAACAGAATCATGGTCGGAGGGGACATTCAAGGCCCGGCGTTCGATCCTTGCCAATGCTTTCGGCCCGGCGCGGACGGCGGCCTTGACCTCGGTCGCCGCGGTTTCCCGGTCGGCTAATTCTATCAGTTTTTTCTGAGCGTTACATCCTGCCATGACGACGCATGGCGACATCGGTTCGTTGAAGCGTAAGGCTAGCTGGTCGTCGGGCGGCGCGTCGCCGTGTTGCGGCAACATCTTCCGTGCGTTCGGCTTAAGACCCGAACTGCCGAATCGGCGGCCACCACGCACGCCGCATTCCAGGCCCAGCCGGCGGTGTTGTTCAGCCTTTCCCTGGTCCTCATGAAGGATCAACGGGAGCCGGCGATACCCAGCTTTCGTCCTTCAACATGAGCGGCAGACCGGCGGCAATAAACACGACCCGTTGCGCCACCGAGGCGATCCGTTGGTGGAGGCGTCCGGCCGAGTCGCGGAACCACCGGCCGAGTTCGGTTTCCGGAACGAGCCCGAGGCCGACTTCATTGGAGACGAGGACAACAGGGACCGGCGTGTTTCGCAGCTGGGTGACGAGTTCGGTCGTCGAGGCGTCGATATCGCGCTCGGCGAACAACAGATTGCTGAGCCACAGTGTCAGGCAATCGACGAGGATCGGCGCTCCCTCGCGGCCGAGCCGGGACAGCGCCGATGCCAGGTCGAGCTGTTCCTCGACCGTTCGCCAGCGATCCCCCCGCTGGCGTTGATGGATGCGGATGCGCTCGGCCATCTCTTCGTCGCCGGCGGCCGCCGTGGCGAGAAAAACGGCGCGCGATCGGTCCGCCAGCAAGGACAGGGCGTACGAGCTTTTCCCCGAACGAGCGCCGCCCAGGATCAGCGTTACAGGCGGCAGCGCCGAGGCGGACGCTTGGGACACGGCATTACCCTTTGCAACTGAATATGTTGAGATCCCACCGCGTCGTGCCCGTCCTCACGCGGCGTGCCGACTCCCTTGCGTCGACAACAGGGATCCTACCACGGCCGCGATCAGAGATTCCACGCACAGGGCAGATTGACACCCTCTATCCGCCAATCGCCGCCGCGCGGACGCAGCGCGCTGTTTGGCGCGTAACTCAGCCGGGTGAGGGACAGATTGTCGATGACGACGCCCATCGTCGCATCCGGCGTCAGATCGAGGGCGGCCGCAACCGCCGCGCGGATCGTCCCACCATGGCTGAAGGAGAGAATGTTCCGCCCCGCGAAGTGCGCGCTCAGTCGCAGAATGGCCGCTCGGACCCGCCGCATTTGCGCTTCGAAACTCTCACCGCCGGGCGGGCCGATGCGCAGCGGGTCGGTCCAAAATTTCTTGTACATTTCCGGATCCTGGGCCTGCATTTCGTCCCATTTCATCCCTTGCCAACATCCGAAATGCTGTTCAGCGAAATCGGGTTCGACAATCGGCTCGGCAAGATCGGGAACATGCGCCAGAAGCGCCTCGAAGGTTTGGTGGGTTCGTCTCAGGGGGCTGACGATGACAACGACATTGGCGGGCACGCATCGGGCGAGGCGGCGGAATTTGTCGGTGTCCGACGCATCGCAGTCGACATCCAGCTGGCCATAAATGTGGCCCTGCGCGGCACCGGGGACCGGCGCGTGTCGGATCCACCACCAGGTGGTGATCCCTGTCATGACCAGCTCACGATCACCGCCAGCATGGCAATTTCTCCTGCTTGTTGAACGGCACCGAGCACATCGCCGGTGTGACCGCCGAGATAGTATCGGGCCATCGCCAGCAGGGACCACGCGAGGCCGCCCGTCACGACGATACCGATCGCCAGCGGTGCGAGGGGGACGGTAATGGCCCCAACTGTGAGAGCGAGCGCCGTGGCAACGATGATATCGAGCGCCAGGGGTTTCGGTACGCCGCCGGCAAGCCCGGCCGTCGCCGGACCCGATCGGGCCATGATCACCGGGAGAGGTGCGCGCGAGATGGCGTGCGCCGCCGTCAAGGCGCCGACCACGGCGGCACCGCCTTCGCTCGATCCGAGGCCGGCGAGTGCGGACCAGCGGAGGCCGAGACAGGATATCAGTGCGACGGCGCCGAAGGTGCCGATGCGGCTGTCCTTCATGATCTCCAGTCGCTGCTCACGGTTGTGTCCGCCGCCGAGCCCGTCGGCGAAATCCGCCAAGCCGTCTTCATGCAATGCGCCGGTCAGGAGAACCGAACCGGCGACGGCGGCAATGGCGCAAAACAGGGCCGGTAACGCGAGGAAATCGAGGCAGAGATAAATCAAGCCGCTGGCGAGGCCGATGCCGCCGCCGACGAGAGGGAAATAGGCCGTTCCAAGCCGATGCCGGCCATCCGGTTCGGCGGAGACGCCGCTCCACCGCCGCGACACCGGTTCCACCGGGATGCGGCTCAAGAACGAAATGGCGTTCGCCAGGGCGGTCAGCTGATGGATGAGAATTGATTTAAGCATTAAGTGGGCGGGCGCTCGCATCGCCGAGCATGGGTGTCTCGGGGCGACACACCCTCTATAACCGATCGACGTTCAGGTACAGGACTTTGAGGGGAAATGGCAACCATTCACAGGATCACGGGGGCGGAAATCACGACGCCTCGCGCCGCCCGTTTCCGCGACCTCGACGCGGTGCGCGCGGGATTGTCGACGTTGCCGCCGGCGGACGAGGCGGCTCGCGCCAAGGCTGTCGGGCGCGAAACCACGCTGACGAAACCAGCGGGCGCGCTCGGCCGCCTCGAGGAATTGGCGGCATGGCTGGCGGCGTGGCAGGGGAGGCATCCGCCGTCGATCGATAATGTGCGGGCGATCGTCTTCGCCGCCAATCACGGGATCGCCTCGCGGGGAGTCTCGGCTTACCCGGCCGCCGTCACGGCGCAGATGGTCGCCAACTTCGAGCGCGGTGGCGCGGCGGTCAATCAGCTTTGCGAGGTTGTCGGCGCGAACCTGTCCGTCATCGCGATTGACCTTGAAAGAGCAACGAAGGACTTCCTGGATGCGCCGGCGATGAGCGAGGAAGAGTTTGTGGCGGCGATCGCCGTCGGCCATGCCGCCATCGATCGGTCGGCCGATCTTCTCTGCCTTGGCGAGATGGGCATCGGCAATACGACCGCCGCCGCCGCGATCTGCAATGTGTTGTTCGGCGGCAGGGCCGAAACCTGGACCGGCCCGGGCACCGGTGTCGATGGGGCGGCGCGGGCTCGCAAGAGCGCCGTCGTCGAGCGGGCGGTGGCGCGTCATATCAATGCCGTGGCGGATGGTCTCGATGCTCTGCGCCGCCTGGGCGGTCGTGAACTCGGGGCGATTGCCGGCGCTGTTTTGGCGGCGCGGGAGAGTCGCATTCCCGTCGTCCTCGATGGCTTCGTCAGCACGGCCGCGGCGGCGGCGCTGGAGGCCTGCCTGCCGGGGGCATTGGATCATTGCGTCGTTGGCCACGTGTCCGCGGAGCCCGGACACCGTCTGCTCGTTGATCGCTTGCGAAAAACGCCGCTCCTCGCGCTCGATATGCGATTGGGCGAGGCCTCGGGTGCCGTACTCGCTGTTCCCGTCCTGCGCGGCGCCTGCGCGTGCCACGCGGGCATGGCCACCTTCGGCGAGGCGGCGGTGGCCGAAAAATCCATTTAAACTTCAGGCTTCAATGAGGTCGACGACGGCGCCCGTTGCATCGAAGCACGCGGCGGCGATGGTGCCGCCAAACCCGGCGCCGCCATCGAGCGTCGCGGTCACATCGGTGATGGCGACGCCGCCCCGCTTCTTGTCCGCTCCCCGCACGACCCGTTTGCAATCCGCATAAAGCCCGGTGAGGGTTTCGAAATGCAGGTCTCCCCACCAGAGGGTGTCTTGCTGTTCGGAAAGCGGCCGCGACAGGTCGAGACCGGCGTTGACGAAGACCATGCCACCGTCGGCCGTATACGCGGCGCGATGCAGACTGTTCAGAAGTCGGTCGTGACCATCAATTGCGCGCACCGCGGCGCGCAGTTTGTTGGTCCACTGGGACAGGGCGACCGCGCCCATAGCCGCCGCCGACTGCCCCTCCGAAAGGACACCGCCGTAGGCTTCCACCGTCGCGTCGACGCCTTGGCCCAGCATCCAGCGGTAGACCTCTCGCGGGTTAGGGGCGAACTGGACCTGCAGCAGCTTCTGCCACATTTCCTCCTGGCTGCCGCGCAGGTAAACGATCGCGCCGTGTTCGGCCCCGGGATGCCGCGCCATCAGCTGTCGGCGGAACAACAGGAGTTCGTGCACCGTGCCGAGCACGTCCGGTCCGCGTCCGAGAAAATTGCCGAGATAGACCAAGTTATCCGTGGGCTGGATGCGGGCGCCGACGATCTGGTGGAGGGCCTGGAGTCGGTCCCTTTCACCATTGATCGTGCCGATCGCCCAGTTGAGGCGGCCCACGGGAAGGCTGGCAAGGACGGAATTGTCAATCATCGAGAAGACCCGGGCTGGCCGAATTTGAGTATGTTACCGGTTTTCGTTAGCCCGAGTGCGTGACCCGCCACCGTCTGTCAAGCGGCTTTGAGCAACTCCTCCAACTTCTCCGAAGCGGCTTCCTTGTCGATGGCTTCCAGTGCCGCCACCTCGCAGACCAAGCGATCGAACGCCGCTTCGTAGATTTGGCGCTCGCTGAACGACTGGTCCGGTTGTCCCACGTTGGGGTGGAGATCGCGAACAACCTCGGCAATCGACATGGGATCACCGGAATTGATCTTCGCCTCGTACTCTTGAGCCCGTCTGCTCCACATAGTTTTCTTGACCCGCGCGCGCCCGCGCAACTTATTGAGCGCGCCTTCCATTACCTTGCGCGAACTCAACCGGCGCAGCCCCGCGTTCGAGGCTTTGCCGACTGGCACGCGAAGGATCATCCTGTCGCGATCGAAGGCAATGACGAAGAGTTGCAATTCCTGACCGGCGATCTCACGGGTTTCGATCCCTATCACCTTGCCAACGCCATGCGTCGGATACACGACATAGTCATCGGTTTCGAAGGCGAGTTCTTCCCGCATTGATACTTTTCTCTCCTTATACAACGAAACGCCCGCCAACAGTTGCACGCGAAACCACGGATCGCCATGCGTCGGTCTCTGTACGGCGGACGTGCACCCATTCCGATTTTTGTTGTTAGACAACCCCAGAAAGGGGCGCGACGCGCATGCGTGTTAGCACGACGCCGTCGCTGGCTGCCAACCGGCATTCACATAAAACACTACCACAATTTTTGTCTGCAACAAAGATGCAATATAGGTGTGTCGTTTTGGTCGCTGATCGGCGGCGGCGCTCAGCCGCTGCCGGTGCCGGGATTGGGGCTGAACAGCTTTTCTTTGTCGGCCTTGCCGTTCCATTCGTCCGCGTCCGCCGGTTGGTCGCCCTTGCGCGCGATGTTCGGCCAGACCTTCGCGTACTCGGTATTGATTTCCAGCCATTTTTCGTGCCCGGCCTCGGTATCCGGGACGATCGCTTCGGCCGGACATTCCGGTTCGCAGACGCCGCAGTCAATGCATTCGTCGGGGTGAATCACCAGCATATTCTCGCCTTCGTAGAAGCAATCTACGGGGCAGACTTCCACACAGTCCATGTATTTGCATTTGATGCAATTTTCGGTAACGATGTACGTCATTCGAGTTGACTCCTGGGCGACGCCCGACACTAGCCGGTTTCGCCCCCTTCTCCGTGGTGCCCCGCGTCGGCATGACGCTGTAGGACGCGCTGTCGTGCCGTGCCGCTCTCCCGATCGTCGACATAGAGCAGGCCGGCGACCCGTCTCAGGAGATTGGCCTCATAGTCGTCCAATTCACCGTCCGCGTATACGACCTCCCATAACATCTCCATGATATGGACGCGTTCCTCCGGCGGTAGTGCGTCGCGGATTGTGCGGCTCAGACCGTACAGATCGATCGACCCCGGCACCGCCTCCACGGTTTCATTGGCGAGTTCTGTGGCCTCCTCGGGGGGCATCGAAAACCGCCGTTGGAGAAGCGCCACAATGACGCCTTTTTCGGCTTCGTCGAAGTTATCGTCTTGGCGGGCGGCGATCGCCATGAGTTCGGCGCAGGCACGTTGCAGCCGGCCTTCCCCCTCGAGGACCTCCGCCGGCGCCGGCGCGCCGAGCTTCTTCAACCACTCCAGCATGCATTCTTGGGTATCACACACGTACCCCTAGCTCAACCATGACTCGGTCGTGGTCTTTGCGTCTCGGAAAGCCACCGCGCAAATGGACTCAAGGCTGGCCGAGCATCTCGTAAAGCAAATGTGCTTCCTTCGCTGGCCCCCGCCTGTCGCTCAGACGCAAGACGCGGACGACGACTACATGGCTGCCGCGCGCGAAGGTCAAGATATCGCCGACGCCAATCGCGTGGTGGGCGGTTTGCGAACGTTGGCCGTTGATGCGAATATTCCCCGCCAAACATGTCTTAGTGGCCACGGTTCGCGTCTTGAAAAAGCGCGCGTGCCAGAGCCACTTATCCAACCGCATCGTCGGACTGGTCACCGCTGTGTCAGTAACGGCTTCAGTTTTGCGAACGGTGACTCGATATTCCTCTTGACGTCGCGGCGAACGCGGGCCGGGCGCCCCGCCCGGTTCCCCTTTCGCGGCGGCGCGTGAATGCGGGGCACGCCTTCCTCGTCCATTGAGACGCGGTATCCCAACGACATCAGGACCTCCTCGGCTTCCCCTTTCGAACACCCGAGTTGACTGGCAATGCCGGCGTCCACCCTTGCCGGCCCCTTTTTTAAATCAGCGTCCATCCTCCGGGTCACGCGTTCGACCACATCGACCCGAACCGCTCGCGGCCCGTAGCACCGATAACCGACCGCGTCATACCACCCCGCGTGTTCCGTCCCGTCGGCGAGGAGAGACGGGTCCCGGAAGCGGCGGGAGGTCCCGGGGGTGACGCCGTGATGGACGGCCCACAGCAACCCGCGGAGTTCCATCTCCCGGGGGCGAAGCAGCGGCTTGAAAAAGATGAAATGGCGTCCGAGCCGCAGCCCGAGCTTGCGCAAGGTGGCCCGGTCCGTCGGCGTGAGCAGAGCGACTTGCGAGGAAACCGCATCCCGTCGTGTCGATCCCAGCGCCTCGCCGATTTGGAACAACAATCCGCGCGCCGGTTTTGAGAGCTCTTGCGGTGGCTCGCGGATGATCGCCGCCAGCGTGTGCTCCAGATGGGATCGCCACCACGCGGCTGCGCGGCGCCTGATCCGCTCGCGCTGTTTTGCCTCCACGACCTCGCTGGCGAGCGGCTGAACGAGTGGCGTCAGCACGTGCGGGCCGGCGGTTAACCGTGCCACCGGCGCCCCGGCCCAGGTGATTTCTCCCTGCCGATTGAGGTCCAATGCCTGATCGTCGGATGCTTCGAAAGCCGCCACGCGGCGGGGTATTTCCCGTTTCAGGGCGCGGGCGATCGCCACCTTGACCGCTCGGCTGGCGATGGCCGACTCGGCGAACGAGTCAACGGCGCTGGCGACGAAACGGAATCCCTCGAGCGCGCCGACGCAATGTCCCTCGACCAATACCTGATGTTTGCCTGTAACGCTCACCAACAGAGTTTCGTCCTGTTGCAGGCGACCCAGCAGCGCCGTCGCGTGCTTGTCGACGAAGCGTTGGACGAGTTTGTCGTGCAGGGCGTCCGACAGCCGATCCTCGATGGCGCGGGTTTTCTCCTGCCAGCCGACCGCGTCGTCCATCCAACAACCGCGGTGGGCGATATAGGTCCAGGTCCGGATGTTGGCGATGCGCTGCATCAACGTCGCGAGATCACCGTCGGTGCGGTTGACCCGTTCGACGTGACGCGCCACCCAGTCGGTGGGCATTCGGTTGCTGCCTGGACTGTGGGCGCCGATCAGGAAAAGATAGATCTGTCGCAACAGCCCGGTGTGGGCATCGGTCATAACCTTGCCGAAATCCGGGATCTGGCAGACATCCCACAAGGTGCGGACGGCGTCCTCGTTGTCGGCGAGGCGTACGATGTCGGGATCCCGCGACAGGGCGATCAACGCCAGTTCGTCGTCGGCCTCGCGGGCCGGTCGCAGTTCGCGGCGGGGCGGACGCCGGCCGAGCGATCCGCGCAGAGATGTCAGCGACCGGAAGTCCAGCTCGGGGTTGCGCCAGAACAGGAACCGTAAGGCATCGAAGCTGTTGGTCTCGATGCGTTCGACAGTTTCCGGATCGAGCGGTCCGAGTTGCCCGGACGTTCCGAACGTTCCATCCCGGGTGTGGCGGCCGGCGCGGCCGGCAATCTGCGCCAGTTCCGGCGCCGAAAGCCGACGCGTCACGCGGCCGTCGAACTTCCGGGTGGCGGCGAAAGCGACATGGTCGACGTCCATGTTGAGGCCCATGCCGATGGCATCGGTGGCGACGAGATACTCGACCTCTCCCGCCTGATACATGGCGACCTGAGCGTTGCGGGTGCGCGGGCTGAGGGCGCCGAGAACGATCGCCGCGCCGCCGCGTTGGCGGCGGACGATTTCCGCCGCCGCGTAAACGTCCGAGATGCTGAAGGCGACGACCGCGCTGCGCCGGGGCAGCCGGGTAATCTTGGCGGCGCCGCTGTAGGCCAGGGTGGAAAAACGGGGGCGTTGAACGAACTCGATGTCGGGAAACAGCTGACGCAAGAGCCCACGGATCGTCTCCGCGCCCATCAGCATCGTCTCTTCCCGACCCCGCGCGCGGAGCACACGGTCCGTAAACACATGGCCGCGATCGGCGTCGGCGCAAAGCTGGATTTCGTCGATGCCGAGAAAGTCCACCGGCCGGTCGATCGGCATCGCCTCGACGGTGCACAGAAAATACCGCGCCCCCGGCGGGACGATTTTTTCTTCGCCCGTGATCAAGGCCACGGCGTCCCGGCCCTTGACGGCGACGGCGCGATCGTAGTTCTCGCGCGCGAGAAGGCGCAACGGAAAGCCGATCATGCCGGAGCGGTGTCCCATCATCCGCTCCATCGCCGTGTACGTCTTGCCCGTGTTCGTTGGGCCCAAGATCGCGACGAGGCGGGATCTCCCGGAATTCGTGGCGCCATCCGCGTACATATCGCCGTCCTTCAGCTGTCAGCCTGGCAGCTCGCGCCACGCCGTGGCGCTGACCTATAGGTCAGAGACGAGAGGGACGAACGCAACTGAAAGCTTGGCCACCTTGTCCAAGGTTCCGTCGCCGCGCTTCTCGCATCGATAGAGTGTTTGGGTGTCGCCGTGGCCGCCAATGGGGATGACCAAGCGGCCTCCCGGCGCCAGCTGGGCGACCAGCGGTTCCGGCATCCGCGGGGCGGCGGCGGTGACGAGGATGCCGTCGAACGGCGCCTGCTCGGGCCACCCCTGGGCCCCATCGCCACAGCGCGTGTGGACGTTGTCAAGGCCAAGCGCCGTGAAGAGGCTCCGCGCGCGGTCCGCCAATGCGCGGTGTCTCTCGATCGTCCAGACCTCGGCGACGAGCCGCGCCAGGATCGCCGCCTGATATCCCGAGCCGGTGCCGATCTCCAGAATCCGATCGCTCGGACCCGCGTCGAGGAGGTCGGTCATCAAGGCGACGATGAAGGGCTGGGAAATGGTTTGGCCGTGGCCGATGGCCAGCGGCCGGTTCTCATATGCCGCGTCCTGGTCGATCTTGTCGACGAAGCGATGGCGGGGTACGGCGCGCATCGCTTCGATAACCGCCGTCGCCAAGGCGTGTCGGCCCGTCCAGGCGGCGGTCTCGCGGGTATCGGTGGCGATCTGGTCGATCAACCTGGCGCGGTCGACCGCGAAGGGATCCGTTTGCATAGCATCTCCAGGGTGCGGTAACCGCCGTGCCGATGGCAACGAACTTCGTTCGCGCCGCCGGTTAACGCCGCCGCTTCGCGCCGCTGGCAGGGTTCAGTCGACCAGCCGCCGGCGTCAACCCGGGGGCTTGCGCGCGTCAACCGGCTTTCGCATATCTGGCCAGTCCGGCGACGGGTGCCGCGCCGCCTGCCAATCCAAAACGGTAAGACGAAAAGCCATGTCCCAGGAAACATTCGCATTTCAAACCGAAGTTGGGCGCCTTCTCAACATCGTCGCCCACTCACTATACACGCACAAGGAAATATTCCTCCGTGAGTTGATCTCCAACGCGTCGGACGCCTGCGACCGGCTTCGCTATGCGGCGCTATCCAACCCGACGCTGATCGCCGCCGATCATGGGTTCCAGATTTCCCTCGCGGTGGACCAGGAGGATCGAACGCTCAGCGTGTCCGATAACGGAATCGGCATGAACCGCCAGGACCTTCTGGATACCCTGGGAACCATCGCCCGGTCGGGGACACAGGACTTCCTGTCACACATGACCGGGGACGGCGCGAAGGACCTGTCCCTCATCGGCCAGTTCGGCGTCGGATTCTATTCCGCCTTCGTCGTCGCCGATCGTGTCGAGGTGACGACCCGCAAGGCCGGCGAAGATCAGGCGTGGCTGTGGGCATCGACGGGGGAGGGCAGTTTCACCATCGACAGCGCCGAACGGCCGGTGTGCGGCACCACCGTCTCGTTGCATTTGAAGCCCGACGCCAGCGAGTTCCTGGAGCCGGCCCGTCTGAGGTCGGTGGTCAGGACCTACTCCGACCATATCGGCTTTCCGATCGTCCTGGTCGGCGAAGGCGAGGGGGGTGGCGAGACGTTGAACGCGGCATCGGCACTCTGGACGCGGCCGAAGTCGGAGATCAGCGCCGACCAGTATAGGGAGTTCTACCATCACGTCGCGCACGCGTTCGACGATCCATGGCTGACGATTCACAATTCGGTCGAGGGCCTGGTCAGTTACACGAACTTGCTGTTCGTCCCGTCGACCCCGCCGTTCGACCTGTTCGATATCGAACGCAAGGCGCGCGTGAAATTGTATGTGCGGCGCGTCTACATCACGGACGAGTGCGAAGGGCTTTTTCCCTCCTACCTGCGGTTCTTCCGGGGCGTTGTCGACAGCGAGGATCTTCCCCTCAACATAAGCCGCGAAACATTTCAGCATGATCCGAAACTGGCGAAAATCCGCTCCGGCCTGGTAAAGCGCTGCCTTGACGAGATCGGCAAGAAGGCGGCCGCCGAACCGGATACGTATCCGCAATTATGGGATGCGTTCGGCGCCGTGCTGAAGGAGGGCCTGTACGAGGATTTCGAGAACCGCGATAAGTTGCTGGATCTCTGCCGGTTCCGAACCAGCGATAGTGATGGGCTGGTCTCCCTCGCCGAATATGTCGAACGGATGAAGCCGGGGCAGACATCGATCTACACAATCAACGGGGATGATGCCGCCAAGCTTCGGGCCAGCCCGCAATTGGAGGGCTTCACCGCCAAAGGCGTCGAGGTCTTGCTGCTGACCGACCCCATCGACGAATTCTGGATATCGGCCGTGCGGAACTACGGGGACAAGCCTTTCCAATCGGTCACCAGCGACAGCGTTGACCTGAGCGGCATCGAGGCGGCGGGTAGCGAAGCGGAAACGGCGACGGCAGAAGCGGAAACGCCCGCCGCGCCGGAAGCCGACACCGAGACTCTCGTCACGGCGCTATCCGAAACACTTGGCGACCGCGTCAAAAGCGTTCGGGTATCGAAGCGGCTCACGGACAGCGCCGCGTGCCTGGTCTCGGCGGACGGCGACGTCGGTTTGCACTTGGAGAAACTGCTCCGTCAGCACGGCCGCCTGGCCGACGACAGCGCGCCGAAACGTATCCTGGAGATCAACCCCAAGCATCCGTTAATCCGGCGGATGGCCGCCCTCGCCGCCGGCAATGGCGGCGAGGATGACCTAAGGGACGCGGCATTCCTACTGTTGGATCAAGCGCGTATCGCCGAAGGCGATCCGCCGGTCGACGCCCACGATTTCGCCCGGCGGTTGACGACCGTCCTTGAACGCGTCCTGCCAATCGAGCCCGCGCGGCTCTGACCGCGCAACGCGATCGCCACCCATCGCGGCGGGCGAGTGGCTGAAAAGCCGGTTCAGGCCCGCACGCCGACTCCGCTCGTTCTCGGTTACAGGGTGACGCGGCGTTCCTTCAGATGATGCCTGGCCGACGAAATGAGGTCGTGCAGCGTCGTCGACGAGACGCCGTCGCGCGCCATCAGCGCTTTCGTCACCGGATCGTCGATTAGATCCTGCAGGTCCGGTTCGACGCCGCGTTCGCCGTAGGGATCGCGGCTTGCGTTACGTGAGCGTCTCGGACCCGAAAACGGCTTGCCGCGTGTCACGGTCCGAGCGGTCGTGTTGCCAGAAAATTCAAGCATATCTTCCTCCCAGCCATTAGTCATGCGAGGCCTGATCGCGTCATGACCAATACTTGGAGACGATTGACCCCTTCACCCAGGACCCTCACCTGCGGCGCGATTTCACCCACTCATGGAGTGGAGTTTGTCACGACCCTTAACGGTTCGGGTACCTGCGCACTCCCTGACAGTCGTCTCGATCAGGAACGGGCTTTCTTAACCTCATTTCCCTTGGTCCCATTAAGGTACAGGTTCAAAATGGCAAAAACAAGCGCTTAAGTAGTGGTGCCGCAAAAGGTATAACCGGACGGCGGCATTTCTCAACCTATTGGCTAAGTCTTGCCGCCGCCAGGATCCGTAGAGTATCCCGGTCCTGCAGCAAAGCGGCACAAAACTCGCCTGTTAATTCATTGATTTTCAATGATGTCTCGAAGGTTGCGGGCTCTCCGCGCCAGACACCGACGGTGTCTATGGAACGAACCACATTGTAGGTGTCGAGCGTTCGCCCTCTATTGTCGCCGCGGCTGACGAGAGTTTGCCGGTGGCCGTCGTAGGTCACGATGAAAACATCGCCATTCCCCTGTCGTCGGGCCGCCGACACGCCGATTTCGAGATGCCCCGCCGCGGTTTCGCTCAAGGTGATGCGGGGGCCGGCGGCGGGATCGACGGCGGCAATCACCTCAAGCAAACGCGCGCTGTTGGGGCCGGTCAGTTGATGGTGGCCCTGGACGAGGATCTGGGGCGTGTAGACATAGCGAAGGCTGAGTGCGCGCGCGTAGGCCCGCTGGCGCGCCGTCGTCTGGGGAATGGCGAAGACATCCTTCCAGCCGATGTAATCCCAGTAGTCGACGTGCTGGGATATCGCCAAGACATTGTCGAGCTTGGCGACCTCGCCGATCACCGCGTTGGCCGGCGGACACGAGGAACATCCCTGCGAGGTGAACAACTCCACCACGACGAGAGAGTCCTGGGCCCGTGCCGCCCCGGCCATCAGCAACAGGACCAGACCAACGACGAGTCGTCGCGCGCACCACATAATGCGGCCCAACGTAGCTACGCCGGACGGGAACCCCTAATCACATGCCGGTGAAAAAACTCGGCGCCTGGTTAAGTCCTGGGTCAAGGATCATTGGCTGACCTCGGGGTCGCCGGCCAGGCGGCGCATGACGTACTGGAGGATGCCGCCGCTACGGAAGTATTCGATCTCATCCAGCGTGTCGATCCGCGAGACGAGTTCCTCCGTGTCGGTCGTCCCATCCGCGCGCCGAATGGATAAGGTCACGGGCATCTTCGGTCTGATTTCCCCGTTAAGGCCGGTCAGCGAATAAACCTCGCTGCCGTCGAGGGCCAAGGTTTTGCGGCTCACACCCTCGGGAAACTGGAGGGGCAGAATGCCCATGCCGACCAGATTGGAGCGGTGGATCCGCTCGAAGCTTTCGACGATGACCGCCTTGACTCCGAGGAGGCGGGTGCCCTTCGCCGCCCAGTCGCGGGACGATCCGGTGCCGTATTCGGTGCCACCGATGACGACCAGTGGCACACCTTCCGCCTGGTAGCGCATGGCCGCATCGAAAATGGGGAGGACGTCACCGCTTGGCATGTGACGCGTCACGCCACCCTCGATGCCGGGCGTCATTTCATTGCGGATGCGAATGTTGGCGAACGTGCCGCGCATCATCACTTCATGGTTGCCTCGGCGCGCTCCGTAGGAATTGAACTCGGATAACGGCACGCCGTGCTCGAGGAGATACTTGCCGGCCGGGCTGTCCTTCTTGATCGAACCGGCGGGCGAAATGTGGTCGGTGGTGACGCTATCGCCGAGGATCGCCAGCGGTCGTGCGTCGACGACATCGGCGAAGCCAGCCGGCTGATCGGGCTCGAAGAATGTCGGAGCGCGAACATAGGTCGACGCCGGATCCCATGCGCAGACATCGCCCGTGGCGGTTTCCAGCGACTGCCACGTCTCGTCGCCGGCGAAGACATTTCCGTAGCGGCGGGCGAACATCTCCGGGGTGATGACCGAGCCGATGATGGCATGGATATCCTGGTTGGAGGGCCAGATGTCGCGCAAGTAAACCGGCTCGCCGGCCTCGTTGTGGCCAAGCGGATGCCGATAGGGATCGACGTCGACGGAACCGGCGAGGGCATACGCGACAACCAACGGCGGCGAGGCCAGATAGTTGAGTTTCGTCAGCGGATGGATGCGCCCCTCGAAATTTCGGTTGCCGGACAGGACGGCGGCGACGCTCAAGTCCGCCGCTTCGACGGCATTGTGGATGGGCGTCGGCAGCGGGCCGGAGTTGCCGATACACGTCGTGCAGCCGTAACCGACGATGTTGAAGCCGAGCGCGTCGAGATCCTCCTGGAGCCCGCTCGCCTCCAGATAGTCGCTGACGACCTGGGATCCCGGCGCGAAGGATGTCTTGACCCAGGGCTTGACATTGAGGCCGGCGCGCCGCGCGTTGCGGGCCAAGAGACCGGCGCCGACGAGAACGCTCGGATTGGACGTGTTGGTGCAACTGGTGATGGCGGCGATGACGACGGCCCCGTCACCAAGTTCGTAGTTGGCGCCTTCGACGGCGATCGACTTCGGCCCCGCATCGCCGCGAATTTTGGCGATCTCCTCGCCGTATGACGTCGCCATGGCGGACAGTGCGATGCGGTCCTGCGGGCGTCGCGGGCCGGCGAGGGAGGGCTCGACGGTGCCGAGATCGAGTTCCAGGACATCGGTGAAAACGGGGTCGGGGGAAGACGGGTCGCTCCACAGCCCCTGCTGCTTCGCGTAAGCCTCGACAAGGGCAATCCGCTCGGGTTGACGGGCGGTGAATTTGAGATAGTCGAGCGTTGCCGCGGTGATTGGAAAGAAGCCGCAGGTGGCGCCGTACTCCGGCGCCATGTTGGCGATTGTCGCCTGGTCGGCGATCGTCAGGTCGGCCAGGCCCGGCCCGAAAAACTCGACGAATTTGCCGACGACGCCACGCTCCCGCAGCCGTTGGGTGACGGTCAGGACGAGATCGGTCGCGGTCGCGCCCTCGGCCAACGCGCCGGTCAGCCTGAAACCGATGACATCGGGAACGAGCATGGAGATGGCTTGACCGAGCATCGCCGCCTCGGCCTCGATCCCGCCGACGCCCCAGCCGAGGACGGACAGGGCATTGACCATGGTCGTATGGCTGTCGGTGCCGACGACCGTGTCGGGGAAGGCGGCGAGGGCCCCGTTGTCCTGCGCCGTCCACACCACATGCGCCAGATACTCGAGATTGACTTGATGGCAGATGCCGGTTCCCGGCGGCACGACGCGGAAATTATGGAACGCCTGCTGACCCCAACGCAGAAAGAGATAGCGTTCGTGGTTGCGGTCGAATTCAAACTTGACGTTGTCGCGCATCGCCGACCCGGAGGCGAAGCTGTCAACCGTCACGGAATGGTCGATGACCAGATCGACGGGCACGAGGGGGTTGATCTTGGCGGGATCGGCGCCGCGTGCCAACATCGCGTCGCGCATCGCGGCGAGGTCGACGACCGCTGGCACGCCGGTGAAATCTTGCATCAAGACGCGGGCCGGCCGGTAGGCGATCTCGCGATCGACCCGCTCTCCGTTCGCCCAGTTGGCGACCGCTTCGACATCGTCCGCGGTGACCGAGCGGCCGTCCTGCCACCGCATGAGGTTCTCCAGCAACACCTTCATCGAGCGGGGCAATCGGCCGGCGTCTCCCAAACCCGCCGCTTGGGCTGCTTCGAGGCTGTAGTAGGCGATCTCGCGGTCATTGACGACCAGTGTGCGGCGATAAGCGGCGCCTTCCTGTCCAAACGCGGTCACGGTTGATATGCTCCCTTAACCCTTTAAACCGTCTCCCCATTTCTCGGAAACCCGAGCCCACGACCGAGCCTTCGTAGAGCACACTTCAGTTTCGGTGTCCATGCCGGGATCCGGCATGCGCCGCGGCTGATGCGGCGTTCCTATGCTCGGCGAAACTGGCGCGCCGCGCCATTCCGGCTTTCAGCGCCCGCCCACCTCAACAGAGAACGACCCTCTTACAGTGGACTACCCGGCAGGGGAATTTCCGGGTGCCGCTCGCCTGGAGGCCCGGTTGGAATCCATTTCCAACCAATGTCGCGTCGGTATGAGGAGGACCCAGGAAGACCAACGCGGTGCGCTCAGCGGGATACGATCGTCCTTCCTTGGAGATAAATGTCCCAGCCGACGATTCGATGTCAATTTTTCGCGAACCGCGATAAGAATACCGCTCACGAGGCATTGACGGCGCGCCCAGCATGCGCCCGCCATCGTCCATTGAACAGGCCGAACAGGCATGTCCAATGCCATCTCGTCCGCGCGTCTATCCGTTTGTTAACCGCGTCACAGCAGCCCGCGATGCGATTTGATAACATTTTGATCTAACCTTTTGTTGGGTGCCTGGAGCGCGACGCGTCGGATTTACCGGCGAGCGCGACGAAAGTCGTCAACCAAGGGCAGGCGGCGGCCAGCGCGCCTCACTCACGCACCGGCATAATGGCCCAAGGACGCCGGTTTGTGGCAAGTGAGAAAGGCAAGCGTTGGGAGGCCGCGCAGAGGAAAGCCGTACTGCAGTCGGAAACAGGGCTCAAAAAACGTTAGCCCCCGTCACCGATGCAGACATAATTACGCATCATATCGCATGATATTTATCACTTCCCTTTCGTGCGCGATCATGTCAAAAAAAAGGCGAAATCGGGACAAAAAACTCATGACGAAAGATAGGCCGCGTTTCACTCATTTAGGTGATAATTCAGGCGCGCGAAGCACTACGGGGGACATCGAACCGCGTAACCAAGCCCTTGTGTCATGGCGCTGTGGCGAAAGGGGACTTGTTGCCGCCTGGGCAATTACATCGAAGCTGGGACGTGCCCGCGGCAATTTCAAAATCATAAGAAAACAAATTTTTTACCACTATTGCGATAAGGCCTACAACTTAAAGGCATCCTTCGTTCAGGTATCGCCTTGGTCGGCACGCCGGCTCCGGGGCTTGCGGTCAATCGGCCCTGGGAATGGAACAACGAGAAAACTGGTGACGCCGCGGGAGGGTTGTAATCTGAATGTCGGCATGCAAGAAAAGTTGGCTAGTATCTGCAATCGCACGACATCCATGCAAATTCCCTCGCGACGTTGCGTAGCCGACCGAAAAAGTAATACCCAAATCCCGGCGTTTGAGTGGACATCGCGCTTTTGGTTTCATGGCTGGGCGGATCATCATGGTGACAGCGCAAGGTTCAGTTGAAGTGAACGCGCCGAGTGCCGCAGTCGAGATTCCTGCTGCGTCACGAAGAAGCGTCTCTCTATCCGAAAGCATCGTCTCGGGGATCGTTGGTGTATCCGATGGCCTGATCCTCCTTCTGTCGGGCTTCATCTATTATCTGGCCTTCGTCGGCTGGGGGCCGGAAACATATCAGACTTACCTGGCCGCGATCATGATTAGCGCTGGGATGACCGTCGGTGTCTTGCGCTACGCGGGCCTTTACGATTTCAATATCCTCGCGGCGTGGCCGCGGCGCATGCGCGATCTCGTCATGTTGGTGACATTGGTCGCCGCCGTCTTGGCATCGGTGGCCCTCGCGTTTCGAATCGACACCCAGTTTTCTCAGGTTTGGTTTTTCGCTGCCTTCGGCACCTCGGCGGTGGTCATGGCACTCAGCAGAGGCGCGGCGATCCTGATCATCCGCCGATGGGCGCGGCAAGGGATCCTGGTCCGCAACGTGGCGATTGTCGGCGCCGGCGGTCAAGGCCACCATCTCGTGTCGCGGCTTCAGCTCAAGGACGCGCCGTGGAAACGAATCGTCGGTGTTTTCGACGACCGCCGCACGCGGGTGGAAAAGCATGTCGAGGGTTTCCCGGTCCTGGGCGACCTCGATGATCTGGTGACCTATGTGCGGCGCGGGCAGATCCATGACGTCATCATAACGCTACCGTGGAGTGCCGACGTCCGCCTCATAAACATCATCAACAAGCTGCGTTCGCTGCCCGTGCATATCTATCTCGGGTCGGATCTGATCGGATATCATTTTCCGCGCCATCGCGAGCAGTTGCTCGAGGGTGTGCCGGTTCTCGAGATCGCATCGGCGCCGCTCACCGGTTGGAGCGGACTTTTAAAGCGCGCCACCGACCTCGCCGTCGCCTCGACGGCCTGCGTCCTGCTTGCGCCGCTGCTCGCGCTCATTTCGCTCGCCGTCCGCCTGGACAGCCCCGGGCCGACAATATTCCGCCAGAAACGCTATGGCTTCAACAACGAGGTCATCGTCGTCTACAAGTACCGCACGATGTATCACGGCCGTCCTCCTGAAAAGGGCACGCCCCAAGCGAGGAAGCACGATCCCCGCGTCACCCGCGTCGGGCGGTTCCTTCGCAAGACCAGCCTCGATGAGTTGCCCCAGCTTTTCAACGTCTTGCAGGGAACGATGTCCGTCGTCGGGCCTCGTCCCCATGCGATCGAGCACAACGAACAGTACGCGGCACTCATCGGCGGCTATCACGGTCGCCACAAAGTCAAGCCAGGGATCACCGGATGGGCGCAAGTCAACGGTTTTCGGGGCGAAACCGATACGATCGACAAGATGGAAGGGCGCGTCGAGCACGATATCTATTATATCGAGAATTGGTCACTTTGGTTTGATATCAAGATCATCATCTTGACCGCCTTCTTTGGCTGGGTCGGTAAGAATGCCTATTGAATAGTTTCTGCTTTATTTCACGACGGGTGTCGCCCAACCCGGACCTAAAGGCACCAACGGTTGAGAGGCGGCGGCGCACCTGATGAAGCCAATGCCTTCGGTGGCGCCAGGCGTCGTTGTTTTTTCGCCCCATTCGCGAAATGTTCCCGGCCGGGCGCCGTGATGGCACTGCGGGCGGCCATGGGGGCACGACTTCGGTATCGGCGAATTCGGCTTTGTCGGCTTGCGCGGCACCCGCTTCGAGGCGGAGGTCTTTTGTCCCCGCCATCTCCGCAGCCTCGATCTTGTCGGCGATTTCGCGGTTATGGGGCTCTCCAAACCGAGGGTGAACAAAACGTTCACCGGGCTCGCCCCGAACCACGAACGGAGGCGTGTTCGAGCCCCCAACGTTGCCGACGCGCCTTGAGGAGCCCGCCCGGTCGCGGTAGCTTTGTTGCCGCTCAAACCCTACGCTACAATTATAAGCCGTTCAGGACTAATACGGTGATCCAGCTTCATCGCGTCCGTGTTGGGTTATCGTTGCGTTGAAACTCGGCGGCGGTTGTCGACCTCGGCACCGCAAAAAGACCGCAAAGCAATTCGATAAGGCGCGTTCGGCATCGCGGGATTAAGAGGATGAAATCGGTTACAGAGAATTCGCCGCGGATTGGCGGCTGGGGGATGGGCGTCCTGTTGTCGTCGCTTGTATTACTCTTTGTTCTTACAACCCAAAGTAACGGCGCGGAAACGCAAGCAGAAACGCAGGTGACGCAGTTTGGTTTCGAAACCGTCGTCGCGCGTGCCAAGGAACTCTCGCAGAAACCGTACGCGCCACCCGCCGAGCAGATTCCAACCTTCCTTCGCGATCTCAGCTACGCTGATTTCGGAAAAATTCGCTATCGACCCGATCAGGCGCTGTGGCGCGACGAACGCCTTTTCGAGGTCCAACTGTTCCATCTCGGTTTCGTCTATCGGACGCCGGTGCGCATCAATCTTGTCGAAAATGGGCAAGTCATGCGGCTGCCGTTTCGGCGGGAAATGTTCGACTATTCGGACTTATCGATTCCAGAGACCCTGCCAGACGATATCGGCTTTGCTGGTTTTCGCATCAATTATCCCCTGCATACGCCTGAATATAAGGACGAGCTCGCTGTTTTCCTTGGCGCTTCCTATTTCCGGATCCTCGGCCGAGAGCAGCGGTTCGGGTCATTCGCGCGCGGACTGGCCGTCGATACCGCGCTCCCCGGCGGGGAGGAATTCCCCAATTTCCGGGAATTTTGGCTCATGGCGCCGGAGCCGCACGATACGCGCGTGACCGTTTATGCGTTGTTGGACGGTCCGAGCGTGACCGGAGCCTACGAATTTCGCATCGAACCGGGTACGGAAACCATCGTCGAGGTGGCATCCCGGATCTTCTGCCGCGCGGCAATCGACAAGCTCGGGATCGCGCCGCTCACCAGCATGTTCTTCGTTGGCGAGAATTCCGCGCGTCGGTTCGACGATTACCGGCCGGAGGTTCACAACGCGGATGGCCTGTTGATCCACAGCGGCAAGGGCGAATGGATCTGGCGGCCTTTGACCAACCCGACCGAGTTGCGGGTTTCCGCCTTCGTTGACGAGAATCCGCGCGGCTTCGGTTTGATGCAACGCGACCGGGATTTTACCAACTATCTCGATGTCGGCGCCCATTTTGAGCAGCGACTTAGCCTTTGGATGGAACCGATCGGCGATTGGGGCCAGGGGAATATCGAACTGATCGAAATTCCGATCGGCGAGGAGACGAACGACAATATCGTCGCGTTCTGGGTTCCGAACCGCACCATCAATGCCGGGGAGAGCTTGAATTACCGCTATCGGTTGCACGCCCAACTCAATGATATCTATAGGCCGCCGTTGGCGCGGACGGTGCGAACGCGGATCGGCTCGCCAGAGATTCCCGGGACCGAGGACCGATTTGCGCCGGAAGTCCGTTTGTTTGTTGTTGATTTTCAAGGAGGCGAGTTAAAATACTTGGCATCGGCACAGCCGGTCGAGGCGGTGGTCATTCATAGTGGCGGCCGGGTTTTCGACAAAGTAGTCATCCATAATGAGGTCACTGGGGGGTGGCGAGCGATGTTCCGGTTTGATCCAGAAGGAGGGACTCCCGTCGACCTAAAAATGTTCCTGAAGCTCAGAGGCGAACCGGTGACGGAAAGCTGGACGTATCTCTGGACGCCTTGACTTGCCGGTCGATAGTCAGCCCCGTCATCGATCCGGCGCCATGGAAGACCGGTGCGGGGCTACCGGCCTTCGGGCCAAAAAGAGAATGCGCCGTGCGCGGGACAGCGAAAGCGGCGGGAAGGAGTGAGTTGAATGAAGGCGCAATACCGAGCGCCTGTTCGGCCGATTTGCGATATCGGGCGTGACGCCGCCTTACGCGGGTTTCGGCCACGCCACCGGTTCGCGCGACGAGCATTGTTCTTCTCGTTGATCGCGGTGACCGTCGGGCTTGCCACGGCGATGCTGACGGAGATTTTGGCGGCGAATGGGCTGGGTGCGATCGAGATCGGCATTCTCTGCCTGTTCTTTGTCAATTTCATCTGGATCGCCTTTTCATTTTGGACAGCCGTAGCGGGCTTTGTCATCCGATTATCGGGCCGGGAGCCCATCGATCTGCACGCGGTTGGGGAACTCCGCGGCGCGGCGGCAGGCACGGTGAGTAGCCGCACGGCGATCGTCGTTCCGGTGTACAATGAAGACCCGCACCGCGTCTTCGCCGGCATCGACGCCGTCTACGCTTCCCTGGCACAGACGCGGAACGGTCTCGACGGCTTCGACGTGTTCATTTTGAGCGACACCACGCGCGACGACATCGCGGCCCAAGAACGGGCGTATTGGGAGGCATTCTGCGAAGCGAGCAACGCGTTCAGTCGTGTCTTCTACCGGCGGCGTTCGCCGAATACTCACCGCAAGGCCGGCAACGTCGCCGACTTCTGCAAGCGCTGGGGCTACCGTTACGAGCACATGATCGTCCTCGATGCCGACAGCCTGATCTCCGGCGAAACCATCGTTTCCCTCGTCATCCTCATGGAAGCCAATCCGCGCGCCGGCCTCATTCAAACGGTGCCGATGCCGATCCGCCAGGAAACCCTATTCGGACGGGCGATCCAATTCTCTTCGCGGCTGGTCAGCCCGATGTTGGCCAGCGGCCTTTCCTTTTGGCACATGGGCGAGAGCAACTACTACGGGCACAACGCGATAATCCGGGTCGACGCCTTCATGCAGAACTGCGGGTTGCCCGAGCTTCCCGGCAAACCGCCGCTGGGCGGCGAGATCCACAGCCACGATTACGTCGAGGCGGCCCTGTTGCGGCGCGGCGGTTGGCGCGTTTATCTGGTTCCCGACCTCGAGGACAGCTTCGAGGAGTTGCCGGCGAACATCCTCGCGTTTGCCTCCCGCGACCGACGCTGGTGCCAGGGCAATCTGCAGCATCTGCGCCTGCTCGGCGCCCGCGGGCTGCACTGGGTCAGCCGGGTGCATTTGCTGCAGGGGGCGTTCGCCTATCTCTCGTCGCCGTTGTGGGTCGGATTCTTGATGCTCAGCACCGCCGATATCGTCGCCCAGGCGATTACCGGCCACCGCTATTTCGAGGACCCCTATCAGCTCTACCCCAACTGGCCGGTTTCGATGTTGACGGAAACCGTTTCGCTGTTTCTCGTCACCCTTGGCATGCTGTTCACGCCGAAAATCCTCTCCCTGCTACTCGTTCTGTTGGACCGCGCGGGGCGGGCGGCTTACGGAGGGTGGCGGCGGGCGGTCGCCGGCCTCGGTTTGGAAACGCTGTTTTCCGTCCTCATCGCGCCGGTCATGGGGTGCCTGCACAGCTATTTCATCGCCTCCCTCCTGGTCGGGCGCGGTGTCGCCTGGAACCCGCAGAATCGGTCGGAACGCGGTCTCGGCTTCGGTGTAACCGTGTCGTCGGTCGGCATTCTGATGTTCATCGGCATTGCATGGTTGACCGTGATCTACCTTCACGCGCCGGGGTACGTTTGGTGGGTGGCACCGGTTCTGGCCGGCCTGATCCTGTCCATTCCAATCACGGTTATCTCCAGCCGACCGGCGGTCGGTTTGTGGTTGCGCCGGCGCGGCCTGATGCTGACGCCGGAGGAGACGGCGCCAACCAAGGAGATGCAACTCTTGGATCAGGCCCTGGAGCGCGACCTGATCATGCCCGAGGCGATGGATTTGCGGGATCATCCCGCCGCGACGCCGCCGGCGCGCTTTACGCCGATGCCGCCGCAGTCGTTCGCCGTCCGGGAGCCGGAAACGCAAAAGACACCCGCCATGCGACGGATTGGCTGACATTGCGGAGGGCCGACGGCACCACGGACACCGGCGCGGTCGGGGCGCGTCCCGATGGCTGAGATCGAGTTCCGCGCCATCAATAAGGTCTTCGCGGACGGAACCCGCCCCCTCAGAGATCTCGATTTCCGCGTCGGGGATGGCGAGTTCATGGTTGTCGTTGGCCCTTCCGGATGCGGCAAATCGACCCTGCTGCGTCTGCTCGCCGGCCTCGAGGCCCCATCGTCCGGCGAAATTCTAATCGATGGCCGCATCGTCAACGACTGGCCGGCGCAGAAACGCAATACGGCCATGGTGTTTCAGGACTATGCCCTTTATCCGCACATGAAGGTGGCCGAAAATCTGGCCTTTCCGCTGCGCATGCAGGGGATGGCACGAGCCGAGCGGCAACGCCGTGTTGCCGAGACCGCCGCCATGCTCGGCCTGTCGGATGTTCTGCACCGGCTGCCGCGCCAGCTTTCCGGCGGCCAGAGGCAGCGCGTGGCGATGGGACGCGCCGTCATCCGTCAACCCAGCGTCTTCCTGTTGGACGAGCCGCTCTCCAACGTTGACGCCAAGCTGCGCGTCCAGCTGCGCGTCGAGATCGCTGCCCTGCAGGCGCGCCTCGGCACGACGATTCTGTATGTCACCCATGATCAGGTGGAGGCGAGCACGCTTGGCCACCGCGTCGCCCTGATGCGCGACGGTGTCCTGCAGCAGGTGGCGTCGCCGCGCGAGATCTATGATCGGCCAAATAATGTGTTCGTCGCCTCGTTCGTCGGCAATCCGGGGATGAACTTGATTCCGGTTCGCCTCGACACCGCCGCCGCCGATGGCGAAGCGGGGGCACTTTCTCTGCCGCGGTCACTTACCGAAAGTTCGCGGCGCGCTTGCGGGCCCGTTGCGTTCGTCGGCTTTCGACCGGAAGCGCTCAGCCTGACCCCGCCTGGCGCCGACGACCTCGGATTGGCCGTGAGGATCGAGGCGGTGGAATCGCTCGGCCACGAACAACTCGTCTATGCCGCCTTGCCCTCGTCGACCGATCCGTCGCTCGACCATGCGGGCGAGCTTTTGCGCGATCTCGGTCTCGCCGCCAATCGCATCGTCGCCCGTGTCGCGCCGACGCTTCAAATCGAGATCGGCGCTTCGTGCCGGCTCAGTGTCGCCACGCGGCGGTTGACCTTGTTCGGCGCCGACGGGCAACGCATCGATCCGATGATGGCCGGCGTTCATCAAGCGCGTGACGCGGCCAGCGTTCTCGCGTAACAGTAGGCGATGCTCTCCGTTTCGCGTCTGGCCGCCTGTGTGGTCTTGCTGCTTATTGTTCCCTGGCTTTCGGCGTGCGATCCGGCCGAGCACGGCCGGGTCACCTTGGAATTCTGGGCCTTCGGCCGCGAGGGGGAGATGGTTCAGGAACTGGTGCGCGGCTTCGAGCGCGACCATCCCGGCATCGCCGTCGAAGTGCAGCAGATCCCCTGGAGCGCGGCGCACGAGAAACTCCTCACGGCCTTCGCCGGCGACACGATGCCGGACGTCGTTCAACTGGGCAACACATGGATCCCGGAGTTCGTCGCCCTTGGCGCGCTCGTCGATCTGGCGCCGCTGGTCGCCGCCGCCGAGGCGGTCGACGCGGAGGCGTTCTTCCCCGGCGTCTGGGCGGCCAACCGGGTCGGCGCCGGCGTCTGGGGCTTGCCTTGGTACGTTGACACGCGTCTCCTCTACTATCGTACGGATATCCTGCGAAGAGCTGGCTGCGGGACGGTTCCGCGAACGTGGGAAGACTGGGTTTCCTGCCTCCGCCGTACCCGCGATCTGCAGGCGGGTCCGCGCCACGCCCTTTTCCTGCCGATTACCGATTGGACCCTGCCGGTCGCGCTGGCGATGCAGCAGGGCGCTTCGCCGCTCGCCGACGGCAACCGCTTCGGCAACTTTGACAGTCCCGCCGGCCACGCCGCGTTCGACTTCTACCTCGGGCTGTTCGAAAAGGGACTGGCGCCGAAAACCGGCAGCGCGGAAATTGCCAATGTCTATCAGGAGTTCGCCGCCGGGGCGTTCGCGATGTTCGTCAGCGGTCCGTGGAGCATCGGCGAGTTGGACCGCCGGCTTCCCGGTCTCCGCGGCTTGTGGGCCACCGCGCCGCTGCCAGCATCCGACGCCGATGCGTGGCCGGGAACGTCAATCGCCGGCGGCGCCAGCCTGGCGATCAGCCGTAACTCGGAGCATCCGGACGCCGCCTGGGCATTGATCAGCCATCTCGCCGACACCACCCGCCAGCTTCGATTCTACGCGTTGACGGGCAACCTTCCTTCGCGCCGAGAGGCATGGGTGGCGGGCAAGCTGTCCGATGAGGCGCGCACCGCCGCGTTCTCGGCGCAGCTTTCAGCCATGTCGCCGCCGCCGCGAGTTCCCGAATGGGAACGCATCGCCGCCGCGATCGGGCGGCACACCGAAGCAATGATCCTCGGCCGGATGGAGCGCGACGAGGCGCTTGTGTCCCTCGACGCGGAGATCGACCGCATTCTCGAAAAGCGTCGCTGGCTTATTGGCCGAGGGCGGCTGGGCTCATGACCGCCATCGCCGTGAGCCGTTCAGGGGGACGCCGTGAGCGCGCCGGGTACCTGTTCATCGCGCCGGCGATGACCTTGATACTGGTGTTCTTTCTTGGTCCCGTGCTGGCCGCCTTCGCTCTCAGCCTCACCGATTTCGACATCTATGCGCTGGGCGACAGTGCCTTTCTGCGTTTCGTCGGCCTTGGCAACTATGTCGAGTTGTTCCGCAACCCGCTGTTCTGGCAGGCATTGGGCAACACCGCCTATTTCGTCGCGGTCGGCGGCCCGTTGTCGGTGTTGCTGTCCCTTGCCGCCGCGCTGCTGATCAACGACAAGCTGGTCCGCTTCAAGACCGTCTTCCGCACCGCCTACTTCCTGCCGGTCGTCACCACCCTGGTCGCCGTCGCCGTCGTCTGGCGCTACATCTACCATCCGCGCTATGGGCTGCTCAATTATGCGCTCGCACAAGTCGGTATCGATCCCATCAACTGGCTCGGCGACCCCACGTGGGCGATGCCGGCGATCATCCTCATGGCGGCGTGGAAGAACTTCGGCTTCACCATGATCATCTTCATCGCCGGCCTGCAAAGCATCCCCGAAACGCTCTACGAGGCGGCAAGAATGGATGGCGCCAACCGTTGGCGTCAGTTCCGGCACGTCACGCTGCCGATGCTGTCGCCGACATTCGTGTTCGTCACCATCATCACCATGATCGGCTACTTCCAATTGTTCGCCGAACCGTACGTGATGACCCAAGGCGGTCCCGCCAACAGCACCATGAGTGTTGTCCTGTTCATGTACGAACAGGGATTTCGGTGGTGGAATCTCGGTGAGGCGGCGGCGGTCGCCTTCGTGTTGTTGGTGATCATCCTCGCCGTTACCGTTGTCCAGCTTCGTTTGCGGCGGCCGGAGTAGGGACGATGCGTCGATTCTCCCACCGCGCCATCCTGATCCACGCCGTTCTCGTCGTCGGCTTGATCCTCACCGCGGCGCCGCTGTTGTGGATGGTCTCGGCTTCCCTGATGCCAGCCGGCGAGGCGACGACCTTTCCGCCCCGCCTCTTGCCGAGCCGGGTCACCTTCGAGCATTACGCCGCGCTGTTCACGCGACTCGATCTCGCGCGCTACCTCGTTAACAGTACGCTCATCGCCACCGCTATCACGGCGATCTCAATCCTGATCAACTCCCTGGCCGGCTACGCCTTCGCCAAATTGCGCTTCCAGGGTCGTGATGCGATCTTTCGGGGCCTCGTCGCCGCGCTGGTGATTCCGGTGCAGGTGACGATGCTGCCGCTCTTCTTGCTGTTGAAGGAGATGGGACTGATAAATACCTATATGGGTGTAATCATCCCGGGCATGGCAAGCATTTTCGGCATCTTCCTGATCCGCCAGTACGCGCTGTCAATCCCCGACAGCCTGCTCGACGCTGCCCGCACCGATGGTGCCAGCGAGTTCCGGATCTACTGGTCGTTGGTTTTGCCGCTATGTAAACCGATTCTGGTGACTCTGGCGCTTTTTACCTTTATGGGGGCATGGAGCGACTTCATGTGGCCTTTGATCGTGCTTACCGAAGACGAGATGTATACGTTGCCGGTTGCCCTCGCCAACCTGCTCGGCGAGCATGCGCAGGATACCGAGCTGATGATGGCGGGCGCGGTGCTGACCATCGTTCCGGTGGCAACGCTGTTTATCTTCCTGCAACGGGCGTACGTTGCCGGCATCATGATGGGCAGTGTCAAGGATTGAGCACACAGTGTGAAACCGGGCCGGCTAACGCGAGGAAGCCCTTGAAAACGCAGGCGACTTTGGAGACGATACGCGCGGCTCTCGGCGGTCTACTGGTATTGATGCTGGCCATCGCCGCGCCGGCGGGCGGATTGGCCGCGCCGTCGGCACTGGACGATTTCGAGATATTCGCCGATTGGTCGGCGATCGCCTCGAAGGGGGTTACGGCGGAGATCGCGCAGGACGCCGGGCGTGACGGCATGGCCATGCGCCTCGATTTTGACTTCGCCGGCCAGTCCGGCTTTGTTATCGCCCGCAAGCCGTTTCCGCGCAATTTGCCGCCCAATTTCGCCTTGAGCTTCAAGATTCGCGGCGCGGCGCTGGAAAATCAGTTGGAAATCAAGATCGTCGCGCCGGACGACCAGAACGTCTGGCGGGCGGTCTACCCTCGGTTCTCCCCACCGGCGCTGTGGAAAAGCATGAGCCTTAAGAAACGGCATTTCGAGTATGCCTGGGGGAGCGGAGAGCGCGAGCTCGAAGAGATGGGGTGGTTGGAGATCGCCATCGCGTCGGAGCAGGGAGGCCGGGGCTCGATTTGGATCGATCAACTCGAATTCACCGAACGGCCAATGGCCGACGCGACCGAGCCACTTCCGCTCGCCCGCGCGTCGACGCACATTCCCTCCCATCCGGCGGAGGCGGCCATCGACGGCTTCGATGGGTCGAGCTGGAGGAGCGGCAGCGTTTCCGAGGATCAGTGGCTGCTCCTGGATTTCCAACACCTTCGCGAATACGGCGGCCTCACGATCGACTGGGACGAAGCCGATTTCGCCACCGCCTACGATGTCATGCAATCGAACGACGGCGAAACCTGGACGCGGGCGGTGTACGTTTCGTCGACCAATGGGGGGCGCGATTACGTCTACATGCCGGAAAGCGAATCGCGCTACCTGCGGCTCGATTTGCTGAAAAGCAGCCGGGGCGCCGGATATGGAATCCGCGACATCGTCGTCCAGCCGTATCATTTCGCCTCGACGCCCAACCGGTTCTTCGAGACCGTGGCCGGCGATGCCAGGGCGGGTTTCTATCCCCGCTACCTTGACGGACGGCAGAGTTATTGGACCGTCGTCGGGGTCGCCGCCGATGCCAAAGAGGCGTTGATCAACGAGGACGGCATGGTCGAGGTGGAGAAGGGGCGGTTCTCGCTCGAGCCGTTCCTGTTCCTCGACAATCAACTCGTAACGTGGAATGACGTGACCCGGTCGCAGCGTGTCGAGGCGGACTATTTGCCGATCCCCTCCGTCGAGTGGTCGGCCGACACGGTAACCCTGACCACCACCGCACTGGCGGCGGGAGCCGCTGGCGACTCGGATCTCTATCTGCGCTACACCGTCCGCAACGTGTCGGAGACCGATCAGAGATTAAACCTCTATGTGGCAATCCGGCCGTTTCAGGTCAGCCCGCCCTGGCAATCGCTGAATTTCCGCGCGGGGGTCAGCCGAATCCATGAGATCGACCACCGCGAGGGGGTGGTCATCGTCGACCGGGACAAGACCGTCCGCGCGCTGACGCCCGCCGACCGGTTCGGCGCCAGCCGCTTCATGGACGGCGGCATTATCGAACACCTGCGCAAGGGCATTCTGCCCCATGCCGAAGCCGTCACGGACGATTTCGGCTTTGCCTCTGGAGCCTTCGAATACCGCCTCACTCTGGAGCCTGGAGCCGCCCGCGATATTTACATGCGGGTTCCGTTCCACCGCGCCGGGATGCCCTCTGGCCGGGCATTATCGGACGCGGAGGCGGCGCGCGCGTGGTCGATGGCTTTCGAGGCGACCGTGGCGGAATGGCGCATGGCGCTGAACCGCGTTGTCATCGACCTGCCGGCGGATGCCGCTCGCCTCGTCGACATCCTCCGGTCGAACCTGGCCTACGTCCTCATCAACGCCGACGGGCCGGCCTTGCAACCCGGTTCGCGGGCGTACGAGCGCAGCTGGATCCGTGACGGCTCCCTTGCCGCCGCCGCGTTGTTGCGGCTGGGCCATCCGGAGCGCGTCCGGGATTTCCTGCGCTGGTATTCGATGCATCATTTCGACAGCGGCCAGGTGCCGTGCTGCGTCGATTGGCGCGGCGCCGACACGGTTCCGGAGAACGACAGTAACGGACAGTGGCTGTTTGCCTTGGCCGAGTACTATCGGTTCACCGGCGACGTCGGGTTGATCAGCGAATTGTGGCCGCAAGCGGTCAAGGTGATCGAGTATATCGATGCGCTGAGCAAAGAGCGGATGACCGATACCTACCGCTCACTGGACGATGGTGCCTACTTCGGCTTGGTGCCCGCCTCGATCAGTCACGAGGGCTACTCGGCGAGGCCGGTGCATTCCTACTGGGACAACTTCTTCACCCTGCTCGGCTTGAAGGACGCCGTCTACCTTGCGAACGCGATCGGCGAGACGGAGACGGCCGCGTTCGCGGAAAGTCTCCGCCGGCGTTTCGAGACGCATCTTTACGACTCCATCGACGCGGCGATGGCGCGCCATGAGATCGACTTCATTCCCGGGGCGGCGGATCTCGGCGACTTCGATTTCACCGCGACGGCGATCGCCGTCGATCCGGTCGGCGAGTTGGCGGATATCCCGCAGCCGGCGTTGCACCGCACCCTGGCGCTCTATCTCGACCATTTCGACCGGCGCCGGCGTGGGGAGGGGCATGCGCCGAATTACACGCCCTACGAACTCCGCATCGTCGCTGCCCTGGTGCGCATGGGCCGGATGGATAGAGTGCCGGAGCTTCTCGACTACTTTGTCCAAGGTCTACGCCCCTCGGGATGGAATCAGTGGGCGGAAGTGGTCTGGCTCGACCGGGGTCGGGGGGCCTTCATCGGCGACATGCCGCATACCTGGGTCGGCACCGACTTCATCCGCTCGTTTCTGACCATGCTGGTCTTCGAACGGGCCGACGATCGAAGCCTCGTCATCGGCGCCGGCATCCTGCCGGCTTGGCTGGAAGAAGCGGGCGTGACCGTGAAACGGA
>CAYWRP010000018.1:0-8437 GCA_964460955.1 uncultured Rhodospirillaceae bacterium | reverse complement strand
GCCGCACCAGCGCCGATACGGTGACGTTGGATTTAAGCGGCGATGTCGCGCCGCCGCCCGGCGGCTTCATTGTCACGTCGCCATTGAGCCGGCCGATCGGCGGCATTACCGTCGACGGAAGGCAAGTCATGCCCGGCGGGAATGGTGCCGTCCGGCTCGATGGGGTTCCCGCCGTCATCGAATTCCGGTATGCCGCGAGCGAAGCGAAGAATACCGTAACCGCCGATTAGAGGTCGGCGCTCAGGGAATCAAGCGGGACACCACCATGACCGAGCGGCTGTCGAACGTCACCGATGACCGGGAGCGGCGCCTCGCTGGCGACCGGCTGTTCGACCCAGCGCCACACATAGCGACCCTTGCCAACGGCCGCTATGTGGTGACGATCAGTAACGCTGGTTGCGGCGGCTCGACCTTCGACGATTTCGCGGTCACCCGCTGGCGCGGCGACGATATCGAGGAAGGCGAGGGCTTTTTCCTCTACGCAAGGGACCTCGACAGCGGTGCGACGTGGTCTCTCGGCTACCAGCCCGTGCGCGCCACGCCGCACGCCTACGAAGCGGTATTCGGAGCCGGCGGCGCGGCCATCCATCGTGTCGACGACGGCATCGAGAGCCGGATGGCGGTGGCGATCGCGGCGGAAGATGGCGCGGAATTTCGCTCCGTGCGGCTGCGCAACACCGGCCCGACGGCGCGGCGGATCGAGCTGACCAGCTACATCGAGGTCGTCCTCGCGCCGGCCGCCGCCGACCGGGCGCATCCGGCGTTCGCCAAGCTCTTCGTGCAGACCGCCTGGGATGGGGCACGCCGGGCATTGATTGCCACGCGTCGGCCGCGGGGGGCGGGCGAACGCACCATCGCCGCGGCGCATTGGCTGCTCGAAGCAAATGAGACAGTGGCGCCGGAGCAGTTCGAGACCGATCGCCGCCGCTTCATCGGCCGCGGCCGCACGGTGGCGGAACCGGCCGCGCTGGCAACGTCGGAACCGCTCTCGGGCACGATCGGCAACGTGCTCGACCCGATCTTCGGTTTGCGCCGCGCCGTCAACCTGCGGCCAGGGGAAACCCGGTCGCTGATCTTCGCCCTCGCTGCGGCGGAAAGCCGACATGCGCTCGATGGGCTGGTCGACCGGTATTCGAGCACCGCGACGGTCCACCGGCTGATCGGCGACGGTTTGGCGACCAACGATAGCCCGATAGCGTCTTGGTCGAGAGCGGATCTCGGAGCGAAAAATCATCGCCCGGCGAAACCGACCGGTGGTCCCGACATCGCCGAGTCGGGGGGGAGCGAGCGGCTCCGCTGCGACAACGGGTACGGCGGCTTCTCGGACGATGGCGCGGCGTACGTGATCCGGGTGGCGCCGGGCCGGCGGCCGCCGATGCCGTGGACGCACGTCGTCGCCAACGAGACTTTCGGTTTTCTGGTTTCGGAAAGTGGCGCGGCGACGACCTGGGCCGGCAACAGCCGCCTCAACCGGATCACGCCGTGGAGCAACGATCCGGTCAGCGATCCGCACGGCGAGGCGCTGTACATCGCCGACGCGGCGGACGGCGTGTTCTGGTCGCCGCAGCCGGGGCCGGTTCCGTCGGGCGCCGAGACGCGCGTTCGCTACGGGTTCGGCTATTGCCGCTTCGAGCAAACCTGCTTCGGCATCGCCCAGGACGTGCGCCAGTTCGTGCCGCGTGGCGATCCGGTCAAGGTCACCGAGATCAGCCTCCGGAACACCGGCGAGACGGAGAGGCGGCTGACCGTCTTCGCCTACTGCCGGCTTGTCCTCGGCGGCGACGGGGCCGAGGGCAATCGGCGGATCCGCACTTGGCGCGATGCGGCATCCGGCGTTCTGCTGGCGGAAAACCCCGACCGAGACGCCGATTTCGCCGGACGCGTCGCCTTCGCCGCGCTGATCGGACCCGATGGCGCCAACGCGGCGCGCGTCACCGGCGACCGCGCCGCGTTCATTGGTCGGCACGGCGATCCGGCCCGCCCGGTGGCGCTGATCCACGGCGGCGATCTGGACCGCTGCACCGGCGACGGCGCCGACCCGTGTTTCGCGCTCGGCACCGACGTCATTTTGCCGCCCGGCGCGACGGTGCGCGTGTTTTTCCTGCTCGGCGAAGCGGCGGACGCCGACGACGCGGTGGCGCTCGCCGGTCGCCATGGCGACGCATCGGCGATCGCTGCCGCCTTCAAGGCCGTCGGTGATTTCTGGGACGACCTATTGACGACATGGCGTGTCGACACCCCGGTGCCCGCCATCGACCTGATGGCCAACGGCTGGCTCCTCTACCAGAACCTGAGCTGCCGGATATGGGGCCGCACCGCCTTCTATCAGTCCGGCGGCGCGTTCGGGTTTCGCGATCAGCTGCAGGACGCCTCGGCGTTGGCCACCGTCGCGCCGAGCCTCACCCGCGCGCAGATCCTATTGCACGCGGCGCACCAATTCGTCGAGGGCGACGTCCTGCACTGGTGGCATCCGCCGGCCAGCCGCGGCATCCGCACCCGGTTCGCCGACGATCTGTTGTGGCTGCCGTTCGTCACCGCCTCCTATATCCAGACGACGGGCGACGCCGCAGTGCTCGACGAGAATGTCCCGTTCAAGGAGGCGCGGCCGCTGAAGCCCGGCGAGGACGAGGCCTACCTCCTGCCAACCGGTTCGGCGCAATCGGCAAGTCTTTACGAGCACTGCTGTCTCGCGCTGGACCGCTCCCTCGCGACGGGCGCGCACGGCCTGCCGTTGATGGGCAGTGGCGACTGGAACGACGGCATGAACCGTGTCGGCCGCGAGGGGCGGGGGGAAAGCGTCTGGCTGGGTTTCTTCCTCTGCGCCATTCTCGACCGGTTCATCCCGCTGTGCCAGGCGCGCGGCGACACGGCCCGCTCGCAAGCGTATCGCGGCCATCGCGGGCACCTCGTCCGTGCGGTCAACACGGCCGGCTGGGATGGCGATTGGTATCGTCGCGCCTACTACGACGACGGCACGCCGCTGGGGACGGCCGCCGGCGACGAGTGCCGCATCGACGCGCTGGCCCAGGCGTGGGCGGTGATCTCGAAGACGGCGCCGCCGGACCGCGCCCGCCAAGCGCTCGACGCCCTGGAAACGCACCTGATCTCGGACGCCGACGGCCTGATCCGCCTGCTCGCGCCGCCGTTCGCCGACACGCCGCACGATCCCGGCTACATCAAGGGCTACGTCGCCGGCGTGCGGGAAAACGGCGGCCAATACACCCACGCAGCGCTGTGGACGGTGATGGCGATGGCCGAGGCCGGCCGTATCGATCGCGCGGCCGAACTGATCGAGATGCTGAGCCCGGTTACCCGGTCTGGGACGCCGGATCGCGCCGACCTCTACAAGACAGAACCCTACGTGGTCGCGGCGGATGTCTACGGTGTCGCGCCGCACGTCGGCCGCGGCGGCTGGACCTGGTATACGGGCTCGGCCGGTTGGATGTTCCGCGTCATTCTGGCATCGGTTCTGGGCATCGCCATCGAGGACGGATCGACGCTGGTCGTCACGCCGGGCCTGCCAACCCGCTGGTCGAATTATGATGTCACCTACCGCTGCGCCGACCGCGCGACCCGGTATGCCGTCTCGGTGCGCCGGTCGCCGCTGCCGGCGGAGATCCTGGTGACGGCGACGGTCGACGGCGAGGCCGTCCCCTTGGCCGACGGTGCAGTCCGCGTTCCGTTGCGCGAGGATGGCCAACGGCACAGCGTGGTCGTCCTGCTGGCGGGGCTCGGCGGTTTAACGGAATAGCTCCGCGCCGCCGGAGCGGATCACGTCGGCGAAGAAACGGCCGCTTTCCTTGATGGTCCGCGTTTGCGTTTCGAAGTCGACATGGACGAGACCGAAACGTTTGGAAAACCCGAACGTCCACTCGAAATTGTCCAACAGCGACCAGACGAAGTAGCCGCGCAGATCGACACCCTGGCGCATCGCGGCATGGGCGGCCCGGAAATGATCCCGCAGGTAAGCGATGCGCGGGGTATCGTTGAGATGGCCGTCGCGCGGCGGCGGATCGTTAAACGCGGCGCCGTTTTCGGTGACATAAAGCGGCATGTCTCCGTACCGTTCATTGACCCACAGCAGCATCTCGGTCAGCCCGTGCGGATAGACCTCCCAGCCCATCGCCGTGTGCGGTGTCGACGGCTGGCGCACGTTGCCGGCCCGCGCCGGGACATCCGTCGCATCGTATTCGACGACGCGTCGCGAATAGTAGTTGATGCCGAGGAAGTCACCGGGCGTCGCCATCAGGCGACGGTCGGCGTCGCTGGGCTCGACCCAGTGCTCGCCAAACATTTCCGCCATCTCTTCCGGATAGGTGCCGAGGAACAGGGGGTCGAGAAATTGCCGGTTGAGGTAGGCGTCGGCCCAGCGGCAGGCATCGCCGTCCGCCGCCCGGTCGGTCGCCGGCGTCTTCGGCTCCAGGTTGACGGTGAGGCCGACGCGGTGGCGGCCGAACTCGCGATAGCGTTCCACCGCCGCCCCGTGCGCCCGCAAAAGATTGTGCGAGACGGCGACGGCGACGGCGAGATCGCGTTTTCCCGGCGGGTGAACGCCCTGGACGTAACCGGCATCGCAGATCACCCACGGCTCGTTGATGGTGATCCACTGTTCGACACGGTCGTCGAGAGCGCGGATCATGATTTCGGCGTAGTCGGCGAACCAATGGGCGATGTCCGGATTGGCCCAGCCGCCGCGATCTTGCAGCGCCGACGGCAGGTCCCAGTGATAGAGGGTCAGCAGGGGGCGGATTCCCGCCTCCAGCAGCCTATCGACGAGGCGGTCGTAGAAATCGATGCCGCCCGGGTTCTTCTTGCCGCGACCCGAGGGCAATACCCGGCTCCAGGCGGTACTGAACCGGTAGGCGCCGAGCTCAAGGCGGCGCATCAAGGCGATGTCCTCGGCGTAGCGGTGGTAATGGTCGCAGGCCGTCTCGCCGGTGTCGCCACCGTCGATGGTCGCGGGCTGGCGGGCGAAGGTGTCCCAGATGCTGGGACCGGCGCCGTCCGCGAACGGGGCTCCCTCGATCTGGTAGGCCGACGTCGCCGCACCCCACAGAAATCCGTCGGGGAAGCGGTCCTCCGGCGTCGCGATGCGGACGGTCGGCTCACTCAAAGAAACGCTCCTTTCTAAGAATCGGCAGGGCGCGGGCCGCGATCGGATCGTCGGCGAAGGTGCGCTGGACCACGTCATCGGCGAGAACGTTGGCGAGGGCAAGAAAGATCATCGCCTGGTCCAGGGTCAGGTAGGTGTGGGCCACCCGGCCGGTGAGGGGATCGACGGCATCGTAGAACCCGAATTCGCCATAGATTGGAAACAACTCGGCAAGCCGACGCAGATTGGCGATCGCCGCCTGCGGGGCCGTTTCCAGTGCCAACGCCGAGGCGTGCGGCGTGACCACGCCCGCTCCATAACCGAGGCTGCCGAGCGGAGCAACGCCGTATTCGGCGTATCCGAACGGCTCGAGGCTGGCGCTCGGCGACAGCCCCCACACCGGATAACCGAGAGTGTCCAGCACATATTGCCGCTGAATTTCCGTATGGATTTCGTTGTTCGCACCGAGACTGTTCGGCGCATGGCGCTGCTCGTCGATCACCAGCGTCGGCATCAGCGCTTCGAACATGCTGCCGCCCCAAGAGGGAACGAAGCGTCGGCCGCCGAACGCATAATGGCCGCCGACCACCTGGGAGCCGTTGAGCACGGCGCGCCGCCGATCGATCGGTTGCTGTGACTGCCAGGTATCCTCGGGGCCAAGCGTGCGGAGCATGGCAAACCAATGCTTCGGCGGCACATCCCCCTTGCCGATGGCGACAAAGCTTGCCAGTCGCGCCTCCGTATAGAAAAGGCCATAGTGATACGCCGACGGCTGGTCCAGATTGACGTAATAGCCCTGCGACATGAGCCGTTCGACCGGATCGTAGAGGAGGGAAAAGTCCATCGCGTCGATCAGGCGTCCGGCGCGGTCGGCGAGCGCCGGCTCGGCGACGCGGGTCACCATCAGCCCGGCGACCAGCCAGGCGCTGTCGATGGAGGAGATGAAATTGCTGGTTCGCTTCAGGACGGTGGTATCGTAGAAGTTGAAGAAAAATCCTTCGTGGGTTTCCAAAGAGTCGAGCGTCGCCAGGATCCCTTCGGCGCGCCCGCGCGCCGCCTCGGCGTCGATCAGGCCGAGTTCGCGGGCGGCGAGGATCGCCATCAGGTACAAACCGATGTTGGTCGGTGACGTGTAGTCGCCGATGCGCGCCATCTCGATGGCCACCGAGTCGCCGCCGAAGGCGATCCTGTCGATGGGCAGGCCGTTGTTTCGATCGGTGAATGCCGCCAAGCCGCGCCAAGTGTCCCGCGCCAAGCGCTCCAGGAAGGCACGATCGTCGCCGGGCAACGGCGTGTCGGCGATCAGCTTGTCGGGCCAGCCGCCGAGGCGCGCGGCGAGACTTCGGTTCTTCTCCGCGACATTAGCGAACCCGGCCTTCCAGGCCTTCTTTTCCGCTGGGATGACCCGGTCGTGCGCCGAAGGTCCGCTCTCGCCGGTCTCGACCAGGGCGATGTCGTCGACGAGGAGCGTTCCCTCGGGCGGACCGCTCCGATTGGAGTCGATGGTGAGGATGAACTCCTCGAGATCGCGCCAGTGTCGGATACCGCTCATCGCGTTGAGTGGCACCAGGATGCGCTGCCATGTGCCGCTCACGTTGTCGATGACGATGCCGCCACTCTCGCGCAATTCCGGCCGCGTTTCGGACGGCCGCACGAAGCCGATTTTCACCGCCGCCGGGAAGCCTGTGTCGTTGGCGCCCCGGAGCCACAATGCCAGATGGTCGGACCGTCGCGCGTCGAGCCCCAATAGAGCGATGCGAAATCCAACCCGGGTACGCTGATCGCGCCCCAACCTGTAGTTCACCCGCAACGCCGTCGCATCGCCACCGCCGTCGCGGGCCGCCGGCACGAGGTCGATACCGACGTGGGCGCCGGGATCGCCCCGCGTCCAGAGAGAAATGTGGTCGCCGATGTTGTGCCGATCGAAATCATCGATGACGTGCACGCTCAGGGTTTCCGGCATGATCTGATTGAGGGGCGTCTGCTCGGCGGCGGCCTCGGCCCTCGATGCCAGCAAGGCGACGATAACCAGTGCTCCGAGGCCGAGCAGCGGCAACAGGTCAAGTGGATGTCTCACTCAGGCGCTTCCGGCGGCGAGGCGCGGCATCATTTCGCGGGAGCAATTCGGGCCAAGTTGAGGCGGATGCTGGTCGTACAACCGAGGCCGAACTGTAGCACGTTTCGGCGACTTGATCATCCCTCGCGCAGCGGTTTGGCAAACTGTTGGGCAGTGCACAAAAAACGCCCGCCGGCGGAGAAGAGGAATGTTATGTGCGGGAGCGTATTGCATTGTTTTCGATAAGGAAAATCGGCGCCCGTGTTCGGCATGCATTTTGCTAAACAACCCAAATGAGAAGACATTGGGACCACCGCGGGGCGGAGGCGCAAGTCGCTTTTTTTTATTTTCCGGCGAATGGACAAGCCGGCCTGAAGCAGCGGCGCGGGCGGGAACACGTGCCGGGCGACCGGCGGCGACGCCGCGCCCGCGGCGCACGCATGAGTGGTACGGCGCAAAGTCAACGCCGTGGAGATGATCGATGTTCGAGGCCCCATATACGCCATCATATACGCCATGCCCCCGGCGGCGCGAGAGGACGGGCGACATGATGATCGACGCGGAGAGGAAGGCGTCCTTTGCTCTGGTCAGTATCTACGAGATCAGCAAGATACTGACGACGTCACAAGACCTGCAGGCGACCCTGCGGTCGGTGCTGAACATCATGTCGTCGTACATGGCAATGCGGCGGGGCGTCGTCGCGCTGATCGATGAGGAAGGCAATCTCGAAGTGGCGGCGGCGGCCGGCCTGTCACCCAATGCGTTGACCGAGGGGGCCGCCAATTTGCCGGGCGAGATCGCCTCGCGGATCCTCGGCGGCGAGGTCCCGTTCGTGACCGAGGACGTTGCCGAAGAGCCCCTTCTCGCCGAATACCTTCGCCTCCCCGACGTCCTCGACGACGAGCATGTCGCCTTCCTCGGCGTGCCGATCAAGACCACCGGCAAGCCCTTCGGTCTGCTCGGCATCGCCCGCGTGTGGAGTGACGCGGAGGCCGTCAACTACGGCGACGACATCCGGTTTCTCACCATGGTCGCCAACCTGATCGGCCAAGCCGTGCGGCTGCACAGCAGTGTTCGCGCCAATGCGGCGGCCGGCCTTGCCGATCCGTCGCCGCCGCCGCGCATCAAGGCCGCGACGCGGACGCTCTCCGTCGAGAACGTTATCGGCAACAGCCGATCGATGCAGCAGGTGTTCGCCCAGATCCACCTCGTCGCGCCGACCAAGTCGACCGTCATAATCCGCGGCGAGAGCGGCACCGGCAAGGAGCTGATCGCCCGCGCGGTGCATA
>CAYWRP010000017.1:0-51913 GCA_964460955.1 uncultured Rhodospirillaceae bacterium | reverse complement strand
GCTCAACCGATCGGGAATCCGCTATAGCTGCACGAAACTTGCGCCAGAACCAAAAATATCTGCTGACCGATACCAGTACCAACGGCACGTTCATTCAGTTCGAGGGCGAAGAGCTGTCGACGTTGAAACGCGACGCCATGCGGCTGCGGGGGCGCGGCGTCATCGGCATCGGAGAAAAACCCGGCCTTCATCCGCACCGAGACCTCAAGTTCCGCATCGAACGGATCGCCCGTGACGAGGTGGCCACCTAACCGATGATTAGTCGTCCTGAGCCCATCTCGCCGGCATCGACGACGCGCGCACCCGAAGCGGCCCGACCCTATTTTCCATGTCCAGCAGGCATTCGGTTAGCGATTTGCCCCAAATTCGATAACCCAGCCTATTCATGTGCAGCGGGTCCTCCGAAAAACACGCGTTGAACGGCACGTAGCCGCGCGAGACCATGCGCCGGGTGATATCGAGAAAGTGGATCCCGGCTTCTCCGCCGATAAACCCTTCGATGATCCGGTTGGTGTAGGCGATCTTGTGCATGAAGTGCAGGCGCGCCTGGCTCACTTTGATCGAAACATAAACCAGCGGCACCGAGGGTTGCCGGCGGCGATTAGCGGCCAGGATCGATTTCAGGCTTTCCAGCACCGCTTGCGGGCTTCGCCCGTTGTCCAGGTCGTTGTCTCCCGCATAGACGAAAACGAGCCGGGGCGACAAAGGGACGACGAGGCTCTCGAAATACTCATCACAATCCTCGAGAGTCGAGCCCCCAAATCCCAGATTTGCAATATTATATTCAGGGAAATATCCCCTCATATCCTCCCAAAGGGTAAAAGTCGAGCTGCCGTAGAAGATGATCAAGTTCTCTTGAAATTTCTTGTCCTGCGTTCTTTTTTTCAGGTCGGCGACTTCCTGATCGAACCAATCCGGCACGGACACCTCTCTTCATAATCTGACCGAACGGAAAGATATCGTGACATGCCCGCCGGGGGAAACGCCTCGGCGCGACCGAACGACCGAGCCGAAGGCGAGCATGCGTCCTTCTCGGAGCATGCGCCGCAGCGCGGTTGAATAAGGCTTAATTCGATCAATCTACCAATACCAACACATGAACTCAACGATATATTACACTTCTTTTTCATGCCTCCACATGTTATTGCAGTGCAATACATCACTTATTAGTTGTTTGTTTTTTATGTATTTGAAATGATTCTGACATGTACTTGTAACGGCAATGAAACGAGAATATCACAAATGGCATAATGGCGACCTCGGCCGCGACATGGAACTGCTCGTTTTTGGTCATGCGGGCGCTCGTGTCATCGCCTTTCCGACCCGCTGCGGCCGTTTTTTCGACTTCGAGAACATGGGAATGGTGGCGGCGCTGCGGTCGCAATTGGAGAACGGGTGGCTGCAACTGATCTGCGTCGACAGTATCGACCATGAGACCTTTTACTGTAACTGGTGCGATCCTCGCGACCGCATTCGGCGCCACATCCTCTACGAACAGTATATCCTTAACGAAGTGCTGCCGTTCTCGGAACTTCTCAACCACAATCCGTACATGGTTTCGCATGGGTGCAGCTTCGGCGCCTATCACGCGATGAACATCGCGTTGCGCCGACCGGATCGTTTTAACCGGGTTGTCGCCTTCAGTGGTCGCTACGACTTAACGTCGACGCCCGACGGCTTTCGAAATCTTTTCGACGGCTACTACGACGAGGACGTCTATTTCAACATGCCGAACCATTATTTGCCGAATATGAACTGCCCGCATCAGCTCGGCAACTTGCGTGACATGGATATCAAAATCGTCGTCGGCGAATACGATCCCTTTCTCCATGACAACCAGCGCTTGAGCGAGGCCATGTGGCACAAAGGCATTTGGCACCTGTTCAAGGTCTGGAGCGGCCGTGCCCACGGTTACCGCCGGTGGCGGGAAATGGTCGGCTGGTTTCTTTAGAACGAATTCGCCACGGCGACGCGAAATGGCGACGCGTGACAGTTGCAAGGCGTAATCCGGCGCGGCCTATTTGTTTCGTGTGGCCCTCGGCATGATGCCCGCCTATCTTATTTGACAATGCTCAGCGAACATCGCGTCGAGATCGTCTATTGCCGGCAGTGCCGGTGGTTGTTGCGGGCCGCCTGGGTGGCGCAGGAACTGCTGACCACCTTCGAGGACACGCTGGCCGCCGTCACCCTGAAATCGGCGACCGGCGGCATCTTCGAAATCCTTGTCAACGGGGAACCGGTCGCTTCGCGGGCCATGGACGGCGGCTTCGTCGAGTTGAAGGAGATCAAGCAGCGGGTGCGCGACCGTGTGGCACCCGAGCAATCGCTTGGCCACAGCGACACCCGCCGCGCCACGCCCTCGGATTGAGCGCCGTCAGGTCAGCAGCGTCGCGGCGTATTCCTCGGCCGTCGAGGCGATGGTGCAGCGGTGCATACGGCGCACGTACTTTTGCGTATCGAACGGGGTTCCCTTGTGATTGACCGCCAGATTGTTCCACATCACCACGTCACCGACCCGCCACCCATGGACGTAGAGAAACTCCTCACGCCGCTGGTGTTCGAACAAGAATTGCAGCAGGTCGCGGCCTTCCCGCTCCTCCACGCAGTCAATACGGGTCGTGTAGGCTGGGTTGACATAAAGCGCCTTGCGGCCGGTGAGCGGGCACCGGCGGACGATGGGGTGGAGCACGTCGGGGAACTGTTGGCGACGCTCGCTGGTGAGTTCCGGCTGCGTCGCATCCCGGTTGCGCAGTTCGTTATAGTACTCCGCGAAGCTGTGAACGGCCGACAGGGTCTCGAGCCGCGCCTTCAGGCCGTCATCGAGAGCCTCGTACGCCGCGAAATTGCTCGAGAACCACGTTTCGCCGCCCCCGGGCGGGCACTCCACGCCATAGAGCAGAGATCCGAACGCGGGTTGCGAAATGAACGACTGATCGGAATGCCAGAGCCGGCCAACGCTGGGATCGGCGATGGCGCGGCCGTTCTCGACGACGTTGCCGATGATGTAGATCTCTGGACGGCCGGCCATCTGGTACTGCTTTTGCGCCACTTCCTGCAGCGGGCCGAATTGGCGGCTGACGGCGATCTGCGTTTCCGGCGATAGCGATTGACCGCGGAACACCAAGACACCCAACTCCTGCGCGGCATCGCGGAGCTGGGCGGCGAGACCGGGCGACATGGGTTGGCTCAAATCGACGTCGACCGGCTCGCCGCCGAACGCCGGGGCCAAGGGGTTGATCCGAAGCGGTGTTGAAACTTGCTCCGCAGCGGTTGTCATGCCGTTCACTCCATTATTGGGCTGCTGTCGTGGACCACCTGTCGAAACGATCTCGCCGGTCGGTTCGATATAAACGGCCGCCGGCCGACAATTGCAAATCAACTGACGTTGCGCGGTTTTACCGGCCATCGCGGCGCCGCGTCGATTTTCAGCGGAGCCAGCTTTTCAGCGTCGCGTCGGGAAGCATGTCGACACCCGGCACGATGTCGATGCCGAGAACAGCCTTCACCGCGTACAAAACTCCCGCCAGGGCGAGGACCGCGAAGAGGCCGAAGGCGCCGAACACGAACGTGTTTGCCACGGTCCACAGGGGGCGAAACGCCCGTTCCACGGCGCGCCGCGTCAGCTGCCGACGCTCGCTCCCGGCAAGCACGACCACGTACACGCTGCGAACGACCAGCGGAACGGAAAAGCGGATATCGACGGTATGCGCGCCGGGGGTGCGGGCACCGAAGGCGCGTTTTACGGCGTCCAGCTGCACCGCAGTAAAGGTCGCCGCGACGTCCGCCGGAATACGCGAGAAGAAGTGGTCCACGAACGGGTCTCTATGATGGTCGAAGGGCACGGTCGGACTCTGCGGCTGGCTGTGGCGATGGGAGACCTCACCCATTCGCTACCCCACTATGCACGAGGGGCGATTAACAAACCGTCAAGTTCCAAGCGGCGGCAGATGCGCCAGCGGATCGACCGCCTCCTTGCCCTTGCGCAACTCGAAATGAAGCTGCGATTGGTTAACGCCGCCGGTACTGCCGACCAGCGCCACCACTTGGCCGCGGCTCACCCGGTCGCCCCGCTCCACCAACAGGGTCTGGGCGTGCGCGTACGCCGTGATCCAGCCGGATTCATGCTTGATCAACAACATGTTGCCGAACCCTTGGAGCTGATTGCCGGCGTAGGCCACGACCCCACTCTGCACCGCCCGGATCGGCGTTCCGGGCGACGCCGCGATGTTGATGCCGTCATTGTGCAAGCCGTTGGTTTTCGGGCCGAAGCCGGAGAGGATCCTGCCCTCGAGCGGCCAGATGAAACCGCCGCGTTTCGCTGCCGGCGGCTCGGGCAAGGGGTCCGGGGGCCGCGGCGACGGCGCGGCGGTCAAGGCGGTCGCCGGCTCGCTCTCGGTGAGGCCGGCGATGTCCTGGCTCGGAATGGCCAGGATCTGCCCGACCTCGACGTCGTACGGCCGTGTCAGGCCGTTGGCGCTGGCAAGGGCATAGACGTCGACCCCGTAACTCTCGGCAATGCCATGGAGCGTCTCGCCCCGCCGCACGATGTGGTTGGTCGGCTTCGGAACGATGAGCCGTTGGCCCACGGTCAGCAGGTATGGCGGCGGTAGGTCGTTGGCTCGCGCTAGCGCGTCGGCGGAAACACCGGTGCGCCGCGCGATGCCGTACACCGTGTCGCCGGGCCGCACCTCCACCGTTTGCCGGGCGGTGGCCGTGGGCGGATCGAGAACCCTCACACCGACGGCGCGGTTGCGGATGGTGGCGTCCGCTGCCGGGGCCGCCGGCCGGGGAACCGGTTGCCCGATGACGGCGCTCTGAACGCCCCTATCCGGCACCGGCGCGGACCGGGTCCCCCGCGCCGGGACCTCGACCATGGCGCAAGCGCCAAGCCCGAGGCAGATCAAGGCGGCGGCGAGCCGGGTCGTCGCGGGTCGAAGGGCGGTGACGCGGAGCATGGGCGAATTATTGGCGACCGGGGCAGCGCGCGCAATCGTCCGGATCACAAAAACGCGGCGGGCTTAGCCCGCGTCACCCACCGGTCCAAGACGGCTGTCGTCGGCGATCAGGGGCACGAAGCGAATTTCTCCCAGATCTTCGGTTTCCAGCCCCTGCTGCGATCTGCGAACCCTGAGAAGGCGTTGCTCGCCCGGGCCGATTTCCACCGGCACCACCATGATGCCGCCGGGCGCCAGTTGTTCGGCCAACAGCGGCGGAACGTCGCCGGCGGCGGCGGTAACGAGAATCCGCTCGAACGGCGCCTGTTCCGGCCAGCCAAACGTCCCGTCGCCGACCCGCGCCGTAATGTTGGACAGCTTCAATTCGGCGAATCGCCGCTCCGCCTCGGACAGCAGCTCGCGATACCGCTCGATGGTATAGACCCGCCGGCACAAGCGTGCCAGCACCGTCGCCTGGTAGCCGGAGCCGGTGCCGATTTCGAGGACTTTCATCCGCTCGCCGACCTCGAGCGCCTGGGTCATCAGGCCGACGATGATCGGAGCGCTCATGGTCTGGTGTCGGCCGATGGGAATAGCCGTGTTCTCGTAGACCTGGTCCTGAAAGTGCCGCGGCATGAACAGTTCGCGCGGGATCCGCTCGATGGCGGCGCACACCTTGGTATCGGTCACGCCGCCGCGGCGAAGCTCAAGGATGAGCCGAATGAGGCGGGAGTCCGAGCTCACCTAGAGCGCCGCCTTCAAGAATTCCGCCGCCGCCGCGTCCGTGAGATCGACGGTCAGCGGGGTGACCGCGACGGCGCCCTGATGAACAGCTTCCACGTCGGTTCCTTGCTGGCCGCGGTCCTCTTCCCGCGCATGGCCGATCCAATAGCAGGCGTCGCCGCGTGGCGACCGATACGGCACCACATCGTTGGCGATCTTGCGATGGCCCTGTCGAGTTATCTCAATCCCGCGCACGGCCTCGGCTTCGACGTCGGGAAAGTTGACGTTGAGCGGCCCCCGGCCCGGCCACTCCCGTCCGTCCAGTCGACGCAGCACCGTCTCCGTCCATCGGGCCGCGGCGGTCCAACGAACGGTATCGCGATCCGTATAGTAGAGGCTCAATGCCATGGCCGGTATTCCCAACAACGCCCCCTCCATCGCCGCCGCAACGGTGCCGGAATAGAGGGCATCCTCGCCCATGTTGCCGCCCCGATTGATTCCCGACAAGACGAGATCCGGAGCCGCGCCGGCCATCAGGTGATGCACGGCGATGGCGATACAGTCGACGGGCGTGCCATCGACGGTGTACCGCCGGTCGCCAACCTGGCGGGCGAATACCGGCCGGCGCATGGTGATGGAATGGCTGGCGGCGCTCTGTTCGACCGGCGGGGCGACCACCCAGACCTCCCGCGCCAGGGGCCGCACGAGCTCTTCCAGCCGGATGAGCCCTTCCGCCTCGATCCCGTCGTCGTTGCAGATCAAGACGCGGCTTGCCGCGAGATCAAGCCGGCGTCGGGGCATCGGCGCGGATGATGTCGAGACCGGCCAGGTACGGCCGCAGCGCTTCCGGCACGACCACGCTGCCATCGGCCTGCTGAAAGTTCTCGAGAACGGCGACCAGGGTCCGGCCAACCGCCAGACCGGAGCCGTTCAGGGTGTGCAGGAAACGGGGGTGTTTTTCCCCTTCCGGGCGGTAGCGGGCTTTCATCCGCCGCGCCTGGAAATCGCCGCAGTTGGAACAACTGGAGATTTCCCGGTAGGCGTCCTGACCCGGCAGCCACACCTCGAGATCGTAGGTTTTTTGTGCCGAGAACCCCATGTCGCCGGTGCACAAAACGACCACCCGGTACGGCAGATCGAGGCGTTTCAACACCTCCTCCGCGCAGGCGGTCATCCGCTCGTGTTCGGCGGCGGAGTCCTCCGGGCGAACGAGGCTGACCAGTTCGACCTTGGTGAACTGATGCTGGCGAATCATGCCACGGGTATCCTTGCCCGCCGCGCCGGCCTCCGACCGGAAGCACCAGGTCATCGCCGTCAAGCGGATCGGCGGAATGGCTTCCGAGACGATCTCTCCAGCGTGCAGGTTGGTCAGCGGCACTTCCGCCGTCGGGATCAGCCAACGGCCGTCGGTCGTCCGGAACAGATCGTCGCCGAACTTCGGCAATTGGCCGGTGCCAAACAGCGCCGTGTCGCGCACCAGTGCCGGCGGGTTGACTTCCCAATAGCCGAACTCGCGGGTGTGCAGGTCCAGCATGAACGAGGCCAGCGCGCGTTCCAGCCGCGCCAGCGCGCCACTGAGCACGACGAAGCGCGCGCCGGAAAGCTTCGCCGCTCGCTCGAAGTCCATCAACCCCAGGGCCTCGCCGATGGCATCATGCTCACGCGGCGGAAAATCGAAGCGCCGACGATCTCCCCAGCGGCGAATCTCGACGTTATCGGTTTCGTCGGCCCCCTGTGGAACGTCGTCGGATGGCGGGTTGGGCAGGCCTGCCAAACGCGCCTCGAGCTCGCTCTCGGCTTGCCGGGCTCTTTCCTCGGCTTCCGCCTGTTCCCGCTTCGAACGGGCCACCTCGTCGATCAGGTCGGTGGCGTCCTCCCCCTTCGCCTTACGCTGGCCGATCTGTTTCGCCGCCGCGTTGCGCCGAGCCTGGATCTCCTGGCTCGCCGCCACGGCCGTCCGCCGGATTTCATCCAACCGAAGGAGATCGGCCGCTTGCGGCGCCATGCCACGTTTGCGGAAAGCGACGTCGAAGCGGTCGGGATCGTCTCGGATGGCCTTGATGTCAAGCATGCGGCGGGGATTCTCGAATGAGATGGTCTGCGCCCGTTACAGCAATGCCGTCATCCGGTCAAGGATTGCCAACTTTTCACGCGCCCCACGGCGCCGTTGGATGAGCGCCTCGCAAAGCCGTGCGCCCATTCCCATCGGCGATCGCTTCGTCCCGCAACCCCGCCTCAGACCGCCCCTTCCGCATCCGCAGTGGCGCGTTCACGGTTCACGAAGTCCGCCGAGGCGGGATTGAAGGTATCGCCAAAGGCTTCGATATCTTCGCTGAACCAATCGCCGAGAGCTTCGCGCCAGCCAGTTATTCTCTGGGCGTCCAGCATATTTGTGCGTCATATCGCCGCGGTGCCGGTTGCGTACTTCGTCTATAGCCCTTTCGGTCCTTCGCCACGTCAACCGAGTTCAGCAGTGGTAAGCCAACGTTCGAGGCACGCATTTGTCTATTCGGCAACGGTTTCGAAAATTCCGATGGGATTCGAATCGTCGGAAACGAAATTATAATTGAATTCTCGGACGTCCTCTTCGAACACTTCACCAAGCAAATCGCGATGCTCAGGCGTATAATATTCCACATAAGGCCGGTGATTGCTTGTGTTCTTCTTGCCAAGAGTTTTCTGTATACACAGCCGTTGACAGACTTTCCCGAAGTCGGCGTTTATATTTTCGAAACGCCCAATGAAGTCCATCATTATTTTACCATCGCCATTGACGAGAAAGCTTTTTTGCGTTCGTGGTTGAGTTCCAAGATAAAAATCCAAAAATTCACCGAAACCTGACATCCTGGAAACTTCCGCATGCCAATGATGATCCTTGTCCTTAAGGATATAGAAATACAGAGAGACAGCCCAATCCCAAGGATTCCTTACGAAGGAAAACTTAAAATAGTCGCGCATCTCCTCTTCTGATAACCAGTACGTCGCCTGCATGTAATTTCCGTGTTTTATACTGCCAGCGCGATGGGTGATCTTGCGCGATAAGGGCCGCGGTGTCACCGTCCATGCTGCCCGGTAAGCGTTCAACACCACACGCAGTTGCAAGGACTGGTACGGTAACAGCGCAACTCGAATACTGGTCCCGGCTGTCTTAAAAATATGAATGAAAACAAATTTCTTGCTATGCGAAACGATCATCTTAACAAACCAATCTTGTTGCCGAGCCGATGTCGTCAAACTGTGCGACGCAATATCGTTAACGCAATCCTGCGAGGGCCTGGATGATCGCGGTCACCAACGTTGCGCCAAGTTTCAGGGCGACCGTAGCCGACGTTGCTTTTGTTGGCTAGGGTCCGGCTCACACTCGAGAGCGACTTCACGCCCAAAAAGCTGATGATTAATGCGCGTCCACCTTGTTCAATTGAGCGCCGATTCACGCAACCGCCGAGCCAGGGAATTCAGAAACCTTGCGCTCACGGCCGGATGCGCAAGTGACGCAGGTTAAAAACGTGCCGCGCATCGGCCGGCGGGCGGAGAATGCACCGGCGTATTACAGGAAAGCGCCATTATTCAGGAACTGGCTTCCGCCGCCGCCGCTTCCTCCTCTCGCCGTTTCTCGATCAGCGCGACGACATAGATCGACAACTCGTAGAGCAGGATCGCCGGCACGGCGAGGCCGATCTGCGAGATGACATCGGGCGGCGTCAAAATGGCCGCGGCAACGAAGGCGATGACGATGGCGTATTTGCGCTTTTCCTTCATCGTTTGCGATGACAACAGCCCCGCCTGGCCGAGCAGGGTCAGCGCGACGGGAATCTGGAAGCAGAGACCGAAGGCGAAAATCAGCTGCATCACCAGGGACAAGTACTGATCGACCTTCGCCTCTAGCTGGATCGGCAACGCACCCTCGGCGCCGCTGAGTTCGAAGCCGAGGAAAAACCGCCAAGCCAGCGGGAAAATGACGTAATACGCCATGGCGCCGCCGAAGAAAAACAAGCCCGGCGTGGCGATCAGGAACGGCAAGAATGCCTTGCGCTCGTTCTTGTAGAGGCCGGGCGCGACAAACATCCAGATTTGGATCGCGATCAACGGGAAGCCGATGAACATCGCGGCGAAAAACGAGACCTTGATATAGGTAAAGAATGCCTCGTGCAGGGCGGTATAAATCATCCGCCGTTCGCCGCCCTTATCGGCCAAGATATCCGCCAGCGGTTGGACGAGAAAGCCGTAAATTTCCACTGAGAACGCATAGCAGACAACGAACAGTACGAGGATCGCCACGACGCAATAGAGCAAGCGGCGGCGCAACTCGACCAAATGTTCGAGCAGCGGCATCTTGTAATTTTCGACGTCGGCGTCGCGCATCGGTTTTCTTTGTTGCCCTTATTGCTCGCGGGGCGATGCCGCGCTCATCGATCCGCATGCGAAGGCCGGGTTACCTCGGCTTCGGATCCCGTACCCACTTTGCCGTTGACGGGTCGCGTTGGGACATCGTCAACTGAGTCAGCTGGCTTGCGCCCGGATCTCTTGTCTTCGTGGTCGTCCATCCCCGTCGGGTCGAAGGCGTCGCGCAAGTTGCCATCGGGATCGATCGAATTCTTCACCTGCTCGCGGACGTCGAAGCGTTGCACCTGCTGCATCTTCTGCTTCAATTCGTCCAATTCGGCCTCCCGCACCATGTCCGACACGCCGTCTTGGAACTCTCGGCTTAAACCGCGCAACTTGCTGATCAGTCTCGCCAGGGTTCGCATCGCCGCCGGCAAGTCCTTGGGGCCGACGACGATCAACGCCAGAACGGCGATGAAAAAAAGCTCCTGCCAGCCGATGTCCAGCATAACGAGGCCTCGAGGAAGGTGTGATCCGGTCGCTCGACCAGCCCCACCTCCACGGAAAATTTCTCTTTTAAGACCGCGCGGCGCGGTCGCGCGTCTCAGCCGTCTCGGCCGTCGTGCCGGCCTCGGACTTCAGGACCTTCGGGGGGTCCATCGCCTCGGAATCTTCGGCACTACTCTCGTCTTTCATATTTTTCTTAAACGATTTCAGACCTTTACCGAAATCCCCCATCAGCTGGGAAATCTTTCCCCGGCCGCCGAAAAGCACCAGCACGACCGCCAGGACGATCAACCAGTGCCAAATACTGAAAGTTCCCATGAGCTCCTACTCTTTCCTCGGCGCCGGTTCGCCGGCGCCAGCGTCGATATGGATAAGATAGTGGGGAAAAGCAATCTCGGCCGCAACACGGAGCGGTCATTCGTCGGCTTCTAGCGGTTCGATGGGCTCCTCCGCCTCCGGTTCCACGTCCCCCGCTGCCGGCGCGATCGGAGGCGGTTTCGCCTGACGCTCGAGAAGGCCCGCCGCGCGCAGATCGTCGACGCCCGGCAGATCGGCCAAGCTCTCCAGGGAAAAATGGCGCAGGAAGGCGGCCGTCGATCCCCATGTCATCGGCCGGCCAGGAGTCTGGCGGCGCCCCTTGGGCTGAATCCAGCCCAGTTCCAGAAGCACGTCGAGGGTTCCCTTGCTGAGCTGTACGCCGCGAATTTCCTCGATCTCCGCCCGCGTGACGGGTTGCTGGTAGGCGATGATCGCCATCGTTTCCAGCGCCGCCCGCGACAGCTTGCGCTCGACAACGCGGTGTTCGGCGAGGTATTCGGCAAGATCCGGGGCGGTGGAAAACGCCCAGGTGCCGCCGGCGCCGATGAGATTGACGCCCCGCTCGGCGTAGCGGGTCTGTACGGCCGCAAGGGCCGCCTTTACGTTCGATCCCGGCGGCAGGCGGGCCGCCAAATCCCGCTCTCTTAGCGGCTCGGCGGCGGTGAACAGCAGCGCTTCGAGAATGCGTTCCAGGTCGGCTGGCGCGGTCATCGCTCGCGGGGCGTCCGCTCGGTGGCGCGAATGTAGATGGGGCCGAACGGCTTGTTCTGGCGCATCGCCGCCTCGCCCTTGCGGACCAGTTCCAGGCTGGCGGCGAAGGTCGCGGCGAGGTTGGCCCGCGCTTCGACCGCTCCACCGCGCAGGCCTTCAAGGGTGCCTTCCGGCAGGAACCGGACCAGCGCGGCCCAACTCGGGGTCGCACCCAGGCTTTTGCGTAGCCGATCGAGTGCGGCTTCGATCGACATCCACGCGCGGCCGCGGATTTCCAATGGTTGGTGGCCGTGGCGGCGGTTGAGGTGGCGCGCGTACGCGGAGAGAAGATCGAACAGGCTCGGCCGGACCACCGTTTCCGCCGGTGCCTCGGTTGGCGGATGCAAACAAAGATGAAATGCCTCGCCCAACTGGGGCTGGCTCCAGAGGATCGTTCCGATGCGCCGAAAGGCTTGCAGCCGCTGCATTTGGAAGGCCAGGGCCTCCGCCATCTCGTCGCCCGTCGGCTCGTCGTCGGTCGCCGGGTCGGGGCACAAGAGGCGGGATTTGAGATAAGCCAGCCATGCCGCCATCACGAGATACTCGGCCGCGACGTCGAGATTGGCGGCGCGCGAGGACGCGATGAAGGCAAGGTATTGGTCCGCGAGCTGAACGATGGAGATTTCCTTCAGATCGACCTTCTGATCGCGCGCCAGGGACAACAGGAGATCCAGCGGGCCTTCGAAGCCGTCGAGATCGACGATGAACGGCGTCGCCTCTTCGGACACTTCTTCATTGCCGAGAACGAATGCGTCGTTCATATCACCCCGAAGACGTCCAGCATGAAGTTGCGCAGCCAGAAAGCCGGCTCGACGACGACCCAAGACAAGACGTTCAGATCGACACCCAGTTCCCGGCCAACCCAGGGCAGCAGGAACGCGACGCCGAGGACGATGAAGATGCCGGCGCGTTCGAGCTTGGCAAGCGGCCTCGCCAGCGGCAAGGGCAGCAGGCCGACGGCGACGCGGCCGCCGTCAAGCGGCGGGATCGGCAGCATGTTGAAGAGCGCCAACAGCAGGTTTATCGTGATCGCATTCGACAGATTGCGGGCGATCCATGTGCCGACGTCGCCGGGATGCTGGGGAATGAGATGCGCCGCGAGCACCGCCGCCGTCGCCATGAGAAGATTGGCGCCGGGGCCGGCGGCGGCGACAAGCACGCTATGGCGCCGGGGCCGGCGAAGGCGCAGGAAATCCACCGGCACGGGTTTGGCGAAACCGAACATGAACCGCCCGCCTGACGCCAACAGCAACAAGGCAGGCAGCAGGATGGTGCCGAAAGCGTCGATGTGACGCAACGGATTCACTGTCACCCGGCCAAGGCGATACGCGGTATCATCGCCGAGCCGCCAAGCGACCCAGCCGTGCGCCGCCTCGTGCAGGGTAATCGCCAGCAAAATGGGCACCGCCCAAATGGAAATTTGATAGCCGATCTCCGCGAGATCGAGATCCGTCATGCCGCCAGTATCTCCCCGAGTCGCGACCGCGCGGCCGCCACATCGAAACCATCATCGACGGGGGTCCGTGTGGATTTTGCCTGTTCGAGACGCCGCCACGCCGCCTCGGTAAGGGGCGAACAAACCGTGCCGAGTGCCGTCATTTCATCCAAATTCGCATTGCAGTGTAGAACGATATCGCACCCGGCGTTCAGGGCGCCGACGGCCCGTTCGCTCGGCGCTCCGGACAACGCGCCCATGCAGATGTCGTCCGAAAACAGCAGACCGTCAAACCCGATGTCGCCGCGGATGATCTCGTCGATCACCGTCTTCGATACGGTCGCCGGGGCTGACGCATCGATCGCCTCGTAGACGACATGCGCCGTCATCCCGCACGGCTGGTCGGCGAGTGCCGCGAAGGGAGCGAAATCGCTGCCGCGCAGCGTCGCCCGGTCCGACCCGACACGGGGCAGGGAGACGTGGCTGTCGACCCTTGCCCGGCCGTGCCCCGGCAGATGCTTGATGACCGGCAGGACGCCGCCGGCCAACAGCCCGCCGGCGACCGCGCGGCCCAACAAGGCGACACGGTCGGCGCTGTCGCCATAGGCCCGATCGCCGATGATCGCGTCGGCGCCTTGGATCGGCACGTCGAGTACCGGCGCGCAGTTTACGGTGATCCCCACCGCCGCCAGTTCGGTTGCCGTCATCCGGGCATTCAACCAAGCGGCTTCGATGGCAAGCGACTCGTCCTGGTCGGCCAAGTTGGCGAAGCGTCGCGCCGGCGGGATCGCCGGCCAAGCAGGCGGACCCAGACGCTGCGCCCGCCCGCCCTCCTGATCGACGAGAATCAGTGGGTCGCTGTCATCGACGCAAGCGCGCAAGTCGGCGATCAGCCGTGATAATTGGCCTGGATCGACGCAGTTGCGGGCGAACAGGATAAAGCCGGCGGGCTGGACTCTTCGGAACAGGGCGGTTTCGGCCTCGCCGAGGTTGGTGCCGGCAACCCCGAAGACGATGGCCGCCGGTGCCTTTACGGTTTCCTTAGCCACCCGGGCGAACCGTCACGCAATCGACATCACGCGCCCGCAGCTGGGCGCAGGCGGCCTGGGCGGCTTCGGGCGTGGCGAAATCACCGGCGCGCAAACGATGGAGCACTTGTCCGCCTTGCAGATCGACACGGCTGACGACGGGCGTCAGGTTGCCGAGAACGCCCGGATTGCGTCGGCGAAGCTGGTCCCAGGCGGCGGACGCCTGCTCTTGCGACGAGACGGCGATCAGCTGTATGCGATAAAGCCCGCCCGTTGGCGAGGGCGCCGGCGTCGGTTGCGGGGCAGGTGGTGCCGGGGCCGGCCGGACGGCGGCCGCCGGTTCGGCGCGGCGAGGCCTCGCGGGCGTCGCGCGGAACGGTGTCGCGGCGACCGTCTCGGCGGCTGGCTGCGGTGCCGCGGCAGGCGGCGTCATTGGCACCCCGGGACGATCGGGAATCTCGCGAGTGGGCAAGGGTGGGAGCCCCGGCGGAAGGTCGGCACCTGCCGATCCTCCAGCATCCGCGCTCGGCTGTGGCGGGGTCAGCGGCTGTTCCGGCGGTGGCAGCAACCGCTCAACGCCGGGTGCCCGCGTGACCCTTTCGAGACGGTCGTAGACCAACTTGTCGCGGTGCGGAACATCCATCCCGCCGGGTGAGTCGGGAGCCGTCTTGTAGGGCGTCTCCGGCGCGCGGATCAGCGGCGTGTCTTCGGGGCGTACGACGACCGCCGGCTCGTCCTCGCCTCCCGCCAGCAGCAGGATCAAGATGGCGATGGTCACCAGGCCTACGCCGGCGTAAGCGGCGAGCCGCACCATGCGGCGGCGGTTCTGTCGCTGTTTTTCTTCGCCGAAAGTCGGCATTGCGTCGTCCGTCCCGATCGTCCCGTTATCGGGCGGTTGCATGTTCGTCGTCACCGGAGTTCCTCCACCGGGTCAACACCCATTACTGCCAGCGCGGAGGCGATCACCGTCCGCGCCGCCTCGACGAGGGCCAAGCGGGCCCGCGTCGCGGGCCAGTCCGCCGGTTCGATGAATCGAAGCTGGGTATCCTCTCGCCCCTTCGTCCACAAAGTATGAAATGACTCGGCGACATCGTGCAAATAGAACGCCACACGATGCGGCTCGTGGGCGATCGCCGCGCCTTCGACGACGCGCGGCCAGCTGGCAAGGACCCGAATCAGATCGATCTCCGCCGGATCCCGCAGCACCGTGAGATCGGCCTTGGCCAATTCCCCGGCGCCCACCGCCGCGACCCCCCACTCCGCCGCGGCGAGCCGAAGGACCGAACAACAGCGGGCATGTGCGTACTGAACATAGAAAACCGGGTTTTCTCGCGATTCCTCGACGACCTTCTTGAGATCGAAATCCAGCGACGCGTCGTTGCGGCGGGTTAGCATGATGAACCGAAAGACGCCGCGACCGACCTGATCGACCACCTCGCGCAGCGTCACGAAGGTGCCGGCGCGCTTCGACATCTTCACCGGCACGCCGCCATCCAGCAGATTGACCAACTGGCAGAGCTTGACATCGAGCGCCGCATCCCCCTGCGACATGGCCTTGGCCGCGGCCTGCATCCGTTTGACATAGCCGCCGTGATCGGCGCCCCAGACGTCGATCATCGTCCGGAATCCGCGTTGATACTTGTCGTAATGGTAGGCGATGTCGCTCGCGAAGTAGGTCCAGGCGCCATCGTGTTTTCGCAGCGGCCGGTCGACCTCGTCGCCGAAGCGTGTCGCCCGGAACAGCGTCTGCGGCCGTTCCTCCCAGTCGTCGACCACCTTCCCCTTCGGCGGGTCGAGCACGCCGGTGTAGACGAGATCGCGCTCGGTCAGGTAATCCAGCGCCGCTTCGACCCGGCCGGCCTCGACCAGCGCGCGTTCGGAGGAGAACACAGCGAACCGGATGCCGACCGCTTCGAGGTCCTGGCGAATGCCCTCCATCAAGCGTTCGATGGCGAACCGACGGAAGATCGGCAAAACCTCCGTTTCCGACCGGCCGGCCCACGTCTCGCCATCGCGTTGGGCGATCTCGGCGGCGATCGGTATCAGGTAATCGCCGCCATACTCGATCTCGCCCTGGGCACGCTTGCGCGCGAACTCCGCCGCGTCGACGAGGCCGATGGCGACGAGATAGCGGAAGAAGACTGCCCGCCCCAGGGCGTCGACCTGACCGCCGGCGTCGTTGATGTAGTATTCGCGCGTCACATTGTAGCCGGTCTTCTCCAGCAGCGCCGCCAACGCATCGCCCACCACGGCGCCCCGGCCATGCCCGACATGCAGCGGCCCGGTCGGATTGGCGGAGACGTACTCAATGTTAACCGGCTCGCCGCCGCCGATACCGGAATCCCCGTAGGCCGTTCCGGCGGCGAGAATTTCCGGCACCCGCCGCTGCCAGAAGGCATTGTTGAAGACGAAATTGATGAAGCCGGGACCGGCGATGTCGACCGCGTGCAACACGTCGAGCGGGCGGAGTCGTTCGGCGAGATGCTCGGCGAGGTCGCGCGGCTTCAGCCCGGCCGGCTTTGCCAGCACCATCGCGGCATTGGTCGCGACGTCGCCATGCGCCGGATCTCGGGGCGGTTCGACGGCCACCCGCGCGCAATCGAGGCCGTCCGGAATTGTCCCGGCGGCGGCGAGATCGCCGACCGCCTCGACGATGGCGCTGCGGATGAATTCGAAAACGTTCATGAGATCCTGGATTGGACGTCGAACAGGCGCCGATGTTCGTCGGCCGCGTAACGGTCGGTCATTCCGGCAATGTAGTCGGCGACGGCGCGCGCCGTCCGGTTACTGTTGGGCTCTCCCGCCAACGCGCGCCATTCGGTCGGCAAACATCCGGGTTCGGCGACGAACAGGGCGAACAGATCCTTGACCAGGCGCCGCGCCTTGCTCGTCATGCGGTTCAGCTTGTAATGCCGGTACATATTGTCGAACAGAAATTTCTTCAGCGCCCGGTCGTGTTCCTGCATCGTGGCGGAGAACGCGACAACCGGAACGGCGGCATGGCGTACGTCATCCAGGGATCGGGGGGCGAGTTCGGCAAGCCGCCGCCTTGTCTCCGCGAGGAGATCATCGACCATCCGGCCAATCAGCTGGCGGACGGTCTCGTGGATCAGCCGCGACGCCGCAAGGCCGGGATAGGATCTCCGCACCGCCTCTATTGTCGGCCCGACCAAGGGTACATCCTTCAGATCGTCGACGGTGAACAGACCGGCCCGCAGCCCATCGTCGATATCATGATTGTTGTAGGCGATGTCGTCGGCAAGCGCGGCGACCTGCGCTTCGACCCCCGCGAATGTCGTCAGTTCCAGGTCGTGGCAGGCGGTGTATTCGGCGATCGCGGCGGGCAGGCGGTTCTCCAGGCGCGGCAGCAGGGGGCCGTTGTGCTTGACGAGCCCTTCGAGCGTCTCCCAGGTCAAGTTAAGTCCGTCGAAAGCGGCATACCGTTGTTCGAGCTTGGTGACGACGCGCAAGCTCTGCGCGTTGTGATCGAAGCCGTCGAAGGGCGCCATGACCTCGCGCAAAGCTTCCTCGCCCGCGTGCCCGAACGGCGGATGCCCGAGATCGTGCGCCAGCGCCAACGCCTCGCCGAGATCCTCGTTCAGCCGCAAGGCACGGCAGATGGATCGGCTGATCTGCGAGACTTCCAGGCTATGGGTCAACCGAGTGCGAAAGAAATCCCCTTCGTGATTGACGAAAACTTGCGTTTTATATTCCAACCGCCGGAACGCCACCGAATGGATGATGCGGTCGCGGTCGCGTTGGTAACAAGTCCGCGTTTCGCTCTCCAGTTCCGCGTGTAGCCGGCCGCGGCTCCGCGATGGCGCGCATGCGTAGGGAACCAACTGGGGATCGGGAATCATGCCGCGAAGGTAGCCGCGACAACCGCTCCCGGCAATGCACGAATGACCTGGCAACGCAGCTTAACGTCCGCTGGATCCGGCAACCGGTTGGCATTGCCGCGTTCGCCACTTACACTACATCTCAGCGGGTGGGTGCGCGACTATCGTCGCATCGGCGGCATGACACGCGAGGGTTATTGAGAGATGGCAGAGACAATGGAAGCGGCTAGCGACAGCGTCAGCATATCCAAACGCGCGGCGAAACGGATATCCGATCTGATCGCCGGGGAAAGCAATGACGCGTTGATGCTTCGGGTCACCGTCTCCGGAGGCGGATGTTCGGGATTCCAGTACGGTTTCAGCCTCGACGATTCGCTGTCCGAGGAAGATCGAACGTTTGCGCGAGACGGCGTGAAAGTCGTCATCGACGATGTGTCGTTGGACCTGCTGAAGGGCTCCGAGATCGATTTCGTCGAAGATCTGATCGGCTCTTACTTTTCCATCAGGAACCCGAACGCGGCATCGACCTGCGGTTGTGGCACGTCTTTCGCCATCTGATCCCGCCGCGCCGCGACCATCCGCGTTCGCGCCATGACGCTTACCTTTGCCACATGGAACGTCAATTCGGTCAAGGCGCGCCTCCCGCATCTCATCCGTTGGCTGGACGACTTCCAACCGGATATTGTCCTGCTGCAGGAAATTAAGGTTGTCGACGCAGCATTCCCTCACGAGGAAGTCGGCGATCTCGGCTACAATGTCGCGCTGGTCGGGCAAAAGTCCTACAACGGCGTCGCCATCCTGTCGAAATCGCCCATCGACGTCTTGCAGACGGCGTTGCCAGGCGACGAAGGCGATGAACAGGCACGTTACATCGAAGGATTTTCCGCCGGGGTGCGCCTCGCTTCGATTTATGCCCCCAACGGAAATCCCGTTTCGAGCGAAAAATTTCAATACAAACTGAGTTGGCTCGGCCGACTGGCGGACCATACCCGAGGCCTGCTGGCCGGCAACGACATTTTCGTGCTCGGCGGCGACTTCAACGTCGCCCCTGAGGATTTGGACGTCTTCGATCCGGAAGGATGGCGGGACGATGCGCTCTGCCGGCCGGAATCCCGGGCGGCATTGCGCGCGATAACATTTCTCGGGCTGACGGACGCGATCAGGGTGCGCATTCCCGACAAGCCAGTTTATACGTGGTGGGATTATCGCCGCGGCGCCTGGGCCAACGACGAGGGTCTGCGCATCGACCACCTATTGCTGTCACCGGGCGCCGCGGACCGCCTGGCGGATGCGGGCGTCGACCGGACGCCGCGCGGCTGGGACAAGGCTTCCGACCACACACCGGTATGGTGCCGTATCGACCCGCGATGCTAGGCGCGCCTCGGCGTCTCGAAGCTGATCTCATTTTGCGAAAATGAGGCGTCGGCCGCCAAGACGACCCGCGCCATGCGCGGCGCGTCATCGCCGATTAAAGCGGTTTCGCGGGGTTTGCCGCCTCGAACCGCCAACCATCCAGAAATGGACTGATTTTTGCGTTATGGTGTATATACCTCGGACAGTGTAAAACAGTTCTTGATCGACACGTCACGGATAGGGCGAAAAAATGAACGATTCGACACGTATACCGACTGCAACCGCCGCCGCGCTGCTTCTCTCGGCCGGCCTCCTCGTCGCGGCATGTGAAGAGCAAAGCGACACGACCGACGCCGACGCTCCGGCGACCGAGGCCACCGAAAGCATGGAGCAAGAGGCAACGGATGCCGTCGACTCCGCGGAGGAAGCGGCCGACGACGCGGCGACCGCCACCGAAGATGCGGCAACCGACGCCGCCGATAGCGTCCAGGAGACAGCCGAGGACGCGGTTGATGCGACGCAGGAAGCCGCGGAAGACGCCATGAACGAGGCGGAGCAGGCTGCGGACGAGGCGATGAAGGAGGTCGAACAAACAGCCGAAGAGGCCGTGGACGCGGTCGACGACGCAGCGTCCGACGCAACCCAGGGTGTCGAGGACGCGATGTCCGGCGCCGAGGAAGAAGTGCCGTCCACGCCAAGTTCGCCGGACAGCGGCTCAAATTAGGGTCAGTCGCAACACCCTCGGGTGCGGTCGGACCGCCACGGGTAAGGTCGTCCAACCCGGGGGTGAGCTTGCGGTGCCAAGCGAGAAAGGTCGTCGGAGGCGTGACTTTAGTTGGAGATTTGCAAAAGAAATCTCTTTTAACAACGAGATAGGGCTATGTATCGGCAATCTAATGCGCTATTAACAGGCATGCTCACGAACGCGGCAGGGTTATTTGTTTTCCGGCCGGCAACCGTGAGGGGAACTTCGATGGGAATCTCTTTATTGGATTAAGGGAGGGCCGGAAATGAAACGGTTTTTCAGTATGTGTGTGGTTGGGGTCGCCGCGATCGGCCTCGTCGCGTGTGCGGGTGCCCGAACGCAGGACCTCGGATCTTTCGAACCACAAGGTTCACAGTTCGATATTGCCTTGTCGGAAGGCTATAAGACCTTGGCGTTCGACGAGTACAACGAAGGGGATTATACCGACGCCGACGGATTCGCTAGACGGTCAATCGATGCGGGGAGTGGCAATCCGCCCGCTCCAACGGACATCGGCGCGCGGTCACTGCCGGCGGATAGCGTCGGCGAACTGAGCGACGCGCGGGCGCGCTTTGTTACCGCCATGAACAACGGTGCCGGGTCGGTCGCCCCGGGCGACGCGGCGGAAGCGCAGGTGAACTTCGACTGCTGGATGCAGGAACAGGAAGAAAATTGGCCGTTCCAACAGGATCAGATCGAGGCCTGCCGGGAGAATTTCTACGCAGCCATGGAGCGCGTCGACGCGGCTATGGCGCCAGCGCCGGTGCAGGCCGCGCCGGGCGATTACCTCGTCTTCTTCGACTTCGACAGCGCCATGTTGACCCCGGAAGCGCAAGCCATTGTTAACGAGGCGGCGGCGAACGCCAAGTCGGCGAACGCGAACCGGATCATCGTCACCGGCCACACCGACACATCAGGCCCGGCTGAATACAACATGGGCTTATCCTTGCGCCGCGCCGAATCCGTGCGTGACGAGCTGGTGCTGAGTGGTATTCCCGCAGCCAATATCGAACTCGCCGCCAGAGGCCAAACCCAGCCACTGGTCCCGACACCCGATGGCGTCCGCGAACCGCAGAACCGGCGGGTGGAGATCCAATTCGGAACCGCCGGCGCGACAAACGGCGGCGTAACCATCGCTCTTGTCAAATAACCCAAAAAAACCACTTTCAACCTAAGCCTAGGAAGCGCCGCCCCGAGCGGCGCTTTTTTTTTGCGCGGCCGACACGCCCCGCCGTTCCTTTGTCAGCGAGCCGACCGTGGCCCGATTTCGAGACGTGCGTTGTCGCGCCGGTTGCCAGCGCGGGCGCTAAACCCCGTCCGGGGCCTTGAACCCGAGCCGATGCGCTGTCTCGCGGGCTTGGCGAAACTCCGCCGCATTGGGACGTCGCCCCAGTTCGGGATCATTCACCGTGCGATGGCAGGGCCGGTACTGGGTCATCAGGTTGATGCGCGTGCGCGGCGAAATTTCGTCGGCGATGAAACGCAGCACCGCCTCTGTACCCGCTTGTCCGTTGGGGAGGATCAAATGGCGGACAAGCAACCCGCGATGCGCCACGCCGTCGGCGTCGACAACCAGGTCACCGACCTGGCGATGCATTTCCGCGACCGCGGCCTTGTTAACGGCGACGTAGTTGTGGATCTTGGAATACCGGCGGGCAATCTCCGAATCCGCGTACTTCATGTCCGGCATGTAGATGTCGACGACCCCGTCGAGGAGCGACAGCGCTTCGGGACGGTCGTAGCCCCCCGTGTTGTAGACGATCGGCAAGCGAAGTCCCGCCGCCGCCGCAACGACGAGCGCCGAAAGAACCTGGGCGAGGACGTGACTGGGACTGACCAGGTTGATGTTATGGCAACCCTGCTTTTGCAAGGAGAGCATCATCGCCGCCAAATCTTCGGATGTGACCTCGCATCCGTCGCCCGTCCAACTGAGGTTATGATTCTGGCAGTAGAGGCAGCGCATGTTGCACCAGGTGAAAAAGATCGTCCCGGAGCCGCGCCGGCCGCTGATTGGCGTCTCCTCCCCATGATGCGCCCCGAAGGAGGCGACGCGGGCATTGAGCCCGGTCCGGCACGCGGCACCGAAAATCCCCCGCCGACGGTCGACCCCGCAGTTTCGGGCGCAGAGATCGCATGAGCTAAGTCTCGCCGTCGCCGAGGCGGCACGTTCGGCCAGGACGCCGCTTCGCCAGAGCGCGACGTAAGATGGTTCGCCAGTGTCAACCAATCTCGCGTCTCCCGAAAGTTTGTCGCCGCCACTCAAAGCGGCATTTCTTAGCCGGATTCAATCGCATGTCCCCTCATGCGGGATCAAGAGCGTACGCGGCGCCGAGCTCATCCGCAGCGAAATCGCACGCCTTCGCCAACGCCTCCCCCACTCTACCAAAAAGGGCACGTTGTTAACCATTTGTTAGGAGATTGTCGCCTACAGAGCCGTACATGAAGCCTGTGCTCCGGCAGCTGTTGACGCGGCTTGGCCCGATCTTTCGCGAAGTCGCGGCCCTGTCACTGGTGATCAATACGTTGGCGCTGGCCATTCCCATTTTTATTTTACAGGTCTATGACCGGGTCGTCTTTCACGCCGGTCTGAGCACCCTGCATGGCCTGGTTATCGGCATGGCGGTGGTGATCGTTTTCGACTTTGTCGTCCGTCAGGCCCGCTCGCGCATTCTGCAGACAGCCGCCGTTCGGGTCGATGTCGACGTCGGTCGCCGCTTGTTCGACAAGATGATGGCGGTGCCGCTGGCCGTGTTGGAGAACCGCTCCGCCGCATATTGGCAAACGGCTTTTCGGGACGTCGATGTCGTTCGTAATGCTTTCTCCGGGGCAACGGCGGTACTGATCTGCGACCTGCCGTTCGTGTTCCTGTTCCTTGGCGTCGCCTACATTATCGCGCCGCCGGTGATCTGGGTCCTTGTCGCCGTGTTGCCGATCTATCTCGGCATCGCCTGGCGGTCGGGACACGTCGTCTCGGCCGCCACACAGTCGGAACGGAGCGGTCTCCTGGCACGGGATACCTTGCTTTCCGAGTTGATCGCCGGCCGCTCGACCGTCAAGGCGCTATCCTTGGAGGCGGCGGCGCGCCCTGGCTGGGAGGAAGCCCACGCGAGCGCCATCGAACACGCCGTCGATCGCGGGGCCAAGGCCGACAGCTACGCCAACCTCGGCATCGGCTTGACGATGATCACCACCATTGCGATGACCAGTGTCGGCGCCGTTGCCATCCTCAACCAACAGCTGACCATTGGCGCGCTGATCGCCGCCAACATGCTATCGACGCGCCTGCTCGGCACGGTCAATCAAATCGTCGGCAGTTGGCGCAACCTGGTCGGCGCGCGGCAAGCGGCGGCCCGCCTGAATGCGCTTTTCGGCGAGGCCGAGGAGCCGCGAAATCCCGTCATCCGCAACGAGAGGCCGTCCGGTCGGTTGACGTTTACCGACGTGACTTTCGCGTATCCCACGCAAGGGGAGCCGGTCATCCGGGAGCTATCCCTCGACCTGCCGGCGCGCGGCCTGCATTCCCTCATCGGCGCCAACGGCAGCGGCAAGAGCACGCTTTTGAAATTGGCCCAGGGGCTCTATCGGCCGGATAACGGGCGTGTCCTCATCGACGGCGCCGACGTACAGCAATTCACGCGCCGCGAACTCGCCTCCTGGATCGGCTACGTGCCGCAGGAATGCCGGCTGTTCGCGGGTACCGTCCGCGATGCGATATGCCAACGACTCCCAGAGGCGACCGACGCCGAGATCATCGCCGCCGCCAAGAGGGCGGGAATTCACGGCATGGTGATGGATCTCGCGGCCGGTTACGCGACGGATATCGGCGAAGCCGGGTTTCGCCTTTCCGCCGGCCAACGCCAGCGTCTGGCCCTCGCCCGGGCGATCCTCGGCGACCCCATTCTCCTCTGCCTCGATGAGCCATCGAGCCATCTGGACCGTCAGGCGGAGCTCGACCTGCGCGCGAGCCTGGTGGAGTTGAGTAAAACCCGCGCGACCCTTGTCGTCACGCACAGCCCGATCCTGCTTTCGGCCTGCCAAACGATCGTCGCCCTGGAACGCGGTCGCGTGGCGATGGCGGGCCCCGCTGAACAGATACTGGTGACACTTTTCGGCCGGCCAGCGGCGCAGACCGAGCGTTCGCCACAAATGTCGGCGCGGATCGAGCCGGTTGCCAGCGCCACGAAGGCGCGGAACGAAGCCGTCGACCCTGGAAGATCAGTCTCCTGAAGCGATGGAACCAAGGACATCGCGCGGATGAGCAGACTGGATCGGCTGATTGATCACTACCCGTTGCCGACCTGGCGCATCGTCGCCTGGCCGGTCGCCCTGCTCACCCTTGCCTTCGCCGCCTGGGCCGCCGTGGCCAAGCTCGATGAAGTATCGATCGCCGCCGGCGAGATCGCGCCACGCGGCAAGGTGAAAATCGTCCAACACCTCGAGGGCGGTATCATCGAAAAGTTGTTCGTCAGAGAGGGAGCCCGGGTCGCCGCCGGCGACTTGCTGATCCGGCTTGATCTGGCAACGTCGGGCGTCAATACGGCTGAATTGCAGGCGCGGCTCGACGGCGCGCGGCTGAAACGGGCCCGGCTGATCGCCGAATCAGAAGGCCGTCAGCCGGAATTTCCGCCGGACGCGGCGGAACGACAACCTTCGCTTGCGAAGGGCGAGTCGCGCTTATTCAAGACCAGGAAAGCGGAACACGCCTCGGCCCTCGCGGTGCTTGCCGAGCAGATCCGCCAACGCAAACTGGAGGTCGAGGAGTTGCTTGCCAAGCGGGCCGCCCTCCGCCGCAACCTGGCGCTCGGCCGGCAACGCTTAAAGATGTCGGAGTCGCTGCTCGCGGAAGGACTCACCGCGCGGATGGAACATCTGGAGCTGCAGGCGGAGGTCGAAGCGGTCGCCGGAGAACTGGAAAAACTGCGGCCAGCGTTGCCACGCGCCCGGGCGGCGGTCGCCGAGAGCGAGCAACGCTCTATCGAGTTGCGCCGGCGGTTGAGCCGGGAAGCGGAAGACGAGCTGGACCGAGTGGCGCAGCAGATCGCTGAGTTGGAGGAAGTCGTCGCGACGGCGAACGATCAACAGCGCCGCGCCGATATTCGCAGCCCCATCGACGGCGTGGTGAAACAAATGCGTTTCCACACGATCGGGGGAGTGGTCTCCCCCGGCGAGCCGATCCTGGAGATTGTGCCCATCGACGACACGCTGATCGTCGAGGCGCGCTTGAGCCCCGTCGACCGCGGTCACGTCCGCGAGGGCCAACCGGCGATGGTCAAGGTTTCCACCTACGACTTCTTCCGCTACGGGGGGCTCGATGGCATTGTGACGTACGTCGCGCCGGACTCGACGACCTCGAATGACGGGGTTCCGTACTTTCAGGTTATCGTCGAAACCGGCAAATCCTATCTCGGCGACGAAGCTAATCCGCTGCCGATCTCACCCGGTATGCAGGCCGTGGTGGATATTCACACCGGCAAGAAAACCGTGCTTGAGTATCTGTTGAAGCCGATCCTCACCGTCCGCGAGGAAGCGTTCCGCGAGCGATAGGCCTCGACACCAAGGCCCAGACCTGTCGCCGACGCCCCGCGTCGAGTCAATCAACGGTCAGCAGCTGCCGTTCCCGCGCGACGATGGTGCCGGGCCAAGCAGCCTCGGCCTGCCGTTGGATCTCATCCATGAACGCATCTTCATGATCCGGGTCATGGTGGAAAATGACGAAACGTTTCACCCCGGCCGCCTGACACAGCCGCATCCCCTCGTTCCAGGTCGAGTGTCCCCACGAGATGTGGCGCGGGAATTCTTCTTCCGTATAGGTACTGTCGTAGATGACCAGGTCGGCGCCCTCTATCAGCGCCAGGATGTTCTGATCCGGACGCCCCGGTAGATGTTCGGTATCCGTGACATAGCAGATGGCTCGGCCGGCGAATTCAAGGCGGTACCCTGTCGCTCCGTTCGGGTGGTTCAGCGGCGCGGTCTTCACTTTTACCGACGAGTTGAGGCTAAATCGTTCGCCCGCCTCGAAATCATGATATTCGCAAATCGCCTTCATCGCATCGAGGGGCAGGGGAAACACCGGTTCCGCCATCTGCTGCGAAAAAACCTTTTGGACTCCGCCGTTGCCCTTCAGGTGACCCGCGTAGATGCGCATTCGGCGTTTGGGATCGTAGGCCGGCCGGAAGAAGGGAAAGCCGTTGATATGGTCCCAATGCGTGTGACTGAGCAGCAGATAGATGTCGCGGACATCGTGTTCCAGAAACTGTTTGCTCAGTTGACGGATGCCGGTTCCGGCATCGAGCACGAAGCGATGTTCGCCCGCCACCACCTCCAGGCAACTGGTATTACCCCCGTATTTAACATGACTGGAAGATGAGCATGCAATACTCCCGCGCACGCCCCAGAATCGAACACCGAACATAGACCTTCGGCCCTTTCGTTATTTTTGTGGCGCGCCTGTCGTAACTGGCCGCGACGCACCTCTCCACGTTAACCACGTATGCAAGTCGTTAGCGGATTACAGTGACGTGCTTCACACAACGACGACGGTGACGGAGCTTCCGACGCGTAAGTCAAAAAAATCAGCTGCGCTACCCTGATTGAGGGCAACCTCCAACAAGCCGTTGGCATTTTCATAACAAAGGGGGGCGCCGACTTCGACGTCGGAAAACGTGCGGCGGAAGGGAATGACATGGTCGCGAATTCGAACCCCCGCCGTCCGGTCGATGACCGTTGCCCGCACGCCGATCATGGCATTGCCGTAAACATCGACGTACACGACTTCGGCGAGATCATCGGGCCACTCAGGTCGGCGGACCGCATCGGCGGTCGCCGGAATTCCTGCCGGAGCGCCGGTCGTCGCGAGTCGCGCCGCCGCGGGCGCGAACACGTCACGGCCGTGGAAGGTCGCGGATGCCCCCCGCACCGCTTCGGTCAGCGGCCACCACGTAAGATCAGCGTCGCCTCGCGCCTCGACGTGGCGCATGACGATCTCGAAAATGCCATTGCCAGGTCCGACATACCAGCGCCCGCCGGCACGCAAAATGCCGGCCGGTCGTTCGCTGCCGACACCCGGGTCGACAACCGTGAGAAATATCGTACCGGTCGGAAAAATGTCGCAGAAGGCCGCAAGCAAATAAGCCGTGGGTTCGGGCTTGAATGCCGGAGCATCGGCAAACAGGTCGACCACTGGAACGCCTGGCGCGGCGCGGGCGAGAACGGCTTTCATCTGCCCCATGTAAGGACCGCTGAGGCCAAAATCCGTTACCAAAACAATCATTTGGCGCTCAGCGGGTGGAGTTGTTCGGTTCCGCTCGACCACCCACCCGCTTCGCGGCGGACGGGCACCTCGTCCCGCTTGCCGAGCTAAGCAACCGCGCCGGACGGCGCAGCGGACTCCGCCGTCATGGACAGCATTGCCTTACGAACGCGGTCGAGAGCACGCGCCTCCAGCTGGCGAATGCGCTCCCGGCTCAGGCCGTAATTCTGACCCAGCTCCTCGAGAGTCGGTGGGTCGTCGCGCAAATGACGCTCGCTCAGGATGTGCTTTTCCCGTTCGGGCAGGGTCGACAGCGCTTTCCTGAGCAAGTCATTGCGGATCGACTGCTCCTCCGACTCCGCCGTCAAGGCCTCCGGATCAGGCGCCGTGTCGACGAGAGAGGTGATCAGATCGGTTCCCTCACCATCGTCATGCTGCCGCGGCGCATTCAGCGACATATCCGGCGAGGAGAGCCGGCGGTCCATGTCCGTGACATCGGCCGCGGTGACATTCAGGGCACGCGCCACCGCCTCGGCTTGCACGTCATCGAGCGGACCGTCGGTCATCAGGTTGAGCTTCTGCTTGATTCGGCTCAGACTGAAGAACAGCTTCTTCTGCGCCGCCAGGGTTCCCATGCGAACCATCGACCAGGACCGCAGGACGAATTCCGTGATCGAGGCGCGGATCCACCACATTGCGTAGGTGGAAAGCCGAAACCCTTTCTCTGGTTCGAATTTCTTCACCGCTTTCATTAGGCCGATATTGCCTTCGGCAATGAGGTCCGAGAGCGGCAGGCCGTAGCCGCGATATCCGCTGGCGATCTTGGCAACCAAGCGCAGGTGGCTCGTCACAAGCTTGTGGGCCGCCTCGACGTCACCTTCGTGCCGCCAGCGGCGAGCCAAATCCTGTTCTTCATCGACCGTCAGAATCGGATAGGACCACACTTCCTGAAAATAGCGCGATAACCCTCGATCGCTTTCCAAGGCAGTAACGGAATACCGAGCCATCTTAAACATCTCCCTATCTTCCAGGTTCCGACGCCCTCGCACTCGCACACGGTGGCTAGACGACGCCTAACCGAACTACCCGGTTCACGCGTTCGACGACGAAGATCGGTACACTTGTCGGGAGGTATGCGTGTTCACACCACGCTTTTCTGTTACCCTCCGCTTGAAGCGGTAACGCGTGTCGGTCACATGTCGTCGACCCCGGTGCGCGGCCCACAGTGGCACCGCACGCCTAATATGATAGGGAATGGACGCTCTCAGTGCAAGAGAAACCAAGCCTAAAAGTAGGGTTTTCACGTCCCGCTCGAGAACGTGTTAACCTTCCAAGCGGACATGGCCTCAGAAAAGTCCGTTATGCCTACTTGATCTGTGGTCTGTTTTTGCTTTGCGCAACAGCCACGGCGGCGCCGGCTCCTCGTGACGCTCCTCGTGACACCGTGCAACAACTCCATGCGACGCTGCTGGAAATCATGCGAGAAGCCACCGCCCTTGGCGTGGACGGGCGATACGAGCGTCTGCGGCCTGTCCTTCCCACCCTCTTCGACTTTGAGAGAATGACGCAAGTGATCCTCGGCGGAGAATGGCGTAACTTATCGCCCGACCAACGTCAAGCGGCCGTCGACGCGTTCGCCGATTTCAGCACCGCCACCTATGCATTGCGGTTCGACGGCTACACGGGCGAGCAATTCGAAACGGTCGACGCGGATGCAGGACCGCGGGGTACGGTGTTGGTCCAGACCCGGTTGATTCGGCCTGCCGACGATGCCGTCGACTTGACCTATCTTTTGGCCCAAATGGAGGGTAGTTGGCGGATAATTGACGTTTTTTTCGAGGGCACGATCAGCGAGACCGCCCGTTTGCGCTCCGAGTTCCGCCGTATTCTGCAAAACGGCGGTGTCGAAGAGCTCGCAAACAGACTGCGCGATAAGACCCGCTCCCTACTCAACAGCGCGCAATGACAGCCCGCCGTGAGCCGGGCGGTTTCGCCGCATCAGCCGATCGTTATGCCTTCGGCTCGATGATCTTGCGGCCGCGATACATCCCGGTCGTGCGATCCAAGTGATGAGGCCGGCGATGCTCGCCCGATCCCTGGTCCTCGACGTACGCGGGTTTCCTCAGCGCATCATGCGACCGCCGTTGACCTTTTTTCATTCGAGAAGTTTTCTTGCGCGGTACAGCCATGGGGGGTTACGTCAGTTTTCCGGTCATTGTCGGCAGGGTAGCTCAAGGCCAATCTTTATAGAGAGAGCGGGCTCCGTACGCCAGCATAAAACGCAATCGATCCCATCCCCCGGCGCAACCGACGGGGCGGGGCGCGCCACGCGCCCGCCGCTTGGCTGTGCCGACGCAGCGCCGACGGCGCGGTCGACGACGCCGACGAAATGCGCCGGGCCGGAATTCGACGCAACACTCCCAGCGCCGATTCCTCGACGAGATGATACGGTGCGGACCATTGTCCGCGTCGCCGCGACCGGGCGGCTCAGGTGCTGTGCAACTGGCCTTTTGGCGACTTAGCTCTTCCGCCGCGCCGCGAAATGACAAAAAAATTGCGATGTTTGGCCGCATCACCGTCCGGCCGGAATGCGCAAACTTAATGGCCGGGACTTCCAAAACCGCGTCTTACGCCCTATTGTGAGAGATCGTATTAACTGTCTTCGCAGCGCACAAAGGAGTGGTCCTTGGCCGATAAACACTTCCGCGTCCTCCTGGCCAAACCGCGCGGTTTTTGCGCGGGTGTCGAGCGCGCGATCGAAATCGTCGAACGGGCCCTGCAGATCTATGGCCCCCCCGTTTACGTCCGCCACGAGATCGTCCATAACAAACGCGTCGTCGATACGTTGCGCGAAAAGGGGGCGATTTTCGTCGAGGAGTTGGACGAAGTGCCGGACGACGCGGTCACCGTCTTCAGCGCTCACGGCGTTTCCACGGCCGTCGAGCAACGGGCCAAGAAGCGCGATCTGCCGGTGATCGACGCCACGTGCCCGCTGGTGACGAAGGTCCACAAAGAGGGCCAGAATCACGCCAAGCGGGGACGAGAAATTGTCCTGATCGGTCACGCCGGCCACCCGGAGGTGGAAGGAACCAAGGGGCGGATCCCGGGTGGTGTGCATCTGGTTTCGCATCGGGAGGACGTCGCGGGCCTTGAGGTCGCCGACTCGACCAAGCTCGCCTACGTAACACAAACGACTCTGAGTGTCGATGACACCCGCGAAATCATCGACGCGCTGAAAAGGCGGTTCCCCGACATCGTTGGCCCGGACGTGCGCGATATCTGCTACGCGACGCAAAATCGCCAGGAATCCATGCGCGACCTTGCCGGCAAGGTCGATTTGGTCCTCGTGGTCGGAGCCCAGAACAGTTCCAATTCCAATCGCTTGCGAGAGATCGGCGCCGAATCCGGCGTTCCGAGTTACCTCATCGACGATGCCGATGCGCTTGAAGAAACATGGCTCCATGGCGTGGATACCATCGGCATCACGGCCGGTGCCTCGGCGCCGGAGGAGCTGGTCGAGGAATTGATCGACCGGCTGCGTGGTTATGGCACGGTATCGGTGAGCGAGCTCGGCGGAGCGGATGAAAATATGCAGTTCAAGCTGCCACGCGAATTGCTGGATGCGCCGCAGCCAGCCTAGATGACCCTCAAAGCCAAATAATTAAGGATTTTTTTGTGCCTATTCCTCTCCGTCAGCAAATCCGCGTCGGCGCCTACATTCTCAGCAAGAAACTACGCGGGGTGGATAAGTATCCCGTCGTGCTCATGCTCGAGCCGTTATTTCGATGCAACCTTGCCTGCCCCGGCTGCGGCAAAATCGATTACGACGAGCCAATCCTCAACAAGCGCTTGAGCGTTAAGGAGTGCTTGGACGCGATCGAGGAATGCGGCGCGCCGGTGGTCTCCATCCCCGGCGGCGAACCGCTGATCCACAAGGAAATCGATCAGATCGTCGACGGCATCGTCAAGATGAAGCGGTTCGTCTACCTGTGCACCAACGGTCTTCTTCTTGAGAAGAAGCTCAACCTCTTCAAGCCCTCCCCGTACCTGACATTTTCGGTCCACCTGGACGGACTCGAGGAGGCGCACGACAAGGCGGTGAACCAGCCGGGAACGTTCAAACGGGCGGTCTCGGCGATCCGGGCGGCCCGCGAAAGGGGGTTCCGGGTAAACGTCAACTGTACGTTGTTCGATCAGATGACGCCGGACGAGGTCGCTGCCTTCTTCGACTTCTGCATGGAGCAATTGGATGTCGAGGGGATAACTGTCTCGCCGGGATACGCCTACGAGCGGGCGCCCGATCAGGAGCATTTCCTCAACCGGTCGAAGACGAAGCAGCTGTTTCGCGACGTCTTCAAACGCCAGGGCAAGACACGTTGGGCGTTCAGCCAATCGCCCCTGTTCATGGATTTCCTTGCCGGCAACCAAAGTTACCGTTGCACCCCATGGGGCAACCCCACCCGCAACATCTTCGGCTGGCAGAAACCGTGCTACCTGCTCGCCGAAGGGTATGCGAAGAGTTTCCGCGAGTTGATGGAGGAGACCGACTGGGACTCATATGGGACCGGCAATTACGAGAAATGCGCCGACTGTATGGTCCACTGCGGTTATGAGCCATCGGCCATCGACGCCACGTTCCGAAGTCCGCTGCGCGCCCTGTCGGTGGCCTGGCGGGGACCGAAAACCGACGGTCCGATGGCGCCCGAAATCCCACTCGAAAACCAACGCCCGGCGAAATTCGTCTTCGAAGGCCTCGTCCAGCGGTTATCCGAACAGACGGAAATCCGGCCCGAGCAGGGGAGCGCAGGCACGCAAACGCCGCAGGGCGGTTCGGAAGGCCAACGCCAAGCGGATCAGGTCGGGGAGTTGCAGCGGGCGTCTTAGTAACGCCCGGGCCACGGCGGCATGACGCGGATTTCCCTCCGCGTCGAGAGCCACGCGCGCCGCATCCGGCAGCCGCATCGCCGCGGTGTCAACAACTGCCCGAACGACGGCGATCGGCAGGCCCGCACGCGCGCCAACACGCGCGATGACATGGCTTTCCATGTCGACGGCGGCGACGGCATGGCGCCGCCACAAGGCTTCCTTGTCCTCGGGCTCGCAAACCATTCGGTCGCTTCCAAGAACGGTTGCCGGGTCGACGGCCCCGATGCGGTCCAGTTGCTGGACGATGCGCCGAGACCAGTCGCCGCACGGCATCCAGCAGCCGCCGTTTGCATCGACGACGCGGTCGGCGACGACGATCGTGCCGCCAGAAAGGTGCGGTGACAAGCCGCCGCAGATACCGAAGCTGACAAGCGCCTCGCAACCCGCCTCGACAAGCGTCTCGACTTGTCGGCGGCCGGCTTCGGGACGGCCGGCGGAGCAGACGACGTTCAGGCCGGTCGCGTCCGGCAGGTGTTGAAGGCAGTCGCGCTCCTGCGGCAGGCCGGTCAGAACGACGATGTGCGGCGCCCTAGATGCCAAATTCCGGCGTCCGGTGATTACCCCGGCTCAGGTTGCGGTAACGCGCCAACGCCCAGAGCGGGAAGTAAGCACTGTAGCCGTGGTACCGCAAATAGAAGACGCGGGGAAACCCGACGGCATTGTAGTACGTCTCTTCCCACGGCCCGTCTCCGCGCGACTCGTCGATCAGGTACTCGACGCCGCGCCGAACCGCCTCCGAGTCGACCTCGCCGGCGGCCATCAACCCCAGCAAGGCCCACGCGGTCTGGGTCGGCAAGCTCGTTTTCACCTCATCCCGACGCTCCGGCCAGTACGTCGCACAGTCCTCGCCCCATCCGCCATCGCTTCGCTGCCGCGACTTGAGCCAGTCGACGGCCTTGCGGATGTAAGGAGATGCCGGATCCTCACCGATGGCGTTCAAGGCGCTGAGTACCGACCAGGTGCCGTAAATGTAATTCGTGCCCCAGCGGCCGAACCAGGAACCATCCGCCTCTTGGCCGTCGCGCAGGAAGGCGAGCGCGCGGGCCACCGGTTCGCTTTCTGTGGTGTATCCCAGTTGGGCGAGCATGCCGAGGCAACGCGCGGTCACGTCCGCCGTCGGCGGGTCGAGTAACGCACCATGGTCGGCGAAGGGGATATGCTCCAGGATGTAATACTCGTTATCGGCGTCGAAAGCGCCCCAGCCGCCGTTGCTGCTCTGCATGCCGACCACCCATTCCGCCGCGCGGCGGATGGCGTGGCGGTGCTGGGCATCGTCTAGACGGTGCAGTCCCATGACCACCACTGCCGTATCGTCGACGTCCGGATAGAAATCGTTGCGATACTGGAATGCCCAGCCGCCGGCGGGAACGTCCGGGCGGTTGAACAGCCAATCCCCCTTCTGTTCGACGATCTGCAGCGATTCCAGCCAGTCGGCGGCGTTGCGCAGGGCGGCATCGGTGCGGTTGAGGCCGACCTCCTGCAACGCGTGCAGGCTGAGGCTGGTATCCCACACGGGCGAGAGGCACGGTTGGCAGTACGCCTCTTCATCGCGGAACACCAGCAACTTGTCGATCGCCTCGCGGGCGGTGACGAAGTCCGCGTGGTCGTGGGGATATCCCAGCGCATCAAAGGCCATCACGGCGTTGGCCATGGCCGGAAAGATACCGCCGAGACCGTCTTCACCGTTAAGTCGCTGATGGACGAAATGCATCGCCTTGTTGATGGCGCGACGCGTCACGGAGGGGGGGATCAAAGGTTCCACGCGATGACCCAGCGAATCGAGCCTGAGAAAGATTTCTCCGAGCCAATGACCCGTGGGGTTGGTCTGGAACCGCTTTTCTTGTTCCGGCGGGCGAACGAACAATTCCTCGATCCCGACGCCGCGCGGATTTCGCGCGCGCGGCTTCAATGCCGCGATGACCAGCAGCGGGACGAACACGGTGCGCGACCAGTAGGAAACCTTATCGATGTGGAAAGGGGACCATTTGGGCAGAAGCATGGTTTCCACCCGGATCACCGGAACCGCGTGCCACGGAAGCTGGCCGAACAGCGCAAGCGCAAAGCGGGTGAAGACGTTGGCCTTGCTCGCCCCGCCGCGCAGCAGGATCGCTTCGCGCGCCCTCACCATGTGTGGCGCGTTCGGGTCGTCGCCGATCAGCTTGAGCGCATAGTAGGCCTTGATCGAGGCGCTGAGATCGGTGTCGCCATCGTGGTACAGCGGCCATCCGCCGTCCTTACCCTGCGTTCGACGCAAATAAACGGCGATTTTGCGCTCGGTTTCATCGTCGATGTCGCCCAGAAAGTGATTGAGAAACACATACTCGGCGGGGATCGTCGCATCCGCCTCGAGCTCAAAAATCCAATGTCCGTCCTCCCGCTGCTGGTTGATCAACCAAGAGCTGGCGTCCGCGATCGTGGCATCGATCCTCTGCTCCAGAGTGGCATCCAGATAATCGAAAACGGTTCGGGGAGAGTGAGAAGCGGTGCGGGATACACCCTTCTCATCGTATGCGAAATTCATTTTTTAGCCCGCCCCTATCGATAAGGGTGTTACGCATGAGTCACATCTTATCCAGACAGACGTGTCCCAAAAGCGCTTCTGTGTCAAGCACTTGTTTGAGAACCTAGAATAGCCGCAGCCGCCGTGTTGCCGGATTGCACGCTGCCCTCGATGGTCGCCGGCAAGCCGGTATCGGTCCAGTCGCCGGCCAACCAAAGGTTGGCCAGCCTCGTTCGCGTGCCGGGTCGGCGCGCCAGCGCCGAAGGGGTCTGCGAGAAGGTTGCGCGTTTCTCCTTGATCACCCGGTTCGGTGGCACCGGCATGGGCGGAAGCGCCAAGGCACGAGAGACTTCCGGCCAAATCGTCGCGGCGATCCGCTCATTATCCTCGCCGACGAGGCCGTTCGCTGCGCTGACGGTCACAGACGCCACCTCGCCGCGCACGAACACCCAATGCGCCGTCCCGCCGACAAGACCGATCATCCCTGTTCCGTTCGGTGGCATCGAAAGACGATAATGCACGTTGACGATTGCCTGGCTTGCGTCGGGAACGGTGAGGTCGGGTATCAGTTTCCGCGCCGGTCCGGGGGGAACGGCTATGACAACATGCGCTCCCTCGGCAAGGTCGATGCTTTCCCCATCGGCGGTTTGCAAACCGGCAATCCGCCGAGAGTCAGCGGCGGTTCGCAACCCTCGGACACGGGCGCCAAACCGGATCTCGGCGCTGCGCGCGCGCAGGTAGGCCAGCGCGGGATCGATGAAACAATGGCTGAGGCCGTGGCTGGCGATCCGGGGCCGGCTAAAGCGCTCGCCTCGCGCAACCGTTCGGCGGAGCACCGGCCAAAGCAGCGCCGCCGAGGCTTCTTCCGCTGGCGTATTAAGCACCGCCACCGTCATTGGCTCCCAAAACCGCCGATAGAGATGGGCCGCGCCAGCCAGGCAATCGGCAACCGTCCGGCCGGGCGCCCTGAACGGAAGCGTGATCGTCCGCAAATAGTCGCCGCAGCGGGTATCGGGAACACGCCTCGAGGACCGAAAAATCCACCATGGGATCAGACCCCGGGATGGACGAATCGACCACCCGGCGCCGGTCTCAAGGTCGAGAAACTTGAACACGGCCTGATCGGGTCCGACGAGACGATCCGCGGCGCCGATCTCCGTGAGGAATTCGAACACCGCCTCGTTCCCGGAGAGGACAAGGTGGTTACCGTTGTCGATATCGCACCCCAGCGCCGCGTCACGGAACGACCGACACCGGCCACCGGCGTGATTGGCTGCTTCGTGAACGGTCACCGAGCACCCCGCGGCGGCAAGGCGGACGGCCGCGGCAAGACCGGAAAGACCAGCACCAACGATGTGGGCTTGCGGCGGCACAGACCTAGAACACCCCATGACGCAGTGCCACCCACAGCTTCTCGGGCGTCGGCACCCGCACCGGCTCGTGCCACTGGCTCCACCCCCGGCGCTCGAGCCGCGCGAACAGACGGCGATAGACTTCCATCATGATCCGTGCCGGACGCACCTTGCGCCGGTCGCATCGGCCGATCAACGCGTCAGCTAGAGCGAACCGCTGCCCGGCACGCGCCGCAAAATCGCGACAGAGATCGGGAATACCGGCCTGGTTGAGGATTTCCCGTGCCGCTCCCTCGGCGGACATCCCACGTCCAATCAAGGTCTCGGCCGGCAGATACAGGCGGTCCCGGTCGGCATCCTCCTTGAGGTCGCGCAGAATGTTCGTCAGCTGCAACGCTTCGCCCAACGCCGCCGCCAGGGGATCGCCTGTCTCCGGTGGAAGCCCGAAAACGCGGATCGACAGCCGCCCGACGGCGCACGCCACGCGATCACAATAGACGGCCAATTCGGCCTCGTCGGCAATCCGCAGCCGGTCGGCGGCATCCATCTCCATGCCATCGACGATCGCCCCGAAATCAGATTTTCGCAGATCATAGCGCTCCACCGCTTCCGCGAGTTCGCGCAGGATATCGGCGGAGCGGTCACCGGCGTACAACGAGTCGATCCGCGCGCGCCAGGTGGCCAACCTCTCCTTCTTCTCGCCGAGCGGCGCCGGATCGTCGGCTATGTCGTCAACGATCCGGCAGAACGCGTAAACGGCGAACATCGCGGCGCGGCGGTCTTCCGGTAACAACCGCATCCCCCAATAGAACGAGGTGCCGGAGTCCCGGACGATGCGTTCGACGGCCGCGCGGTCGGCGCTCGTGGACCTGAAATCTCTTGCTGGAGTCCCCTCCGTGGCCAGTTCCATCGCCGACTACCTTCGGCTCGCCGGTGAGGCTGGCATCGAGAATGTCCGGCCCTTCCAGGCGCCGCCACGGCCGAGCCACGACAGGCGCGCCGAATCGACGGTCATCAGCATGTACAGAAACGCGGCTACTGGCAGGGTCACCCCCCAAAGCCAAGGTAGATTGTACAGGCGCAGGGTCGGCCCATAGGCGATCAGCATCAAGGCCATTGCCGCCGCGCCAAGCACCGCGAGACCAATGTTACCAGCGGCGATCCCGATGCCAAGCGTCAACGGCGGAATACTGTAAAGCAGCGTCATCGCGGTAATGGTCACGGCCAAAAGCCCCCAGGAATGGTCGAGTTGGGTGAAAGCCGTTCGCGCAACCATGCGCCAGAACGCCCCCAGGCCGTCGTAACGGCGCAGACTGCGACTGGTTTCCGAGAGACCGAGCCAAATCGGAGTCCGTGCCTTGATCTGTCGCGCCAGGGAGCAATCGTCAATCAAATTGCCGCGGATCGCCGCAACACCGCCGGTCGCCGCAAGGGAACCGCGGTCGACCAGAAGGCATCCGCCCGCCGCCGCGGCAACGGCGCGGGTACGCTCGTTGACCCAGGGAAAGGGGAAAAGCTTCTGGAAAAAGAAGATGAATGCCGGGACAAGGAGCCGTTCGACCGGGGTCACGCACGAGAGCCTGACCATGAGAGAGACGAGCCCCCGTTTTTCGGCAACCGCCTTGGCAACCAGGTGGCGCAACAGATCCGGCGGGTGAACGATGTCCGCATCCGTAAAGAAAACGAACGCGGTCTCGGGATCCCGGGACGCTACATCGTCGAGGCCGTTCTGTTGTGCCCAGAGCTTGCCGGTCCAGCCGTCGGGCAGCGGCGACGCCGGAACGAGTCGAAATCGGCTTGACCTCCCGGCCGCGCGTCGGGCTTCGGCCGCGGTTCCGTCATCGCTGTGATCGTCGACGACGATGACACGAAGGGGGCCCGGATAGTCTTGGTTCAGCGCCGACCGTACCGCCTCGCCGATCGTCGGCCGTTCGTTGCGCGCCGGAATGATGATCGCCACCGCCGGCCAACCAGGATTATGCGGCGCGGTATCGTCGAGCCGTTGATCGCATCGCCAAAACCCGCCGCGGCCGAGCATCAGGAAAAGCCATGCGACCACCGGCGCGCCGGACAGGATGATCAGCTCCGTCATTGGCGCACGTCCCTAGAACAAGCCTCGCACGGCACCGCGCAAGCAGCACCAAGCATAACCGCCCCGGGTCAACGAAACGCGCTCGGCCAGCGGGTCGCGCCGCCTCAGTTGCCTGCTGAGGGTGACGGCGATTTCGTGGATGGCCGATGCCTCCATCGCCAGCCGGCGGCTCCGCAGGCCCGCGGCCAGCGGTCTCGCTTGCGCCAGCATGATATCGACCGCGTCCAGCGTGCGGTCGAGCACGCGGCGCAACTCGGGGGTCGCTGCCTGGCGGTCGAGATCGGTGACAGTGGCGCCGGCTGCCGCCAGCCAATCGCTCGGCAGATAAACGCGGTCCAGTTCCCGGTAGTCGGCTTGACAGTCCTGCAGGTGATTGATGATCTGCAGCGCGTTGCACAGAGCATCGGACGGCGCGTAACCGGCCCGGCAGCCCCCGTGCAGGTCGAGCAGGAACCGCCCCACGGGCGCCGCCGACTTCATGCACGACGCCATCACTTCATCCCAATCCGCATACCGGCCCTTGACGGCGTCCTGCTTGAACGCGTCGATCAAGTCGAGGCAGTGCCGTGTCGTGATGCCGCATGCGGTCAACGTCTCGCGCATGGCATGCGCCTTGGCGTAGACAGGGTCCTTCTTTTCCTCGCCGCGGATGGCGCGGGCGAAGCCGTCCAGGCGGCGCGTTTTCTGGTCCGGCGCCAACTCCTGGGCGTCGGCGATATCGTCGATGGCCCGGGCATAGGCGTAGAAGACAGCGACGTGCGGGCGCAAATTCGCCGGCAAGAGCCATGAGCCGACCGGGAAGTTTTCGTAGGCCTCGTCCTTGCCGGACGGCGCTTCCACCGGCGCCGTCTGGGATAGTCCTGCCGCCGTCACCGCCCGTCTCATCCCTGCCGGGCGCGGACGGCTTGCGATCGTTGTCGCATTTCCGCCAGCAGGGCGTCGATACTGCCGCCGTTGTTGCGGATGACGGCGCTGAACTCCGAGCGTTGGGTCTGGCCCAAACTCACCCCCGCCACGAGGACGTCGACAACCTTCAAGCCATCGTCCATGCGGCGAACGCGCCAATCCACCTTTACAGGGTTTCCGCCAGCGCGGTTGAGCCGCGTGGAGACCAGGACATCCTCGCCGTCGCCGACGGTCACGGCATCGACGATGTTCAAGGTCTCGCCCGAGTACTGATCGAATCGCTCGACATATATGCTGATGATCATGTCCTCGAACAATCTTAAATACTCTTCTTGCTGCTGCGGAGTCGCTTGGCGCCAGTATCGGCCGAGAATCCAACGGCCAATGGAAGGAACGGCAAATTTATCATTCAACAGCCGTCGTGCGTTCTTGATCCGCTTTTCTTCCGGTATCTCGGGTGAGGTCAGGGACTCGATCGCCCGGTCGGCCATGCTTTCGATGAATGACTTGGCCTCGGCTTCCGACGTCGCCGCCGACCCGGCTTGGGGCGCCAGTATGATCAAGCCGCAAAGTAGCAAACCCAACGCCAGCATTCGGCTAGGTATCGTCCTGTGTTCGGTCATGGTCAGGATTGGTCTCCCAATCGCCGCGTTCTCGGCTGTGCCGTCCGCTTGAGAGCGGCGACGGATACAGTGGATGGCTCCGAAACCGCGCAGTCGCCGCGCAACAGGCAGACGCTCTCTGGTCGTCGATTGTTTCGGCGATCTCGATATCGAAAGCAAGCCTTGAGATAAAGCGCGGCTTTCACGGTGTCGTGTGGCACTGGCGGCATCGGAAGCCGGCCGCCGCCGATTGGAGATTGTGTTTCCGGGGTTTGACGTTTATTGCTGTTGAAGAAGAATATCAAAGCCCGGAAAACGGGCGACCAATCCGCGTGGGAGGAAAAATGCAGACGAAACTTCTGGATCGCGTTTCCAGGCGCGGCGGTCCTGCATTCGGCATCGGCCAAGCTCGGCATACCGTGCACGCAAGCACTCCCGGCCCTTCGTCATCACCGACGCCCGCGACGTGTCGCGAGACCGGTGGCCAAGACCGGCCCCCCCGGCGCATATACTAAAAACTTCGTCTCTAAAATTTGGGAGGAAATATCTGATGACTGGTTGGTTTCGATGGTCGCCAACGCGCATTGCCGCCTCTTTCGCGGCGGCTGCCGGGGTGCTCGGCTTATTGGTGTCACCGGCCTTGGCGCTGGAGAAGGTCCGCTGGCGCGTGCCGATCGCGTTTCCGTCAACATTGCCGGCTCTTGGCGACGCGGCGCCATGGGTCGCCGAACGCCTTGACTTGGCGAGCGGCGGCGTCGTGCAGTTAAAGATCGAAGAGCCCGGCAAGATCGTTCCGCCGTTTCAGATCATGGAAGCGGTAAAGGACAACAAGGTACGCGCCGGCTACACCTGGGTCGGTTACGACCAAGGCAAGATCCCGGCGACGCCGCTGCTCGCCGCCGTTCCGTTTGGATTGGAGCCCGGCGAGTATAACGCCTGGTGGTATTTTGCCGGCGGCAAGGAACTGGGCGCCGAGCTTTACGCGCCGCAGAACATTCACCCCATTCTGTGCGGGATCGTCTCCCCGGAGACCGCGGGTTGGTTCAAGAAGGAAATCACCTCGCTCGACGATATCCAAGGGCTGAAGATCCGCTTCGCCGGCTTGGGCGGCAAGGTGATGCAGAAGCTCGGGGCGTCCGTGACGGTCCTGCCGGGCGGTGAGATCTACCAGGCCTTGGAGAAGGGAGCGCTTGACGCCACCGAGTTTTCGCTGCCGGAAGTCGACCAACAGCTCGGCTTCCACCAGATCGCCAAGTACAATTACTTCCCGGGGTGGCACCAGCAGTTCACCGCATCGCACCTGCTGGTCAACAAAGGGGAATGGGAAAGCCTTGACGAGTCGACCCGATCGTTCATCGAAATGGGCTGCATGGCGGCGGTGACATATAGCCTTGCCAAGGCTGAGCGCAACCAAGGGCCGATCATTGCCGGCTTCGAGGAACAGGGCGTCAAGGCGGAATACTTGTCGGAGCCGATCCTTCGCGAGCTGGAAAAGGTCACCCAAGAGGTCCTGGCCGAGGAAGCGGCGAACGACGCCATGTTCAAGAAAATCTATGAATCGCAGCAGGCGTTCCGGAAAGAGTATGCCAACTGGAAGTCGTTCGGATACCTACCGCGTGACTTTTAGGCTCGGCGAAAACGGCGTGAAGAAACCCCAACGATCGTCATGAGCACCCCACAGGGCTTCGGTGACGATCGGGATGCGGCGGTGGATCACCTGATCCACCCGACCGAATTTCCACGCACGCGAATTTCCGACGCCCTCGACTCTGTCGTCGAGGGCGTCGGAAACCTAGCCTCGTGGCTGTGGGTCCTTCTCATGGGCATCATCGTCCTCAACGTGACGTTACGCTACGTGTTCGGGGAAGGGCGGATCGAGTTCGAAGAGCTGCAATGGCACCTCTACGCTGTCGGGTTCCTGATCGGCCTTTCCTATTGCTTCAAACGCGACGGTCATATTCGCATCGACATCCTCTATGAACGCTTCACCCTAAAGACAAAGGCGTGGATTGATTTCATCGGAATTATAATTTTTCTTATTCCTTATATCAGCATCGTGTTGATTTATTCCCCTGGGTTTATCGAATATTCGTTCACGATAGACGAGGTCTCCGATGCGCCGGGCGGCCTGCCCTATCGCTGGGTCATTAAGTCGTTCATGTTCATCGGATACCTGCTGCTCTTGTTCGCAGCGGTCGCCCGCCTCAGTCGCGTTGCCGCCTACCTGTTCCTGGGCGCGGCGGCGATCCCAAAACGATAAGCCAAAGAGTTTCGACAGGGGGCCCCCATGGAGCTGAACGAGTACCTCGCCATCGCGATGTTCCTCTCGTTCATCGCATTGCTGTTCACGGGCTTTCCCGTCGCCTGGACGCTCGGTGGCATCGCGATCGTTTTCGCCGCGATCTCGATCTTTTGCGATACCTATCTCGACACCTTCATTGGCATCGACTGGCCGTACGTCTCGCTGATCATCGACGATCTTTGGAACACGATGCAGAACTGGGTTCTGGTCGCACTGCCGATGTTCATTTTCATGGGGTTGATGCTGGATCGCTCCGGCATCGCCGAGAAGATGATGGAGAACTTCACCCAGTTGTTCGGCAGTATGCGAGGCGGCCTCGCGGTGACGATCACGATCATCGGCATCCTGTTGGCCGCCTCGACCGGGATCATCGGCGCCTCCGTGGTGCTGCTGACGCTTCTCGGCTTGCCGATCATGCTGAAGAGCGGTTACAGGCGGGAATTGGCTGTCGGCACGATCTGTTCCGCCGGCACGCTGGGGATCCTCATCCCTCCCAGCATCATGCTCGTCATCATGGCGGACCGGTTGTCCCGATCCGTCGGCGACCTGTTCATGGGCGCGGTGATTCCCGGCCTCATGCTGGGCTTGCTCTATGTCGTCTACATTTTGATTTATGCCTATCTTCGACCCAGCGCAGCCCCGTTGCCGGCCGATGCGCCACGCCTTACCCCCCGCGTCATCCTTGGCGTGTTACGCGCCGCCCTGCCGCCGGCGCTTCTCATCCTCGCCGTTCTCGGATCTATATTTTTCGGCGTCGCGACGCCTACGGAAGCCTCGGGTGTCGGCGCCTTTGGCGCGACCCTGCTGGCCCTGTGGAACCGCCGCCTCTCCCTGGAGGTGATGCGGGACGTCGCTCGGCAGACGACGGTAACGACGGCCTTCATCTTCGGCATCTTCGTTGGTGCCAGCGCCTTTTCTTTGGTTCTGCGCGGGCTTGGCGGCGACGACCTGATCGAGAGCGCGCTGCTCGGCCTCAACCTGGGACCGAACGGGACGATCATCGCGATCCTGTTCATTGTCTTTTTGCTGGGCTTCGTCCTCGACTGGATCCAGATCATCCTCATCGTGCTGACCCTGGTCGGACCCGTGGTCGAGTCGCTCGGCTTCGATATTTACTGGTTCATGATCCTGTTCGCGGTCTGCCTGCAAACGTCGTTTCTCACGCCGCCTGTCGGCTTCGCCCTCTTCTATCTGAAGGGCGTGGCCCCCCCGGAAGTCAGCGTCGCGCACATTTACCGCGGCGTCGTTCCGTTCATCTTGATACAACTGCTCGGACTGGCCCTGGTCTTCCTGTTCCCCTCCCTGGTGACTTGGCTGCCGAGCGTGGCGTTCAGCCGGTAATAAGGGGGCGTCCACCATCCCTGCGGATAGGGCCAAAAAAATCCCAACGTAATAACGCCATAGCGCGAGAGCTTGACAGTGCCGGGCAAACGGAAAAGTTTGCCGCGAATCCACCCGGCGGCGAACCGCCTCAACGGCAAACGAGGGCTACGTGATGAAGAACAAAATCGTTTCGGCCGACGAGGCGGTTGCGCTCGTCCGCGATCACGACACGTTGGCCAATACCGGCTTCATCGGCACGGGCGCGCCCGAAGAGTTATTGGCGACACTGGAAAAACGATTTCTCGAAACCGGGCATCCGAAGGACCTGACCCTGGTTTTCGCCGCCGGCCAGGGAGATGGCAAGGAGCGCGGGTTGAACCGTCTGGGGCACGAAGGCCTGCTGAAACGCGTTGTCGGGGGGCATTGGGGCTTGGTCCCCAAGGTTACGCAGTTGGCGCTCGATAACAAGATCGAGGGGTATAACCTGCCGCAAGGGGTCATCTCACATCTCTATCGCGACATCGCCGCGGCGAAACCCGGCACCATCACCAAGGTTGGCCTGCGCACCTTCGTCGATCCGAGGATCGAGGGTGGCAAGATAAACGCCGTTACCACCGAAGATTTGGTTGAACTGGTTACGTTGAGGGGCGAGGAATGGCTTTTCTATAAGGCATTTCCGATCAAGGTGGCGTTCATTCGCGGAACGACGGCCGACCCCTTGGGCAATGTCACCGCCGAGCATGAAGCTCTGACATTGGATAATCTCGCGATGGCGACCGCAACCAGGAACTCCGGCGGGATCGTCATTGCACAGGTTGAACGCGTCGCGGAGCGGGGCTCGCTGAATCCCCGGGACGTCTTGATCCCCGGGATCCTGGTTGACTGCATCGTCATCGCGAAGCCCGAATACCACTACCAAACGTACGCCACCCCCCTCAATCCGGCGTATGATTCCGAGATCCGCGTTCCTCTCGATTCGCTGGCGCCGATGCCGTTCGACGAGCGTAAAATCATCGCCCGGCGCGCCGCCTTCGAATTGCCGCCAGGCGGTGTCGTCAACCTCGGCATCGGTATGCCGGAGGGGGTCGCCAACGTCGCCAATGAAGAAAAAATCCTCAAACACATCACCCTCACCACCGAACCCGGCGCCATCGGCGGCGTCCCCGCCAGCGGCCTGAACTTCGGCGCCACCGTCAACGCCGACGCGATCATTCATCAGAACCAACAGTTCGATTTCTACGACGGCGGCGGTCTCGACATGGCGTGTCTCGGTCTCGCCGAATGCGACAAGGAAGGCAACCTGAACGTCAGCCGTTTCGGGACGCGTCTGGCGGGCGCCGGCGGCTTCATCAACATCAGCCAGAATGCGCGCAAGGTCGTCTTCGTCGGCACCTTCACGGCGGGCGGGCTCAAGGTAAAAATCGACGATGGCAAGGTTCACATCGTTGAGGAGGGAAAGGCGCGCAAGTTCGTCGATAAAGTCTTTCAAATCACCTTCAATTGCGCCCTCGCGGCGGAAAAAGGTCAATCGGTCCTTTACGTAACGGAACGATGCGTCTTCGAGGGCCGCGAGGGCGGGGTGCGCCTGGTCGAGGTAGCTCCGGGAATCGATATCGAGCGCGATATCCTCGCCAACATGGATTTCACACCGATAATCGACGAGGTCAAAACGATGGACGAACGAATATTTCGGTCGACCGTCATGGGCCTGGAGGAGACCTTTCTCGGCGATTTCCCGCTCTCGGCGCGCATCAGCTATGACCAAGAGCGCAATATCCTGTTCCTTAATTTCGAGGGGTTGCGCATCGACACCAAGAACGATGTGGTTGCCCTGCAGGACGCGGTTTCGGCGCGCGCGAGGGAGATCGGCCGGCGGATGGCGGTCATCGTCAACTACGACTCGTTCTCGATCAACGATAGTGTCATCGACGACTACATCAGCATGATCCGCTATATGGAGGCCACCTATTACACAACGGTGACCCGCTACACCACGAGCGCCTTCATGCGGATGAAACTGGGGGACGCGTTGGAGCAGCGCGATGTCGCGCCGCATGTCTTCGAAACGGAAGAAGAGGCGCGCGACTTTCTCGGCGCGCATTCGGATTAACGTGTCGCGCGGGGCCATGCGCAAGGACGCCCGTTGATGAGCGTCACGATACGGGACGCGGTCGTTGCCGATTGTCGTGACATCGCGGCGTTGTTTTTGATTTCGTCCGATGGACTCGCCGAGTACATCTGGTCGCCCCTCGTGCAACGAGGCGAGACGCCCCTGGATGCGGGTGAGCGACGGTACGCTCGGCGGCAAACCGCATTCTCCTTCGAGAACTGTCAAGTGGCGACCGAGCGCGGTCGGGTCGTCGGCATGGTCCACGCCTTCCCCATGGAGCGGGACCCCGACTTCGACATCGAGTCCGTCGATCCTGTGCTACGTCCCTATGCTGAGTTGGAAGACTACGGGAGCCTCTATGTCTCCGGCATCGCCGTGTATGACGGCTTCCGCAACCAGGGGATCGGGTCTCGCCTCCTCGCCGCCGTCGAAACGCGGGCGCGAACAATTAAGCTGCCACGGGTCAGTCTGATTTGCTTCGAGGGCAACGCCGGCGCAATGAGACTCTAACGCCGCCAAGGATATCGGGAGATCGACCGCCGGCCTCTGATCCCGCACCCCTGTCTTCACTACACCCATGGCGACGCCGTTCTGATGGCGAAGGTCCTCGACTGACTCCGCCGGAGTGCAGAGCCAGACCCAACTCGAACAGTGGCCGGAAAATTGTCGAGCGCCTGCAATAGTCGGCCGTGAAGAATTCCCAGTGAATCGTTTTCGCGCCCAGTGGCGGTCCGGGCGAGGCGTCGGTTGCGGCCGATCACGCGATCATGGACGACGACTCACGCGAGACTCGACACCTTCGTCGACGGGCTATCCGGCAAACTCGGGCGATTGCCATGAAACGAATTTTCAAGAAACGCCTCGAGCATAATGAGCGACCATAATGTCGGACCCTGATCGTTAACGCCCGACGTGTGTTGCCGGAGAAGCGTCCGCAGCCTTTGCTCATTGAACAGGCCGGTTTCGCCCAATCGGCCGCCATTCAGCGCCGCTTCCATCGGCGCCCGAAGCGGGCCGCGAAACCACGCGGCGAGGGGGACGGAAAAGCCCATCTTCGGTCTGTACAGAACCTCCGGCGGCAACAGTTGCTCCAAGGCTTTCTTGAACACATGCTTGTGCACACCGTTCCTCAGCTTTTGGGCCGGCGTCAGGCCGGCCGCCCATTCGACGAACAGGTGGTCGAGAATGGGGACGCGCACTTCCAGCGAATTGGCCATGCTGGCGCGATCCACCTTGGTGAGGATATCGCCGGCAAGATACGTCTTGATGTCGGCGTATTGAACACGATCCAACGCGGTGTCGGCCGGCGCTCGTTGGATATGCTGGCGGAGAACCTCGCTCGCATCGTAGCCGTTCAGCTCACGCATCATGTCGCCGGAATAAAGGTGTTTACGCAGTCGGTCGGGAATGATTGACACGCTGTCGAAATAGCCGCCAGCGGTGTCCTTGGCCAATGCCAGAAATGTTGATTTGGCGCGCATCCGCCGCGGGCCCCAATCCATCTTTGGGTAAACGGCGCCGAGCGAGGCAAACAACAGTGTCCGCAAGCCTGCCGACAGGTTTTGCCGAACCTTCTCTTCGTAACCGTGCCAACGATAGCGGCGATAGCCGGCGAACAGTTCGTCGCCGCCGTCGCCGGAGAGAGCGACAGTGACGCGTTCGCGCGCCAGTGCACAGACGTGAAAGGTCGGCAGGGCGGAGCTGTCCGCGAAAGGCTCGTCGTAAATACCCGCCAACCTGTCGACGAGGCCGAATGAGGAAGCATCGACCCGCCTTACGTGATGGCGCGTCCCGAACCGTTCCGCGATCGTCAACGCCACGCCACTTTCATCGAATTCGGGGGCATCGAATGAAATGGTACAGGTTTGGACGGGATCCTCGGACAATCCAGCCATCAGCGAAACGATGGCACTCGAATCTATCCCCCCCGAAAGAAAGGCGCCCAACGGCACGTCGGCGATCAGCCGAACCTGAACCGCGTCTCGGAGACGATCCAGAAGTTCATCGTGCGTCTGCTTGTCGTCCCGGTCATGCTTATTGCGAAAGTCGATTTCCCAGTAGGGCGCGGGCCGTCGGATCGACCGACCACGCGAAACGACGAGTCGGTGGGCGGGTTCCAATTTGCAGACGTTCTTGAAAATCGTCTTGGGATCCGGGACGTAGCCGTAAGCGAGGTAGTCCTCGACGGCGGCGGGATCGAGTTCTCGCGACAAACCAGGGTGTGCAAGCAAACCCTTGAGTTCGGACGAGAAAATGAAACTTCCATCGGCCAATAAGGCATAATAGAGGGGTTTGATGCCGAGGCGATCACGGGCAATGAACAATGTCTGCTCCCGCGCATCCCAGACCGCGAAGGCAAACATACCGCGAAACCGCTCCACCGAAGCCGGCCCCCATTGTTCCCACGCATGGACGATAACCTCGGTATCGCAACGCGTCCGGAATTGGTGGCCATGCGCCTCAAGGGTGCGGACGAGATCCGGGAAGTTGTAGATTTCTCCGTTGAAGACGACGGCGACTCTGCCATCCTCATTGAACATCGGCTGATGCCCGCCCGCGAGGTCAATGATCGATAGTCTTCGATGACCAAGGCCAATGCCTGGCTCGAGGTATAGTCCAGAGTCATCGGGGCCTCGGTGCGCCTGACGATCATTCATCTCGCTAAGCAGGCGCCGGTCGATATCCCGAAATCCAGTGGTGTCGAGAATGCCGACGATCCCACACATCAATGAAGGCCTTTGGCGGCTGTGGACAACTGCCGCGCGGAACGGAGTGGTCCTTCGAAGGAGTCGACGTTGCCCAGGAAGTCTTTGAGAATTTGCGCCGCTGTTTCCGGTTGCGTCTGATAGGTCGTTGATACCGCAACCGCCGCCGCCGCCTGCGGGCCATTCGACAGTCGAGCCTTGACCTGCAGAAGTTTTGCCACGTAGGGATCCGCCGTGAACCGCCCATCGACCCAGTACCAGTACCAAACCAATCTCTTGGTACCGGAAGCCGCCAAACGATCGGCGCCGAGCGTTAATCGCTCATCCTCGATTGTCGCGGACGTTTTGCCGCCGCCCAGTTTTCGCCAAACCTGGTCATCATCGAACCGATTGGCGTACTGGATCACCTCCGCCCCTTGCCGCTGAAACGAGAAGTAGCCGATAAAAAGATCGACCTGATTTCCATTTTTCTCGAATGTTTGAACCCGCCGGTAATCGGCGGACGGAAACGCCGGCTGCCATCCGCTCACGTGGTCGGATCTTCGCGACCATTCTCCGGATACCTGAATGACCTCAACGATTTCACTTATTTCACCATCGGTCGCCGCCGGCAAGGACAGCGCACTGTACGCACTCCCGCCCGCGGCAAGGAGAAGCACGAGCGCCCCGACGATCGCAAAACTTTTCGGTTTCGCCGCTGCCAACGCCGTCGGAGTTTCCGCCGCACGATATTCCACCCCGCTTCCCCGATCTGCCGACGGGCGGAAAAGCAGACACGCGGCGAGATAGGCCAGGGTCACGACCGCGAAAAAGCCCCAGCCGGTGGAGATGTGATCGTCGGATGTTCCGTCGCCGAAATGCGCCGCCGCGATGATGAGGAAAACCCGTGCCGCATTCGCCAGCACCGGAATCAGCAAGGCGAGCGCCAGGACGGCGGCGCGGCGCCAGCCCCCGTCAACGAAGTAGCGCGCGACGAGGATGCCAAGGACCAGGGTGCTGATTGAAAACCGCAAGCCAGAGCAAGCCTCGGCAACGAAGAAGCTGGCCCCCGGAATGTATATGAATAGCCCATCTTGAAAAATCGGAATCCCGGTCTCGCGGAGCAAATGGACGGAGATTTCCGCCGTCACGTACTGAAGGGGGCCAATCAGAAAATCGCCAATCGGAATCGCGAAAACCAGAAACGCGAGCGGGAACCACGCTCGCATTACAACGCGAAATCCGAAGATGGCCCAAAACAGGGACTGCACCATGCCGATCAGGGCCGCCTGTTGGAGAAGTTGCACGGACGCGGCATCGCCGATCAACCAGACGGAAACAAAACCCGCGAAGAGGACAGCCCCGAACCAATCGTTCGACGGCGTCACCTGCGACAGACTATCCCGCGCCTGCCAGAGCAATAACGCACTGATCGGGAAAATCAGAATTCCGTGGCTATATGTCGAATTGCCGAGCCAAGTCCGCGCGAGTTCCACGCCCGTTTGGGAAAAGAAAAGCAAAACCCCCACCAGGGCGAAGAAGAAGGCGCCAAGCGCCCAACGCCATGACAAACGGGTCCGACCTTGCGGGTGTGTGGATGACATCGCGGCCGCCCCATCATGATCGGCCGGCTGGCCAGGATGGTGTTTGGCGTTAAGAAACATAGACCCCCATCAACCTATATCGGTCCCCCAATCGAGCAGACCGCGAGAGCGAGACCTTTTCGCGTTTCGCGCAACGCCCCCCCGCCGGTCGGGGATCAGCGCATTGATGCGCGGCAGGGACCGTCCGGTCGGAAAAAGTTGCAATCGCAATACGGTGCACCGCTGAGTATGTCTTGAATGGGGCTGCAACTGATGCGCCGCGATGCCGCCGCCGCACGCATTCGGGGAGACTTTCCGGGGCGCCGTCGTCCGCGGTCTCAACTTCAGCATTTTTGCCCCAAGCATCGCAATCAGCGCGCGCCCTGTGGCCAAATGACGATACGTATCGTTTGAAAGATGATCAACGCATCCCGGATGAGGCTGTAATACTTCAGGTAATAGAGGTCGTACTCAAGCTTTTTCCGCGCATCGTCGTCTGAGGCGCCGTACCGAAAATAAAGCTGTGCCCAGCCGGTCAAGCCCGGCTTGACCCGATGCCGTTCCGCATAATACGGAATGCTTCTCGACAACCGCTCGACGAAAAACGGACGCTCGGGGCGAGGCCCGACGAGACTCATGTCGCCCTTCAACACATTGATAAGCTGCGGGATCTCGTCGATCCGGGTCTTTCGCAAAAACTTCCCGACGGCCGTCACGCGCGGATCCTTGGCTTTCGCCCACCGTGGGATGCCATCCCCTTCGGCGTCGATTCTCATGGTCCGCAATTTCAGCACGACAAACGGTTGCCCCCGAAATCCCACGCGCTCTTGACGGAAAAAGATGGGGCCGGGACTTTCCCACCGGATCGCGATCGCCGCAAGTAAAACCAGTGGCCACAAGAGCGCGAGCATCGTGGTCGACACCGTCAAGTCAAAAAATCGCTTCATCAATTGCTGAAAAGTCCCGCCAGCAAATCCATTCGAAAAAATAAACCAGTCGGGATAAAGTGTCTCGATATCCACTCTTCCCATTTCCCGCTCAAAAAACGTTTGATAGTTCGTAATTGGTGTGCCGGTGAGGCGACAATCAAGAAGTGAGTCCAAGGGGAGTTTCCGGCGTCGATCACTGACCGCAATGACGATTTCGTCAATGCACATATCGGACACATATTGAGAGAGAGAGTTGGGGGTGAGCGTCACTTTCGACGGCGAGACTTTAGGCTCATTGCCCGTAATATTGATAAACGAGACACACGTGAATCGATAGGCTTTGCCCGCGATCTCCAACGACTCGATGCGCGCCGCCTCATCGTCGACACCGATAACAAGCAGTCGCCGTTTCAGATAATCCTTGGTCGGAATCCGTGAGAAGGCAAGTCGCAGCGCCAGCACCGCCGCGAAACCCGCCGGCAAGGCTACCGCCATCGAACTGCGCCAGATCTCGGTTTGGGGAAAAACGTAAAAAACGACCGCCATCAAAATGAACCCACTGGCGAAGGCCGCCGTCATTCGCGGCAATAGCTGGGAAACCTTGGAGCAATAATTCCAGTCGTATAAACCGAAGCAGAACTGCATCAAAATCAAGACGGTGGCGAAAATCAAGGATTGTCCAGCAAATTTAGAAATCAGATCAGCGAAACCGTCGACAGGAACGCCACTGAGAAAAAAACCGACATACATGGCAGCCAACAGCAATGTCGCCTCGGCAATAAACAGCAGAGTAAAAAAAGGCCATGCATGAACATTAAAAACTTTACGCATCAATATGGACCCCCGCCCCAATATCGATCGACCTTTCGAGGTTGATCGCAGCACATCCCACGCGGGCAATCGGCGATTGATCATTCCAGGCAAAATAATCACGCCCCCCGATAAGCAGCAACTTTAATGACAATTCAAAAGGAAATAGCCCGCAAATGCGCACGAAGCGACGCCTGAAAGGAGCATGCTCGCGGTAGTTCGTGAGTCATCATCCCTTCTGCCATGATTTTCCGTGCGTTGATTTTCCATGCGGACTATACATAGAACTCTTGCGCCAATCTATGCCCCAAACTGGGTAAAACGCTGCCTATGCCAAAGTTTCGCCATGTTATCGTCTCTCATGTCGCCTCGGCACTTGGCTTCGAGCGCGGGTTGCCAAAAGACGTGGGCTTTGAGGAGTCCTGAATTCGCCCACTGCTTAAGCACCCTTCTCGCGCACGGTCGCCAACGGGCACGCTCCTGAAGCTGCCTATGCCAAACTTGTGCCAAACAAAGATTGCGGGCTTTCCCCGCAGCCACACTGCACGACAGTGGTTGATTGAGAGCGGCGAAGGGTGGTTTTGTGGGCG